>CALHGE010000014.1 GCA_938029725.1 uncultured Flavobacteriaceae bacterium
CAGAAGCGTAGACCAGAATGTATCGGTAAACGACTTTCCAAACTTTTTCACTCCCAATTCAGATGGCATCAATGATTTTTGGCAATTTGTTCCACCAACTGAAAATTTTGAATTCACGCTATTAGGGGTAAGTATTTATGACCGTTATGGGCGTTTTCTAAAAATGATAGACCCCAAAAGTCGGGGGTGGAATGGTAATTTCAATGGCAAATTACTTCCAAGTTCTGATTACTGGTTCAAGGCTATTTTCAATAATCAAAAAGAGGTTCTAGGCCACTTCGCATTGAAACGGTAAAAAAAGTCTACAACGCGTGGCCCTTTATTATTGTTAAAAACTAACTGCCTTCAGACATAAAATATACAGCTTCTCTTTCGTATTTTTAAAGGATGAAATTTAAGGTAGTATCAGATTTTAAACCCACAGGTGATCAGCCAAAAGCAATCAAGCAATTGGTCGAAGGCTTGGATGGTAAAGAGAAGTACCAAACCCTTTTGGGCGTTACTGGTTCTGGAAAAACATTTACTGTAGCGAACGTCATCGAAGAAGTTCAGCGCCCTACCCTGATTTTAGCTCATAATAAGACCCTGGCTGCTCAATTATACTCAGAGTTCAAGCAGTTCTTTCCTGAAAATGCAGTAGAATACTTTGTTTCCTACTATGATTACTATCAACCAGAAGCCTTTATACCTAGTTCGGGACTTTATATCGAAAAAGATCTTTCAATTAATGAGGATATAGAAAAACTCCGTTTAAGTACTACCTCCTCTCTCCTATCAGGCCGAAGAGATGTGATTGTTATTGCCTCTGTATCCTGCTTATATGGTATTGGCAACCCTGTAGAATTTCAGAAGAATGTAATTAACATCAAAAAAGATCAGGTCATCGCTCGAACTAAGTTTTTGCATCAATTAGTGCAAAGTCTATATTCAAGAACTACTGCAGACTTTCGAAACGGTAACTTCAGAGTTAAAGGTGATGTGGTAGATGTATTTCCTAGCTACGCTGATCATGCATATCGCATTCACTTTTTCGGTGATGAAGTTGAAGAAATCGAAGCGTTTGACCCCTTCAATAATACCATAATTGAAGTTTACGAAAACTTAAATATCTATCCGGCGAATATGTTTGTTACCTCCCCTGATATTCTTCAGAATGCCATTCATTCGATACAAGACGATTTAGTCAAACAGCTTGATTATTTCAAAGATATTGCCAAACCACTAGAAGCAAAACGCTTAGAGGAACGAACCAATTTTGATTTGGAGATGATTCGTGAGTTAGGATACTGTTCAGGAATAGAAAACTATTCTAGATACCTAGATGGCAGAGAACCAGGTACCCGTCCTTTCTGTCTCTTAGATTACTTTCCTGACGATTACTTGATGGTGATTGATGAAAGTCACGTTACCATTCCTCAAGTACATGCCATGTACGGTGGCGATCGATCTAGAAAAGTAAATTTAGTAGATTATGGCTTTCGCCTTCCTGCAGCTATGGACAATAGACCTCTGAAGTTCGAAGAATTTGAGGCATTACAAACTCAAGTAATCTATGTAAGTGCCACTCCTGCAGATTACGAAATGAAACTAAGTGAAGGTATATTTGCAGAACAAATTATTCGCCCGACCGGACTCTTAGACCCAATTATTGAAGTTCGACCTAGTTTAAATCAAATCGATGATCTCGTTGAAGAAATTCACAAGCGTGTCGAAAAAGATGAAAGAACTTTAGTGACAACGCTTACAAAACGCATGGCAGAAGAGCTAGCAAAATACCTAACGCGCATAAATGTGCGCTGCCGATATATTCATAGCGATGTAGACACCTTAGAACGGGTTGAGATTATGCAAGACCTTCGAAAAGGTATTTTTGATGTTTTAATCGGCGTTAATTTATTGAGAGAAGGACTTGATTTACCTGAAGTTTCACTTGTAGCAATTTTAGATGCTGACAAAGAAGGTTTCTTAAGAAGTAATCGCTCACTAACTCAAACCGTAGGAAGAGCGGCCAGAAATTTAAATGGTAGAGCTATAATGTATGCGGATAAAATTACAGCAAGCATGCAAAAAACTATGGATCAAACTACCTATAGACGAGAGAAACAAATCGCCTATAACACAAAACACAACATCATACCGAAAGCACTCAATAAAAGCCTGGATAGCGTACTAGCGAAAAATTCTGTTTCTACTTATCATTTTAAAAAAGAAGAGATGCGAGCTGCAGAACCGGATATGGATTATTTAACGAAAGATCAAATCGAAAAATTAATTCGTGAGAAACGTAAATCCATGGAAAAAGCTGCTAAAGAATTAGACTTTATGCATGCAGCGAAATTACGCGATGAAATAAAGCTTTTACAAAATATGGAGTGAAACCCAGTAAAAATCGCAATTTTCTTTAGTACTACACTCCTATTTCAAATTTCAAAAGCAAAATTAAATCATTTATTAGCTCCACTATGTGGTAATCACATCAAGCTGCTTTTTTAATAAAAATTAAAGCAACTTTTACTACTACCTGTTTAAAGCGCACTTTAATTTGAACAAAACAGCACCTAGTACTACCCTGGCCCTGGCTATTTTGCTCTTCTGTTTTGACATCCTTGTAATTAATTCAATTTCGCTATCAAAATCGACTAATTCTGA
Organism: uncultured Flavobacteriaceae bacterium; assembly: GCA_938029725.1. Classification (GTDB taxonomy): domain Bacteria; phylum Bacteroidota; class Bacteroidia; order Flavobacteriales; family Flavobacteriaceae; genus Maribacter_C. The sequence goes on from CALHGE010000014.1 coordinate 2,650, forward strand.
AATAAGCAAAAGTCCTTTTTATGCCTTGTTAGATGATCCTTGCTGATTTATTTATTTTTAATCTAATTTCATCTGACAGCAGCACACTGTGTGCTCTACATTGCAATACTTCCTAAAACACAATACAGCTTCTAGTTAAATATCTTAAAATTAAAAAGAATAAAAACGCCCCTATTATTTAAAATAGAGACGTTTTTCAACTAACCAACTAAACCAACTTTTGTGAAAGCCTGAAGAAACAGACGGATCACAATTTCTATATATTCTTAAGACAATTCAATCTGTCTTTTGGGTTTTGGTAATGCTTCTTCTTTTTTAGGAAGCCTAAAACTCAATATTCCATTTTCATAAATCGCTTTTATATTTTCTACATCAATGGTATTGGGTAAGGTGAACGCCCTTTTAAAAGGTTTTAATGAAAACTCTCTTCGCGTGTACTTTGACTCCTTCTTTACTTCCTCATTTTTTACTTCAGTCGAAACTGTGAGGACATCTTCATCAACCTCAATATTAAAATCTTCTTTGATCCTGCCCGGAGCAGAAAGTTGTAATTCGATATCCACCTCGTTCTCTTTTATGTTCACAGGTGGAAGATTATGTGCCAGAGTTTCTGCGCCTCCAAACCAATCTGGCTTAAAGATTTCATTCATTAATGCGGGGAATACTAGATTGTTTCTTTTCGGTATGCTCATAATATGTATTTTTAAATAGTTTATTTTTTAATTAATCTCATAAAGTCAAAATACATACCAACCATAATTTAGTGACGTTTTGTCACTATTACTATTCAAATAGCTGTCATAATGTCAATATTTTATTAAATTCAGGACCTTTCTGTCGCTTATGCAATGTTTTTAAGAACAAATTCAATTAAAATCTAAAATATCAACCTATGAAAAATCAGGGTACACTTCTCATTCTGTTTGTTATTCATCTAAATATTGCAGCACAAAATCAAAGAATTCGGGATTATGGTATTGAAATCGGAGTTCTAAAAACCGGAATACACAATTGCATTACTGATGTTAAGGGCGTTAAAGTCGGACACACGACCTTAATCAAAGGAGATAACATCAGAACAGGAGTCACCGCCATCTTGCCTCATGACGGCAATATTTTTCAATCAAAAGTACCTGCAGCTATCTATTTAGGAAACGGCTTTGGTAAGTTAGCTGGCTACAGCCAGGTAAAGGAATTGGGCACTATCGAAACTCCCATTATTCTAACCAACACCTTGAGCGTACCAGCAGCTTCAGATGCTCTTATAACTTATACTCTAGCGCAAAAGGAAAATCTCGAGGTACGCTCTGTAAATGCTGTGGTCGGAGAAACAAATGATGGATGGTTAAACGATATTAGAGGAAGACACATTAAAGAGCAACACGTCTTGAATGCAATTAATAATGCGAAAGGCGGAGTTGTCAAAGAAGGCAATGTAGGTGCTGGCACAGGAACAATATGCTTCCAGTATAAAGGAGGAATCGGCACCTCTTCACGTCTTATTCCAAAAATCTATGGAGCATACACGGTAGGCGTCTTAGTTCAAACCAATTTTGGAGGCGTATTTGAGTTAAATGGAGCCCCGATAGCAAAAGAACTTGACAACTACCCAAGACAATACACGTATGATGTTGATGGCTCTTGTATGATTATTGTAATGACAGACGCTCCACTAAATGCAAGAAACTTAGAACGGATGGCAAAACGGGCGATAATGGGTTTGGCAAAAACAGGCGGCATAGCTTCGAATGGTAGTGGTGATTATGTGATTGCTGTATCAACTGCAGAAGAGAACCGTGTTTCTCACAAAAACAAATCTTTGTTTGAACAAAAAAAAGTTTTAAAAAATGGAGCAATGACGCCTCTTTTTCTTGCGACAATTGAAGCCACAGAAGAAGCCATATTAAATTCATTGTTCGCTGCCAATACAATGAAAGGAAGAGCCGGCCATCAAGTGCAGGCTATCCCATTAGATAAAATTCTAGAAATAATGAGAAAATATAATAAGCTAATCGAAAAAAAATAGGAATAAAAGTATTCAATTATCCTAGCTGTACTTCTTAAATATTCCTATGCTAATTATGATAAGTCTTAAAAATAGTAATTAACACTTCAGGCGGAACCACATTATTAGGGTACTCGTGCATAATTGAAAGCACCTGATTAATAGCAGATGGTGGCAACCCCATAGAAAGTCCCATATCATGCAAACGCCTAATCTCAAGCTCTTCTTGAGTACTATCAACATTCATCAATAAAAGCAATCTATGAAACTGCAAAATACGCTCCGCCTCTGTCTTAGGAACAATGTGCTCACTCTCTTGGCTAAAAAGTCCGTCGAAAACATTTCGGTCAACACCTAACTGTTTCGAAACCCCCAGGAGGAATTTATACTCAGGATCTTTAATGAAATCATCAACCCTCGCAAAGGCAATCATTTCAGAAAGAATACTTAGCTTTTCTTTAAAGGTATTCATAACTAGAGTCTTAGATAGTAAAATCTACTTTAGTATAACTAAAAAAGTAATAGCATCGTATAAATTATCGACAAACAACGAGCAAATTACAGGCCACCACAAATTTTGTAATATCTTGCACATAAATTGAAATGTATGACCAATAACGATATTTTCAAGAAACTAAGAGTAGCCTTAATGTTACGAGATGATGAAATTGTCGAGATTTTAAAACTGGCTGATTTCAAAATTTCTAAAAGTGAATTGGGCGCATTTTTCCGAAAAGAAGAGCATCCTAACTATATGGAATGCGGCGATCAAGTATTGCGAAATTTTCTAAATGCCCTAGTAATTCATTTGCGTGGAACGAAAGAAAATCCAAAAAACCCAGGGGAAGTACTTTCACAAAAAAAAGCTATTCACCAAACCGATAAGCCAAAACCAGTCTACAAAGCAATTCAACGTAAAAAACTAAATCAGGATATAGAACCTATAAAATATAAGAACAAAAAAAAGTCCTAGTCTCGAATTATTCGAGATAGGACCTTTAAATTGCTAGTCATTGACCAACCGTTAACTAGCAATACGCACTGATACAGTGTATTTCTTACCTTCTTCATATTCGCTTATAGCGACCTCTTGATAGTTCAATCTACCTTTAATAAATCCCTCCAAATCTTCTTGATCCGTTTCCACTGACAATACCACAATTTCTTTATCACTGTTCAACATAAAAAGCACCTGTGCCTCATGGCCTTGGTTAGCTTCATTCAAATTGTTGCTGTTTAAAAATTCACCTATTTGCTTAGATAAGTTTTCAGTTTTAGATGGCTCAACATCTTTTTTTAAATCGTTTGCAAAAATACTTCCGGTAGAAAGTAGCAAAGCTGCTACTAGCATTAAACTAATTTTTCTCATGACTTGATTGTTTTTTAACCCTGATTCGTTGATTGACGATTTTAGTTCAGGATTTGATTAATACTCAATTAATGAATTACTAAAAAGACGCCTCAAAACTACTATTGTTACAGCTGAGATGATTTTTAACATTTTTTTATTAATTCGACTGTGCTCATCTACAGTAGAAAACTATTCTAAAACAAAAAACTAATACCTTGAAAATCAATAACTTAAAAACTACATTGACTTTGTATTTAATAGCTAAAATTTAGTGAAGAAAAAAAGTAACAAAATCTACTTCAACAACAACTATCAAAATTATTTAACAGCGTAATACACCAGTTAAGACTTTATTTCGAAAAAAGAAAGGCAACTATTTTAAATAGTTGCCATAGAAAAAGGGCAATGTTTAAAATAACATTGCCCTTTTTAAAGTATTTAAAATGTATTATCTAAGCCAAAACTGCCTTCACTTTATCTGCAGCTTCTTGAAACTGTACAGCTGAATGAACCTCTAAGCCTGAATTATCGATAATATCTTTTGCAATTTCGGCATTGGTACCCTGTAAACGAACTATAATTGGAACGTTCATAGCATCACCCATATTCTTATAGGCTTCAACTATACCATTTGCCACACGATCACAACGCACAATACCTCCAAAGATATTTACTAGTATCGCTTTTACTCCTTTATCTTTTAAAATGATACGAAAAGCTTCTTCCACTCTTTTTGCATCTGCCGTACCACCAACATCTAAGAAGTTAGCAGGCTCTCCACCCGCCATTTTAATTAAATCCATCGTTGCCATAGCAAGTCCGGCACCGTTGACCATGCAACCGACGTTTCCATCTAAATCTACATAATTCAAGCCTAATGCACCTGCTTCAACCTCTATTGGGTTTTCTTCACGCAAATCACGCATTTCTGAATATTGCTTTCTTCTATACAATGCATTGTCGTCAATTGATACTTTAGCATCAACCGCCATGATTTTATCATCAGATGTTTTGAGAACTGGATTGATTTCAAACATATTAGAATCACTTTCAACATATGCCTTATACAAAGAAGCAATGAACTTTGTCATCTCTTTAAAAGCAGTTCCAGATAAGCCTAAATTGAAAGCTATCTTACGCGCTTGAAAAGGAAGCAATCCTGTTGAAGGATCAATTTCTTCTGTAAAAATAAGGTGTGGCGTACTTTCTGCAACCTCCTCTATATCCATCCCACCTTCGGTAGAATACATAATCATATTTTTTCCTGTACCTCTATTTAATACAACAGATACATAGAACTCACTGGTTTCACTATCGCCTGGGTAGTATACATCTTCAGCAATTAATACCTGGTGTACTTTTTTACCTTCTGCAGAAGTTTGTGGTGTAATCAAATTCATTCCGATCATCTGACCAGCAATCTCTTCAACTTCTTTAAGATTTTTCGCAATTTTAACTCCACCGCCTTTACCTCTACCACCTGCATGAACCTGTGCTTTTATCACATGCCATCCGGTACCTGTTTCAGCTGTTAATTGTTTAGCAGCATCAACTGCTTCTTTGGCATTATGTGCGACAATACCGCGCTGAATACGAACGCCAAAACTGGCTAAAATTTCTTTTCCTTGATACTCGTGAAGATTCATATATATAAGGTGTATTTAGATTCAGATACAAAAATAGGAAACGATTATGATTTACACTAAAATAATCAGTAATCAGTAATCAGTAATCAGTAATCAGTAATCGAAAATCAAATTTTTATAGCACAAACGAGAATACCCGTCTTTTTATTTTGAGCTTGTCATCACTTTACGGAATAGTCGTCAAAATCTAGTGGGTCAAAATTTTTGAAATCTCCATTTAATTTTATCGTTTGCTTCGTTCGATTTACCTCTTCCAAAACAGCAATGGTAGTCACCAAATGATTTTTAATAAAGGCTAGACGCTCACTTTCTCTTGAAATTTGCAAGAGTTCATATTCTTGATCAAACGACAATCCCATTTTATGAACTAGTACATAACTATGGAATTTATCAACAGGTATTGGAGTGAAAGGCACCGACATCAGGTTATACAAAGCCTCCAAAAGCCCTAAAACTTCTTTTCTACTGGTATTATCGGCATCATTAATATTATCTAAAAATTCAACATCTCCACCGGAATATAACTTTCCTTCCAATTGATTTTCAAAAGCATTGACTTTAAAAACTTGTCGCGCAACACAGGTAACATCCATCTCACCTCCTTCATAAGAATTTACAACCTCAACCAACTGCACTTCCGTTCCAAAAAGTATGCTCTCATGAATATAAACTGGAATACCAAAAGTAACCGCATCCTCACGACAGTCGTTTATCAACTGCTTATAGCGCTCTTCAAAAATATGTAGAGGAACGGTCTCGCCGGGAAAAAATATAGATTGCAAAGGGAATAAAGGTAATTTCATATACGAGGAACAATTTGAGTAAAAATACGACACCATAGGCGCAACAACAAATGAATTACAAACTTGTATTTGTTACAAATATCACAAATTGTTGTATTTATTATATTTGGATCTTTTTTTTTGTCAGGAAACATGAAGAAAGTTAAATTTGGTCAAAATTGATCGTAAAAATGAAAAACGCTGATTTACTTAAAATAGCTAGTACCTACGGAGATCCGGTATATGTTTATGACTCCGAAAAAATAGTTTCTCAGTTCAATAGATTGACAAACGCCTTTAATGGGGTTAAAAAATTGCAACTGAATTATGCAGTCAAGGCACTTTCCAACCTTGCCATTTTAAAACTAATGAACAGTCTAGGAAGTGGTCTCGATACGGTTTCCATTCAAGAAGTTCAATTGGGTTTGCTGGCAGGATTCAAACCTGAATCAATTATATTCACGCCTAACGGTGTATCTCTTGAAGAAATTGAAGAGGCTGCACAACTAGGCGTCAGAATCAATATCGACAACCTTTCGATTTTGGAGCAGTTTGGAAGTAAGCATCCTGACATCCCCGTATGTATTCGCATCAACCCGCATGTTATGGCAGGTGGCAATTCAAATATTTCTGTAGGTCATATCGATTCTAAATTCGGAATAAGCATTCACCAGATTCCACATCTGCTTCGTATTGTTGATTTGACAAAAATGAATATCAACGGAATTCATATGCATACAGGAAGTGACATTCTTGATATCGACGTGTTCCTATATGCTTCGGAAATACTTTTCGAAACCGCTAAAAATTTCTCTAATCTCGACTTTATTGATTTTGGGAGCGGGTTTAAGGTTCCCTACAACGAAGGAGACATCGAAACCAATATTGAGGAATTAGGCAAAAAACTAAGTACTCGATTCAATGAATTCTGCAAAGAATATGGAAAAGCACTCACCCTAGCTTTCGAACCCGGAAAATTTTTGGTTAGTGAAGCGGGTGTGTTTTTAGCTAAAGTAAATGTAGTCAAACAAACCACATCTACCGTATTTGCAAGCATTGATTCAGGGTTCAACCACTTTATACGCCCAATGCTTTATGGCTCTTCGCATCGCATTATCAATATATCTCACGAGAAAGGAAGGGAACGTTATTACTCCGTTGTAGGATATATTTGCGAGACGGACACTTTCGCAAGCAATCGAAGAATCAATGAAATTTCAGAAGGTGATATTCTATGTTTTAAAAATGCAGGTGCCTATTGTTTTACAATGGCTAGTAACTACAATTCAAGATTTCGCCCACCAGAAGTATTATGGCATAACGGAAAAGCTATTCTAATTCGCGAACGGGAAAATTTTGACGATTTAATTAAACATCAGCTTGATGTGAAAGACCTGTTCTCTCCTGTCAAGGAGGCCGTAAAGCTTAAATAGAATACGATTAAAATAAAGGTCGAGGAATTTCGTTAGTTTTGATATAGTCTTTGGACTAAATCAACAAATTTGCATCTAATGAAGATAATCACCACTGCAGCTATACCTCTTATTCTTTTTCTTTCCTTATTCACTAATACGCTTAGTGCTCAAGAAGTAACTTGGCTCACCTGGAGCGAAGCTGCCGAATTAGCAACTACAGATGAAAATCCGAAGAAAATATTTGTAGATGTGTATACCGATTGGTGCGGTTGGTGCAAGAAAATGGATAAAGACACCTTTCAAAATACTGAAGTAGCGGCGTATATGAAAGCTCATTTCTATATGGTAAAGCTAGACGGTGAAGGCAAAGAGCCGATTGAATATAAAGGGAAAACGTTCAATTTCGTGCCTTCAGGAAGAAAAGGCTACCACGAATTTGCTGCGGCTTTAATGGGTGGCAAAATGAGCTACCCCACCACAATTTTCTTAGACGAAGAAATGAACATGCTTTCGCCAATACCAGGCTATCAAAAACCTGAGCCTTTCTTAAATATCGCTAAATACTTTGGTGATGATATTTATAAAGAAAAAGATTGGAAAGCCTACAGTAAAGCGGGAAAATAAACAAAGGCTTCATTTTAAAAATGAAGCCTTTGTATTTAAAAAGGGTTTCGTAATTTTTTTAAAACCTTCTGCATAGAAAAACAAATATTTACTCCGTCGATGTAGCTTCTAATACCCTAGCCTTTTTTGCTTTATTTTGACAGCGATCACACAAATCTGTTATCTTCTTTAACTCCCTAGCGCTAGCTACTTGACCTTCAAATATTTCATTCGTTCGTGCTGAATTTATATAGGAACAATCTTGATATAAATGATAACTCTTTCCAGATTTCGTCCAATAGACATTATTTACACCTCCATTTAACAACTCTACCTGTTCTGTCTGCTCCGCATATTGTTCTTGAGATGGTGGATTAAAGTCAGTACCAGTGATTCCAGCTAGAGCAAGAGCAGCAATCGCAATACTACCTGCAATACCCTTCTGCTTTCCACTCATATTCTTGTTTGTAAAAATCAAAATAATCAAAGGCAAAAAAGCGATAACACTAATAATTAAGCCTAATTGGTTTTGAATAAAAAATTTGAATTTATTCTTTTCAGATGCAGGGTCTAATCGATTTGCCTTTTTCCAAAGAATATTACCTATCACGGCAAAAATCAATGCCCCAATAATCAAGCCTATGAGCCAAGTCATATTTACAGGAACCTCTCTTAGCTTAAAGATTGCAAAAACCTCAATACCAATTGCTACTGCCCAACTGACTATTGAAATAATTCTAAAAGTGGTCGCCTTTGATTTGTTAGCCGCAATTGGAACAAAAGAACGGCCTGAACTTTCAGCATTCGAAAGGCTATTTTCTTTGCCTACTTTAGTGATTTTTTTTGATGATTTTCCATTTTCCATTTTAAGGGGATTAAGATGATTATGTAATTCGAAGGTAATAATAAATTACACAACGAACTGATAACCAGTTAAATTGAATTCTTCTAGAAAGATGAATACAACAAATAGAATACACCCGTAACGACGATTAAGCTAGTACTTACTTCCTGAAAAAGAAAGCAGCCTGATCACCTTGCCCTTCTTTGTTTAATCTCTTAGCTCGTTTTTTGTATGCTATTTTTTTAAAAAAACCTACCGATTCTTTTTGCGAAAGTGGAATATCTTTTACATACATTTCACTACCTGAGAACTGAAAATGTGTACTATCATAATCTGTTTTAAAAAAATCAAGATGTGTCATTTCAGCAAGCTTCTGCATGCTTTTCTTGGAATGCAGAAAGAAATGCCGCGGTGCATCAAACTGAACCCAATTCGTTTTATAATGTTCCCATGCGAAAGATGAAATGGTAGGAATTCTAATAATACAAACCCCATCAGGAGCTAATAACTGAAATACTTTCTGAAGGCTTTCAATAGGGTCATTGATATGTTCAAAAGAGTGATGAAAGCTTATAATATCCCAAGTTCCAGAAATAGTATGAATGCTTGAATTTTTAATCTTCAAGCCATTGGTATAGGTAATGTCTTTGTCAAGATATGGATCACAGCCTAGGATATTCGTAAAACCAACTTCAGCCAAAGGATAAAGAAAACTTTGCCCATTACCACAGCCTACGTCTAAAATTCTAGTATGTTTCTGAACATTTAAGCCTTGGAACAGATCATAATCTCCTTTCCCTGTAAGGTATCTAGCTATTTTATAAAAAGGATGTGAATGATTTACAAGAGACGCATATTTCAAGCGTCTAATTCTACCCTTAAGACCTTTGAATTTTTTTCCACTATATGCCCCAAAACTGTAGTATTGCTCTGGATAGTATCGAGACATATCCTCAGGAATACTGGCTATCTGCAAACAATTACAATCGTTACATAGAAAATAGTCAAATTCATCACGCAAGCCAAACATCATTTCCTTAGCACTGTATTCTGTATTGTTTTCGGAGTTACCGCAAATTCTACATACCATTAGACGTTTTATTGAGTTTAGTATTCAGTACCTATCTACTATAATTCGGTGACTCTTTAGTGATCGTTACATCATGTGGGTGACTCTCATTAATTCCACTAGCGGTTATCTTAACGAAGCGCCCCGTATCTTGCAGTGTTGCAATATCTTTAGCACCACAATACCCCATACCTGCCCTTAGTCCACCGACGAATTGGTGAATACTTTCTAGCAAATCTCCTTTATAAGGCACACGACCTACAATACCTTCAGGTACTAGTTTCTTAATGTCATCTTCTACATCTTGAAAATAACGATCTTTAGAACCTTGCTTCATGGCTTCAACTGACCCCATACCTCGGTATGATTTGAATTTTCGGCCTTCATAAATAATGGTTTCACCAGGTGACTCTGTCGTACCTGCTAATAAAGAACCCAACATTACGGTATCAGCGCCTGCTGCAATTGCTTTAGGAATATCACCGGTGTAGCGAATACCACCATCTGCAATTACAGGAACGCCGCTGCCTTTGATAGCTGCCGCAACCTCTAATACTGCAGAAAATTGAGGAAAACCTACACCAGCAACGACTCTAGTAGTACAAATAGAACCTGGTCCAATACCTACTTTTACTGCATCTGCGCCTGCTTCAACTAAGTATTTAGCCGCTGCACCAGTAGCGATATTACCAACAATAACTTCTAAATCAGGAAACTTTTGTTTTACTGCTTTCAATACAGTAACCACCCCTTTGGTATGACCATGTGCGGTATCAATAACTACTGCATCTACTCCTGCGTTCACTAATGCTTCAGCCCTGTCTACGGCATCTCCAGTAACACCTAATGCTGCCGCAACACGCAGCCTTCCATATTGATCTTTATTCGCGCTAGGCTTCTGTGTAAGCTTGGTAATATCACGAAACGTAATCAAACCTACCAACTTATCGTTTTTATCAACTACCGGAAGTTTTTCAATTTTATGTTGTTGTAGAATATCTTCGGCCTCTGCCAATGAGGTTCCTTCAGCAGCCGTGACCAAATTTTCAGATGTCATTACTTCTGAAATTGGGCGATCATTATTTTTTTCAAAACGTAAATCACGATTTGTTACTATACCAATCAACTTACCTGCATCATCCACAATCGGAATACCACCAATACTATGTTCTTTCATATTTGCTTTCGCATCACTAACCTTTGAATTCAAAGGCATAGTAACCGGGTCTAGTATCATGCCACTTTCAGCACGTTTTACCTTGCGAACCTTAATCGCTTGCTGTTCAATCGTCATATTCTTGTGCAAAACACCAATACCACCTTCTTGAGCAATGGCGATTGCCATGCGCGATTCTGTAACGGTATCCATAGCTGCTGAAACGATAGGAACGTTGATGGTAATATTACGTGTGAATTTCGCCTGTATATTGACTTCTCTAGGAAGTACGTCAGAAAAAGCAGGGACTAAGAGTACGTCGTCATACGTGAGACCTTCTCCAACAATTTTATCAAGATGAGCTTGCATAGCAATTAAGGATTAATTGCATGCAAAAGTAGGTAAAAAAGAAGAAAGAACCCTGCGCTGAAAGAACAAAGATGAAAGACCGTTCTAGACAAGGACGGTGTCTATCTTTTAGCAGACAAAAAAATCAATTGATAAAGAACTAAAATTACTGATATACTGAAGGTTGCCGTCATAAGGAACCCCGAAAAGATGATCACATATTTCATCCATAGCACACCTGTCCAAAGAAAATAGATTCCTCCAAAAGTTAGTACTACCGATAAGAAAGGTTCGACAGTTAAGAAAAGTTTTAATTTTTTGGAAAGTTTCGTTAGCCATACCAAGCCTCCCAACAGAAAGAAAATAAATGACATAGAAAGAATGTGGGTGTGTACAATGGTTAACATTTCACGGTCACTTTTCTTGAACTTCATCACCTCAGCATCTTCATCTTCTTCGTTACCAGTATAATTTTCTACAATTCCGTTAGGTGAAGTTGTGCTGGTTTGAGAAACAAATAGTAAACCCGTAAAAAAACCAATAGATAGAATGAGAACAAAGGCCCCAATAAAGATTTTTATTTCCTTCGGAAAAGAAGACAATAGCCCATTATACGTCATTATAAGGCTTCGTTTGCTTGAAGAATGGCTATCGTCTGAAATAAATCATCCATAGCATTGGTCATTGACCGAACAGAAATTGTTGCACCGGCAATACCATCTATATTTGATTCATGGTCAACACGGTCGCCACCAGTTTTACCTAAAAATTGTTTTAACCATCTTTTACTGCCTATCTCACCACCATACTCTTCACGGTAAATAAGCACTTTTGCGTGTTTCACTTTCAAATCAAGGTCTAGAATAACGAGATAGTCAAAATTGGCAGTCTTGCTTGGAGCCTGATCAACAAAAGCATAACCAAGCAGCACATCTTCACTGCTAAGCCGATAAAACTTATCTGCCGTAAGTTCGTTTGGCAGCTTTTCTTTTAGAGCTGCAGAGAATACAACAGCTTCCATTTTGAAGTCTTCAATCTCAAATGCTTTTCCGACTTCTTTTAGAACTCTCTTCTGAACATTCTTAGGAAGACCAAAACCAAATAGCAAGCCTATGGCGAAAGTGAAAATGCCAATAAATTTGAATTTCTTAAGCATGGGCAAATGTATTAATTTAGAATCAATCTCAATAATAAGCGCCTTATTATTTTACGATTATTACTAATCCCTCTCCTTTAATTTTTATAAAACTTGACCAGGTACTAAACACTTAACATTTTTTTAAAACCAAACTCCGATTCCGAAGTTCAACCTATCTTTTGTATCTGTATCAGATGCATTAGAACGGAACTGATAATCACCTTTCACAACTACGCCTGGAGCAATATGATAGGTAAGACCTGTAGTCACATCCGTTCTATCATAAGCCTGATTGGCAATCAAATCACCTGCGGTATCAGCATGAGTATTGAACTTCTCATAGCGGGTAAAAGCAAATAATTTTTGTTCTTTTGTGCGTGGTAAAAGATTGTATGCCCCTTCTACATAAAAGCCTTGCAAAACACTACCTAAATCTCTACCTGTAAGGCTGTTATACTTATCTGTGTCAGAAAGCGAAGCATGAATGAATTGTCCTCTAGCTGTAAAACGCTCGTAAGCGTAACGGGCATCTAGACCAATCATGCTTATGCCAATATTCGCACCTTCGCGTGTTTCAACCTCATCTTCCGCTTGTGTTTGACCGAAATACCCTGAAAGGCCTAATCGAAGGCCTGGAATACCATAGTAATCCAATTTAGTAGATAAAGTGGGACTATCAACTGTTGATTGTATTGCCTTTTGGCGACCACTTCGAAGTCCGTTAGAACCTTTTAAAAACCCAGAAACTCCACCTTCACCATCTGGTGTTGTTGATTTAAATCCGTTAAAAACGTATGCTTGATACCCTAAAGAAATATCATTGAATCGCCCGGCCACGCCAATACCGATTTCACGCCAAGTTGTAGGAACAATTACATTATCCATGGCGGGTCGCTCAGTACCGTTAAAAGTGGTTGGTTCGTGAAATTCATTTATTATTCCCATAGGCACTAACATCAATCCACCTCGCAGACTAATATTACTTCCAACTGCGTAGTTTACAAAAGCTTGCTCTACAAAAACTTCATTTACATGTTCGAATTCTACCTCCGTAACAAACTGGGTTTTTTCATTAAAACGATATCCAAATAACAAAACCAATCTTTGAATATCCAACTCCCCATTATCTCCTTCAGGCTGATTGTATAGGATTTCTCCATAAGCTCCTACAGTAACAGCTGAACCATAATTTCCTGACAACAGACGTTGTGCAGCATTTAACTGTGACTGCGGTATTAAAGTAATCGAATCAGTCTTGGTTTGAGCAAAGCAAAATGATGTGATTAAGAAAAAGAAAAGGCTTCGTAAAAGTTGTTCTCTTGACATTGTTTTTATTTAGACTCGTTATAGATAGTTGGTTTTTCAAAGCGCAAATTTAACATCAAAATTGTATTACACAAACTTTATTTATATTAAATCTAAATAAAAACAAAGATTTAAGATTGCTGAAACAAAAACACAATAAGTCATCACAAAACTTCAAATAGAAGTTCATTTTCATTATGATCTATGAACATAACAAACATAATTCGTCTTATTTTTAATTAATCTAAATAAGAATAGTATTTTTGAACTCTGATCTAAAACATAAATCTCTCTAAATAATTGATATCTCATGCAAGACATACACCCCATATACCACAACAAATTTGGTGTTTCTTTTCATTGGAAAAGGAATAGCGTAAAAGAAATCATGAAAGTGCAAATCGTCTTCAGAGATACAGGCATGTTATTGTCTACCGAAGAACTGACTCAGTTTTCAAAAAACATAAAGTACACCAAGAACAATGAGAGCCTTTGTAGTGATTGTAAGCAAAATGATTCTTGTAAAGCACTTATAGTTACTTCACCAGCAAAACAAATAACCTTTGCTATGAATGCTAAAGAATTGGCTGCCGTAGAAGACTTGATAGAAGGCACACTCTTTCAAATGAATTTGGATACCTATTTGGGAGGTATCTGCAACGGCGCTTAGTGGTATTCTGAAAACAGCTCGGAGGACTTATTATAGGCAGCTTCAAAAACCAACCAATTTACACCTGAATTTGCTTTCTCAGTGTTGAAATACGAAAGCATCTTTTCGGTAGGCATATTACCTGTAAGTTCATCTTTGGCCATAGGGCAACCACCAAAACCTTGAACAGCGCCATCAAATCTGCGACATCCGGCTTTGTAAGCAGCCTCTATTTTTTCATGCCATTTGGCAGGTGTTGTATGCAAGTGTGCGCCAAACTCTATCTCAGGGTATTTTGGAATCAGATTTGAAAATAAATAATCTATTACCTCGGGGGTAGATGTACCAACCGTATCAGAGAGGGACAAAATTCGAGCGCCCATAGCGGCTAACTTTTCAGTCCACTCCCCTACTACTTCGACGCTCCATGGGTCTCCGTAAGGATTTCCGAATCCCATTGAAATATAGGTTACCACTTCTTTTCCGGAAGCATCAGCAATATTCAAAATCTCTTGCAAGGTTGCTACAGATTGCTCGATTGTCTTATGCGTATTCCTCATCTGAAAGTTCTCAGAAATAGAAAAAGGATATCCCAAATAATTAATTTCCTTATGTTCCGAAGCGTTTTGTGCTCCACGAACATTCGCTACAATCGCTAATAATTTACTTTCTGTGTCAGACAAATCTAGTTGAGAAAGTACTTCGGCAGTGTCCACCATTTGCGGTATCGCTTTAGGAGAAACAAAACTACCGAAGTCGATGGTATCGAAACCACAGCCTAAAAGAGATTGAATATAGCGAACCTTATCCTTAGTAGGAATAAAGGTCTTAATACCTTGCATGGCATCACGTGGACATTCAATAACTTTAACTTTTGCTGACATTTGTTGCTTTACGATATTCCAAAACTACTACTATTTATCAGATAAAAATAGGTAAACAGCAATCGCTACAAAAACGATAATCTGCACCCATTTTAAAATGATTCCCACATTTGCATTCTTGGTAATCCGTGCTGAGATCATTCCTGATAAGATGGCAATAGCACTAAATACAACCGATGAAACCCCTATAAAAATAAATCCTAACACATAAAATTGCAGTACTGTGTTTATAGACTCACTGAATAAAAAACCTGGAAAAAAAGCCAAAAAGAAAATGGTCACTTTCGGATTCAGGACGTTCATAATAAAACCTTGACGAAAAAGTTCCGCATGGCTTTTCTTGAGCACTACTTCATTTGATAGATTCACTTTACTATCACTTCTGTATACTTGAAAAGCCAGATATATCAGATACAAGGCCCCTAAAAGTTTTATAATAAAAAAGAGTTGCTTACTTTCCTTTATAATTGCAGACACCCCAAAAGCCAATAAGGTAGTGTGCACTAAGCAGCCGGTCATGAGCCCTGCGACTGTCGCCAAGCCATGCTTCTTTCCATTCGTAATGCTTTGCATCAGCACATACATATTATCTGGACCCGGAGAAAGGGACAATAGCACGGTAGCTCCAACAAAGGCAAATAAAAGTTCGTAATTCAAGGTGATAATTATTCAGATTAGAAAAATACAAAATACCGTGTTAGAATTTACTTTTTTTATATCTTCCCAAAAACAAAACCGATGAACACTAAAAAATTCTCCATTATCCTTTTCGTAGCATTAATTTCAACGGTACTCGTTTCTTCTACTTGGAAATATGAGCGAAGTGAAACTAAAGCTCAAACAAACATAACGCAAGATAGTTTGCTTCGCCATGTAGTTCTATTTAAGTTTAAGGATGGAACTTCTGCTGAAAACATAAAAGTAGTTGAGGCTGCTTTTAGAGCTCTCCCAGCTAAAATATCACAAATCGAAGGATATGAATGGGGATTAAATAATAGTCCCGAAGGTTTGGAGAAAGGTTTTACACATTGTTTTTTCCTTACGTTCAAAAGCGAAGAAGACAGAGCTATTTATTTACCACATCCTGACCACAAAGCTTTTGGAGCTGTTTTAGGACCACATCTAGACGATGTTTTGGTAGTAGACTACTGGGCCTCAAAATAGTACTTGATTGTGCTGTTTTACGATCTAAAGTCGTACTAATACGAACTCTTTTGTAAAATAGCTTTATTGATTTCCTTTACTAAAGAAGGTCCCTCATATATAAAACCAGTGTAGAGCTGAACAAGGTCTGCACCTGCAGCTAATTTCTCTAGAGCATCTTCTGCCGAATGGATACCTCCTACGCCAATAATTGGAAATGCCTTTCCACTTTTCTCTGCCAAAAATCGAATAACTTCCGTGCTTCTTTTGGTCAAAGGTTTTCCACTTAAGCCACCTTTCTCTTCTGTAGACACCAAATCAGATTTTAAGTTATCTCTGGCTATCGTTGTATTGGTCGCGATAACCCCATCAATTTTAGTTTCAGCAACAATTTCAATGATATCAAGCAACTGCTCGTCTGTTAAGTCTGGGGCAATTTTAAGTAGAATAGGTTTCGCTTCACCTACTGATTTTGATAATTTTAAATTCTCTCTCTTTATTTCATGAAGCAGCGCCTTAAGTGGCTCTTTATCTTGAAGTGCTCTTAGCCCTGGTGTATTTGGCGAACTTACATTCACCGCAAAATAGTCTACATGAGGAAAAAGAGCATCAAAACAAATTAAATAATCTTTTACGGCCTCATTGTTCGGGGTTAGCTTATTCTTACCAATGTTACCTCCTACCAAGACCTTATGATCTTTTTTCAATCTTTCAACGGCATCAAAGACTCCGTTATTATTGAATCCCATTCGATTGATAATCGCTTGATCGGGTTTTAGACGAAATAGTCTTGGTTTTGGGTTTCCTAATTGAGGTTTTGGTGTAAGGGTTCCTATCTCTACAAATCCGAATCCAAAATTTGAGAACTCATTAAACAATTTCGCGTCTTTATCAAAGCCTGCGGCAAGGCCTACCGGGTTCTTAAATTTAAGCCCGAATACCTCTCGCTCTAAACGAGAATCCTCGACAACATAAAGTGCTCTAAAAAGTCTTGACAAACCCATTTTAGATAGAAAACGAACCGATGAAAAAGCGAAATAATGCGCCCTTTCTGCGCTAAGAAAAAAAAGAAAAGGTCGAACAAGAAACTTATACATGAATTATATAAAACATTTTGTCAAATGTACAACGTGTATTCTGCCTAAACCTAAGGGTTCGCCGTATTTTATCAACAGATTTTAGTTGACAATTATTCTGGAGCAACAATACTATCATTTAAACGCAGCGGTATTACCTTAATAGGCTCTCGAATAGCCTCGTAACAAAGTTCTAAATACCGATCATATTGTTTCTCATTAAAAGAGGATAGCAGCATTTTATCGGCTGCCTTAGAAGCCATCACTATTTTTTCTTGAAAGACAGTATACTTCTTTGAAAGTGTTGTCAATTCTTCTGGTGTACTCTGCGGATGGTTATCAAAAAGCTTTTGAATTTCATCTTCCATAACTTTTGTTTCTACGCCTAATTCTGCACGTAAAGTTTCCATCTTGCTAATTTGCTGAGCATTCATTTGAAACACCTTGATAAGGATATCAAAGTTCTTGCCACCAACATCTAAGGTGCAATCTTGAGCAATGCCATTGAGGGAAAATAAAAATAAAATAAAAAACGGAACAACTATTTTCGAATACATGATTTTGATTTCTAAATTCAAATGTTGGAATGCTTACTGATTAAACAGTATTTTTAGTCAAAAATTATACGAATGCAAGATATTATAGATCGCTTTTTGAGTTATGTTCGCATTGATACGCAAAGCGATCCAGATTCTAAGACTACGCCAAGTACAGAAAAACAATGGAATTTAGCTAATGAACTAGTCTACGAACTCAAACAGATTGGTATGCAAGACGTTACCATTGACAACAATGCCTATATAATGGCCACATTACCAAGCAATATAGACAAAAAGGTGCCTACAATCGGTTTTATTTCGCATTTTGACACAAGTCCTGATTATTCAGGAACAGATGTCAACCCACAAATCATTAGAGACTATGACGGTGGAGATATCGTTTTGAATGTAGCGCAAAAAATTGTGCTATCGCCTTTCTACTTTGACGATTTACTACAATATAAGGGACAAACTTTGATCACCACAGATGGCACTACACTTTTAGGAGCAGATGATAAAGCTGGAATTACAGAGATTATAACTGCCATGGAATACCTCATCAATCATCCAGAAATTAAACATGGAACTATTCGTGTTGGGTTCACTCCTGATGAAGAAATAGGCAGGGGCGCGCACAAATTTGACGTAGAAAAGTTCGGTGCCAAATGGGCCTACACCATGGATGGGAGCCAAATAGGCGAATTAGAATATGAGAATTTCAATGCCGCAGGAGCCAAAGTAACTATTTTAGGAAGGAGCGTTCACCCTGGTTATGCAAAGGGTAAAATGGTAAATGCGCTGAGCATTGCAAATGAATTTATATCCATTCTACCACCAGAAGAAACTCCTCAAAATACGTCTGGAAGAGAAGGTTTTTTCCACCTACACCATATGAAGGGAGAAATTGAACATGCTGAATTTGAATTAATCATTCGCGATCATGACAGCGAACATTTTGAAAAAAGAAAACAACTACTCCGTGATATTGTAGAAAAGCTAAACAAGGATCATGGGGCTTGTATTTCGATGGATTTAAATGACCAGTATTATAATATGCGTGAGAAAGTCGAGCCTGTTTTGCATATTGTAGAAATCGCAAAAGAGGCTATGGAAAGAGTAGGCATAGTACCTATTATAAAACCTATTCGCGGCGGAACAGATGGTTCGCAGCTCAGTTTTATGGGACTACCATGTCCGAATATTTTCGCAGGCGGGCATAATTTCCATGGAAAGTATGAATACATACCGGTAGAAAGTATGCAAAAAGCAGTTGAAGTTATTGTGAAAATCTGTGAACTTGTTGGAGCGAAGGGGCATTAATTTAAAAGCATACACTTTCTAATTAACTAATTTTTCTAAAATGGAAAGATCAGAAAAAGTAGAGCGCTATTATAATGAGGAACATCATTTTTTGGAAGCCATCAGAATACTTCGAAGTCTTGCCTTAAAAACCGGTTTGGAGGAAACCTACAAATGGATGTTTCCTACCTACACCCTCAGCGGAAAAAATGTACTCTCAATCTGTAGATTCAAAAAGCATTTTGGAGTTTGGTTTTTTAATGGAGCTTTCCTAAAGGATAAAAAACAGGTTTTAGAAAACGCTCAAAAGGGCAAAACTCAAGCAATGCGCCATTGGAAGTTCTATGACATTGCCGCTATTGATAACAAAAACGTGCTAAAATATATGCGCGAAGCCATTGAAAATGAAAAGAATGAGATGGTTGTAGTACCCTCCAAAAAGAAGGCGATCAAAAAGCCTGTACCTCAGCTACTAAAAGATGCTTTGATTAAAAATACAAATGCAGCTAAAGCGTTTGAAAAACTATCTTTTTATAGTCAAAACGAATATTCTGAATATATCGAAACCGCAAAACAAGAAAAGACCAAACTATTGCGCCTTGAGAAAACACTAGCTTTGATAACTGATGGAAAGGGGCTAAACGAGAGGTATAGCCAATATTTGAAATAAAAAAAGCCTTAATCTTAGATTAAGGCTTTTTTGTAACTAGTGTACTTTTAATTATTTCTTCTCGACAGCGGGAGCATTCAATTTCTTGCTCATCTCCATCGAAATAGCAGAACGATCAAATTTCAACTTACCAGCCATAGTCTCCACTACACAAGAATTATCTTTTTCGTTTAATTCAAAGACTTTTCCATGAAGACCACTTTTAGTAATGACCCTATCTCCTCTTTTCAAACTCTCACTGAACTTTTTCTCTTCACGAGCGCGCTTTCGTTGTGGCATTATCATGAAGACAAAAAACACTACAAAAATGGCAATCATAAATGGCCATTGACCTAATCCTTCCAACATAGTTTTATTCCGTTCTAATTAATATAAATTATTTGGTTGGCCCTAGTGGAGCAGCTCCTTTAGGATTAACAAATGCTTTGATTCTTAAAATTTCAGAACCTTTTGCCGTATTTGCTTTTACTGTAATAGTTTTTGTTACTTGGTTTTGACCAGAACCGTTAAATTTAACAACCATCTGTCCAGAAGCGCCAGGTGCTACAGGTGTATTTTTCGGATACTCAGGTACTGTACAGCCACAGCTACTTGTAGCATCTGTGATTATCAAAGGACCATTACCAGTATTCGTAAAGGTGAATACCGTTTCTTGCGGCGTACCTTGCTCAATTGTACCAAAATCATGTTCAACTTTTTCAAAGCTAATAACAGGTACTAACTTAGCAGCTTCGTCTCTCTCTGCTGCAACAGCTACATTTTCAGTATTAATTTTACTAGTGGCGTTTTCTTTACAGGAAACTAAAGCGAAAAGGGATAAAGCCCCTACAACTAAAATAATTCTTTTCATTTTATTGATTTTTTATTGATTTTACAAAAATATATAAATATTATAGATTAACGACAAAATTAACTTCCTAGTCTATTTACAAGTGATTATTTTTAATGCGGTTCGTCGATGAGGAACTGAAAACACATTACTTTCCAAAGCACTACTTAGCTATCAAAGCCTACAAAAGCCCTCTACCCATCTTATTTAATCTTCCTTCCGCTTTGTATTCTTTAACTAGTTTATCTAGAATTCCGTTTATAAAAATACTACTTTTAGGTGTGGAATATTCTTTAGCTATCTCCAGAAACTCATTTATAGTAACCTTTTCTGGTATCGATGAAAAGCTCAGTAATTCGCATATGGCCATTTTCAACAAAATAGAATCAATACCTGCTATTCGATCCTTATCCCAGTTCGGAGTTTTCCCTTCAATCTCCTTTTCCCATTCGGCATTATTCAAAAGCGTCTTACTAAGCAACTGTTTTGCATAGTGCATATCCTCTTCATCCTTCAACAATTCTGGCAAAAAGAATTTTGGCTCATTCGCTTCCTTTACCTTTTTTAATTGTTTTAAAATAAAAGTGTTTACAATAGGAATATCATCAACCCAGGTAAGTTTATCATCTTCAAAATAATCATAGATTTTTTCGTTAGGGGCGATAATCTCTTCAAATATCGACTTTATCAATTGCCGATCTTCCTCATACGTACTTGTAGGTGTTTGCATATAAGCTACATAGCGCTCACTATCGACAATCTCCTTGTAAATCAGTTTTACGTATTCTTCGTTTAAGTACCAGTTTTTAAGCTTACGGTGCTCCAACTCGTCTTTTAACAGAGGGTTTTTAGCAATTTGAAGTAAAAGTTTGTTGTTGATAAACTTCTCTTTGTTAGGAAAGTCATCCGTAGCGTTTTCTAAATATTTTTTTGAAGATAAGGCTACCTGACTAGCCGAAAAATGCTGCACTTCTTTGAGAAGACTTAACATCAACAAGTAAAGCGTAAACATGTTTTCTATACTATCTTCCAGAAATTTAGATTGTTTTTCTAAAGAGTCATCTTTTGATTGAATCAGCGCATAAATGCATTGCATCACTTTTACTCTGATATGCCTTCTTGTTAACATGTTAAAGAACTTTAATTAAAATGAGGTGTTTTTTACAGCGCAAAAATAGCAATCTATTTTCAAACCTAGAGTAATCTAAGCCTTATTATATTCATCGATTTTACATTTTAAATCGATTTTCTAAATTTCACTCCAGCCTTAAAGGTTGATTATACATGCCTAACCTTTACATCCTACAAAACAACAGGCATAAAAGGAAAAATTCAACTGAGTTTAGTTTGTTTTTAGCAATAATGAAAAACGGTTTTATGTTATACTTTTTATAACATTTGGTTTTACAGCAAACCCCTATCTTTGACAAAATCAAACAAAAATTTACTACGCATAGCATTCTATTTGCATGAAGGAACTTAAACACCTCAATAAATACTTTAAAAAATACTGGTTAAAACTTCTCGTTGGAATGATCATAACGGTTTTTGCCCGCGTTTTTCAATTGGTAATGCCCTCCTATGTGAATAAAATTCTCACTGCCGTTGAGCGCAGCTTTAAAAATGGCACTCCAAAATCAGAAGTCGAGGGGGAAATACTCACCTATATTCTTATCATCGTAGGAGCAGCATTATTGTCAGGTTTCTTTACATTTTTAATGCGGCAGACCGTAATTAATGTTTCACGCTACATAGAATACGATTTAAAAAATGAAGTCTTTGACCACTACCAGTTCTTGAGTCTTAACTTCTACAAACGCAATCGCACGGGTGATTTAATGAATCGTATTAGCGAAGATATTAATCAAGTCCGCATGTATGCCGGACCTGCCATTATGTATGGCATACAGACTTTAACGCTTTTTGCATGCCTGATTCCTCTTATGTTTATAAAGGCACCTACATTAGCCGCCTATACCCTATTGCCATTACCTATCTTATCAGTACTAATATATCAAATCAGCAAGGTGATTCATAAAAGAAGCACCATAGTCCAAGAGTACTTATCAAGTTTATCTACCTTCACACAAGAGGTTTTCTCAGGAGTATCTGTCATAAAAGCATACGCATTAGAACCTAAAACAAATCTAGAGCTTCAGCAATTGGCCTTAGAGGGCAAAGAGAAAAGTATGAGTTTAGCCATAGTTAACGCTTGGTTCTTTCCGCTGATGATTTTATTAATAGGAATCAGTAATATTTTAGTAATTTATGTTGGAGGGAAACAATATTTTGCTGGAGATATAAGTGTGGGTACGATAGCAGAATTCATCCTTTATGTCAACATGCTTACTTGGCCTGTAGCTATTGTAGGATGGCTAACAACAATTGTTCAGCGCGCCGGGGCATCTCAAGCAAGAATAAATGAATTTTTGGAGCAGCAGCCCGAAATGAAAAACGAGGTAGCTCATGAAACTCCAATTCATGGTAAAATAGTATTTAAAGATGTTACTTTCACCTATGAGGATACCGAGATTACAGCATTGAAAAATATTTCTTTTGAAATTAATGAAGGTGAAACCGTTGCCATACTCGGAAAAACAGGTTCTGGAAAATCTACTATTTTAGATTTAGTAGCGCGCTTGTATGAGGTTACTTCGGGTGAAATTTTAATTGATGACGTGCCTCTTAAAAAACTAAACCTTACAAGTCTTAGAGAGTCTATTGGTGCGGTGCCTCAAGATGCATTTCTGTTTTCAGACTCCATAGAAAACAATATTAAATTCGGAAAGCATAATGCGACCAAAGAAGAAGTAATCACTGTTGCTAAAAACGCTGTGGTACACGAGAATATAATGGGCTTTACGAAGCAGTACGATACTGTTTTAGGAGAAAGAGGTATCACGCTAAGCGGCGGGCAAAAACAGCGGGTTTCAATAGCGCGGGCTTTGCTAAAAGATCCAAAAATCTATGCTTTTGATGATTGCCTTTCCGCTGTAGATACAGAAACGGAAGAGGAAATTTTAAACAACCTAAAAAAGGCTTCCCACAATAGAACTACGCTTATTGTGAGCCATCGTGTTTCTTCTGCTAAAAATGCAGATAAGATTCTTGTTCTTGAAGATGGAAAGCTCCTGCAACAAGGCACACATAAAGAACTTAATAGTGTAGAAGGTTATTATAAAGAGCTCTACGAGAACCAGCTATCAGTGAAAGAAAACTAATAATTTGTTGCGCGATACGCTTTTTTTTTACATTTTTGGTAGATTATTAATTGAACACTAACTAGACACCACAATACGATGAGCGAAAGAGATTCGATAGAACAAGAGGAGATACACTCCAAAGTTCTAAGGGCAGGAAGAAGAACTTATTTTTTTGATGTAAGAAGTACTAAAGCTGGCGATTACTACCTTACCATCACTGAAAGCAAGAAGTTCACCCATGATGATGGTTCATTCCATTACAAGAAACACAAAATCTACCTATACAAAGAAGACTTTGATGCCTTTAAAGAAAATGTTATTGAAATGATGGATTTCATTATTGACGAGAAAGGTCAAGAAGTTATTTCTGAAAGACATCAGAAAGACTTTAAGAAAGAGGAAGACGCAGCTCCTACCGAGGAGAGTGAAGAGGTGAAGTCTACTGAGAGTTTTACAGATGTCGACTTCGACGATATATAAAATAAGTTACACGAATAAAACGGCCCTTCATTCTGAATGGGTCGTTTTTTTTTGGGTACTAATTTACTTAAATTTACTTTGACTAATTAGATTCAAAACTCATATGAAAAAAATAGTACTACTACTCACGGTATTTGTTTCGCTTCAACAGCTTGTAGCTCAAGACAAAATTGACCTCAACTATTACCTACCCCAAGACATCAGCTATGATGAAAGTATACCCACGCCTAAAGACATTATTGGCCATGAAGTTGGGGAGTGGCATATAACACATGACAAACTGATGTTTTATATGCAAACACTGGCAAAAGCATCAGATCGAATAACGATAGAAAATCGTGGCGCTACCTTTGAAGGCAGACCTGTTTTATTATTGACAGTTACTAGCCCTAAGAACCATCAAAACATCGATCAGATTAGAAAAAATCATGTTGCCTTGACAGAAGCGGGAAGCACTACCAATGTTGCTGAAATGCCTATTGTGGTATACCAAGGTTTTTCAATTCACGGAAATGAACCTAGTGGCGCAAATGCAGGCTTAGCCTATGCTTACTATTTAGCAGCAGCTCAGGGAGCCGAAATTGAAGAATTATTAAGCAATATGGTAATTTTGATGGACCCTTCTTTTAACCCAGACGGACTGCAGCGTTTCGCCTATTGGGCAAACACCAACAAAGCACAAAACCTTGTCGCAGATAATAACGATCGTGAATACCATGAAGTTTGGCCTGGAGGCCGAACGAATCATTATTGGTTTGATATGAATCGTGATTGGTTGCCGGTTCAACTTCCTGAGAGTAGAGCGCGCATAGAAAGTTTTCACAAATGGATGCCAAATATTCTGACAGACCATCATGAAATGGGCACTAATTCCACTTTCTTTTTTCAACCTGGTGTTGCTTCTCGAACCCACCCATTGACTCCGAAAATGAATCAACAACTAACCGCAGAAATTGGCACCTATCATGTAAAAGCATTAGACAAAATTGGCTCTTTATATTATTCTGAAGAAAACTATGATGATTATTACTATGGAAAAGGATCAACATTTCCTGACGTAAATGGAAGTATTGGAATTCTCTTTGAACAAGGTAGCTCTAGAGGGCATATTCAAGAAAGTGAAAATGGCTTACTAACTTTCCCATTTACCATTCGAAATCAATTCACTGCTGCACTTTCTACAATCGAAGCGGCGAAGAACATGCGTGTTAAAATTCTAAACTATCAAAAGGGTTTCTATTCGGACACCAGAAATATGGCCGCTAAAAGCAAAACAAAAGGAATTGTATTTGGAGACAGTAAAGATGCAGCGAAGTCATGGCATTTGGCAGAAATCTTGCATCGTCAAAAAATCAAATTCCATGAATTAGCGAATGATGCTACTATAAACGGAAAGGACTACAAAAAAGGAAGCAGTTATGTGGTTCCTATGAACCAAAAGAATCATCGATTGATTAAAGCAATGTTTGAAAAGCGCACGACTTTTAGCGATAGTCTTTTCTACGATATTTCCGCTTGGACCTTCCCATTGGCATTTAATGTCGATTATTCAGAATTAAGCTCGTTAAACAATGCAGGCCCTGAAATCAAAAACTTTACACCGTTGACAGGAAGTGTACATGCAAAAAGCAGCTATGCGTATCTTTTTGAGTGGAACGAATATTATACCCCCAAAGCCCTAAATGCAATTTTAGAAAAAGGTTTACGAGCCAAGGTTGCTAAATCACCTTTTAGCTTAGCGGGTAAAAAATATGACTACGGAACAATTATGATTCCTGTTCAAAATCAAGATTTAGATAAAACGGAGTTGCATAACTTCTTAACAGGTATTGCTAAGGAAAGTAAAATTCAAATCACCTCTGTGAGTACCGGATTAACACAAGGTATCGACTTAGGCAGCAATGAGTTCGACCCTATCAAAAAACAAAAGGTAGCAATTTTAGTGGGTAATGGAATCCGTTCTTACGATGCCGGAGAAATTTGGCATTTATTCGACACCCGTTATGACATGACCCTTACTAAAATTGATATGAATTACTTCGGTCGCGTTGATTTGAGCGAATACACTGATATTATAGTACCTAGTGCTAGCAAAAGTGTTCAAAACAAACAGAATGCCGATAAACTTAAAAATTGGGTGAAAGAAGGCGGCACATTGATTGGGTACAGAAATGCCGTAGAATGGTTCAATAAGAGCGAAATGATGAAGTTGAAATTCAAAAAAGATACGCTCGTTGCTAAGAACATTCCCTTTGATAAAAAAAGAGATTTTCTAGGGGCTCAAGTTACAGGTGGCGCTATTTTTCAAACCAAATTAGACCGCTCACACCCCATCAACTATGGCTATAAAAATAGTAGCCTAGCTATGTTTAGAAACTCCAACATCTATATAGAGGCAGATAAAAACAGCTACAATAATCCAATTCAGTACACTTCAACCCCCCTATTGAGTGGTTATATTTCTGAAGAAAATCAAGAGCTTATCAAAAACACCGTTCCATTTCAAGTAAGGCGCATGGGCAAGGGAAGAGTTATTGCTTTTACTGACAATACCCAGTTTCGAGCGTTTTGGTACGGCACAAATAAATTGCTGATGAATGCTATTTTCTTTGGCGAAATGATGTGAAATAAAATAGTAGAATCCCTTCCCCTTAAGGGGAAGGTTTATTCCTAAACAACTAACCAGCTGCGGAACTTCTCCAACGTAAAAGTCAGCTTTTAAAGCTAATTAAATCTAACAAACATCCAATTAAAGAGCAGCAAACTCAATACGGTACCTAGCCCTACTAAGGGGCTCCATATAAACGCTGTAACGACACCTACCAATCCATAGTACATAGGATAGATAACTAAGGCAAATGCAAAACGAAGTGTTCCCATAAACTCAGCCTCCCACACTTTGGGTTTAGCGAAAGTTCTCCAAAGCGATACTATAGGGAAATTTACAAACGCAAATACCCCTGTAGCTATACCCGACAAGAAACCGGACTGTTTTTCACTTTCAACCACATTGAAGTCCCTATTTTCAAGCGCAGCATTGACTTCTTTAGGATTCAAATAGTCAACACGAGCGACATCTAATTTGCTAAGGGTGTCCTCATAAGTTTCTTCATTTTCAATATGGCTAGTATGTTTTTTTAGGGAATTGAAAACTGCTTCCTTTATGCGATCTACTGACCCTTTTTCATCTCGTGGGTCGTACATCGCTTTCACTGCAATTGGCGTATCAAAATACAAGGCCACTTTATCGGGGAATTTGGCAGCGTTTCTGTAATTAAGACCAACAGGAACTATCTGAATATCAGTTTCAGGAGCGGTATCCAAAGTATTAAAAAGTATTCTCGTAAAACCTTTACTTAAAGGCCTCACCCTACGTTTTAAACTATGGTTTGCCTCTGGAAACATTACGATTGCGTTGTTGTTTATCAACAACTCAGAGCAACGGTCAAAAACGGCTTGATTGTTTTTCAAAGAAGCTCTACCATCACGAATTCTATAAATTGGGATCATCTGAAAACAGTTGAATATCGAATTCAGCGTCTTTCTTTTAAAAACATCAGACCGAGTTAAAAACCAAGGCTTTCGATTACAATCCACTCCTATGAGTAACACATCTAAAAGAGCATTTTGATGATTGGGTAAAAACAATACAGGTTTATCTTTTGGTATATTCTCAAGCCCAAAGACTTGTATTTTTCCATAGTAGCAGCGAAGATTTATCTTCATCCATATTTTAACCAAGTTGTAGATGAGGTCTTTCAAGAGCGTTTTTCTTTTTTAAAAGGTGTACACCCCCAAAACCCGGCTAATAGGAGTCCTGATACCAAATGCCAAATGCCCCAAAATGCGGCTAATAAGGCCATTCCTCCTAATCCGTCAAAAAAAGTGAATGTAAGTAAGAGTCCTAGTCCGGAATTTTGAATACCTGTTTCTATAGTAATGCTACGAATATTTTCTTCCGAAAGGCAGAACAGTTTGGCAAGAGAAAACCCTGTGGTGAACGCAATTAAATTATGTATCACAACAATCCAAAAAACATAGAAAACATACTCCATAAAAATTGCTCGGTTATTATATAAAGCAATGCATATTAGCCCAACAAAAAACACTAGAGAAAGAACTTTTAAAACCTTTGCCATTTGCTTTGCAATTTTTGGAGACAAATGATGCAGGTACATTCCCAAAATCAAAGGCACACCCAAGAGCAAAGCCACCAACTTAATCATCTCAATAGGAACTATCGCTACCTCATTTATAATAGTCGCTGTTGGAGCATATAGTGTGCCCCAAAACTGAAGATTCAAGGGTGTCATCACAACAGCTAGCAGCGTTGCTATTGCCGTAAGACTAACGGATAGCGCCGTGTTTCCTTTTGAAAGATGGCTAATAAAATTCGATATATTACCGCCAGGGCAGGCGGCAACCATAAACATACCCAAGGCGATACTTGGAAAAGGTTCAATGGTTATGACCAACAAAAATGTAATTGCAGGAAGCAACAAAAATTGACTAAAAATGCCAACCACAATAGGTGTTGGGTTTTTAAATAAACGTTTAAAATCTGCTAGTGAAATTTCAAGCGCAATTCCGAACATTACAAATGCCAACGCAAAGTTCAAAACCCAGAGCGTTTCTGAATTAAAATTTATTCGGACAGTATCGAGTACAGAATCGGTCAAAAATAAAATTGGTGTTGGTTGCTTAATGAATTGGTCAAGTTAAAAATAGCCTAGCAGATAACAAAGAATCGGACAAATACTTTTAACTTTAAATTTTAAAAATTGTAATGAAATGGCATTAACACCAAGTAATATGTTGCCTTTAGGCACAAAGGCTCCTGATTTCAACTTGATGAATTCCGTAACTGACCAAACGCTTAACCTTACCGCCATCAAAGGAGAAAAAGGCACAGTGATTATGTTCATCTGTAATCATTGTCCGTTTGTGATTCATGTAAACTCTGAAATCGTGAAAATAGCAAACAAATATCAGTCTAAAGGAATCAAATTCATTGCGATATCAAGCAATGATGTTGTAGATTACCCACAAGATGCCCCACACCTAATGAAGCAAGTCGCAGCAGAAGCTAGCTATCCTTTTCCGTACTTATATGATGAGACGCAAGAAGTCGCTAGCGCATATGATGCCGCTTGCACTCCTGATTTTTATGTATTCAATGAAGATTTAAAATTATCATACCGCGGTCAATTAGACGATTCTCGACCAGGAAATGGAATTCCATTATCGGGTTCTGATTTGCGAATTGCTCTAGATGCCTTGCTGGACGGAAGCGTACTTAGCGAACTACAAAAACCGAGTATCGGCTGCAATATTAAATGGAGCCATAATCGTCATTAATTTATTTTGAAATGAAAATCAACCCCAAAGAGGCACTTCAAAAAATTTCAAAAGCTGAATCACCATTTCTAAGTGTATTTGAACATGGCACACTTTCGGTGGAAATCTATAAACCAAAAAAGGTTGATTTACAAAAGCCACATACGAGAGACGAAGTGTATATCATCATTTCAGGCAGTGGAGCATTCATAAATGACGGAATTCGAAGTAAGGTCAAAACGGGAGACTTTCTTTTTGTTCCTACAGGTATTGCACATCGATTCGAAAACTTTACCGAAGATTTTTCAACTTGGGTTCTTTTTTATGGCCCCGAAGGTGGCGAAAAAGCATAATATATGATGAAAAATATTGTGCATTTTGAAGTCCTAACCCCTGAAAGTTATACGAGTTATATTGAAGTTGGAACTGAAGCCTACAACCAACATTATTTACATCTTTGGCCCAATGGAAACTCATCACCCTATATTGAAGGTAGTTTCACAAGAGCAGTTCTTAAAAAAGAAGCGGAAGATGACAACACCTTATTATACAGAATTCTTAGCAACAAAAAAGTAGTTGGAGTTTTAAAAATCACCCTAGCTGCAGCCTATGCTTCTTATGGTAAAAAAGAAGCCTTATATATCGATAAAATTTATATTCTAAACGAATATTCTGGAAAAGGGATAGGTAAAAAAGTACTCCAATTTGTCACACTTCGTGCAAAAGAAATGCAAAAACAAATTATTTGGTTAGATGCTATGCAGAAAGGCCCTGCTCTAGCTTTTTACCTCAAAAACGGATTTGAAATCCACGGCAAAAACAAAGTACCGTATACAGAGGTTCTTCAAGAAGAACGTTTGATGTGGGTTATGGTGAAGAAGCTTTGATTTTACTTGTTTGCTTAGAAGATAATTTAAAAATAAGAACCTCAATTACGAGTTAAATTACAGTACTTAATTTTTAGCGCTTTCTAATTTCATAAAAGGTGCATTAGGTATAGCTACTTCGTAAGAAGGCGCTATTAATTCTCAGTAGCATCCAAGATATTGACTTCAAGATATTTAGAAATTTTAGTGTTTATAAAACTTTCTAAATCAGACGCACATATACTTCGGCATTTAACATTTAAACCGGTACTTCCAAAGTAAAATTCAACTTAAAAAAACGAATTAAATTTCTTATTTACACCCCTATTTGTACTCTTATTCTAGCTAAAAATCCGTACCCAAAATATCATACCACAAAGAGTCAATCAAAAAAACCTATTTCCTAAGAATCAAATTATAGGCTATTCAACATCAACTACCTTGGCTGTTGGCAATTTAAAATTGATTGCGCTTCATTGCTTGATATCAAATCCAGCCCTCGCGCAATATCACCCCTTCAATATGTGCAAAATGATGATTGCTATGCCAAGCATATTTTCCAATATTTTCAGCAATTGTAACCGCTGTATTTCCCTCTGGGTGCACATAATATTTCTGTAAATCATCCTCAGAAAGACCTTTAAGCAAATACACTAATTTCGCGTGTAAAGCTGTGATATACGTAAGTGAAAGTTTAATGGGTGCCGTTCTTGCGTCAAACAAGTTGCTCCACTCTTTTTCCTCATAAGCCTTAATCAAGGGCTTATCTTCTGTCAAAGCCCATTTAAAGCGCGTATAGCTATTGTGGTGACTATCAGCAATGTGATGAATTACTTGCCTAATCGTCCAACCTTCAGTACGATAAGGCGTTTCTAACTGTGCTGCTGAGAGCTTATTAACCAAAACCTCAAGTCGCGAAGGAAGCTCCTCTAGAACCAGAATCCAGTTCTTTATATGTGTTGATCTAATTTCTTTTGGGCATTCAAAATGGCCTATTGGATATTGAAGTTTTTCAAGCGGATTCTCCATATCATAAATGTAAAAAAATAATATCCTTCTCAGCTTTAAGATCAAAAAAAATAAAGGCTAATTTTTAGCCAGCATAAAATAACAAAAACGCAAGGTTCTATTTACAAATGACTTCACCTTCTATAGTGGCATCTTAGCAGGTCATAATTCTAAAACCTTCTGATCTACGAAAGGTTTTTTAGTTAAAAAAGTAGGGTGAAAGAAACTTCCAGTTGTTGTAGAGGTAACAAACAAACACACCAAAATGAACTATCGAAAAATTCTTTTCTCATACCTACTCTGTATTACTTTTTCAAGTTGCTGTACAAGCTTTGGAGATTGTAACGATGACTTTATTGATACTGGTTCTCGATACGAGCCTATCTTTTTAAATCGCTTGGATTTTGAAAAATCAATACAGCTAAAAACTTCGCTTGCTATTGGCACTTCCGGAAAAATATATGTGAAAGACAAGCTTCTTTTTATCAATGAACTTCATAAAGGTTTTCATGTGTATGATAACAGTGACCCTACAAATCCGAAGGCTATCAATTTTTTAGAAGCACCCGGCTCTACAGACCTTGCTGTGCGTGGAAATATAATTTATATCAACCAAGCTACTGATTTGATTGCTATTAACTATAATTCTGAAACAAACACAGCGCTTTTAACCAAACGAATTCCGAATACCTTTCCTCCATTAACTTCCCCCGATGGCTTTGAAGCATATGCTATTCCTGAAAATACTGTAGTCGTTGATTGGAAACTAAAAAACTAAAGCACCATGAAGAAATACGTATATATTCTTATGTTATTCGCAGCCACTGTAGCCTGCGAATCAGATTCAAGTAATAGTGAATCACAAGTAGCGAATTCCGACGGTCAAGGAGGTTCTTTAGCTAGGTTTACTTTAAAAGGAGATTACCTGTATACAGTAGATAATTTCGGTTTAAATGTTTTTAATGTTGCGAATACCTCAGACCCGATCAAAGTTAATTCTGTACCTATCGGATTCAATATTGAAACACTTTTTGGATACAAAGACTATCTATATATTGGCTCACAAAATGGCATGTTTATTTATAGCCTGCAGAACCCTGAGTTTCCAGACCGCTTAGCAAGTGTTGAACATTTTACCGCTTGCGACCCCGTAATTGCCAATGACACCCATGCCTTTGTAACGCTGCATTCAGAAACTTTTTGCGGTAATGACATCAATGTATTAGAAATTTATGATGTGAGCAAAATCACTGAACCTGTGCTTTTAAACCGCAGAAATTTAACATTTCCAAGAGGGTTGGGCCTGTATGGAAATTTCCTTTTTGTTTGTGATGATGAAATTAAAATCTTTGATATCTCAAAGCCTGAAGAATCAAAATTAGTAAGCGCCATCAAACGAAACGCCTTTGACCTAATCATTCAAAATGATTTATTAATTGCCATAGGTGAATCAGGAGTATATCAATATCGCTTATCAAACAATTCTGAAGAGGGCGTTTCGATTAACGCATTGAGTGCAATTGACCTATAGCATTCTATGAACACCTTTTGTAATTAAAAAATGGCCCCGACCTAATTGTCAGAGCCATTTTTCATTTGTAAACCATTCAAGCTTTACGCTATATATCTTATCTTGCTATTAATCGTAATAACACAAGTCAAATATTAAATTCCCATGAAATCTTTTACAATAGCTGAAATTAACACCTTATTGGACGGTGAACTAGTTGGACATACTACAGAAAACATATGCGGCCCTGAAGAACTTCAAAAAGCACAAACGGGTCACATCACTTTCATTGGAAGCAGTAAATATATAACGCGCTGGAAAGATTCTAAAGCTTCTGCAGCCATCGTAAACGCAAATTTAGAAGTAGAACCTGGAGAAAACAGAGCCCTCATTAAGGTGAGAAATGCTGATCTCGCCATGGCCAAAATATTAGAAGTATTTCAACCTGAAGCTCCAGTTTTTGATACCGATGTTCATCCTACCGCTGTGGTTCATAAAACTGCTAGACTAGGAGAAGGCTGTAAAATTGGAGCAAACTCTTACCTTGGCAAAAATGTAGTTTTAGGAGATGGGGTTATCCTCTATCCTAACGTTACTATTTTAGATGACACCACTATTGGTAACGGAAGTATCATCTGGTCTGGAACCGTTATCCGAGAACGTTGTGAAATTGGAAAAGCTTGTATTTTTCATGCTAACGTAAGCATTGGTGCAGACGGTTTTGGCTATCGTCCTAGCGATGATGGTCGCGGACTGGTGAAAATACCTCAAATAGGCACGGTAATTATTGGTGACGATGTTGAGATTGGAGCGAATTCTTGTGTGGACCGCGGAAAATTCAGTGCTACTATTATTGGCGACAATTGTAAAATAGATAATCAAGTACAAATCGCGCACAATTGTATTATGGGTAGATCATGTATTATGGCAGGACATAGTGGCTTGGCAGGTTCGGTAACTCTAGGTGATGGGGTAATCATAGGGGGTAGTGCCTCTATAAAAGACCATACAACACTTCATTCTGGAGTAACAGTTGGCGCAGGTTCAGGCGTTGTTGGAGATGTTGCCGCCGGAAAAACTGTTCTAGGGTACCCCGCTCAAGATTCTAGAGAAATGCTAAAACAATGGGTGATGATGCGCAAATTATCCAGACCAAAGAAGTGATTTTATACCTGGCAAAGCGCATTCAGAAATAGACACCTAATCAATTCAGAGCCTTAACGTTAGCCTAACTTAAAGATAATATCCGAAAATTAAAACATTTAACAATTAAATAGTATCTTTGGCCTTTAATAATTTTTAATTTTTTATATTATGAGTAAAGGAACAGTTAAATTTTTCAATGATTCAAAAGGTTATGGTTTTATCACTGAAGAAGGTTCGAACGAAGATCATTTTGTACACATTTCTGGCTTAATCGACGAGGTTCGTGAAGGTGATGCTGTAGAATTTGAACTACAACAAGGTAAAAAAGGATTGAACGCCGTTAATGTGAAGGTATTAGACTAAGATAGGTATTAAACTTTTTTATAATAAGGCCGCAACTTTTAGTTGCGGCCTTTTTTTTTGCGCAAAATTCGATCAGTTTACTAAGATTACTTTTAAAATAGTATGCTTTAAAGCATTTAGAATACGTTTTATTGAAATAAAACGTTGGTTATTATAAGGATAGTAAATTTCCTTAGTATCATCTAAAAATGTAAAACTATGATTGCCTTCTTTAGTATCCTGTTTATTTTGATTGGTCTTAACATCGCCTTCTTAAGATTTAGGTCGATAGAACTAAAAAAGCAAGACTTAGTATAAATAGCAGTAGGGTATTTATACTTTCAATTGTTATAAGGGTCTCTGAATAAGACCCTAAAACTGAACACTTTGACAACCTTCTTTAGTATTCTAGTAGTGATGATACTTGCAAATCTTCTTTTACTGCTTCTCGGTGTCAATGAGCACTAAATAACTCCAAATAAGCATAAAAAAACTCCCTTCCATTTTAATGAAAGAGAGTTTAGAATTTCGTTGAAATAAATAACTCTAATTGATAGCCATTAATTCTACATCGAATATTAGTGTAGCATCTGGTGGAATTACACCTCCAGCACCTGCACTACCGTACGCTAAGTCAGAAGGGATTACAAAGCGAGCTTTATCTCCTATTTGCAAAAGGGCAATTCCTTCATCCCAACCTTTGATTACTTGACCAACCCCTAGCTGAAAGCTAATAGGATCACTTCTTTTGTATGAAGAATCAAAAACCTCTCCACTTAGTAAAGACCCTTCATAATGAACAGATACGTTACGCCCTGATTCTGCTTTTGCTCCATCGCCTTTTTGAATAATCTTGTAGCGAAGTCCACTAGCTGTTGCTTCAAAACCTGCTGCAACTTTATCTAATTCTACTGCTTGCTTTGCCTTGTCAGCCGCTAATCTTTCTGATCCAGAACTCTTAAATGTATCAAATGCCTTAGCAGCATCGAAACCTTCAGCTGCTGCACCTACTCTTACAATTTCAAGACTTGTGATTTCGTCACCTTGAGCAACTGCATCCACGATATCTTGACCAGATTCTACATGACCGAAAACGGTATGCTTATTATCTAACCAAGGCGTAGGTATATGTGTAATAAAGAATTGGCTACCGTTTGTTCCTGGTCCAGCATTCGCCATAGAAAGCACTCCGGGTACGCTATGCGTAAGCTCAGGATGAAATTCATCATCAAACTTATATCCTGCATCTCCGGTTCCTGTGCCTTGCGGGCAACCACCTTGAATCATAAAGTCAGGAATAACTCTATGAAATTTCAACCCATTGTAATAAGGCTCACCAGCTGCTTTAGCTGTGTTTTGTTGTTTCCCTTCTGCTAAGGCAACAAAGTTACCGACAGTTCCAGGGGTTTTATCGTGTGTTAATTTCACTACTATTTCTCCTTTCGAAGTATTGAATTTTGCGTAGATTCCTTCTTGCATTTTACCAAATTTTTATTGAGCGGCAAAGGTAAGTAAAAGTTGGGAGTTAGCTATTGATGGTTGGGCGCTCCACAATGGCAGTTTTAAACGTGACTGATTTTTTTATAAACCTTGAATTACTAAAGAAAAATTATTTTTAGCTCAGCGCTTTGATGACAACAAAGTTTAGTTGTTCAATACTTAGGTAGTACAGCAATTATTTGTCTCTGTTAGTAGCTGAAAAACTCTTTGGATATTTTTTTCCATTCAAAAATTTTCCAATAAATGTCGTTCTAACAAAGTAATGGTAGGTTGTAAAACAGATAAAAGTTGTGGTGACTAAAACCGTTATGAATTTGACAGTTGATGGTACATTCCAATTGAATAAAAGGCTTGGAATGAATGCTGTTAATGGCAAATGAATTAAGTACACCCAATAGGATGCATCAGAAATATAGCGCATTCTTGATGAGTGCTTACTTCCGAAGCGGATAAATAAGCCTGTAATTCCAAAAATAAATAACCAAACTGTAAATGATTTTAAAAAGATAATATGTTCCTCTCCTAATGTTTTTAAATTAAAAAGATAAAATATGGTGACTATAAAACCTAATACCACACAAAGCCAATCTAAACGCATCATACTATCCAACAGATGTTTTGACTTAAATAAAAGCCAGCCCACAAGGTAAAAAAAGAAAAAGAAGATAAAGGTGCTGAAGTAAGGTATAAACGACATACCTCCTGTACTGGTAGTTCCCATGACTAGATAAACCAAACAAGTCAAACCTGAAAAAACAAACACACGTGCTATTGGTTTTTGAATGACCCAATTAAAAGCCTTTGAAATATTTGCTGAAAAATAGGGCAGTTTCCTAAATCCAAAAGCCAATACTACAGCAGCGGCTGTTGCTAAAATCAGATAGTACAAAAACCATAAATGATATGTTTTTCTTGGAATAAAAATATCTAGACTGGAAAAATTGACAATGGTCTCAGCAAAAGCATTGTTGCTTTGAGCAAAAATTAATTGTGTAAAACCAAAAGAAAAGATAATGATTGGCCAAAGCAAAAGAATAAATACGACAAAAGGATATACGAGTCTTGACAACCTATTTTTTATCATTTTTAAAGGAGTTCTAGTATAAAATAACATCGCTCCAAAAAAGCCAGCTACCAGAAAAAATAAGGGCATACGAAATCTAGATATTATGTGCTTAATTAAATCATTGGTAATGTGGGTAGCACCGGTGTCCTTCAATGGCCAACCTTCACCTAAGTCACTGACACCATACGTAAGTGCAGAATGGAATACCAATCCTAGCATCATCATAATTGCTCGTAAGGAATCTAAAGAATGTATTCGTTCTATACTGGGCAGTATTTTTGCCATATTATTGCACTCTTTTTTCAACTTGTTGTTTTAGTTTTTCGTACGCCATTAACCTAAAAAGTTGAAAAAATACGACCAATTTCTAACAAGAAAGCCTTCTATTTTTGTTGATAGCCAGGTAAGACATCATTTTTATTTTGAAGAAACAACCCCATACTTATCAAACAAATACACCAAACTTGCCATGGCACCGGCACCCAATTCAAGCTCTCTGCGATTGACATGTTCGAAGGTATCATTCTCAGCGTGATGGTGATCGAAATAACGCTGCGAGTCTGGGCGCAGGCCTGCGAGCACAATAGCATCATTCTTTAGCGGATTAATATCCGCACCGGCATAACCTTTACTAAACATATGAACGAAATAGGGTTCGAATAGTTTCGCCCAACTTTGGGCTTGTTTCAGATTTGCTTCTGAAGCATCAAAACTAAATCCCCTTGGAGTAAAACCTCCACTATCACTTTCTAATCCGAAAACGTGGTTCTCCTTTTTATCTTTAGCAAGTTCAGCGTACTTTTTACCGCCTCGCAATCCGTTTTCTTCGTTCATAAAAAGAACAGCTCTGATGGTTCGCTTTGGCTTGTAACCTGTTTTCTTTAATATGCGAAGTACTTCCATACTTTGGACGCAACCGGCACCGTCGTCATGCGACCCGTCGCCCAAATCCCAAGAATCTAAATGTCCGCCTACAACCATAATTTCATCAGGGTGCGTACTTCCTTTTATTTCCCCAATAACATTATAAGATTCTACATCTTCTAAGGTTTTGCAATTCAATTTAAAGAAGAATTGAATGTTCGGGTTCAATTTTAAAGTGGCGCTTAATAAGTCAGCCCCATTTGTACTAATCGCAGCAGCAGGAACTTTTTCTGCTTCAGTAATATCACCATAATTCATACCTCCGGCATGCGGATAATCATCTTGCCGCAAGTTCATAGACCGAACGATAACACCCAATGCTTCATACTTTCCAGCTTCTGCAGCGCCTCTTCCTCTTTGGTCAACAGCACCTGAGTAGGCATCAAAAGTATTCACAGCAGCGGGGTTCATAGGGCGGTTAAAAAATACAATTTTACCTGATATTTTTTCCTTGCCTAACGTTTTTAGCTCTTCAATACTTTGCACCTCTATTACATTGGCTTTTACTCCCCTTCCATAAGTCGGAATTGACCCCCCTAAAGCGCAAATAGGAACATTGGTGGTAACACCAGGATCAGTTTCCATATAGGCAAATTCTGGCGTGCCGCGAACCCATTTAGGCACCATTACAGGCTGTAACCAAACACGGTCTAAACCGAGTAAATCCATTTGGGCTTTTGTGTAATCTACAGCTTGCTGCGCTTGCACCGACCCTGAAAGTCTTCCTCCTATTTGGTTGGATAAATAGTTAAGCCAATTATATGCCTCCCCATCTGTTAAAGCGACATCATATATTTGGCGCATTTGCTTTTCATCTTCTGATTGCGCAAACGCTTGTGCTATTACTAAAAGGAATACTA
Source organism: uncultured Flavobacteriaceae bacterium (assembly GCA_938029725.1). GTDB lineage: Bacteria > Bacteroidota > Bacteroidia > Flavobacteriales > Flavobacteriaceae > Maribacter_C. The sequence continues at coordinate 41,643 of CALHGE010000014.1, forward strand.
GGGTTATTTTGTTCATTATATTTCGTTTTCAAGCTGATTTCTGTAATCCCCTAAATTAGCTTTTATTTTGGCGCTCAACTCTGGTTCCACGATATCTTTGTATTTCTTTAACGCTTCAAGCATAATAGAAGCAACAATAACCCTTGCCGCTTTTTTATTATCTGCAGGAATAACGAACCAAGGCGCATGCGGCTTAGACGTTTTATTGATAGCTTCTTGATAATATTCTTGATATTTTCCCCAAAGCTTACGCTCCTTTAAATCTCCAGCGGAGAATTTCCAATTTTTCTCTTTTAAGCCTAATCTCCGCAATAGACGTCTTCGCTGTTCGTCTTTAGAAAGATTCAAAAAGAATTTGAAAATAATTGTTCCGTTTTCAGCCAAGTGCCTTTCGAAATTATTGATTTGCTCAAAACGTTTCTCCCAAAATTCTTCATCAATATCTTCCACATTTTGCACTCCAGGAATATGTTCTCCTAAGATATATTCCGGATGAACCCTTGTCACCAAGACATTTTCGTAATGTGTTCGGTTAAAAACGCCAAATTTTCCTTTTGAAGGAAGCGCTATATAATGACGCCAAAGATAATCGTGCTTTGATTCTAATTCAGTGGGTACTTTGAAACTAGTCACCTCAACACCTTGTACATTAAAATCTTTAAAAACCTCACGAATCAGACTATCCTTTCCAGAAGTATCCATTCCTTGTAGGCAAACAAGCACACTATATTTGCTACTTGCGTAAAGTGTATTTTGAAAATCACCCAAGTCTTCACGAACGGATTCCAGTTGTTTTTTTAACTCCTTGTTTGACGAGCCCAAATCTGTCACAGATTTGAAATCTGACAGTTTGATGTTCTTTTCAACCTTAAACTCACTACTATGTATCATATCCATGGCCAAAAGATAAAATTTTTTATCGATGAAACGTTCGAAATGTTAAAAAAAATGACCGTTTATCGGCTATCCAAAGAGGTTCAACCGAAATGCTTGAAATAGGGGGTTTTCCATCGAAAAGAATAGGTGCTAAAGGCAAGCATTTCATAATTTTACTACCAGTGATATTCCCAAATGTTACCCATTAAAACTTAGGTTATGAAGTTTCTTTATACACTGCTATATGGATCAGCAATTTTACTCCTCTCTTCCTTCGAAACCAGCGAGGCATGTAACTATGCAGGCTCTAATCTGAATTATGTGAAAGCACGCACTGAAGAGGCCCTTATTAAGAATGATATCAACCAGGCAAGATTCTATGCGTACAAAGCTATTAAAGTAATTCAGACCTCAACTAATCGCTTTGACAATTGTGGCTGTAAGGATGCAGCAGAAAATATCGAAGAAAGTCTTACCAATTTAAAAGCAGCAACTAAAGCAACCTCACTCAACGGAACGAGAATATTATTACAAGAAGCACTGCAACAAATTGTTGATGCTCTTGATGCCTTTGAGCAACATGAAATGCATGATACGGCGTTTTCTTCAAAGGATTTTGTATTAAATACAGAAGTTGAAACAAAGAATACGTCAGCAGATATTGAATCACAGGAAAACGAACTATACAGACGGATTGATATTTCTTTGGAAAGCTATTCGAAATCTATCAACTCCGTAGTTGACTCAGTTGATTGTATAGAGGCACGGGCTTTTGCCAACAATATCTTTATAAACTGCGAGCAACAATTATTAAAATCAAACCTTTCTGAAGGTAAAAAATACTACAATCTGCGAACCAAGCAGATAACAGAAAAAGCACTTTCAAGATTGGGGAATTGCGGCGTTGGAAAATAATTTACTGCCAGCATTATTTCAGGTGATAATTGCCAAATATTAAGAATATATTCCATTCCGCAGACCTATACTATCCACTGAATAATTGAATAAATATTAACATTCACCAAAGAATTCTTCTGAAATTGAATGTAGCTGATGGCTGTATTTGATCTTTTACCTTCAATTTTTACTATCATATAAAAATTTTTGAGAACTCCCTTTTCTCAAACTATCTTGCTGCGCCACTAGTCTTTAGAAGACTTCAAAGCGCAGCAGTACAGAAATAAAGGAAATGTTATTTTTCAATACTGCTATAGCGACTTCTGGCGTATTACTGTTTAATTATTTACTAGCAAACAACTTTACGTCCTCCTCAGTTACTTCACTACCTCCTAAAATAATCAGTCGCTCGACAACATTTCGAAGCTCTCTAATGTTACCGGTCCAATCATAGGCTTTTAATAAATTGATGGCTTTATCAGAAAAGGTTTTCTTTGCCACACCTTGCTCACTGGTGATCTTCTTTGAAAAGTGATTGATAAGTAAAGGAATATCATCACGCCTATCATTCAATGCAGGGACTTTAATCAAAATCACAGCAAGGCGGTGATATAAATCTTCTCGAAATCTTCCCTCTGAAATTTCCTTTTTCAAATCTTTATTCGTCGCGGCAAGTACGCGAACATCTACTTTTATATCCTTATCGGAACCTACTCTAGAAATTTTACTCTCCTGAAGCGCTCGTAATACTTTCGCTTGCGCGGACAAGCTCATATCGCCAATCTCATCAAGAAAAATAGTTCCTTTATTCGCGGCTTCAAATTTACCTGCTCTATCTTTTACTGCAGATGTAAACGCCCCTTTTACATGCCCAAAAAGCTCACTTTCAATTAATTCAGATGGAATCGCAGCACAGTTTACCTCAATAAATGGAGCAGCACTTCTCGGACTCTTTTCATGCAACCAATGTGCAACTAATTCTTTTCCCGTTCCGTTTGAACCAGTAATTAGCACCCGGGCGTCAGTCGGCGCTACTTTTTCAATCATGTCTTGGATAACAGCTAATTCCTTGCTATCACCAATCATCTCATAGTTCTTACTGACCTTCTTCTTTAGAATCTTATTTTCTACCACCAATTCTTTACGATCTAAAGCGTTACGTACGGTAGTCAATAATCGATTTAAATCTGGCGGCTTGGAGATATAGTCAAAAGCACCAGCACGCATAGTATTCACAGCAGTATCTAAGTCTCCGTGACCTGATATCATTATAAAAGGAATCTCAGGTTTTATCTTACGAGCAGCTTCGAGAACCTCAACGCCATCCATCTTTGGCATTTTTATATCGCAGAGCACCAAATCGTAGTCATTATTTTTTACAGCTTCCAGGCCTCTTAATCCATCTTCTGCCTCTTCAAGTTGATACCCATCATTTTCTTCAGACAGTATTTTTACCAATACTCTACGAATTGCAGCTTCATCTTCAATCACTAATATTTTTGACATATGTACTATGTTTTATTTTAACCCTATAAATGCTAGCATCTTCTTTTAGAAAATTCCTATTTTAAATCCTGTTCTAAGATAAATATTTCCTTCATCATTTAGCGTAAACGCTCTATTTCTACTGCCATCTCTTATCAGTCCTTCCTGCAAAAGAGAATACCCAAAAAGTGCATACCACGACATCTCTTTTGTAAACTTATATTGATAACCTACTGCAGTGACTAAAGCAGATAAGGAAATTGAAGTTCCAACATTATTATCTGGTAAAACAATATCATTTTGAAGATTCACAAAATAACCATCCAAAAACAATGCCGTTTGTACTACGTGCTTTCCAGAATTACTATAATATTTTAGGTCTTGTCTAGGAATACCAATAGTATAGGACCAATTCGGATGAAACCTTTTATAGTAATTCAATATAGGTAAGGGAAAAGGCAGACCTGTTGCGCTATTAAAAGACAAACCAAGAATTAACCGAAACGGCTTCTCAATATCTTTCTTCTCTTTCATTAATACTGCAGATAAATTTACTCTAACATCATTATTTTCGATACCGCCCAAAACAAAATTTGAAGCTAATCTAGGCTGTACGGCGCCAATAAAACGCCAAGTTTCATTCCATTTAAAGGAATAGCCTAAATTAAAATCTATAATATGAAGACGCTCTAAGGTATTATACTCGAAAGGAAGTGGCTGCCCCACCCTAAACTCATATTTATTGTATTCTGCTCCTACTACCAAATAGTTGTGCGCTTTGATTTTAAAAGGGAAATTCAAGACAGCCCTGTATCGGTTGGTTCGGATTCCAAAATCATTTTCAGGTATCGCCGTATACTCTAAACGAACCAAATCAGGAGTTTGAGCTACCCCAAAACACCCCATTAGAAGAAATAACAAACAATAAAAAAAATCTCGCTTCATAGCAGTTAAACGGCAGTGATCTTGAATTAGTCTTTCGGGGTCAAATTCTTTTGAAACAGATGTACATCCCTTTGAGGAAAAGGAATACTTATAGCATTCTGTCTAAATTTTGCGTCAATTTTATAACGCATCTCACTTTTAATTCTAGGGTCGCTAAAACTGTCCTTAGTGTAGTAATTCAGAGAAAACAGTAAAGCCGAATCTCCAAAATCTTCGAAAAGCACAAAATACTTTGGACTTCTAAGCACACTTTTTTGTTCATCTGCAACTTCTTCCAATAGCTTAGTAACTAGTTGCACATCGCTTCCATAAGCTACACCAATCTTAATAGATTCTCTAGTCGTCTTGTGATTTTGAGTGTAATTATAAATACTATCTGTTAAAAACTTATGATTAGGAATCACTAACACCTTGTCATCGCGTGTTAGTGCACGTGTGGTTCGAAGACGTATCTCAAAAACACGCCCTACTTTTCCTTCCACTTCAATGATATCACTCACATGTAATGATTGGTCTAGAATGATGAGAATACCTGAAATAATATCTTGAAATAGGTATTGAAGGGCAAAACCAAGGCCTACAAATAGCGCCGCTGAGGCAGTTAATAGTACAGTCAGATTCACACCTGAGGAATGCAAAATGGTAACCACTACTAGAATATAGAAGAGGTATTTTAAGAACCCAAAGATGCTTATAAACTTGTTTTTATCCTCCTCAGGCAACTTTGCTGTCACCAATCTATGCACTAACTTTAAAATATAAGTTACTGCAATTATCGCAATTATTATAGTTAAGAATGTACCTATTGTAAGGTGAACCGTATCGCTATCATAAATACGATAGGACAAGAAATTCTTCATTGCATTTAAAACATTTTCAAGATTCTTCATCTTAGTATCTTAACCATTTAAAAATTTCTTTATAGCTAGGCTTTTTTCCATACATCAAGATACCTATTCTATAAATTTTTGCAGCCAACCAAACAATACCAATAAAGGTAACTATTAAAAGAATAATTGATGTAATTACTTGCCATACGGGCACTCCGCCCTCACCAATTCCACCAGGTAATCGCATCAGCATTACAATGGGAGATGTTAAAGGGAATAATGAAAAACCAACTGCTATTGGCCCGTGTGGATTGCTAAAAACAGAGAAAAAGCCAACATAAATAGCAAGCATTAAAGGTAAGATAATCGGAAATATAAATTGTTGCGTATCTGTTTCATTATCAACAGCGGCGCCAATGGCTGCATAAATGGAGCTATAGATTAAATACCCTAAAACGAAATAAATCAAAAAGAATATAATCAGGGTTAGCCAAGGCAACCTATAGAGCTCTTGTGCATATTCCATTAGCTTAGAGGGTGATGGAACTGGTGTCGCTAAATTTCCACCCATGACAGATGACATATCAGCACCTTTATTTAAGGTGTCTGGATCTATTCCAAAAATGGCAAATGCAGCAAATAGCAACAGACTTGCCGATACAATCCAGATAGCAAATTGAGTAATTCCTGCAAGAGAAGTGCCAATTATCTTACCTAGCATTAATTGAAAGGGTTTCACTGATGATATGATTACTTCAATGATTCTACTCGTTTTCTCCTCTATGACACTGCGCATTACGAATCCTCCATAAATGATAATGAACATCATAATCAGATATCCAAAGGCGCCGCCTACTGCTGCTTTCAATTCATTTATACCTTTTAAGTTTTGCTCACCCGCAAAAGTAGAAGTACGGATTTCAAAGCGGTCAGCTATGTTTGCAAAGTCTTGGGTAGAAACGCCCATATTCATTAGCTTTTTTTGTCGCAAACGGTCTTGAAATATATCCTCAATGTCATCAATAACCGAAGTGTTTGGAGCATCTTTCGAATAAAAGAAAGAACGTTCAGCCACCATTTCTAAATCGCCTTCTTCAGGAATATGCAACAAACCATAATATCCTAAATTCGCAGTAGAATCTTTAGCCGCTTGCAAACCAATACCTTCAAAATTCACATACCCCGTGTTCTGGTCAGATAAGAAGTCATTTGTGAAGTGTTCGCTTTCATTTAGAACAGAAATAATACGCTTTTCATTATCATTCAACTTCGTGAGATACGCAATCAGAACAACCATGCCTACCATTAAAATAGGGCTCAAAAAAGTCATGATTACGAAAGACTTATTCCGCACCTTTGCCAAATATTCGCGCTTTATGATTAGCGGTAATTTATTCATGAGCATCTTTGTTTTGAACAGTTCTTATGAATATCTCATTCGCCGAGGGAATCGTTTCAACAAATTGATTGATGTTTGCCTTACCTGACAAAAAATCTAATACAGCACCAGAATCACTTGAAGGCAATTGTACTTTAAAGTCAAGCTGATTCTCTAATGGATTAAAGGCAGAAGAGGTAATCTGAAATTTATCTTTAAGCTCTTGAAGTAAAGTAGCTCCCTTTTCAACCTCCAACCCTACTTCAAAAATATTATTCTTATATGCTTTTTTGATATCAGATAATTTACCATCTAATATCTTTTCAGATTGATGTATCAGTGCTATGTGGTCGCAAAGCTCCTCTACAGACTCCATACGGTGGGTGGAAAAAATAATAGATGCTCCCTTATTTCTTAATTCTAATATTTCGTCTTTTATAATATTGGCATTGATCGGATCAAAACCGCTAAAAGGCTCATCAAAAATCAATAGCTTCGGTTCGTGTAAAACCGTTACTATAAACTGTATTTTTTGGGCCATTCCCTTTGAAAGTTCTTGTATTTTTTTGTTCCACCAATCACCAATATCTAATCGGTCAAACCAATATTTTAGGCGTTGTTTTGCCTCCGCTTTGCTCAATCCTTTCAATTGGGCTAGATACAAGGCCTGTTCCCCAACTTTCATACTCTTGTACAAACCTCTTTCTTCAGGCAAATACCCAATATTAGCTATGTGATGTGATTCTAAAGGCGCTCCATCAAAAAACACTGCTCCTTCATCTGGGAATGTAATTTGATTAATTATACGAATTAAAGTGGTTTTTCCAGCACCATTTGGGCCTAATAGTCCGTAGATACTGTTTTTGGGGATTTCGAGAGAAACTTTTTTGAGAGCTGTATGTTCGCCGAAGCGTTTGGTAACCTCATTTGTAACCAAAATATTGTTCATGCAATCAGTTTTATCAAAGATATGTAAATGAGGCAAAAGGCAATTCGCTTTTGAGATGGATTTAACTCAGCGCACAAACATGTGTAAAAGCAAAACCCACCCTTAACGAATTAAGGATGGGAAAAAAATTGCTATGAAAAAGAAAATTAGTATTGATTTCCCAATACTAATTCAAATATACGTTTTTTATTTAAATGGCAAATTAATATCCACTATGAGAACATATCTTTTACTTTTTCAAAAAAAGATTTATCAGATTTTTCAGGCTTAGGCTCGAAATTATCGTTGTTCTTCATCCGCTCAAAGAACTCTTTTTGCTCTTTGTTTAGCTCTTTTGGTGTCCATACATTTACATGTACTAACAAATCACCACTTCCATAGCCATTAAGGCTAGAAACACCTTTACCTCTTAGGCGGAGTATTTTTCCAGATTGAATTCCTGGTTCTAATTTTATGCGGACTTTTCCTCCAACAGAATCAATCTCTTTTGACGTTCCTAATACGGCATCTGAAATACTTACATATAAATCGTAATGTAAATTATCGCCTTCACGCTTTAAAGTGTCATGATCAATCGTTTCTATGGCAACAAGCAAATCTCCTGGAATACCATTTCCTGGAGCTTCATTTCCTTTATTAGGAACTTTCAATTGCATACCCTCTTCAACACCTGCAGGAATGTTTATTGATACCGTTTCTTCGGTAACTTTTAGTCCTTGACCGTCAGCGTCATTTGGGCGCTTATCAATCATTTGCCCACTACCTCCGCAAGCACTGCATGGTGCCGCCGTTTGCATTCTACCTAAAATCGTATTCGTGATTTTTGTCACCTGACCTTGCCCATTACAGGCAGCACAAGTTTTATAGGTCACTCCATCTGCTTGCACTTTTCTGCGAACTTTTACCTTTTTCTCAACGCCGTTAGCAACTTCCTCGAGTGTTAGCTTTACATGAATTCTTAGGTTACTCCCTTTCACACGACGTTGGCCACCACCACCACCGAAACCGCCGAAGCCACCACCACCACCAAAGATATCACCAAACTGACTGAATATATCATCCATATTCATACCGCCGCCGCCAAAGCCGCCGCCGCCGCGCCCTCCTTCAAAGGCCGAGTGACCAAATTGGTCATAACGTGCTTTTTTGTCACCGTCGCTAAGTACTTCGTAAGCTTCAGCTGCCTTTTTAAAATTCTCTTCAGCTGCTGAATCTCCGGGGTTTTTATCAGGATGATACTGCACCGCTTTCTTGCGATAGGCCTTTTTTATCTCAGCTGCGTTCGCATTCTTGGTAATCCCTAAAATTTCGTAATAATCTTGCTTCATGCTTTCTTCTTAGTTTCCGACCACCACTTTTGGATGACGGATAATCTTATCACCCAACTTGTATCCTTTTTCAATCACATCAATGATCTTCCCTTTTAGCTTTTTACTCGGTGCGGGTATTTGCGTAATTGCATCGTGTTTTTCGGCATCAAAGGTATCACCTTGCTTGGCTTCTACCTCTGTTAAGCCTTTATTTTTAAGGGTTTCTTTAAACTTATTACTAATAAGTTCCACGCCTTTGAACATCTCTTTATCTTCAGATTTAGCAAGTTCTTTCATGCCTCTGTCAAAATCATCCATTACTGGTAACAAGGAAACAATCACTTCTTGACCGGCGGTCTTAAACAAGTCCATACGCTCTTTGGATGTTCGTTTTTTATAATTTTCGAACTCCGCAAAAAGACGTAAAAATTTATCCTTTTCCTTCCCTAATTCATCTTGCAATTTTTCTTCAACTGTCTGCTCATCTTCTTCCTCAAGAATTTCTGCAGCAGCCGTTTCAGCTTCTGTATGATCTTGCGTGTCAGCAATGATATCTTCTAATTCTTCGTTTTTATCTTTTTCACTCATTTGATAGTACAATTTATCGTCATTTTTGAGGTGGCAAAAGTACTGCCAATTCTTGAAAAATGTCAAAATGTCACTAAAAAAGAAGATCCAGTGCTACACATGCAGAATTTAGTTGAAAGATTTGAGTAAAAGAGCGGGACAAAAGACTAGAGCGAAGAGCGAAGAGACCTAAGTCAAAATCATCCGAATTGTTAAACCAACAATTTATGCAATTTAAAACATCATCTAAGGCCCTTGCCCTAGCTAAGAAATGTGTTCTTGCTTATTTTTAAGCAAGAATTTTTTTTCTTCGTTTTCTTTGCCGTAGATATCTTCAAGTGCTTGACAGATATTTTGAAAGTGAAATACAAAACCTTCTTCTTCTATTTTTTTACTGCTTACTCTTTGACTAGCAAATAAAATATATGACATCTCACCCAAGAGAATTTTCATAGCAAATTTTGGAACATTGGGCAAGAATAATCGCTTTTGAAGAACCACAGCTATCTCCTTCACCAATTTCGCATTAGTAATTGGATTTGGGCCTACACCATTATAAACACCATCTAGCTGATGCTCGATTAGGTATAAAAATTGTCTAGCGAGGTCTGTGATATGAACCCATGACTGCCATTGCTTACCGCTTCCGAAGGCCGCACCTGCATACTGTTTGATTGGTTTTGCAATTTCAGGTAAAGCACCTCCATTGGCAGACATTACTAGGCCTATTCTTATTTTGCAAATATTAAAATCAAAGATTTGGAATGCATCCACTTCATTTTCCCATGCTTCAACAACCTCACCGAGAAAACTATCGTCTACGTTTTTTTCATCTTCTGTATAGAAATTAGAAAGTGAATCTGGATAAATTCCAATAGCTGAAGCAGAGACAAAAGACGTGATAGCAGAGCTATCGATTTGCGACACACCTTTTTTGAGCGTACGTAGCGTATCTATTCTGCTTGAAAGCACTATCTTTTTATGATTCGGAGTCCATCTTTTCGAAATACTAGCACCCGCCAAATTGATAATAGCAGACACACCCTTAAAACAGTTCAAATCAATTTCTTGGGCATCAGGGTTCCAATAAAAACCTTGATAATTACTTTTAGAAACAATCTTATTTTTATTCGTAGTAAGATAGTTTACACCAATGTTTTGTTCATGGCATAACCGAACAATCTCACTCCCTACTAAACCTGTTGCACCTGTAATCAAAATTCGCATGTGACAAAGGTATTGGTTTTTAAAATCGCAAGGCCATTGTTTAATTTCGATTTAACAGTATTCTTTAAGCTTATCACATCTAAGGAAGCGTATAAATTGTAAGTTTAAATGCTTTTCGTAGCGCGAAGCATTTCACGCTTACCTGGTGGGCCCGGCAAACGTTCCACCGCAAAACCAACTGCTTGCATTGCACGACGCACACTGCCCTTTGCCGCATATGTGACCAAAACCCCATCCGTTTTCATAGCATCGTACATTTTAGCAAAAATTGTTTCCGTCCAAAGTTCTGGTTGCACTCTTGCACCAAAAGCATCAAAATAAACAAGGTTAAACTTATCGGATTCCTCTAAATTTTCAAAATCCTTTTGTTGTTTCTGAAGATGAAAATATTCACTTATTTGAACTTCCTTTTCCCAAGGAGACTGGTGCATAGTTTTGAATTCCTCTGAAAAAGCGTCTGCCTTCAGTTCAGAAATATAATTAAGCTGTTCGAGTTCTTCGGCTGTAATAGGATACTTTTCAATACCCGTATATTGGATGCGTAAATTGAATTTTGGCGCCTCCAACAGGCTAATCAAACAATTGAGCCCAGTACCAAAACCTATTTCTAAAATAGATAATTTTCTATCTGTAAAAAGAGAAAGCCCCGATTTAATAAACACATGATAGGCTTCTTGAATAGCACCATGCTTAGAATGGTACTGCTCGTTCCAATCAACAATATGAATCGTCTTAGAACCGTCTGAAGTAGTGATTATTTTGCGCTCCACTAGTCTTTTAGTAAAACTCCATCAGCTTCGAAACTTAGGGTCTTTTTAATAGTCGTGATCTTGGCCATCTCAGCTTCAGACTTGCCTCCGTCTTTTGCGAAATGCTTTTGATCCTCCACACTCATTTCTTCAACAAAAGCGAAACCATTTACGATGACTTCTTTTCCTTTGATATCCATCGGCATAAAAAAACCATAATCTTTAAAACGCACCATAGTTTCTTCTCCGTCTTGCAACTCTAATTTCATCCAGCAGCCTTTTGCTTGGCATACATCAGCAACGGTAGCAATAAATTTTGTCTGAAGCGTATCAGTGCGCTTTAAAGCAGCATACTTTTTAGACATTTCTGCAGCAGAAATCACGTTATTTTCATCAATCTGCAGTCCGAAAGAGGGCAAAGAAGCAGATGAGACTGTAAGTTGCTCCGTTTCTTGCTGTGAATTTTGAGCTACAAGCACCGTTATTCCGAAGAAAAACGCAAGTAAAATGTTAATTCGTTTCATAATAATCAATATTTAAAATACTTCTGTAAAATTGGGCATTTTAAACCAAAAAATCCTGCTCAATTTGAGATATTTAATTAATTTTATTGCTTAAATAGATTTCAAAATGGAAAGTACCACCAATAATGCCATCACCATTGAAAAAGCACAAAACTCAAAAATAGCAGAAGTTGATTTTGATAATTTAGCTTTCGGAAGTGTATTCTCAGACCACATGTTAGTTTGCGATTACCGAAATGGCGCTTGGGAAACTCCAAAAATTATACCCTACGGCCCCATAAGTTTGATGCCTTCGGCTAAGATTTTTCATTATGGACAATCCATTTTTGAGGGTATGAAAGCCTATAAAGATAATAAAGATGATATTTTTCTTTTTCGACCGGCAGACAATCACAAACGGTTTAATATTTCGGCAAGCAGAATGGCTATGCCTGAAGTACCAGTGGAACATTTTATAGAAGGGCTAAAAGCACTCTTAACTTTAGATAAAGCTTGGATTCCGCAAACAGAAGGCAGCGCCATGTATATTCGCCCATTCATGTTTGCTTCAGGAGAAGGCTTTCATGCCTCACCAGCAGATGCCTATAAATTTATGGTTTGCTTGGCACCCTCCGGACCTTATTTTGCAGGAAAGGTAAAAGTATTGATAGAAGAAAAATATTCACGTTCGGCTAACGGTGGTGTGGGATATGCTAAAACAGGCGGGAATTATGCTGGACAATTTCACCCTACTCAATTAGCCAAAGAAAAAGGGTATCACCAAGTCATCTGGACAGATGATCACAATCATGAAAATATAGAGGAAGCTGGTGCCATGAACATCTTTGTACGCATCGGAGATACCCTGATAACGGGCCCAACTAGCGATCGCATTCTAAACGGCATTACGCGCAAAAGTGTTTTAGAAATCGCAGCCGCAGAAGGCATAAAGACAGAAGTAAGAACACTAACTGTAACTGAACTAGTTGCTGCTGCTAAAGCGGGAACCCTAAAAGAAATGTTTGGCACAGGAACAGCTGCCGTAATTTCACCTATTAGCACCTTCGGCTATAGAGCTACGGATTATCAGTTGCCAGATTTAGAAAACAGCTATGCTGATAGGTTCAAGAAAAGCATTACAGATATTCAATACAACCGTTCTGAAGATACTTTTGGATGGCGGGTTAAGTTATAAATTCTTAAGGAAATTTTAAAAACTACCGCTACAACAAAAGAGGGCAAAAGGTGAAATGTATTGAACTCGAAAATAGAAAATCATACTTAGCTATTATTTAGTAACTTAGAACTATGAAGAAGATAAATAATCATTTATTTTCCTAATAATCATAGTCAGTTATGAATCCAATACTTAGAAACCTCTTAGCAGTTATCGTCGGCTGGCTTGGCGGCAGCATTGTAAACATAAGTCTTATCAAAATCGGCTCTGCTGTCACCCCAATAGAAGGTATCGATTCAAGTGATATGGAAGCCTTTGCAGACCTCATGCCCACTTTAGGTGCTGAACATTTCATTTTTCCATTTTTCGCTCATGCTTTAGGCACGCTAGTAGGTGCATTTATAGCCGCTTCGATTGCGATAAACCATAAAATGAAATTTGCTTTGGGTATTGGCGCATTATTTCTTTTGGGAGGTATCTTAATCAACTATATGTTACCAGGTCCAATTTGGTTTGTGCTGGCAGATATTAGTATCGCATACATTCCTATGGCATGGATAGGCGGTAAATTAGCCTGTAGGCTATCACGTAAATAATCACCCTATATGAAAAGACGAAAATTTTTAACGACCTCGACTGCTTTTGCCGTGCTAGTGGCGGCTCCCTTTTCATATTCTCATTCCGTATTCAAAGGCAACCTGCCCTCCGATATTACGGGGCTAAGTGCTTCCGACCTCTCTTTTGCCATACGAGAAAAACAAATTAGTTGTGTTGAAGTAATGCAAGCTTACCTCAAGCGAATTCATAAATATAACCCGGTCTACAATGCCATTATTAGTATGGTTGCTGATGATGAATTATTAAAACAAGCAAAAGCGGCAGATCAAGCTTTAGCTAAAAACGAATATTGGGGCTGGATGCACGGTATGCCACATGCAATAAAAGATTTAGCACCCGTATCGGGTCTTCGACACACGAGTGGCTCACCCATTTTCGCAAATAGAATTGCAGAAGAAGATGGCTTTTTAGTAACAAAAATTCGAAATCAAGGTGCCATTTTTATCGGAAAAACCAATACGCCTGAATTCGGTTTGGGTTCGCAATGCTACAACCCGGTATTTGGAGCTACAGGCAGCGCCTATAATCCTGAACTAACTTCCGGAGGTAGCAGTGGCGGTGCAGCTTGCAGTTTAGGAACTCACATGTTACCTGTAGCAGATGGTGGCGATATGATGGGCTCTTTACGAAATCCTGGCGCATTTAATAATGTGATTGGTTTTAGACCTAGCACTACCGTTGTTATGGAAGACGGCGACAGCAAAGATCGCCTGCTCTGGACTTCAGGCCCGATGGGGCGCGACACCAGAGATACCATTCGACTATTACAAACCATGGCAATAGATCCGGTTTATGATAATTTAAATCCCATAAAACTCAAAAACATCAAGATTGGCTGGATGGGCAACCTTGATAATTACTTGGCAATGGAGCCCGGCATACTAAAATTATGTGAAATCAGCTTAGAGGCACTATCAGATGCAGGTGCATCGGTAGAAGCTATGAAAGCAAACTTTATCATGTCAGATTTATGGCAGAGTTGGACCACCCTGCGCCATTCAGGGCGTTCAAATATGCTAGAATATTACGAAGACCCTATAAACCACAAACTGCTCAAACCAGAATTGATTTGGGAGATAGAACAAAGTTTGAGCCTTACCGAGAAAGATGTTGAAAGCGCCAAAGTGATTCGTAATGATTGGAACAGCGCATTAGACCGCATGTTCGAATCATATGATTTTTTAGTTTTACCAACAGCTCAGGTTTTCCCGTATTCGAAGGAGTTACACTGGCCCAAAGAAGTTAATGGAACAACTATGGACACCTATCACCGCTGGATGGAGGTTGTCATATTAGCCAGCCTCGGCGGCATACCTGTGGTAAATGTCCCCGTTGGCTTCGATTCAAGAGGTAGACCGATGGGCATGCAAGTAATGGGCAAATTTGGAGATGATAAAAAAGTATTGGAGTTCGCCTTGGCCTATGAGCAAATTACGAACCACCTAAGCAAGCGCCCAACCCTGGTCGGCGTAGCTGATTAACTATTGCTCCAGAATCTCTTGGATATTCGGCTTGAAATAATCCGGCCCTTTTAAGACCTTGCCATCTTCTCTATAAATTGGTTTTCCATCAACACCCAACTTACTCATGTTGCTGCGCTGAATTTCATTAAAAACCTCTTCAATTTTATCTTGCATTCCATGTTCGATAATAGTACCACACAAAATGTACAACATATCACCTAAAGCATCAGCAACCTCGACCAAATCGCCCTCCTGAGCCGCTTCTAAATACTCTTTATTCTCCTCATCCATTAAATTAAAACGAAGCAGGTTTTTACTTTCCCCAAGGTCTGCTTTCATGGTTTTTGAATACCCAATTCCAAAGGAAGTATGAAATTCTTTTACGGCATTAATCTTGTCTTGCATTGGTAGTTGATTTTACATTAGCTTTGCGTAAAAATAGGGAATATGTTCAGTACCGGACAATTAATTTTTGCAGGTCTTTTTGTTGTCGTTTTTACGGCAATTATCGTCTTTGCCTATCAAAAAGACAAAAAACTACACCTGAAAAACTACAAAGGTGTTAAATTTATCGCGGCTACTTTCCTAATATTCCTAATACTCCTATTCGTTATTAAGTATATGCTCAAAAATTAACAATTATTTTAAGCATACGATAAAACTTACATTTTCGTCAACTATTAGCCCTTTTCCTACGTATAATATACCAAACAGCGTAATTTTGCGTTATTCACCTATAAGGGGCAACACATGACAACTTTTTTTACTATCTTTTTTATTATTATCACAATAAACGTAGTGCTGGTATTTTTCAATTTTAGCGGCACGAACCAAAAGACTAAGGAATCTACTTCTATTTCTGATATTCATCAAATCGATTTAATTTCTTCGAAGTATAAGAAAGCGGTTTAGTTTTATACCTTTAGGGTATGAAGCAATTGTTACTTGTATTTTTTGGTGGAGGCATTGGTAGCGCTCTTCGTTTTGTCATCTCCAAACACTTCAACACTTATTTTCAACATTTCTTTCTAGGAACTTTCCTTGTCAACATAATCGGCTGCTTACTCATAGGCATTATTTTAGGCTTTTCACTTAAAAACGATTATCTAACTCAAAACCAAACCTTATTATTATCAACCGGCTTCTGTGGTGGGTTCACCACGTTTTCAACTTTTGCCTTTGAAAAACACTCCTTATTGAAAGCAGGAGAACTAATGCACTTTTCTATATACACCATAGCCAGTATTGTAGTTGGAATATTCGCTATTGCTATCGGGCTATGGATTTCTAAAATGTTATAAATATAACAGTCAGCCCCATATTTCTGTTTTTCTGCTAAAAAACATACCCTTCGAAGCTTTTATTAAATAATTCTTAGCAAAACAAGCTAAAAACTCGATTTATCTAAAAAATCGAGCGACTTACAGCCTATCAAATACTCAAAAAATCAATTTTATATATAATATTTAATCATACCCTCAAATTTATAGGGTCTAAATTACTATTACAATAAAAATAGAATAGCCACCCCTTAAAAATCACAGGGTGTTAATATTTTTAACATACATTTGACGCATCAACTAATATAATTATTATGAAACAAATCGAAGCAATTATTAGAAAATCGAAGTTTGACGAGGTCAAGAAGGCTTTGCACGGTATCGAGGTTAATTTTTTCAGTTACTGGGATGTAACGGGAGTAGGAAATGAAAAACAAGGACATGTCTATAGAGGTATATCCTACAGCACATCAGACATTCAGCGACGCTATTTATCGATAGTCGTTTCTGATGAATTTTTAGAAAAGACTGTAAACTGCATTTTAGAGTCAGCCTATACTGGCAATGTAGGAGATGGTAAAGTATTCGTCTCCGAAATTAAAGAGGCCTATAGAATACGTACCAAGGAAAGCGGTCAAGCCGGAATCAACTAATAATAACACCACTAAACTTTTAACAAAATGGACGCAGGATTATTTACAGCAAATAACGTATGGATGATGTTGGCTACCGCACTGGTATTCTTCATGCATACAGGTTTCGCCTTTTTAGAGATTGGCTTAACTAGATCTAAAAATACAATCAACATATTATTTAAAAACATATTTATTATTACCTCGGGCTTACTTCTTTATTACGCATGGGGCTTCAATTTGATGTATCCTGGTTTTGAAGAGGGATCTATGGGAATTATTCAATTTGATTTCTTCGGAAGCTTTGGAATTGCAGCTCCTGAAAACGGAATGACTCCTGACTATGCTGATGGCGGTTACACGTGGTGGACAGACTTCTTGTTTCAAGGCATGTTCGCTGCAACGGCAGCAACAATCGTTTCTGGTGCAGTTGCAGAACGTATGAAAATAGGAGCTTTTATGATTTTCACGGTTATCTATGTTGGGCTTGTTTACCCAATAGTGGGCGCTTGGAAATGGGGTGGTGGTTTCTTAGACTCATGGGGTTTCTATGATTTCGCAGGTTCTACTTTAGTTCACTCTGTTGGTGGATGGGCTGCTCTAGTTGCAATCTATCTGCTAGGATCGAGAATAGGTAAATTCGGTGAAGACGGCAAACCCAAAGCAATACCTGGTCACAGTATACCTTTAGCTACAGCTGGTGTATTAATCTTATGGTTAGGTTGGTTCGGCTTTAATGGTGGTTCAGTTTTATCAGCTGACCCTGAATTAACTTCTTTAGTATTAGTTACAACATGTTTATCAGCAGCAGCAGGCGGTATCGCTGCAATGGTGCTCTCATACATTATGTATAAGAATCTAGATTTAACCATGTTCTTAAACGGAATCTTAGGTGGCCTAGTGGGTATTACTGCCGGAGCAGATTTAATGTCACCAAATGAAGCTATTCTTATTGGTTTGATTGCCGGTGTAGTCATTGTACTTGGGGTTGCTCTAGTAGACAAATTAAAACTTGATGACCCAGTAGGTGCAGTAGCAGTTCACTTGATATGTGGTATCTGGGGAACTTTAGCTGTAGGTATTTTCGGCAGCATGGCCGGAGGAGGTCAATTTATGACACAACTATATGGAATTCTAATCATTGGCGCTTTTTGCATAATCACTTCTGGCGTTATTATAGGTGTGCTAAAAGCCACTATTGGAATTCGAGTTTCAAAAGAAGAAGAAGTTGAGGGTCTTGACCTTCACGAACATGGTATGGATGCATACCCTGACTTTACGAATGACTAATTAAAATAAAGACAAACGGAGCGTTTTGCAGAACGCTCCGTTTTATAATCACTCACTATTTAAACAAATCTGCTGTTTGGCAGATAACTCAAAATCAGGATCTCCTCTTTTGGAGAAACTAAAAATTTAAACTTATGAAAATGATTACATATTCAAATTACGGAAAAAAAATAGTCTTATTAGCGTTCTTAATTTTTACATCAGTAGGAATTTTTGCTCAAGAGGAAGAAGAAGCTACCAAATCACCACTTAGCTTTAGTGGTAGTGTTGATACCTATTACAGAACTACCTTTGGAGAGGCAGGAGTATCTTCTACATCAAACGGAACTTCTTTTGCTAACCAAACAGGTTTTGCATTAGGTATGGCAAATCTCGTTGGCTCTTACGAAACTGGTTCTGCTGGCGTTGTGGTTGATTTAGTTTTCGGCCCAAGAGGTACTGAAGCAACTTTTAATAATGATGTTTTAAATGGCATTATCAATCAAGCCTATGTGTATTGGAATGTTTCCGAAAAGACTACTTTAACTATAGGTCGTTTCAACACTTTCTTAGGTTATGAAGTTATAGCTCCTCAAGGTAATTTCAACTATAGTGTTTCACACTTATTCTCTAACGGGCCTTTCTCACATATGGGTATTAAAGCTGATTTTGCTTTATCTGATGACGTCAGCTTAATGCTAGGCGTTATGAACCCATGGGATACTAATGATATAACCGGTACTGGAGAATATTCCTTTGGAGGCCAATTAGGTTTCTACGGTCAGTACTTAAACCTTTATTATGATAGTGGTGAAAATGATGGCTTAGGATTTGAAATTGACTACACCGGTGGAGTGGATCTTTCTGATAGCTTTTTCTTCGGAATTAATGCTGCCTATAACACCAATTCATTCACTGATACCGGCTTTTATGGCGCAGCCATCTACCCACAACTAGCGGCTTCTGATGCTTTTTCTATAGGACTTAGAGGAGAATATTTCGTAGCTACTGCAGAAGGTTTTGAAGACGAACCAGTTACTGCTCTTACCTTAACCGGAAGTTTCACTAAAGACAATTTAATTATCAAACCAGAAATTCGTTTAGATAGCTGGGGTAATGATAATGAACCAATTTTAGATAATGATGGTAACGCAACAAATAGCCTTTCATCTTTTGCTATTGCAGCAATCTATTCGTTTTAAAAAAAATTATATTGGTTGATTACATATAGTTAAGTTGAACAAAGTCCTGATATTTATGTCAGGACTTTTTTTTTATTAATACCCTTTATCAAAAGCTTTCACGCCCGCTAAAACCCTAGTCTGCAAATCATTTACCTTAGGCACTATTGGGCAAGAATACTTCTTATTATAAGCGCAATACGGATTATAGGCACGATTGAAATCGATTGTAATCATATCAGAATCAGGAATAGATAAATCAATATAACGCCCCCCTCCATAGGTTTCTTCGTCATTCGTTAAATCAGTGAATGGAAGAAATAAATAGTTTTCATAGCCCCGTTTAAGCATGAGTTCTTTATTTTGATAAAGCTCCAGCTCAAACTTTTTTTTATGTAGCTCAAAATAGACCTTACCGTAAACCACTTCAGTAGAGTATTCACCGGTAGTTGTAGGCATTAAAAAAGGTAGAGCTTCAGTCGTTCGAATAAATTTTGCCGCGACAATATAGCTGCTATCGGGATTGAAAAAATCAAGACCTTCAAAATTTTTCCTGTATTTATCACTTAAAGGCGAGGTCTCCGGGTTTTTAAATTCTGTATTCTTCGCAGCCTGAAAAGCTTCTATCTCTTGAAGAGCCACCGTTGAAGCCTTTGCCTTCAAAACCTTATCGTGATAGTTCTTTTTTTGCTGACATCCGAAAGAGATCAACACAAGTATAGCCAGCGTAAATAAAATGG
This sequence comes from uncultured Flavobacteriaceae bacterium, assembly GCA_938029725.1. Taxonomy (GTDB): domain Bacteria; phylum Bacteroidota; class Bacteroidia; order Flavobacteriales; family Flavobacteriaceae; genus Maribacter_C. The sequence continues at coordinate 61,719 of CALHGE010000014.1, forward strand.
TCTTATGCTTCATTTTTCTAATTAATAGCACAAAAATACAATTTAAAGTTTTTTCCCCTTTGAGTTTCTGTTGTACTTTGTAAGCTCAAACCATACTTAAATGAAAACTGTTCTTTACGCCACTATCGTACTTCTGCTTGTAGTTTCCTGTAATCAGAGCCAAAAAAAGCAAGGTGCCACTGCTGTAATAAAAAAGAGAGCCTTACCTGAGCTTGTCGCAAACCGTTACAATGTTGCTTTTTTAATTATGGACGGGACTTTTAATACAGAATTCACAGCGCCTTTTGATATATTCCAACACACGCAATACAGAAAAAACATAAAGGCTATGAACACTTTTTCAGTAGCTAACACCTTAGAACCCATCACTACATTTGAAGGTCTTCGCATTCTTCCTGATTTTGACTACACCAAAGATTCGATTCCGAATATTGATATTTTGGTAGTACCTAGCGCCGCGCATCATTTAGATACCGACCTGAAAGATTCAGTTATGCTAAATTTTGTCAAAAGAGTAGATAAGACTGCCTTGTTTATGACCAGTCATTGCGATGGCGCCTTCGTTTTTGCCAAAGCTGGTGTTTTAAACCAAGTAGTCTCCACAACATTTCCGAGTGATATTGAAGCCTATCAAAATATGTTTCCAGATTTGGCTGTAAAAGACAGCGTGCTATTTGTTCATGACGGAAAATATATCACCTCAGCCGGTGGGGCCAAAAGTTTTGAAGCAGCGTTATACCTCTGTGAAGTATTGTACGGCAAAGAAATCACAGAATCACTAGCAAGAGGTTTGGTAATTAACTGGAATTTAGAAAGCATACCCAATCTTATTGTAGAACCATAGAAACCCTATTCTTCTATGGTTTCATAGCGGGCATCCTTCAAATATTTGACTACCAATGCATTAAACTCAGGTGTGATTCGCAAAAGTGCTGTGTTTTCTAAACCATATAACACTTCCTTATTACTATATCCAGTTTTTAAAAGCTCTTCTAAATAGAAGAGCGAAGTACCATAATCTTCAACCTTCGCACTAAGAGAAATTATTTTCAAAAAAGAGCTAACCTCTTTAGAATCTGTAATGGTACTAACCATCCATAAAAAAAGCAAGGCTTCTTCATCAAGCGGCTTAGCTTCATTTACAATATCAATATTATCGGCTATTAAAGCATTAACATATCCTTTTAGACGTCTGCCCATTTGCTTTTCATGTATGGCCTTATCAGCCATTTCATATTTTTCTAGCTCCTCCATTTGATATTTCCACCAACCTAAATTATTGTAGTTGTAGGCTAATACATCTTCTTCAAGAAAATAAGCGTACTCATCCTTAATAAAATTTTCTTTAAAAATCGCACTATTTTGATTTCTATCGTAAAGTTTATAAAGTTTTGTTTTTCGCAAAGCTTTTGCCCTGTTTTTAAGCGTATCTATTTTAACGACATCCTTATATATGCTGAGCATATCAAAAATTTGAGCATGCGCCCGAAGGGGTCTTCCTGAATCCACAAAAGCATTTACTTCATTGAGTTCTCTTTGGTAACTTTGATTTACTAAATCTTCATCTTTTAGCTCAATATCTCTATTCATAGCCGCCAATGTAAAAATTTCCATGGCCTTGGAAAGGTATTTCGATTCAGGCCAATTATGTCCGCCATCAAAAATTAAAAGCTGATTAGGGAATTTCAATTTGTTGAGAATTTTATGACTATTTTTCATAGATAGATAGTTATAATCTTCGTTGCCAACAATTCCAATAAAATGAAACGTATTTTTAGGGCTCAACACCTCTTCATTGGCAACAGCAGAACCACATGAAATAACCCCCTTTATTTCTTTGATAAATATCGGCACTATAGAAGCTAACCTCGCCCCACTAGAGAAACCAGCAGTATAGCTCCTATCTTTTTTAATAGGCAAAAGCGAATACACTTTTTTGAACATTCTACTAGTAACTAGAATATTTGTAGAAAGTGTAACACTATCCTGAATATTATTAGACGCTGCAAGAATATACCCCTGCTCCTCGGCTGCTTGACGAAACATACTCAATGCTTGTCTGCCTCTGCCTTGTTCATCAAATACAAAGACAATGGGCCAACTTTTTGAAATGTCGAAACTGTTAGGAAGATACAAAGCAAAGCTTTCAGAAATAGAGTCATTTACAGGAATGGCATCTATTATGGTTCCTTTTTTAAGTGTGATTTGCTGCGCTGTTCCGTAAAAAGCAACTAGCAATAAAAAGAGTAGTAATTTTTTCTTCATATAATAACATATCCATCAAAAATCTCGCCAAAAAAGCAGCGCTATTAAAGTTACGCAATAAATTCAATTAACTATTGGAAATTCATTCGCCAATACTACCCATTTCAACACCTTCAGAGTAAGCAACTTTAATAGCATTTGCATGGAATGCCGCCTTTATTGCCATATTCGATTCAAAAGTAACCTCCCAATAATCACTAGGCATTACATAAGGCCTAACAAGCAATTTTACATTATGTGAATCAAAATTTTCGATACCTACATCAGGCAATGGATCTTTTAAAACCTTTGGCAACTCAAGAAGGGCATCGATAATAACTTTTTTCACCCTCGGAAAGCTCTCATCATAAGGCATAGTCACAGAAAGCTCAAGCCTGATCTTTCCTTTTTCAGAAAAATTAGTAACCACAGAATCTGTAACCATTGAATTTGGGATTATCAATATCTTGTTGCCAGGTGTTAAGACATCAGTACTAAAAATACCTATCTCTACTACGCTACCAAACTTATCTTCCAACTGAATCCAATCACCAATTTTATAAGGCTTCAAAGAAAGAATTAAAATTCCTGACGCAAAATTACCTAAACTTCCTTGTAAAGCCATTCCGATAGCAAATCCTGCAGCAGCAAGAATCGCAAACAAACCCGTAAGATCTGCGCCTATTACTGACGCAATCGCAAAAAGAACAGCCCCCTTTAGAAGCACTGTTGCAGTCGATTCAATAAAGGGACGAAGTGTTTCCGAAAAACCAGATTTTTGAAGAGCATGGTTCAATAATTGGACTAATTTCTTAACTACTTTGAAACCTATCCAGAGAATAACAGCCGCTAGAACTATCTTCGGCAAAAAGAAAACTACCTTGTCAATAGCGATTTGTAGGTACTCATTAATTTTATCCATTTCCATGCTGATAAAATAAGTGATTATATTGCGTACCTACAACTATTCATACGCATTTTATGTCTGACATTTTTTAAAGCTTCCTTGCACATCCTCAGTTTAATTTTAAGTACCAACAATATAAATTGATTATATTTAGAAAAACAACACAACTATCTCACTATCAATATAATGCACTTTCAAAGGCCAAGTTAATATACTGCAAATCGGAACACATACGCAGAAAAGGCTTGCATAGGCTAAAAAGCAGCATCATAGAACGTTTAACTAGCCAAACTAAAGCGGAATTGGCCTGGCGTATCGAGTTTAAATTTACCCAAAATAGCTGAAAAATAAGTGATCAACCAATGCTTAACTACCCCGTTTTGACAGAGGAGCATTGGTAACAACATTTGAAAGTATAATATGCGTACGTGTTTCCCCATACCTAATTAATTTATCAATAAACTTTTCCAAATGAAATTGGTCTTTTAAAACTACCTCCATGACAATATTTTCGTTGCCCGTAATACGATAACAGTTGATAACCTCTTCGAAGCCAGTAACCGCAACAAGAAACGGCTTTAACTTTCCCATAAAAGCACGAAGGGTTATAATGGCTTTTAACTGATAACCCGTCTTAGCGTGAGAAACTTTAGCGGTATAACCTTCTAAAATCTCTAGATCTTCCATTTTCTTCACCCGCTCAGCAACAGCCGGAGGTGTTAGTCCAATTTTTCTGCCAATATCAGCAAAAGATATGCGCGCATTTTCTTGCAGACATTCCAGTATCCTCCAATTTAAATCATCAATCTTAACATTCATAGGTATATCTTGATAAAATTTTAGTATCCAAATCTAAAATACAACATTACTATTGATTCAAAAGAAAAATAAATCTAATCTGATGTAACTTTATACAATACCTTATAACACATATATGTCATCAGAAAACTTAGGCGCTGTGCCCATATACCAAAAAGCAGAATCACTTTATGAAATGAGTAGACATTTGGTGTCTTATGTTTCTTTTAACAAAGACCTAGTACACCTGTATCAATCCAATAGCTTACGTGATATTATAGCGAATTCACTTCTGACTGACGCGCGTTTGATTTCAAAGAACATGGCCCAAGCATTGGCTTCAAAATCATACCGCGAACGGCTTCGCAATACAGAATTTATCAGCATTATGATTGGGAATATTAGCTCGTATTGTACTGGATTGGATAAAGATGGTGTAGCGGAGAAAGAATACCTCAATCTTTTACAAATGGAAATAAAAAGTTTTAGAAAATCTTTCGCCAAATGGACGCGCACCTTACCTAATTCATCAGACGATTTGCCTGCCTAACTTTTTACACTCCGTACTCAAACAATACTTCTTATTAAATTCCAGTTTCAAGTTATTTTGCAACTTTTAAAGTTCTAATTTCGTATTTATAATTTAGAACTATTGAAAACTACTATTCTTATTAATTGCCCAGACCAAGCTGGTATAATTTGTGCCGTATCTGGATTTGTTCATTCATGTGGTGGAAACGTCATTTACCTTGACCAACACGTCGATAAGCAAACAAATGTTTTTTTTATGCGCTTAGAAAGCGATTTTAACAATGCAAATGAGTTTTCAATATCTAAATTCAGAGCTGAATTTAAAAAAAATATAGCGGTACAAAATCAAATGAAATACAATATCTATACTGATGATATGGTTCCAAAAATGGCACTTTTTGTATCGAAGTATAACCATTGTTTATATGACCTTTTAAGCAGATATAAGTCCGGCGAATTGAAAGTTGAAATTCCTTTTATCTTAAGTAATCACGATGATTTAAGAGAAATCGCTGAGCAGTTTGATATTCCATTTTATCACATTCCTGTTTCTAAGGAAACTAAATCAGCAGCAGAAGATCAACAGCTAAAATTATTAGCGGAACACCAAGTTGACTTTTTTGTATTAGCCCGATACATGCAGATTGTGAGCACAAAATTAATAAGCCATTACCCCAATAAAATTATTAATATTCACCATTCTTTTCTACCCGCCTTTGCGGGAGCGAAACCGTACCATGCTGCTTTTGAACGCGGAGTTAAAATAATTGGAGCTACAAGTCATTATGTAACAGAAGCCTTAGATGCTGGCCCGATAATCGAACAAGATGTTACCACCGTTTCACATTCGCATAGTATTAAAGACTTTATTGCAAAAGGCAGAGACTTAGAAAAAATTGTATTGTCGCGAGCAGTAAAACTGCATTTGAAACGCAAAACTATGGTCTACAATAATAAGACCGTGATCTTCTCATAAACACCTCAATACTCTTTTTACCGCTAATTAAAATACTATTGGCACAGCTACTCCGTTTTAGCCCTAGTAACCATCAAAACTATTATATATGAAAAAGGTAATCTTAGCGTTTTTAGCATTTCAGTTATTTGCTTGTGCTGAACTACAACAAGTAGTAAATCAACTTCCACAAGGCACAGCTGGTGGAGGAACATTAGATATTGCAGCAGGTCTTCGCGAAGCCTTAGATATCGGAATTGATAAACAGGTCAGTAGGTTAACTAAAGAGGATGGTTTTTTTAGGAATGAGCTGGTAAAAATAATGCTTCCAGAAGAATTGAAAAAAGTGGATAAAACACTTAGAGATATCGGCTTGAGCACTTTAGCCGATGAAGGGCTAAGAGTTTTAAATCGAGCAGCGGAAGATGCCGTAGGAGAAGCTACACCAATTTTCGTGAGCGCAGTAAAAGGCATTACTTTTAATGATGCAAGAGGAATTCTTTTAGGCAATGATGATGCAGCAACAAAATACCTTACTAATGCAACTCAAACTGCGCTATATGCTAAATTTAATCCTGTAATAAAAAATTCGTTCGAAAAGGTTGGGGCTGATCAAATATGGAGTAATCTGATTACAAAATATAATAGCATCCCATTAACTAAAAATGTAAATCCTGATTTAACCGACTACGTAACGCAAGAAGCGTTAAACGGAGTCTATAAAATGATCGCTTTAGAAGAAAAAGAAATACGAACAAAAGTTTCGTCGCGAACTAGCGATCTTTTGAGAAAAGTTTTTATACTTCAAGATTAATGTTCTAATTATTCTTTATGTCGATATACGATTCTTGTTTTTAGCACGTTGTAATTGTAATAGCATCTATCAAAATATTTTTAAAGTTTCCAGAAACTTTTTAGAACAAATTTGAGTTAGTAATTTTTTGAGTTAGTTAGTTAAAACCGGTGGGAGCACCGGTTTTTTTATGGCTTTTTTTAACTAACCCCACTTTACCTTCAACAGAATAAAATTTCAAAATATCTATATTTATGACGTTTCCTCATTAATAAACCAGTTTTATTTGGCTTAATAAGAGGTAAATAATTATCGGGAGTTACTTTTTTTTTAAACGTTTTATGGATTTGAGTTGTATTTATTCCTAACTTCAACTAGCTAATTCAATCATCAATCATAGTATGAGACAACTAGGGATCTTAATCACATTCTTACTCGTAAGCATTTCAAAGCACTCTAGTCCATCCATAGACTTTGAAGGGAGTGCCGACTATATGGCATCAACTTTTACTCAGAATTTATTAATTACCGCTGATTTAACAGAAAATTACGCTGAGTCAGTTGTTGACTATTCGCCAGGTTTCTCTTTTCTATCATTTTTGTATTTATATGTTGCATTGATTGGATTTTATATTGCAATAATTCTTCATTTCAACAAGAAGGTTGAATCCGTTGCCAAAATATTGATTAGCGCTTTCCTATTCATTCACTCTATTTTTATATTTCATATTTTCCTAAACATAACGAAATATCAATTTCAATTCCCACATACCTACCGTATATCTACAATTTTCTCCTTTCTATACGGACCGTTACTCTATCTCTATTTTAAACGAATAACTGCCCAATATAAATTCAAGAAAATAGATCTTCTTCATTTTTTGCCAACTTTAATTTTTGCAATATACCTACTGCCAGGCTATTTAATGTCTGCTGATCAAAAATTAGACATCCTGACAGGCCGCACTAGTGTGGGACGAAGTTTTTCAGATATTACCATAATTGTTTTAAAGTTATCCTCATTGATAATTTACGGTTACTTCATAAGAAAGCTTTATCTGGCATCAAAGGAGAATACAGCTCTTGACAAAGAAAATAGAACTTGGCAAAAGAACATTTTTGTAATTCATATGTTCTATGTTGTTTGCTATTCTGCCTATGGGTTCCTGCTTGCAAACAACATAACTATTGGATTTTTATATCATATGCAACTCATTTGTATGGCTTCAATGGTTATGTATCTTGGCTATTCTGCGAATGTTCAGCCTGCTGTTTTTAATGGGTCTTTTTCATTTAACAAGAGGTTTTTTAAATATGAAAAGTCTGGACTCACCAAGAGTTTATCAAATGAATTAAAGGAAAACCTAATCCATTTATTTGATAAAGAAAAAATTTATAAGGAGAGCAACATAAACTTGGAAACCCTTTCCGCCAAATTAAATACTACCAGGCATAATGCTTCACAAGTTATCAACGAGCATTTTAAGATGAGTTTTCATGAGCTCGTCAATACCTATAGAATACGAGAAGCGAAGGCAATTTTAAATAGCGACACGCAAAAGAATTTAAATATTATAGAGGTCGCCTATGAAGTTGGTTATAATAACAAAGTTACTTTCAATAAAGCTTTCAAGAAAGACACACAGCTTACTCCTAGCCAGTATCAAAGAACTGCCTTTAGTTCGTAGCGCGGTAAATCCATCGTAACCTTCATCGGAAAAGGAAACGTTTAGCAGACTTTCCTCAGCATTGCCTTGAAGTTTTTAACTTCAAAGTTGAGCAATCAAATTATATTAAGGCAGTTCTGACGGTTATACTCAAAGAAATCATTCATCTTTCTCATTTTAGAGTAGTTATTTGAATTAGTCATCAAAAGAACCCAATTAGGGCTACCTTGTTTTAGCGTTTTATCCTCCTTAATATGATATCTGAAATCAAACCACTTCATAATTTGGATAGCTCAAGATGACTAACAGAATATTCTATTCACTCTAAACTTGAAAGCTCTTATAAAATTTAGAATTTTCATATATCATAAACCAAAACCTTTGCACCCTGCTAAAACATGAGCTTACCCGTTAAAAACTAACATCTTTTAAAATGTAAATCAAAGGTAATTTTTCTTCGGAAAAGGAAACGTTTATCAGATTTTCCTACAAATACAACAAGAGCCTGTTATTTTGATAGCAATGACTAACTCAATGTAAAAAAGCAGCTCTGAAACAGTACTTCTAAAAAAGAACTTCTGTCTCAATTTTTAGGGTAATTATTTGAATTAGCTATCAATCTTCAGGGCTGCACTTTACATCTAAAAATCAAAAGTATGCAGAAAAAAATCCATTGGTTGTTTATGATATTCTTATTAGGAATTTCATGGGTAACGGCACAAGAAAAAACAATTACAGGATCGGTAACTGACCAAGACAATACGCCTTTGCCAGGTGTCAATGTGATCGTCAAAGGAACTGTTCGGGGGACACAGACCGACTTTGACGGCAATTATACAATTGACGGAAGTGAAGGCGAAATATTGATTTTTTCATATTTAGGGCAAGGAACAATTGAAAGTACTGTAACCGCATCCAACACTATTAATGTGCAGATGCAGGAAGATGCCTCACTATTAGAAGAGGTCATTGTAACTGCTCAAGGCATAAAAAGAGAGAAAAAAGCCCTTGGTTATGCTGTTGCAACTTTAAATTCTGAAGAGGTAGAAAGTAGGCCCGAAGCAGATATCGGAAGGGTATTATCGGGTAAAATTTCAGGGGTAAATGTTGTTGGTACAGGAGGATTAGCAGGTAGCGGTACAAATATTATCATTCGTGGCAGTGTGTCCATTACAGGTGATAACCAGCCTCTTTTTGTTGTGAACGGTGTGCCGTTCAATACAAGTACAAACGCAGAAAGTAATGTAACTACAGGCAACGGTTCTGGCTCTGCATCAAGTAGATTCTTAGATCTTGACCCCAATAATATTTCGAATGTTAGTATTTTAAAAGGATTGAGCGCTACGGTTCTCTATGGTGATGCAGGTAGAAACGGGGTAATTCTAATAACCACAAAAACCGGAAGTACTTCAGAAGTAAACAAGGGTTTTGAGATAAGTGTGAATCAAAATGTTTTTATCAATGAAATTTCAAGTTTACCGGATTATAACAATGTTTATGGTCAAGGTGGCGATAATAGTGTGAACGTTGGTTTCGTAGGTAACTGGGGTGGCCGGTTTGATGATAATATTACCGTAAGACACCATTACGATCAACCCCAGTTTGCACTCGCATTTCCAGAATTTCAAGGGGTGAACGTACCTTATCAGGATTTCAAAAACAATATAAAGGATTTTTTTAGACAGGGCTTTGGAACCACTACATCTATAAATGCCTCAAAATCTACCGAAGATGTATCGTACAACATCAACTTTGGCCATACCGACGAGGACGGGTATGTACCCGGAAATAATATTACCAGAACAGGTTTTGGCTTAGGAGGTTCTGTAAAATTGAGCAATAATTTTAGAATCAATGGTTCTTTTAATTATTCAACTAGTGGTTTTAAAACACCACCAGTATCGGCAAGTAATGGAACTGGTAACTTTTCTCTTTTTACGCGTACACTTTTTATTCCCCGTAATTTTGATTTGGCTGGTTTACCTTATCAAGATCCAATTACTGGTGGAAATATTTATTATCGAACAGATCAGGAGAATCCTAATTGGCTAATAGATAATTCAAAAGAAACCATTGATGTAAACCGCTTCTATAATTCTATAAGCACCATCTATGATTTTAACAAAAATGTTTCATTGACCTATAGGTTAGGCTATGACAGCTATACTGAAAAACAACAATTCTATATTAACAAGGGAGGGGTAAGTGCCTTAATAGCCCAACAAGGATTTTTAAAGACAACTTCGGCAACCAATACCATTTGGGACCATAGCTTGATTTTGGGCCTCAACAATATAAGATTCTCTAAAAAATTTGGCTTAAACGGTACATTCGGTTTAAATACTAATGCGGAGACCTATGACAAGTTTGGGGTTGCCAGTACAGGACAGGTAGTGTACAACTTCATCGATCATAACAATTTTACCTCACAGAGCAACGCAGATCCTTTGGGAAGTTCGTTGGATTTTATTCAAAAGGAAAATACCATCGGTCTGTATGGTCAGTTGGAATTTGATTACTCAAACTACCTATATCTAACTTTAGCAGCAAGAAACGACTGGTCATCTACCATAGAACAAGCGAACCGATCTCTATTTTATCCTAGTGCCTCACTGTCCTTTATACCAACCACAGTGATACCAGAACTACAATCCGAGTTTTTGAATTTTTTAAAATTCCGATTTGGCTATGGCACTTCAGCCGGGTTTCCATCGCCTTATAATACAAGACCCATTTTGGCATTGGGTACAGCTCAGTTCACAGATGCAGGTGGAAGGGTTATAAACGTAAACTCAAGTGGTGGTTTAAGTAGTGGTTTGGATGTCTTTCCAAACCCAGATCTGAAGGCCGAATTACATAGGGAATTCGAAGTTGGTATGGAGGCGAATTTTTGGAAAAATAGAATCAATCTAGAAGTAAGCGTTTATAAACGAGATTCAAAAGATCAAATTCTTGGAAAGATCTTAGATCCATCCACAGGATTCGATAGAACAACCATCAACGCGGGAAAAATAAATAGTGAAGGTTTAGAAGTTGATTTAGGGTTTTCACCCTTTAGAGGCAAAGAAGGTTTTCAATGGAATTCGAATCTAATATTCTCCGCTTCCCAAAACGAGGTGATCGACCTGCCTGGAGGCGATGACGTTTTTATTGCAGGATTCTCGAATTTAGGAAATTATGCCGTTGAGGGACAACCGCTTGGGGTCATTAAAGGAAGTTACGCGGTTCGAGACGAACAGGCTAATTATTTGATAGACCCAACAACAGGAAATATAATCGATAGTCAAGCAATTGGCTTGGATGATGAAATTATAGGAGACCCCAATCCAGACTGGAAATTGACATCTGGCAATACCTTTTCATACAAAGGCGTTAGCCTATCTGCTCAGGTAGAATATACACACGGAGGTGATTTTTCCTCAAACACCATTCCCAATCTTCTTAGAAGAGGCGTAACCAAAGATACCGAGGATAGAGAGGGTGCTATTATTATACCCGGTTTCTATGCAGATCCAAATACAGGCGTTGCCCTACTAGATGCCTCTGGTAATAAAATACCCAATACGGTGCAGCAAGGAACCAATGAGGTCTATTTCTTAAACTTTTTAGATCCAGGAGATCAAGGAATATTTGACGGCTCGGTAGTTCGTTTAAGGGAAATTTCTATGACTTATGCGCTACCAGAAAAATTTTTAGAAAAAACGCCTTTGGGTTCCCTTTCATTTTCTATCAATGGTCAAAACCTCTGGTTCTGGGCACCCAATGTACCCAAGTACACCAACTTTGATCCTGAAACAATAAGCACAGGAGTTGGCAATGGATCTGGATTGGACTTGCAGACCGCACCTACCTCAAAAAAATACGGATTTAGTATCAAGGCTACTTTTTAAAAGGTTAACAGAAAAAAATATAAGATGAAAACAATAAAAAACAAACTAAAAGTAATGTTTCTGCTATTACTCATAAGTATAGCTGGGTGTGAGACTACTGATTTGAATCAATTGAACGACCCCAGTAATTTAACTCCCAAAAGTGCAGATCCAGAGTTATTGTTAAACAATGTTCAATTACAATTCGTAAATGCCATTGCTTACAATGAAGATAACGAAGACGGTATTAGTACGAGAGCTGCTGAATTTGTAAGAATGCAACATTTATTCGGTGCCTATGCTGGTCCATTCTCATTGACCTCCGGCACTTTAGACAATGATTGGACTAACCTTTACCGTGAAGCCTTACAGGATATAAATACCCTACTTCCTCTAGCAGAGGAAAGAGACCTACAAGGTTTTATTGGAATTGCTAAAATCATTCAAGCCTATGCTTATGTGACCTTAGTAGATACTTGGGGCGATGTTCCATACACAGAAGCTTTGTTAGGCAATGAAAATGCAAACCCCAAGGTTGACGACGGGCAAACTATCTATGATGATATGCTTGTAGTAATCGATGAAGGTATCGCTGCCATCAATTCTCCAAATGCCGTAATGCCCAATGATTTATTCTATGGGGGTGATAAGGAAAAATGGACGAAAATGGCAAGAACATTGAAATTCAAAATGTATGCCCAAATGCGACTTGTCGGTGATTTCAGTAGTGAAATCAACACGCTAATAAGTGAGGGATTAATCTCCACTGCTGATGAGGATTTTGTTTTTCAATATTCTACCGTAGCAAGCTCAACAGGAGAAAGCAGGCATCCCTATTATGCCTTATCCTACGATGCGGATGGTTCAGACGACTATATGACCAGTTATTATGTAAATCTATTAAAAGCAGACAAAGGTTTTGAAGACCCACGATTGCGCTACTATTTCTATCGACAAGAACCATCGGCACCTTCAGGCGATGACTTGCCCTGTGAAGGCGAAGCTGGATCCAATTTCTGTTATTTGGGAGATTTCTATTGGACGCGTGACCACGGTGATGATGATGGTGTTCCACCTGACGGAACTAAAAGAACTACCTATGGCCTTTACCCAATAGGAGGTGCTTTCGATGCCGATAATTTTGCTACTGTTGTAGTTAACCCCGGAGCAAACGGAGCTGGCATATTTCCATTTCTATTATCATCTTATGTAAAATTCCTTCAAGCTGAATCTGCATTAATGATTGGTACGACCGGAAACCCAAAAGCCTTGTTGGAAAGTGCTATTCGAGAGTCGATGGAAAAAGTGCTCAACTTTATTCCGGCACAGGTGAATACGACTTTTGCCGCTACACAGGTAGATGTTGATGCTTACGTGACCTTTGTGATGGATCAATATGATAACACTGCATCCAATACAGAAAAGTTAGACATTATCATGAAGGAGTACTATATCGCCTTATGGGGCAACGGTCTTGAAGCTTGGAACAACTATAGAAGAACCAGCATGCCTAGTGATCTATCACCTCATGTGAAAACCGCGGGAGAATTTCCTCGCACCATGTTATACCCTGCTACAGTAGTAAATACGAATTCAAGCATTAGCCAACAACCTGTTACAACGAGGGTATTCTGGGATACCAATCCTGACAATCTGCAATAACCTAAAAAAACAATTATGCAAAACATAAAAATAGATTCGATAAAAAACTATCTAACCCCATTAATCTTAACTGTTTTAATTGGGATCGGAATCTCCTCTTGCGAAGATGAGGATAAGAATAATT
>CALHGE010000015.1 GCA_938029725.1 uncultured Flavobacteriaceae bacterium
CACTAAAATATCATTATTACCAGTACCATAAATCACCTCTATTTCAAAGCCTGGGTTACCAGCAACGCTATTAGGGTCAGCTGGGCCAAAGGTAAAATCGGTATCAAAAAGAAAACTATAGCCAAATGCACCATTCGCTTGTTTGGCAATACGCATACGAAATAGCATTAACTCATCACCATTGTCAGGTATGCCGTCTGGATCAGAAATATAATAGTAGCCACCTGCAGCTCCCGTGGCAGCATCTCCAACAATATCAGAGGGTCCACAGCTAGAACCTGTTTGTTGGTCAGCATCTGGTTCTGGTGCTAATTCAGGAACAGGAATAAAAGGAATTTCAAATTCTGATAATTCATGGCCTCCTGTAAATGCTGCTCCAGAACTAGAAATCCAACCATCCCCATTAGGATCCATAGGATTTGGTGTAGGAGTGGCAGCCTCATAAATTTGGCCGGGCGTTTGCGCGGAAAGACTTTGAAAGGAACTAAAAACGAATAAGAAAACGATAGTAAAATAATGTGGAACACTGAAAAACTTTTTCATAGCTACTTGATAAAATAATAATTGTGTATTACAGACTTGCATATTGAGCAAGGCTTAATAATATTTTTTTATTGAAATAATTTCTGTGAGAATGTTTGTTTGCAATTACCCTAATGCAATGGCGGAACATAATATCCGTCGCTAAACTGAGCCGATGAAATATGGCTAAAAAGGAGTATTAAAAAAAAGAAGACAAGGGGTACTAATTTCTTTTTAAAGCATAAAAATCGCTTTAAACTTGGGGAGAATTTTACTGCAATCATACTATATTTCCGTTAATGGTTAGTTATAAAAATATGGGCAATCAAAGATTTCTAAATTTAATAAAGCACTGTTTTAAATTGACAGCTACTAAACATAGGTTCAGTATGTATACTCATTGTATTTTAGAATTACAGCGCTATACTGGCCGGTTTTGAATAATCTGTATTTGAGATGTCAGATTAAGCAGCGCATCAAAGCGCTTCTATTTGTTTTTTTTGTAATCATGTCACTATTAGTAGTGCAATTCCTACTAATTTGTACTTAAAGCAAATATAAATTTAACAGGCCATGGGCAAGAAGTTTTTGTTGTGTAGATTTCGATTCTGTAGCTGAACTGCCCTAAACTCGTGGTTAACATTTTGCTAGTTTCCTGAAAACATGCAGATTTTGAGGAAATACTAGCGAATTCACCCTAAAAATTACGCACTACTAGCTTCTATTACTTCCATTACTTACTGACTATATTAGCCCCTATACCTCCTAAAAAATTTAGCATGCTTTTTTAAAACAAAAAAAAGGCGTGGTACTTCTCCACGCCTTTTAAGCTAATACACCCAATTTCTTATGAAACTATATTCCTTTCTCTTTTTTCCAAGTCATCAAAACTAAAATGATGCATAAAACTGCCGAGATAGCACATGTAAGATACATTCCAAACCAACCAAAAGATTCAGTTATGTAAGCCAACCCTACTCCTGAAAATGTCGCCCCTACATAACCAAAAAAACCGGTCATTCCGCAAGCTGCAGATATGGCTTCTTTTACAGTAACTCTAGAAGCCTGAACCCCACTAATTAAATTTTGTGGCCCATCAATTAAGAACCCAATAAGTAATAAAGAAATTCCTGTAATAACTATACTATTAGGTCCAGAATAAAAATAAAACCCTAAAATACTAAAGGTTAGTAATGTCAGATAAATAATATTAATAGGAGCACATCGACCATTCCAAAAACGATCCGCTAAATACCCTGCACAAATACCACCAGGAATTCCTGCCAAAGGCATTAAAGTCCAAAAAATGGCAACACTTACTTGGTCTATACCCTTTACATCATATAGAAATATGGTCGCCCAATCTAATGTGCCAAATCGAATGATGTAAATGAACATATTTGCAAAACTTAAAATCCAAATATATTTATTCGTAAAAATGTATTTTTTTAAGATTTCCCAATGCGATTTCGTGTTTTCAGATAACTCGACCATTTGCCTGTCTTTTTTAAAATCTTCAATTTCAGGCAAGCCCAAAGACACGGGCCGATCGCGTAAGGTTATAAATAAAACTATGGCAGTAAGGCAGCCTATTATACCAGGTACATAAAATACGGCTTCCCATCCTACAATACCTTTATTATACAAATTGATGATACCGGCTACTAGTAAACCTACGCCAAAC
Organism: uncultured Flavobacteriaceae bacterium; assembly: GCA_938029725.1. Lineage (GTDB taxonomy): Bacteria > Bacteroidota > Bacteroidia > Flavobacteriales > Flavobacteriaceae > Maribacter_C. The sequence goes on from CALHGE010000015.1 coordinate 2,207, forward strand.
GTACCTGCCGTATGGGAAGATGAAAGAATGGTCCATTTAGTAGCTCTTTCTTTTGGCGAAAACCAATGTACTAAGCCTTTTGCTATTGGGGGAAATCCCATAGATTGAAAAGCACCATTAAGGCCCCAAAAGAAAACGATTACATATAAACTATCTAAAAAACCAATAAATAAATGTATGATTGAAGCCAAGAAAAGCCCTATCGCCATAAACATTCTAATATTCGCTCTATCCGCAAAAAGCCCACTAAGAAATTTACCAATACCATATACTACATAAAAGACGCTACTAAGAATGCCTAATTGGAAAATATCAATATCTAATTTATCACTGATTAATGGGAGCGCCGGAGCTATATTTTTTCTTGTAAAGTAGAAAATAGTATATCCCAAATACATCCCTATAAACATTCGCCAACGCCAATATTTAAATTTTTTAGAAATGAGATGATTCGGAATTTTTTCTTGGGAAGGTTTAATTTGTTTAAAAGGTGGAATTTTTTCTAAAAGCATTTTTTGATTAAATTTTTGATTCTTAGAAGACAACTGTACCTGAATTATTCTAAGTAACAACTCGTTAGTGCGGCAAAAGAGTTGATTTTTTTGTAATAACGATTAGTTACCGCATAAGCATACGCAACGACAACAAAAGGCACTCTGGCTTTTGAACTTTGTATAGCGTCAGAATTTGTATCTCCTATATACAAAGGCTTCGTTAAATAATGTATTTTCTTAAATACTGGATCTTTTTAAATTTTGGTTCAAAATTTTGAACTTACGCCATCGTAGCTGTTATCTAATTTTCTATTTTCTCGTATTTCATAAATTATTAAACCATAAACTCTGGACTATTACTAACCATGACAAGCTTGTATTTTTTTGATACTAGTTCCAAGTCTTCTAATACACCTTCCTATAGATTTACGCCAATAAAATTTCTATGACTTCTTTATAGATGGTAATGCGTTTTTATATGAAAATTGTGGAAGGGTTACTTCTAAGTATTTATTTCGCTCAAGCCAGATATACTGTACAAGGTCTGATTTTGTTAAATGATTATTCATATCATAAAATTCGAAATATTTATTTCAAACTAAAGCATAAGTCTCTACAGCACCCCATCGTGTTTCATCCATATCAAATATTAATGAATAGGGGTTTCTAGATTAGATAAAATTTATCATGCCTTGTGCATATTAAATATGGGAAGTAGAGATCTTACTAAAAATAAGTGCGCCCAAAGCTGAACGCACCTACTCAATCTAAACTAACTCAACTTCGTAATAAATATCTAACTCAAATATTAATTGTAAACTACCACCCATTAGGCGTTAATGTTCCCTCACTACTTCCTATTGCTGTTTCAGGAATTGGCCAAATACGATGTCTTGAAAGTTCAAACTGAGTTGTTTCTGGCCAAACTTCTCTTATTGTGAAACCAGAATCTGGATCAGTTAAATCATCATGAAGTCTTCCTCTTAACGCTTTAGTTATATCAGCTACATCACCCCAGCGACATAAATCTTCATAACGCCCAAACAACTCCCCTGCAAATTCAGCTCTTCTTTCAGCCTTTAAATCTGTTAAAGTAGCTCCTGACTTTGCTGCTAATCCAGCACGTGCTCTTACCATATTAATTTCAGCATCACCAGCACCTGGTCCATTTTGCATTATTTCAGCTTCTGCTTTCATCAATAAAATGTGTGAATAACGCAATAAAGGCAAATTCAAATCTGTAGTAGGAAAAGCCCCGTCGTTTGGGTTCAAATTAACACCACCAGCAGCCTTAAAGGGGTCTAAGTACTTTCTCAATTGAAAACCGGTAGTCTCATTGGCATCCGTATTGGACCAGTACTTTCTTGTTTCTCCGAAGTATGTAAATTCATCACCAAATGCTAATAAAGTAGCATCTCTTCTCGCATCACCTGCTTCATAAGACTCATACAAATCTAAAGTAGGAGCAAAATAGCCCCATCCATTGTATTCAGCCCAACCTCTGTTCTCTAAAGAACCTCCAGGAAACATACTTCCTCCACGGGTATTACTGGGTACTGACCAAAGATATTCTGGGCCCCAGTTGTTCGCCATTTTAAAAGCATCTCCAAAATTAGGCTCTAGCCAATTTTTATTAGAGCCAATTACCTGATTGCAAGCGTCTATCACTTTTTGCCATGACGCAGGATCATATTCTGCATTGTGTAAATGTGTTCTTGCTAAATAACCAAGCGCTGCATTTTTATGAGCTCTCCCTAAACCATTCCCAGCAGAAATTCCATCTGTTCCTTGAGCAAAATACTCTTCATCATCAAAATACGGTAGTAATGCCGCAGCTTTGCTAAAACTTTCTGCAGCAAATTCGTAACTGTCCTTTACAGAGGTTGGTCTAGTGATAAGAAAATCTTCAGTGTTTTCATCTACAATTGGAATTCCTCCGTAAGTTCCATCATCACCATACAACACAGACAATTGAAAATATGCCAGTCCTCTTATAAAATATGCTTGCCCCAGTGCAAAATCTTTTACTTCTTGGCTTATCGCGTCATTACCTGGAACATCACGAATGATATCATTTGCTCTTTTGATTACAACAAAATGTATAGGCCAAAGAAATCGTGTATACGAACCAATACCCGCATTAAAATTTTTAATATTCTCAATTTGACCTTTTGCTTTTCCTACCACAAAATCATCACTTGGTATTAAAGAATACAAATGTACTCCCCTTCCATACACACCTCTATCCTCAATTCCAGGGCCTTCATTGTTATTTAAGATATACAATGCTGACGTAGCAGAAATTACTTCTGTATCTGACTGGGCAGGGCCAATAGTAGGCACTCCTCTTGATTCTTCTTCTAAAAAGTCGCTACAACTAAATAGCGTAAAAATCATAATACTACCGATAAAAAAATATTTTTTCATAATTGTATGTATTTTATATTATTTATGTTAAAACGCAAGATTAAGACCAAGCGTAATCGTTTTAGATATAGGGTATTGACCACCATCTAATCCGTTATTATTCAACCCTATTTCAGGATCTAAACCAGAATAGTTTGTAATTGTGAACAAGTTTTCTGCAGCAGCATAGACTCTAAATCTAGAAAATCCACCCATGTCAGGAAAAGTATATCCTAGGGTAATATTTTTAAGTCTAAAATAACTCGTGTCTTCAATCCAAAAGTCAGAAGCAACTTCATTAAAGCCACCGAATCCATCTGCTCTAAAATTTGAAGCTCCTGTATTTGTTGGACTCCAAGTATCTAGAACATCAATAGATAAATTAGCATCTTCTGGAACAGAAGTTTGACCTTGGTACACAGTTGTGTATTTAAACCCGTTAAAAGCTTTTGATCCGCTAACTCCTTGAAAAAAGATTCTTAAATCGAAATTTTTATAATTAAAATCCCCATTTATACTATAAGTAACATCTGGTAACGCCGTTCCTTGAAATGTTTGATCTTCGTTATCAATTAAACCATCGCCATTAACATCTTTAATTTTTAAATCTCCTGCAACCGCATTTGGCTGAGGAGTATAGGACGTAGCATCAGCATCTGATTGAAAAATTCCAGCTGTTTCAAATGCATAAAAAGAGAATAATGGTTGTCCTTCAACCGATCTAAGCGGCGTTAAACTTGCTATATTATTTACATGAAAAATTTCACTGCCATCATTTAAAGATACTAGCTCATTTTGTATTTTAGATATATTTCCAGAAATTGTATATTCAAAATCTCCTTTGTTTTCTGCTCTATTTCCATAAGACAAATTGGCTTCAAATCCTTCATTCCTAACTTCTCCCGAATTTACAAATGGTGATTGCGAAATTCCTTCTAAACTACTTACTGGCAATTCAAAAATTAAATCTTTGGTGTCTTTGATAAAATAATCCGCAGTAAACTTTAATCTGTTATCAAAAAATCCTAAATCAACTCCTAAATTATAAGACTCTGTCAGTTCCCAATTAATATCTAAATTTGCTCTTGTATCTGCAGCAATACCTATGACTTTATCGTCGTTTTCACCTAAAACAACTGGCACGTTCGAAAGCTGTGGCTTTGTAGGATAGTTACCTAAGGCATTGATATTTCCGAGAACACCCCAACTTGCTCTTAGTTTAAAATTAGTAAGCTTTTCACTGTTTTGTAAGAAATTTTCTTCTTTAATGTTCCAACCTAACGCAACTGCAGGAAAAACACTAGATCTATTCTCTTTTGACAACTTAGAAGACTCATCTCTTCTTACACTTGCCGTCAATAAATATTTTCTATCGTAATCATAAATGGCTCTACCAAAATAAGACACTAATGAATTTGCTCCGTATGCCGTAAGTGGTTTTGTCCATTCTGAAGCATTTATCAACTCTCGTGAAGACTCTATTTCAAAAGGAAATGTTCTTCCTGTAATAGCAAATTCATCTACTTGAGATCTTTGTAATGTGTGCCCCGCTAATAATGTCAATTTATGCAGGTCATTAAAAGTAGTACTGTAATTAAGCGTGGTTTCCAAAGACCAATCTGTTTGGTTCAATGTTGCATAATTCAAACTATTGTCACTTGATTTACCACTTGAAACTTCAGGGCTTTTTGGAATAAATTCATCAAAATCATTAGTTTTTGAATTAATTCCAAAACTAGATTTAAATTTTAAGCCGTTCAAAATTTCATAATCAACATAAATATTTGCAAACAAATCTTGTGTAACATTTTCAATATCTAATCTATTTAAAGTAGATACTGTGTTAATTGTGGTAGTGCTTGGTAGGTTACTATAGCTAAAGCCATCTTCTCTAAAGACAGGTGTCCTAGGGTCTGATTTAATAGCCGCAATAATGATTCCATTATAACTTTGGATACCATTTGCATCCGATGTACCTGTAAATGCAGAATTTCCTTCAGTTCTTGTATAGGAAATATTTTCTCCAATCGTTAACTTGTCATTTACTTTAAAAGAAGTATTCAACCTAAAAGTGAGTCTCTCTGCTTGCGTATTTATCAAAGTTCCTTCTTTTTTGTTGTACCCCATAGAGGAAGAAAATGTTAGATTTTCACTTCCACCTCTTACCCCTATATCATAGTTTTCAGTAATTCCTGTTCTAAAAACCTCATCAACCCAGTTTGTTTCTTGGCCTCCTGCATGAGCATATTCAGCTATAAGTTCTGGGCTAAGCGGGGTAAGCTGCCCCAATTCTATTGCTTGTGAAGCACTAAGAGCTTTCGGCTGTTCAGCAGTAGAAAATCCTGTGAAGTGATTAAAATCAAAAGACATTTTCCCTTTTTTTCCTTTTTTAGTGGTTATTAAAATTACCCCACCAGATGCTCTTACTCCGTAAATAGCCTGAGACGAAGCATCTTTTAACACAGTTACAGAAGCAATATCAAAAGGGTTAATAGGACCTCCAAAATAAGGAACCCCATCTACTACAAATAAAGGAGATTCAGAATTAAACGTACCTGCTCCCCTAATTCTAATAGTAGGCGTTGCTGTTGGATCACCACCATTACTAACAACGGTAACACCAGAAACGCTTCCTTGCAAACCTTCTTCTGTTGTAGTTACGGGTCTATCCCCAATGTTATCTACAGTAGCTACAGCTCCTGTTAAATCTTTTTTGGCTACACTTCCGTAACCAACCAAGACCACTTCATCCAACTTGGCAGCATCTGGCTGCATTTGTATGTTTATTTCCGTCTTATCGCCTAGAATAACTTCTTGAGTGAGATACCCTATGTAGGATACTTGTAAAGTTGCTTTAACGTCAGAAACTTCTAGGGTGAAGTTTCCATCAAAATCAGACTGGGTTCCATTTGTAGTCCCTTTTTCAAGAATATTTGCTCCAGGTAAAGGCTGCCCGTTTTCGTCCGTTATAGCGCCACTTACTTGAGATTGAACATCTTGACGGATCTTTTGAAGTATACCAACTTCAATATTTGGTTTCCTTTTAACAACGACAGTATTGTTACCAGTAAACTCATAGGTGAAATTAATCGGTGATAAACAATTTTGCAGTAATGTTCTTGCTTTTACTACTCCTTTTTTCAAAGAAAGTTCTGGAGCATTCTTGATCAAATCATGCCGGTAAATAAATTTATAATTGGCTTGTTTGTTAATCAGCCTAAAAACTTGCTTAACAGTCATAGTTTGGTCTTTATCTATGGTAATGTCTGCATCTTGCGAAAGCCCTATTTTAGGTCCTAAGGCAAAAGCGAGGGTACAACATAAAAAGATAAATGTTTTCATAATAGTTTTAAGGAGTCGCGTTCCAAAATAGGAGTGCTCCTTGGTTAATTTAATTTCCATAAATTTGTTCTGGTTTAGTTAAACATTGTTTTAATTAAGCTGCTGGAAAAAGGCTAAAACTGTCCAAGGTGCTGGCCTTTTCCTTTTTTATTTATTTAATGATTATTGTATTCTCTTTTATCTCAAATTGCACCTCCTCATCGCTAGTTGCTTCAATAAGTTCGAGGATGTCAACAAATGATTTTGTTCTTTCAAGCACTCCGGTAAAAATGAAATTTTTACGCTCGGCAGATTCGAAAATAACTTCTACATTATACCATCTCGATAAGATTTTCATCATTTCACCTAAAGATTCTTCGTTAAATGCAAACATGCCATTAATCCACGAAATTTCATGTGCTGCATCAATTTCTTCAACCCTTATGAGTTTAGAATCATGACTAATTTTAGCTTGTTGATTTGGTCTTAGTATCTTTTTAGTATCTCCCGTTTGAACGAGAATTTTACCCTCAACTAATGTTGTTGAGATTTCATCATCGTCATTATATGCTTTGACATTAAACTCTGTACCAAGTACGTTAACCTCTTGTGTTTTCGTACGTATATTAAAAGACGCCCCATGATGTGCCGAACTTGGAGACACCTTTAAATAGGCCTCTCCGTACATAAGTTCAATACTGCGTGTTTCACCGGCAATAAATTTTGTGGGGTATTTTAATTTTGAATCTGAATTCAACCAAACTTTTGTTCCATCCGATAATTGAACAAAAAATTGCCCCCCTTTTGGAATGGTCAAATAATTAAAGAGTAACTCTTCTTTTGATATATCATTTTTACTTTGAGGGTCATACACTAGTTCTTCCCCATTACTGCTCGCATTATCTGCTTGGTAGTTTTCTCCTTTTCCTAAAGCTACTTGATTTCCATTTTCTAAAGTAAGTATCGCCTTATTAGAACCGATTTCAATTTCAGAAGTACTTTCAACAATGGTGACTTTCTTTTTATCAGTTAGTTGAAAAATTGAAAGACCCGCAATTAAAAGTACCGATGCAGCTATTGTAAATTTTTTAAAAATGATAGCTTTTCTCTTCCGCTCTGATTTTTTAATGGTATCGTTTATTAATTCTTTAGCTTTATTAAGATTGTATTCTCCCATGCATAATGTGGTTAGATATTGAGTTCTAACAAATTGATTAAAAACAGCAATATTTTTAGTATCCTTCAACCAGATATCCAACTGTTCTAATTCAGAATGACTTGCTTCCTGATTTAAAAATTTAGTGACTAGTTTATGAATTTCTTTGTTGTTCATGTTTAGTTATTACGTGTCATTTTTTAATAACCCTCTACTTTTTTAATCTTTTTTTTTAGATTTGTCCATTAAGTGAAACCAATTTTTGAGAATAATTCAATTTTTTATGGGATATGAAAAGGACTTTTTTTTAGCAACCCGGCTAAGCGATGGTGATACCAAAGCTTACGATTTTTTGATGAATTCTTTTTATCAAAACCTTTGTGCATATGCCTATACCTTAAGTAAAGACCATGGTAAAGCGGAAGACATTGTTCAAAACGTATTCGTTAAAATTTGGATAGACCGAAAGAGAATTAATCCAGATTTTTCAATTAAAAATTACCTTTACAAATCGGTTTATAATGAGTTCATTGATCAGTATCGAAAAAACAAACCGGTAATTTATTTAGAAAAAAAATACCTTGAGGCCATAGACTTGGTCAATGAAAACGAATATGAAAACTTAGATGAATTGATGAAATTGGTCACTATTGAAATAGAAAATTTACCAAAAAAATGCAAGCGTATATTTTTACTCAACAAGAAAGAAGGACTTACGCATATAGAAATAGCAGAATATTTGGGCGTTTCTACAAAAACAATTGAGGGCCATATGACTAGAGCCTTCAAGATTTTAGGAGAAAAACTTGGAACCAAAATGAAGACCGTGCTATTCTTACTTTTTGATTTCAAAAGAGATATGCCTTTACTAAATACATAATTTAGCTTTTTTCTCAGCAGCCTAAATATGGTGTTTAGATTCTTCAGTCGACTGTTCCTTTCACTGCTCTTGTTGATATGCCTCTAACAACTCATACTGCCCTTGCAAATGTAAAGTCACGGTAACTGCCTTATCATTTTTATTTCTAAAATACCATCCGTGTTTTCCTCTGAAAGGCGCTGTAAAGGTACCTGCCATATTATTGGAATAGGCCAAAGTATAACTTTCATAAAAAACCTCTTCTGGCGGATTTTCTTGGTATACTTCTCCGTGAAAATCAATATAAATGATATTTTTATCGCTAGTGTTCCAATCGTACTTCACGCTGCCATATTTTAATACTTCAAACTTGTATTCAAGCCCTTTTCCGGCAGCAACTAAAACACGAATCGTGTCTGCTCGTTGAACAAATTGTTCACTAGAGGCAGCGGTATTTGCTTCTATGGGTTTGGGTACACTTAGCGGAGATCCTAACTTTTTTAATTGAAGTAACTCTAGATCTGTTTCTAAGGTTATGACAGCAGCGTCACTCGTATCTTTTGCAGCATCAGCCCTATACAACTTGCTGAAACCGAAAAGCTTGCCTGTGCCAAGGGGGTCCATGCCATATTCCGCTGGCAAGACCGCTGTAGCGAATACAATAGCTCCAATACCGAAAGCCCAGAGAACCGATTGCAGTACTTGTTTCTTAGATAGTACGGGTTGATTTGATTGCTCCATATTTTAAATTTAGGAAGTGAAATATCCTACTAGTTGAAATCCTAACAAGAGAAAACCTGCTGCCATTAGTGCGATATTAGTACTATTTGAAAATTTAATATAGCTCTTGTATTTTCTCCAAACTCCAAGAATTAGCACTACCAACCCTAGCGCTAAAAACTGTCCAATCTCCACACCAAGGTTGAAGCCTACTAAGTTTACGAAAAGTCCTTCTTTGTCAAATTCAAATTCTTGTAGTTTCGTAGCAAGTCCGAAACCATGAAAGAGACCGAAAATTAAAACTGCAATTTTCGTATTGGGTTGCTTCCCAAAAAACTGTTTGAATCCTCCGAGGTTATCAAAACCTTTATATACAATTGATAAAGCAATTATAGCATCTATTAAATAGGCGTTCACATTGATATCAGCCATCACACCAAGTAGCAGCGTAAAACTGTGCCCAATAGTAAAAAAACTAACATATAAAAGAATTTCACGGCTGCGGTACAAAAAGAAAATAACGCCTACCAAAAAAAGTAAGTGATCATAACCTGTAAGCATATGTTTGGCTCCTATATAGAGAAATGGGCCAAATGCGACGCCTTTATTATGCATTAAAAAGGACTGTGTTTCTTCATCGACACCATGCGCATATGCAGTTGCCGACACAAAACAAAGTACTAGAAATAGGATTCCGTTCTTAAGCATTAAAGAAATATTCTAATGAGCGTGGCCGTGTTCTTTCACTTGCTGTAAGCTATCGATTTTCATTAAGCTATCAGCGAGTTTTGTTTTAGCAGCTTTGATTTCGCCTTCTTTCGCAGCAAGCTCTTCTTTCATTTCAGCTGCTACCTTGTCTACCGCAGCAGCATCAATCTTAACTTCTTTCGTCTTTTTATCAGCACAAGCACTTAAAATACTAAGTGCCGTAAGGGCCATAAAAATTGATTTCCTAAAACTCATAGTTGTTTTATTTAAAAATTACAAATTACTTTTTTTGTTGTTCAGGCCGTTTCTATAATCCAAAATCAAAGCCGCCATGTAGTATTCTTTTTAGCGAAGCAATCTGTCCGCAATGCCACATAGTATGTTTAATATTCCAAGAAACTGCCTCCAATTTGGTTGTTGCAACGGGGTGTTTTTGTTTGATAGGCTGTTCAACTTTGCTTTCAAGATCTTTTAAAGTGAGGCCCGAAATATTTTGAATCACCTTATGCTGCATAAAAAGCAATTGTTCTTTCAAAATTTCAGGCTTGTTCTGCCCTGCTTTTTCTGAAGGAATGCTGCCGTAACCATACCGTTGATTATGTGCTTTCAAGTCAATTTTTTGACTGATTTCATCATCAAAGCCTGTAACAACTAAAATTGCATGGTAGTATTCACCCAGCACTAAATGCCCCACTTGCCAACTAATATTCGAAGCTAGCGTATCAGGAGTATCGTTCCAACGTGCCTTAGGTATAGAATCAATTAACTTGTTTGTCCAACTATGAGCATCTTGAGTTTGCTTCACTAAAAGGGCTGTGCTATTCATTTTGCGGAAGCTTTACTAATTACAGAGCTTAAAATATAAAAGGTAATTATAACAGGAACCGCTAAAAATTTCATTGTAACCAGCAACACCAGACTAACCATAATAAAAATGTAACGTAGGGCATTGTCTTGAAAGCTCCAGTTTTTAAATTTTAAGGCAAAGAGTTCAATTTTGGAATTTAAGAGGAATGTGCTCAAAATGGTCACCCCGATTAAAAACCATTGGTTCAAAATAATTTCATTTAAAAAATCATTGTTCTGATATAATAAAATCAAAGGCAAAGAAAGAATCAACAGTGCATTTGCAGGTGTTGGTAAACCTATAAAGGAGGAAGTTTGATTCTCGTCAATATTAAATTTAGCCAAACGATAGGCAGAAGCCATTGTGATTAAGAAAGCAAAAAAAGGTAACGGAGCTACCTTCAAGCCTACCCAAAAAGTAGCGTCAGCCGCTTGTAAAGACCTATCTACATTCCATCCCCCTGACATTGCCATACCGAACAACTGAAACATAACAATACCAGGCACTAAGCCGCTTGTAATCATATCTGCCAGTGAATCGAGTTGCAAACCTAATTCGCTTTTGACATCTAATACTCGGGCGGCAAAACCATCAAAAAAGTCAAAAAAGATTCCTAAGAATACGAAAAGAGCTGCTAGTTCTAATTGATTTAAAACTGCAAAAATAGTGGCTACACATCCGCAGAAAACATTAAGAAGCGTTATTAGATTGGGAATGTGTCTTTTCATAGGATCATCGTTTCAGTAAAAATAATACAATTTTCTAGCTTTCGGTTTAGTCCGTTATTTATTGTGATATTTGCATTCTTATTATTTTAAGACATCATGCGGTTCAAACGACTATTACTTCTTCTTTCTTTACTATTTTCAAGCTTGGGCTTTTCTCAGGAAATGGAACTTTCGCCATTAGCGAAGATTAGTTTATTAACCGTTGGCACTGGAGACGAGTTACATTCTAAATTCGGGCATTCAGCGATACGAGTTCATGACCCAGTAAAAGGCATGGATGTCGTTTTTGGTTACGGACAGTATAGTTCGTTTACAGATAATTTTTATCTGAAATTTACACAGGGCAAACTTAACTATACCATATCTGCGGAGCCATTATCCTCATTTATTGATGGTTATATCATTGAAAATCGCTGGGTACGAGAACAAAACTTAAACCTAACAAGAGAAGAACAAGATAAATTATTCGATTATCTACAAATCAATTACGAACCAAAAAATAGAGAATACAAATATGATTTTCTCTCTAATAATTGTGCCACTAAAATACCAGCCATTTTTAAGGAAATATATGGAGATAAGCTACAATTCAACTACAATCATTTAAGAGAGCAATTCACTTTTCGGCAACTATTACGCCAAAATCTGGACCTAAATTCATGGTCTAATTTCGGAATTGACTTAGCCTTAGGTTCCGTAATCGATAGAGAAGCGAAGCCCTATGAGCTTATGTTTTTGCCGTATTACGTTTACCTACAGTTTCCTAACACAACCTTAAACGGAAGCAATCTTAGTACAACTGACACTTTACTATTAGCTGAAAAGCCGATAGCTGAAAATTCTAATTTTCTTAGTTCACCTCTGTTTTGGCTTGCCTCAATTTTAGCACTAGTACTATTTATAACCTTTCGCAATTATAAACACAACACCCGGCATAGAGGGCTTGATTTTATTCTATTTTTGGTATCTGGGGTAGCAGGCCTTCTAATTCTCTTCTTATGGTTTTTTACCGATCACTGGGAAACCAAATTGAACTTCAATGGCCTTTGGGCATTTGCCCCTAACCTTTTTGTAGCCTTCTTTTTACTAAAGAAGCAAGTTCCAGTATGGATTGAAAAATACCTCTGGTTACTTTTAGGTTTAATTTTAATTACCTGCATCTTGTGGGTATTTAAAATCCAAATATTTTCACCACTAATCATTTTTATTTTAATCACATTAGGACTAAGGTATGCCTTTCTAATATACACTTTCAGGTCATCCAAATCTACAATAGTCTAATCCTTTAGAAATCAACACATGAACCTACTCACAGTAGAAAATATATCCAAATCTTTTGGCGAATTGGTACTCTTTGAAAACATTTCTTTCGGAGTAAACAAAGACCAAAAAATCGCCTTGATTGCTAAAAACGGGACAGGAAAAACTTCCATTCTAAAAATGCTTTCAGGATGTGATTCTCCCGATACGGGGCAAGTAAATTACCGCAAAGGAATACGTGTTTCATTTCTTGAACAAGAACCTGATTTGAATCCCGATTTGACAATTGAAGAAACGATTTTCGCTTCAGACAGTCCAGTTCTCAGGGTTATTGCTGCATATGAAAAGTCCTTAGAAAATCCTGAGGATCAAGAAGCGTATCAGCAAGCTTTCGAAGCCATGGAACATCATCAAGCTTGGGATTTTGAAACACAATACAAGCAGATTCTTTTCAAACTAAAATTAGAAGATTTTAAGGTAAAAGTAGGACTGCTCTCTGGGGGTCAAAAGAAGCGCTTAGCCTTAGCCAATGCCTTAATAAACAAGCCCGAACTTTTGATTTTAGATGAGCCTACCAACCATCTTGATCTTGAAATGATTGAATGGTTAGAGCACTATTTCGCCAAAGAAAATATGACCCTTTTTATGGTAACACATGATCGTTTTTTTCTGGAACGGGTGTGTAATGAAATCATAGAATTAGACAATGGAAAGTTGTATTCCTATAAAGGCACTTACTCCTATTACTTAGAAAAGAAAGAAGCTCGTATCGAGCAAGAAGCTGTAGAACATCACAAAACAAAAATTCTTTTTAAAAAGGAATTAGGATGGATGCGCAAACAACCCAAAGCTAGAACCACCAAATCAAAGTCTCGTATTGACGATTTTAATAAAATAAAGGAGAAAGCAAGTCAGCGTCGTAAAGATCACCAAGTACAGTTAGAAATCAATATGGAACGGATGGGAAGTAAAACCCTTGAACTCCATAAAATTTCTAAAGCTTACCCGGGTAAACCGATTCTAAATCAGTTTGAATACACCTTTTTGAGAGGAGAACGCATCGGAATTATTGGAAAAAACGGAACCGGCAAATCTACTTTCTTAAACATTCTAACCGGCACTGATCAACCTGATTCTGGGAAAGTGATTAAAGGAGACACCATCAAATTTGGGTATTATACTCAAAAGGGAATCCAAATAAAAGAAGGTCAAAAAGTAATTGAAGTCATTCGCGAGTTTGGAGATTATATTCCATTAGCGAAAGGTCGTCAGATTTCAGCGCAACAACTATTAGAACGTTTTCTTTTTGACCGGAAAAAACAATACGATTTTGTAGACAAACTAAGTGGCGGGGAACGTAAACGTCTGTATTTATGTACTGTTCTGATTCAAAATCCGAATTTCTTAATTTTAGATGAGCCCACAAACGATTTGGATATTGTTACCCTAAATGTCTTAGAAAGTTTCTTACTAGATTTTCCTGGATGCCTTATAGTCGTTTCTCACGACCGCTATTTC
>CALHGE010000016.1 GCA_938029725.1 uncultured Flavobacteriaceae bacterium
TCAATAGCATCTCCAATTACATTAAATAAACGTCCGTAAACATCATCACCAATAGGCATCTGAATTGCAGCTCCCGTAGCAGCAACATCAGTTCCTCTACTAAGACCATCGGTAGAATCCATTGAAATGGTTCTAACGGTATTCTCACCAACATGCGATTGCACTTCTAAAACTAGTTTTGAACCGTCTTTTTTCGCTATTTCTAACGAATCATAGATTTTTGGAAGCTCATCACCTGATTGAAATTCTACATCAACAACTGGCCCGATAATCTGAGAAACTTTACCTGTAACTTTTGACATTACTATCGTATTTATGTATTAGGATTACTTTTTACTAAAATCAACCTTATCAATACGGCTGATTTTCAGGCTGCAAAGATATGATATTACTCTTAAATTGAAAACTGCTTTCTGTTCTTTTTTGACAAAAAAAAAGCCCTCCAATTGAGGGCTTTCAAAATTATATGTATCTGTATATTATTGCAGCGTAGGCGAGAAATTTGTTGGATAGTCTCCTACGTTTACAAAATTACCTGAAGCTTCAAAATTAGAACCATAGGTGGCATCAATAGCTCTCATAAACTCATTTGCTATAAATGCTGACCCTCTAGCCGTAGGATGAAAACCATCTAGAGAGAAGGTTCCTCCAGTAACTAAATTAGAAGTTAAAGTAAACTGACCACTGGTAACACCGCCACCAGCAATTTGACTTAACACGCCATTTGCATCTACTAAAGCTAAACCAGCTGCACTAGCTGCACTAGCAATAATTCCATTAAAAGCTGCAATAGCAGTTGCAATTTCTGCTTGCTCACTAGGTAACAAAACCCATTTATCAGCAAGCGGAATAGCGACTCCGTTTACCGTAAGCGGATTACCTTCAACAGCAAGTGTGCCAATAAAGGTAGCTGCCGGCAATACTAACAAATCTTCTGCTGTCGCTTGTCTATATTTAGGTAATGCGGCAAAAGCTGGATTAATAGCTCCTAAATCAGTAAGACTTTCGTCTTCTATAACCACTGCATTCGTTAAGCCCGCTGCAAAAACAATTGTTCTAGCATCTGCTTCTTCTTGTGTAAATAATCCGGTTCCAGCCAAAGCACCAAGTGCTGCCTGTAAACCACCATTGTAAGGAGCATAGGCTCCATTAAGAGCTGCAGCTGTAGCGGCATCTAATGGTACAGGGTTGTGTGGAACAGTTGTGAAATGAGGCACGCTAGTGACATCAGGTATATTTGCAACAACGCCCTTTGCGCCTCCTGATGTTAGGGTTGCTATTAGAGCACCATAAGTGCCATCAAAGCCAACTCCTGGAGCACCAGAGCTAGGAGTAATCGGGTTTGAACCATCTCCACCAGATAGCGCATACCCAAGCACATCATTATTACCAATCCATAGTGAAAAGAAAGAAGGTGACTGCGCCATAGCATCTGCTACTACACTTGCATCTGGCGTAGAAGCCATTCTCACAAAATACGGATTTGCAAGACCTAAAGCGACATTACCGATGTTACCATAACCTGGTGCAAGCAAATGAAAACTCTTCGCACCCGGTACACCCAAGTTATTAAATGGGCCAGTTGGGTTATTCAGCGCGATATCTGTCGTAACAGTCACCGGGCCAATTAAAGACTCTAAACCTACCGGGCCTGCACCACCAAAAACTAATCTTGGAGCTAATATTCTAGTACCTGCTAAAGCAAGACCTCCAAAATTATCATTGGTCAAAGGCTGCGTAAAGCTACCTCCGCCAGCCATAGCAAACTTGCCGGCTAAAATATTTGGAAACGAAAGTTCTTGACTGGCTTTAAACAAGGCGCCATCAGTAAAACCTGCGGTTAATGAGTTTCCTAAAGAAACATAATTAGAAAAGTCAGCAGAACCCTGATCAAGTACAGGAAGTTCAGCAACTTCTGCTATGATATTTAAATCAACATCTTCTTCCTCATTACAAGAGACAAAAAAAGTTGCTACCGAAGCTAATAGTATATATTTTATATTTTTCATTTTATGTTTCTTATTAGTTATTTATTGTCCATGATAGGTAGTACATAGATCCTATCAAGCCTGTTCCAACAGCTGTGAAGTACTCATCACCTAAAATGTTTGTACCCCCTACTTTAAATGTAGATTTTATACTTGGAACGCTATAGTTTATCTGCGCATCAACGTTATGGAACTCAGGTACTACCCCTTGAGCATAGGTTGCTTCCCAAAAATAATCATCGCTAAATCTGTACGAAACATTAAATCCGAAATTCTTAAACAATTCTGCATTTCCGAAAGAAGCCTTGAATTTATGCTCTGGAGTATTGAAGTTTAGCTGTAAATCAGGGTTTGCTACTCTATCAAAATCTAATTTAGTATAAGTATAACTTCCACCTAAATCGAAATTACCCAATACCTTCATATCCAAACCTAAAGATGCACCGTAAGAATTAACATCTGCCTCAGAATTACTATAGGCACTATACACTTGAAAATCGCCATTTGCAACAGCTGCTACAGAAAGCGCACCATCACCCACAGCACCATAAAAAGGGGCAATTACCACTTCTTGAGCAATAAAGTCTTTATACCTGTTATAGTAGGTGCTAAAATCAACTACTAATTTACCAATCTTACCTCTATACCCTATTTCAGCGGAGGCTACTTGCTCTGGTTTAATTAACTCTGGATTTGCAATTTCTAATACGGAAGGATCTCCTGTTGCACCAAGTCTAGTTACTGAACTTAGAGAATATGAATTTTCGTAAGCCGCTCTTCCTGTTTGATTAATCGTTGCTGGTAAGCCTAAAGCTTGACCTCTCTCACTTATATCAAAATTTCTACTATATCGATCTAAGTTATCTGGAGCTGAACCTACTAAAATAGCTCTACCGGCATCTAAACCAATAAAAAGATCTTGTGTGGTTGGGTTTCTAAAACCAGTTTGAACTGATGCCCTAATATTATGGTTTCTGTTTAGAGTATAGCCTGCAGATATTCTAGGAGAAAAGAACCCATCAAAAAATTCTGATTTATCATATCGTAAAGAACCTGTTAGCTTCACACTTTTTTCGCCAGCTAATTCAATTTTTTTCTGAATTTGCGTATAAACTCCGAATTCAGAATAGTCAATTGGCCCGTCAAGATCGGTATAAATAGTTCCGGACGAATTTAAACTGTATTGTCTAAATGAGCCTCCAACTTGAATATCGGCAAAATCAACTAAGTGACTAAAATTATAGTTGGC
This sequence comes from uncultured Flavobacteriaceae bacterium, assembly GCA_938029725.1. Classification (GTDB taxonomy): domain Bacteria; phylum Bacteroidota; class Bacteroidia; order Flavobacteriales; family Flavobacteriaceae; genus Maribacter_C. The sequence goes on from CALHGE010000016.1 coordinate 3,238, forward strand.
ATCTGCATGATAATAGGTAGATGCATCTTGAAATTTTGAACCTGTACTCAAATCGGCGTCATTTATACTTTTATTAAAAGCCGCTGTAAATTCAGGTGTTCCTGGAAGAAAACGACCTGATTCTGCTTGAGCTCTTGCCGCCGCATGAGCAGACTCATCAGTTGCACCACCTAGGGTAGCCGCTAAGTAAGCTCCAGTATATTCTCCAAACCAAGTACTATCATCTTTCCATGCTCTGTTGACATTGATACCTGTAAAAACCATATCGTATGAGTTTCCAGATTTACCATTCACTACATAACCACGAACAAAGAAATTATCATTTCGAATCTCTAATTTGTGTTGCTCTTGAAAGAAGCCATTGATATTATATCGGTTGGTACCCTGATAAATCGTAGAACCTGTTCCTGCCTTACCTACATAAGACAACTCTAAACTATTACCTTCAATAGGCCTGTAATACAAGCCCCAATCAGCTTTAATACTTTCAGCATTATAATTGGTAAGATCTCCTTCACTATACCCTGTTCTACTGACCTGTACAGAAGGAACCAAAGCATTCGCGCCAGATGGGATAAGACCGAGACCTTCTAGCGTAAGTGCTACATCTTTAATATCAGCCGAATAATCATCACCGTATATATTTAGACCGTTATAGTCTAAATCATTTTCTCTTGTACTGCCTTGAATAACAAAATTGTTTCCATCCTTTCCAGTAATATCATTTGCCGCCCAGTCTGTTCCTTTTAAATACCCGAAATTAACTTTTACTGCAAATTTATCGCTGAATTTATGAGCCGCGCGAATACCAAAATCAGTATATGTATTATCACCTGAAGCTTCTTGTGAAGTTATACCTCTTTTTATAGAAGCACTAATACCTTGATAATCGAAAGGGCTTTTACTACGCATAAATAATATACCATTAAAAGCATTGGCACCATAAAGCGCAGAAGAAGCACCTGGCAACAATTCTACACTTTGAACATCAGTTTCTACCATACCCACCAAATTACCTATTGGAAAGTTTAGGGCCGGCGATGAATTATCCATACCATCTACCAGTTGCATAAAACGTGTATTGGCGAAACTGGCAAAACCTCTTGTATTTACTGATTTGAATGTTAAACTATTCGTATTCACATCAACTCCTTTTAAATCTTCTAGTCCGCCATAAAAATCTGCAGAGGTAGTAGTTTTAATCTCTTGCAAGCCGAATCGTTCAACCGTAACTGGCGATTCAAATATTCGCTCAGGGGTTCTTGATGCAGAAATCACAACTTCATCTAAAAAAGTCTGATTTTCAGCAAGTGATACAGAGATCGACTGATTGTTTTGAGTGATATCAGACAAGCCATCTGAATACCCTAGACTTGTGATCTTTAATTGAAAAGGGGGGACCTCAGAAGTTTGCAAGGTAAAATTACCGTCAAAATCAGTAATTGCACCTATGGCTTTACCAACGATTACTACATTGGCACCTGGAACAGGGCTATCATTCTGGTCTACCACTTTCCCAGTTACTGTTGTTTGGGCAAATGCAATAGACCCTAACATTAGCAAGGATAATAATAGTACATTTCTCATGTTAATTATACGTTAAATTAGTTTGGAGCAATATACAGATTTTTTTACATCGAAAATCACAAAATGAAAAAAATTATGCATGCATAGTATTAATATCATAAAATGCAAGCAACACTTTTAGTAGATTGCTAAAAATGTTAAAAAAAATAAGGCCTTGGAACGATCCAAGGCCTTTATAAATAGTGCTGATTTTGCCTGCTACTCTACCGTAACCGACTTCGCCAAATTTCTAGGCTGATCTACATTGCAGTCTCTCATTACCGCGATGTGATACGATAACAGTTGTAAAGGTATCGTTGTCAATAAGGGGGTAAGGCTTTCTAAAGTTTCAGGAACTTCAATAACATGATCTGCCAATTCTTTTACTTGCTCATCACCTTCGGTAACAATAGCAATAATTTTTCCCTTCCGAGATTTAATTTCCTGAATATTACTTACCACTTTTTCGTAATGCCCTTTATTCGTAGCTATAACAAAAACAGGCATTTGTTCATCAATCAAAGCAATAGGGCCATGTTTCATTTCAGCTGCAGGATAGCCTTCCGCATGAATGTAACTGATTTCTTTTAGCTTCAAAGCACCTTCAAGAGCTACTGGAAAGTTATATCCTCTACCTAAATAGAGACAGTTGGTAGAATCTTTATATACTTCTGAAATAATTTCTATTAAGGGGTTTGATTCTAAAGCCTTTTCAACTTTTGCAGGAATAGTTTCTAACTCCGATAAATATTCGTGAAACTTTGATTCTGAAAATTCACCCTTTTCTTTTGCGAGCTTAAGTGCAATCAAAGTTAATACGGTAATTTGAGTTGTAAAAGCCTTGGTAGATGCTACTCCAATCTCAGGACCAGCATGCGTATATGCCCCTGCATGCGTCTCTCGAGCAATAGAAGAACCTACTACATTACACACACCAAAGACAAAGGCTCCGTTTTCTTTGGCCAATTTAATAGCGGCCAAAGTATCAGCGGTTTCGCCTGATTGTGAAATCGCAATAACCACATCATTCTTTCGAATAACTGGGTTTCTGTACCTGAACTCAGAGGCGTATTCTACCTCAACAGGTATGCGAGCCAAATCTTCAAATATATATTCAGCCACTAAACCAGCATGCCAAGATGTACCGCAGGCTACAATAATAATGCGATCTGCGTTTATAAATTTTTCTAGATGCTCATCGATACCAGCCATCTTAATTATACCCTGCGCTGCTCTTAGTCTACCTCTATAGGTATCTAAGATTGCTCTTGGCTGCTCATAAATTTCCTTGAGCATAAAATGATCATAACCTCCTTTTTCTATTTCTTCCAAATTCATTTGGAGTTCCAGAATATTCGGATAGGCTATAGCGTCATTTTTTATTTTTCGTAGTTTAATTTCTTTTCCTAAGCGAATGATTGCCATTTCTTCATCCTCTAGATAAACAGCATTATTCGTAAACTCTATAAATGGAGAAGCATCGGAAGCAATAAAAAATTCATTTTCTCCAATACCTATGGCTAGTGGGCTACCTAATTTGGCAACCACAATTTCATCTGCCTTTCGTTTATCAAAAATCGCAATCGCATAGGCACCAACGACCTGGTTCAATGCGATCTGTACAGCCTTACCAAGTTTAACGTTTTCCGTTTTTTGAACTTCTTCAATAAGGTTGACTAAAACTTCTGTGTCCGTATCCGAATGAAATACATAGCCTCTTTTGGTTAATTCCTTTTTAATGGATTCGTAGTTCTCAATTATTCCATTATGAATAATGACAAGATTACCAGAATTTGAATAATGCGGGTGAGAATTCACATCGTTAGGAACACCATGCGTAGCCCATCTTGTATGACCTATACCTAAATTTCCTTTTGTAGAACTACCTTTTTCTGCCTTTTTCCTAAGGTCATCTACTTTACCTTTAGTTTTTACGAGGTTAATTTGGTTACCATCGTATATAGCAACACCTGCACTATCGTAACCTCTATATTCTAGCCTCTGAAGTCCTTTAACAATTATTGGATAGGCCTCTCTGTGACCAATATATCCTACAATTCCACACATACGTTATAATTTTTTTGGGGTATAATCCTTATTCTAGTACAAATCTACACACACTTTCTGTTAGTAAACTACTCCTATAGGTGTAGAACGTAAAATATCTATAAGTGGTATAATCCTCATGAGGATTTACGAACACACCGATTAGACTCTTAGACCAAATGCCTTAAACTTAGGTGAAAGCTAAAAATTAATTGGTTTCAGTGAAGTATATTTCAAGTTTCAATCTGTTGACATTGTCTTCGGCAAGATTACTACCAAAGAGCACCGTACCTAGAGGACTCAATACTGAAGCTGCCGGAATCTCTTTTTCAACACCATCAGCGAGCATTACATTATTTGAACCTGTAAGCCTTATATCTGGAGATATCGCCAAAGCAAGTGTAGCATTCGTAGAATCACGAACAATTATATTGTTGATATGATCTGTAATTTTAATGGTATACTTTACGCCACTTTCACCATCTTTCTCTAAAAGACCGTCATAGTTAAGAAAGACGCCTAATGCAGTATTTTGCGTATTATTCTCCGTAAAAACATTGTACAAAGGCAAATTAGTCTCCGCATTATATAGGTATAATCTGGCAGGCTCTGCAGCCGCACCAATTAGAGCATCTGTATCAATATTGAATACCAAATTTGCTTCGTTAACAATCCAATTATTTGATTTTATCTCATTGATTAAGGTTTCTGCTTCATTATCCAACTCATCAAAAAGTTTTATCTCAGCATAAGAACCAGCGCCTCCTTTTAGGTAAATTCTATCTGCATTCTCTCCTGAATCTAAGGCACTCATAACCTCTGCCGGATAGTCATCGTTTACAAAGGTATTTACAGCATTGCCTGATACAGCGCCACTTCCAACTTGTGTAACCAATCGTATCTCTAAGGTTTCTTGAGATTCCTCCGTAGTGCCATCGGTATTTTCTTTGTCATAGCTATAGAACACATCTATTTTTGCCCCGGTGAGATCTAATAACATCAACAATTCTTCTGAGGTCGGTAGTGCTGAGATATGAACCCCTCTGAAAAGATCTTTAAAATTAGAAGAACTTAAAAGCTCAGAGCTCCCTTCTTTGTCAAGAAGATTTTCTTGAAAAAAAGATACGGCGTCAGCATTTAATTTCACCTGAATACCAGGGTCCAATTGACTTGAAATAGTTCCTACTTCGTCTTCCTCAGTATCTGGGTCATCTTGCTCAATAACAAACAATATTTTTTCATCACTGATAGTCACTTGCCCATCAAAAAACACTTGATCTGTAAATGCTGGTGAAAATTCTTGAGTAGAAAAATATTCTTGAGCATCTTGAAAATTTGTAGTTGGATCTAAATCTCTTAAGAAGAAATTAGACTTTTCAACCTTAAAATTGAAGGCTTGCGTTCTGTCACCATAGATACTATCTAACCTGTACCGTTCTGGAAAACGATCACCCAATGTAGAATCATCCGTGTCATCATTTATACCATCACCATCGGTATCTACATTCAACGGATTTGTGTTGTTTGCAACTTCTTGGTTATTTGCAACCCCATCTCCGTCACTATCATTTGTACCATCATTCGGTAAATCATCTAATGCATCTACAACACCATCATTATCGGTATCTGTTTGATTATTTTCATAAGGGATATAAATCGAAACTGAATCAATTCTTTCGTTTTCATTAAACGAACCCGCAATTTCATTCGCTGCTGATAGACTTCCAAAAGTAGGATTGTAGGTCAATAACTGCAACTGAGAAGTTATACTCGCAGTTGTTTTACCGTAAACCGGATCATTATACACGCCAAGTTGGTAAATAGGAAGCTGATTTGTTTGAACAGCTGCTATTTTTTTATTGAATGCAAAAACATCGTAACTAATTTTTCTTGTTTTAAAAGGCTCTCCCCCTATGACGCCTTCGCCTATGGTTGTTAAATCTTGCTCACAAGACGAAATAAAACCAACAACAAGTAAAATTCCTGCCAAAGCAGGAAGTTTAAATCGATTCAATAAATTCATTTAGATTATTTTAAAACTTCGGTGTCATAAAAATTAACATAAGCTTCTTCAAATTCTTGTAAAGAAACATAAGGTAACACTGGTTTTTCAAGCTTGGAGATATGTTCTTTCAATTCCTCCGGAACTTCTTCCGAGGCTAAAATAACAGCATCTGAATAATCTACCGCTACTTTTAACAAATTATTATAATCAGGGTTCTCTAAGGTGGTTATACTCTCCTTATCAACACCATCGAAAGCTATTTTGTTGACCAGGTCTTTATCAAGCGCACCGTCAAAAGCTTTTCCGTATACCGAAGTAACAATTTTACTCTCTCCAAATAAGGGCTCATCAGCATAATATTTCTTAAGATACAAAGGAAGAAGTGACGCTAACCATCCGTGAACATGAATGATATCTGGAGACCAATTCAATTTTTTCACTGTTTCAACAACACCCTTTGCAAAGAAAATAGCCCGTTGATCATTATCAGCATACAAGTTTCCATTTTCATCAGTGAAAGTGGACTTCCTTTTAAAATATTCGTCGTTATCTATGAAATATACTTGTATACGCTCTTTTGGTATAGATGCCACTTTGATAATCAAAGGCATATCCATATCGTTGATAACCAAGTTCATTCCTGATAAACGAATCACTTCATGAAGCTGATGCCTACGCTCATTAATATTACCATAACGAGGCATAAAGATTCGTATTTGCCCCCCTTTGCTGTTGACCATACGAGGCGTCTCGTACGACATAAGCGATACTTCATTCTCTGGCAAATAAGGAACCAATTCTGAAGATACAAATAATATCTTTTTACCGTTCATAAAAACTGTGTTTGGATTTCGTGTTTTCTCAAAATTTGAGCGTAACTGCAAAATTACAAAAATTATGTAGATTAGCCGTTATTATACTAATTTTGCTAGCTTTTAAATTATTTACATGGAGTTCATACAAACTAAAGAAGCCCTTGCGTCACTTCTTTCCTCATTTAAAAAAAGCGATAGTTTAGGTTTGGTGCCGACAATGGGCGCGCTCCACCAAGGCCACATGGCCCTAGTAAAGAAGGCTCTTTCTGAAAATGATGCTGTTATTGTCAGTATTTTTGTCAACCCTACCCAATTTAACAACAAAGAAGATTTAGAAAAATACCCACAGACCATCGCAGCCGATATGGCCCTTCTCAAAGAAGTATCCAAAGAAATTTGTGTTTTTGCACCAACAGTCGAAGAAATTTATGCTGAAAAAGTAGAAACGAAACGCTATGATTTTGAAGGCTTAGACAAGGTTATGGAAGGTGCGTTTAGAGATGATCACTTTAATGGCGTAGGAACCATAGTGGAAGCCTTACTTCGACTAGTAAAGCCCGATAGTGCCTATTTCGGAGAAAAAGATTTTCAACAGCTGCAAATCATAAAAAAATTAGTTGCTTTGGAGAAAATTCCTGTGCAAGTTATTGGCTGCCCAATTGTTAGAGAACCAAGCGGCCTTGCCATGAGTTCTCGGAATGAAAGACTCTCAAAAGCTATGCGGCAAGAGGCTGCTTTTATTTACAAAACATTGCGTATTGCCAAAAATAAATTTAGTACGCAAAGTGCTCAAAAAGTAATAACTTGGATAGAAAATCAGTTTGAAAAACGTTCAGATTTGGTCTTAGAATATATTGCAATTACGGATACTGACACGCTTACACCCGTACTTCAAAAAGATAAAAACCTAAAATACAGAGCTTTTGTTGCCGTTTACACTGAAAACATTCGACTTATTGACAACATAGCACTTAACTAAGTACAATTAATTAACTTTGCCCCATGCAAATTGAAGTTGTAAAATCAAAAATACACCGCGTAAAAGTTACCGGAGCTGACCTAAATTATATCGGCAGTATCACTATTGACGAAGACTTAATGGATGCCGCCAACATCATTCAAGGTGAAAAGGTACAGATTGTAAACAATAATAATGGTGAGCGTTTAGAGACCTACGCTATTCCCGGCCCTCGTAATAGTGGAGAAATCACACTAAACGGAGCTGCATCTCGAAGAGTTGCCGTGGGTGACATCTTGATATTAATTACCTATGCTCGAATGGATATAGAAGAAGCCAAAACCTTCAACCCCTCATTAGTATTTCCTAACGAGGAGAATAACCTATTAAATTAATTTTGAGCAAGGGTTTAAAAAAAATCTTAAAAACAACACTCCCAATAGTATTGGGTATATTTCTAGTATGGTACTGGTATACCTCTACCGCGCCAGCTGACCGCGAGCTCATTCTTTTTTATATTAAAGACGCTGATCCATTTTGGGTTGGCATTTCTATAGTATTAGGCCTAATTGCATACCTAGCAAGAGCTATTCGATGGAATTATATGCTCAAACCTATGGGCTACAAACCCAAATTGAGCAACAATGTTCTTATCATACTGATGTCTTATTTTGCCAACTTGGGAATTCCAAGAATGGGAGAGATACTAAGACCTACCGCACTTGCCACCTACGAAGGTGTTCCTTTTGAAAAGGGCTTGGGTACCATAATAACGGAAAGGGTAGTAGATGTGCTTATGCTCTTGTTCATTATAAGTATTACCCTAGTCGTACAGACCGATATTATTTTATCTTTTCTAGAAGGCAAAGGCTTCCCTTTTGGTGGCATCCTAGTTGCGCTTGGCACAGCACTTCTCGGCTTAATCTTTTTTGTTATTTTTATTAAAAAGTCGCAAAATTCCATAGCAACTAAAATCAAACATCTTGTTCAAGGATTGTTTACGGGTCTTTTGAGCGTTTTTAAGATGGAAAACAAGTGGGGTTTCGTCTTTCAAACCTTAGTTATATGGTCTTGTTACATCGGCATGTTCTGGGCGATTAAATTTACAGTACTCGAAACTATAGATCTCTCTTTAACGCAATTATTAGTAGCATTTGTTTTCGGTGCTCTTGCCATGATGTTTACCAATGGAGGTATTGGACTCTACCCTATAGCGGTTAGTCAAGCACTTGCGATCTATGGTATCAGCAAAGTATCAGGTGACGCATTTGGATGGATTATGTGGATCGCACAAACCTCTGTCCTAGTAGTTTTTGGTGCAATATCTTTTCTCTTATTACCGTTATTAAATCGAAACAGATAGCCACTGCTATCAAACCAATACTACCATGCAACGTTTATTTACCATTTTCGCATTTTTATTGTGCATTACGCTGAGCGCACAAGTTACCCAAGAAATTTTCGAATCTTTCAAACTCCAAGAACGCAGAGATGTGCAGTATTATATCCCTGAGGACTATGATGCTGAAAAAAAATACCCCGTAGTACTTGTTCTTGATGGCGAATATTTGTTTGATCAAGTTGTTGCAAATTCAAAAGTGTATAGCAGGTTTCATGGAATGCCACAAATGATCGTGGTAGGTATCAATCAAAGTGAAAATAGTATTCGTTTGGATGATTGTGCATGGGATGAAGAAAATGGATTGCCTGATGAAAAAGCAAAGAAATTTTTTGAATTTCTAGGCATGGAACTCATTCCTTATTTAGACCTCAACTACAGCACAGCACCATTCAAAATGATCGTAGGCTATGATATCACGGCTAATTTTCAGAACTACTGGTTATTCAAAGAGAACTCTTTGTTCAATGCCTATGTAAATATCTCTCCTACTTTGGCTCCTCAAATGGAAACTAGAATACCGGCACGTTTGGGCGCCTTTAACAAACAAATATTTTATCAATTGATTCTAGAAGGTGAGAAAAACAAAGACACGCCTAGAATTATGGAAATGGATAAAGCCATCAAAGCTATTGACAAAGCGTCATTACACTACTTCTTTGACGAGTACCCAAGTGCTGATCATATTTCGGTCGCTACCTACGGAATAGGAAAAGCTTTTGATAATATCTTCGGAATGTTTAAACCAATTAGCCCGAAGGAATACAAAACACAAATATTGACTTCTGAAGAACCGGTAATGCAATATTTAGTAGATAAATATAAGGGCATAGAAGACTTATTTGGATTCACAAAAGCAGTAAGCTTAAATGACATCATGGCCATATACGCCGGAACTCGAAAGAAGGAAGATTTCGAGTCGTTAAAACCTCTTTCAGACTTATGTAAGCGCGAATTTCCAGGCACTATGTTAGGCTTTTATTTTGAAGGTGAATACTACGAGCAATTGGGAGAACCTAAAAAAGCGCTCAAGACTTTCGAAAAAGCATTTGGTATGGACGAGATTGATTTCTTAACCAAAGAAATGGCTTTAGAAAAAATCGATGCTTTGAAAGCTGATTTTGGCTTTTAAACAGACTTATAGTTCCGCCCTTTTCAAACTTCTTATTACCTTTAGTGCCAAATCTTATTCTAAGAAATGGCTAAAACAAAAACAGCATTTTTCTGTCAAAACTGTGGTACCCAATATGCAAAATGGGTAGGGCAATGTTCCGCCTGTAAAGAATGGAACACCGTTGTTGAAGAGCTAGTTCAGAAAGAAGAAAAGCAAAGCTGGAAGCCTGCTTCAAGCAGCAAACGAAAAATTGCAAAACCGCTTCGCGTTAATGAAATTAGTACTGAAAAAGAACTTCGCCTAAATACGTTTGACCTAGAGTTCAATAGAGTTTTAGGTGGTGGATTAGTGCCCGGAGCTCTAGTTCTTTTAGGTGGCGAACCTGGCGTTGGAAAAAGTACACTGCTGCTTCAAATCGCATTAAAACTTCCCTATAAAACCCTGTATGTTTCTGGTGAAGAGAGTCAAAAGCAAATTAAAATGCGAGCCGATCGTATTCACCCAAATAGCGACACTTGTCTCATTCTTACAGAAACGAAAACTCAAAATATCTTTCAACAAATTGAGGCAACAGCGCCTGATATTGTAGTTATTGATTCTATTCAAACTTTACATTCTGATCATATTGAATCGGCAGCTGGAAGCATTTCACAGGTACGCGAGTGTACTGCCGAACTTATCAAATTCGCCAAAGAAACCAATACACCCGTTATTTTAATAGGTCATATCACTAAAGATGGCTCTATCGCTGGTCCCAAGATTTTGGAGCATATGGTAGATACCGTTTTGCAATTTGAGGGTGACCGCAATTATGTATACCGCATCCTACGTGCACTAAAGAATCGTTTTGGCTCCACAGCAGAATTAGGCATCTATGAAATGCAAGGAGGCGGACTTCGACAAGTGAACAATCCTTCTGAAATACTCATATCAAAAAATGACGAAGGCTTAAGTGGCACTGCAATAGCCTCAACAGTTGAAGGCATGCGGCCCTTGATGATTGAAATTCAAGCCCTGGTTAGCACAGCCGTTTACGGTACTCCACAAAGATCTACTACAGGCTATAACGCGAAGCGACTAAATATGCTACTAGCCGTTTTAGAAAAGCGAGCTGGCTTTAAATTAGGCGCTAAAGATGTCTTCTTAAATATCACAGGAGGAATTTCAGTAGATGACCCCGCAATAGATTTAGCCGTTATTGCCGCTATACTTTCAAGCAATGAAGACATCCCTATCGATAAGGGGGTTTGTTTCGCTGCAGAAGTTGGTTTGGCAGGTGAAATCAGGCCTGTTCAACGCATAGAACAGCGTATTCTAGAGGCTGAAAAATTAGGTTTCAAAACTATTTATGTAGCCAAAAACAATAAAATAAGTTTAACAAATTCCAAGATAACCATTGAACTCGTTTCACGTATTGAAGACGTCGTAAATAGGCTTTTTGACTAAATATACCTTAGCGTTTGTTTTTATTGAACCCCTCGAGAACCAATGAAAAATTAAAACTCAAGGTCTCTTTAGGCTTGTGAGCCTAAAAAATGACTACGACTTATCTCTCATAATTCGAGCAAAAACCATGATTATTAAAATCACCACTATAATCAAAGCCAACTGATAAAAACCTACTTTTAAAAAATACATGTATGCCTGGTTTTAAGGTGCTGGGTTGGGTATTTCGTTGTGAATTGTATCAATAGCCTCTAAAACTTCCTCGCTCAATTTAACATCAATACTAGCAATATTCTCTTTAAGCTGCTTCATAGAAGTTGCGCCAATAATATTACTTGTCAAGAAGGGTCTGCTATTTACAAAAGCAAGTGCCATTTGTGCTAACGACAGATCATTCGCTTGGGCCAGTTCATAATACTTTTGAGTAGCAGTAACTGAATTACCCTTGATATAGCGATTGTAATTTGGAAAAAGTGATAGGCGCGAATTTTTAGGTAGTCTATCACCCAAATATTTACCACTTAAAGCACCAAAACCTAAGGGCGAGTATGCCAAAAGCTTAATGTCTTCTCGCATTGCGATTTCTGACGAACCCACTTCAAACTGACGACTCAAAAGACTATACGGGTTTTGAATTGTAATCATTCTTGGTAAACTTGCATGCACCTTACTTTCTTCAAGGTAACGCATGATGCCCCATGGGTTTTCATTGCTTATACCTACTTGGCGAATTTTACCCTCTCGAATTAAATCTCTTAAGGTCTCTAAAACCTGGTGAATATTATCTTGCCAATGGTCATCAGCAGAATGCTGATACCCTCTCTTACCAAAATAGTTTGTGTTTCGTTCAGGCCAATGCAGTTGGTATAAATCGATATAATCTGTTTGTAACCGCTGTAAACTTCCTTCCACGGCCTCTATAATCGAATCTCTTGAAAAACCCGTCTCTCGAATAAATTTGGTGAAAGGGGCTTTCCCAGCAATTTTAGAGGCTAAGACAATCTTATCACGGTTGCCGTTTTTCTTAAACCAAGTACCAATAATTTTTTCTGTTAACGATAAACGATCAGGGTGGGCGGGTATGGGGTATAACTCCGCAGTATCAAAAAAGTTAACGCCTTGCTCAAGAGCGTAGTCCATCTGTTCATGACCTTCAGCTTCGGTATTCTGATTGCCCCAAGTCATCGTTCCTAAACATATTTTACTGACTTCGATATCAGTATGAGGTAGGTTTGTGTATTCCATATAAAATTTTACTTCTTACTAGTGCAGGCTACAAATTTAAACATTTCCTGTAGGTTTTTTTGTTGAAATTGACCTGCGCTACTTCAAATTCATACAAAGAAACCAATTCTAAACGTACAAGTAGATTCTAATCCACTTCAACCAAAATAGGACAATGGTCACTGTGCTTTGCTTCAGATAAAATTACCGAACGCTTTAGACGGTCTTTCAAAGGTTCAGCAACCATAGCATAATCTAATCGCCAGCCTTTATTATTGTTTCTAGCGTTAGCTCTGTAGCTCCACCAGGTATAATTATCAGGTTCATTATTGAAGTGTCTAAAGCTGTCAATGAATCCGCTTTTTTGCATAGCGCCAATCCATTCTCGTTCAACAGGTAAAAATCCTGATACGTTTTTGAGACCTACCGGATTATGAATATCGATAGCCTCATGGCAAATATTATAATCTCCAAGCACAATAAGGTTTGGCTTTTCTTTTCTTAATTCATTAAAATATTCTTGAATTTCTGCCATGTAATTCAGCTTAAAATCCAAACGGGCCATATTACTTCCTGAAGGCAAATACATGCTCATAATAGACACATCTCCAAAATCAGCTCTTATGTTTCTTCCTTCAAAATCCATTGTTTCGATGCCCGTTCCAAATTCGATATGATCAGGTTTTGTTTTTGAAAGAATTGCGACACCACTATACCCTTTCTTTTGTGCACTATACCAATAATTATAAGCATAACCCGCGTCTTCAAAGACCGAAAGGTCAAGCTGTTCTTCTTGCGCCTTAATTTCTTGTAAACAGATGACATCTGGATCTACTGATTGCAGCCATTCTATAAACCCTTTTTTTAATGCGGCACGAATACCGTTTACATTGTAAGAGACGATTTTCATATTCAATATTTTGTTCGAAAATAAGCAATGTTCTGTTCTGGTAAAAGCTTGATACCATATCCTTTTTTCCATTTTTAAGAAAGGATTAAATTTACCCTTGCCCTAATTCATCTTGTCATGAAAAAAGCGCGACCACCCTTGCCCCTTTTCTTAGTCAATCAAAGAACGTTAAAACGCATCGTGATAGTCATGTATCGCAACTCGGTTTCGGTTTTTAAGTGCTAATTTAGAGGCCATATTTAAAAGCATGACAAAACACTTCTTTTTGATTATTCTCTTTGGCAGCCTTCTTTCTGTCAATGCACAAAATTCAACAACAAAAGATAGTATTACCCAATTAGACGAGGTTATTCTTTTAGATGCTTTAAAGAAAAAAAACGCCATTGGCATTACAGCTTCCGAGGTCATTTCTGCCAAAGTCTTTCAAAATTACTCTCCAGTTTCAATGGTTTCTGCAATCAATCAGATACCCGGAGTATATGTATTTTCCGGTGCGTTAAACACCAACCGCATTACAGTAAGAGGAATTGGCGCTAGAACCCTTTTCGGCACAGACAAATTACGAATGTACTATGAGGATATTCCAGTGACTGATGGTTCTGGGTTTTCATCCATCGAACAATACGACCTAGAAAACCTTAGTCAGATTGAAGTTATTAAAGGGCCGAAAGGAAATGCTTATGGCTCAAACTTAGGGGGAGCCATTATATTGACGCCCAAAGAAGCCCTTGGCAGATCAACCAACTTTTCGAACAATTTTACGGCCGGTTCTTTCGGACTTCTAAAAAACAACCTCTCTTTTAATCATTATGATGGCAAACTAAGAATGGGTTTGCAATACGGGCATATGGAAATCGATGGCTACCGACAAAACAGTAATTTTGAGCGAGATGGTATTTTATTAAACGCTTCCTATCAACTCGATGGTAAAAACAAAATTTCACTTTTAGTAAACCATATCGATTTCACAGCACAAATTCCAAGTTCTTTGGGTACTACCGCTTTTGCAGAAGACCCACAACAGGCCACCTTTACATGGAGAGTATCACAAGGTTTTGAAAGCAATAACGCCACTTTGGTAGGCTTCAATTATTCACATCAGTTCAGCAAAAAACTTCAAAATTCGACAAGTATCTTTTATAATTACCTAGATAAGATTGAAGCCGCACCCTTTGGCATATTCGATGAAATCACTAAGGGATTTGGATTTCGAACCCGATTTTCAGGAGAATTTAATTTCTTTGAGAAAGATGCAAATTATTCGTTTGGCGCAGAACTTTTTAAGGATGAATATGATTGGGATCGGTTTCGAAATGAATGGGAAGAAAATGATGGCAACGGAAGTCTCAAGGGAGAACAAATCGGCCGAAACAAAGAATTTAGAAGCCAATGGAACGCTTTCGGTATTTTACTATTTCCACTGTCGGACGCCTTTTCTGCACAGTTCGGATTACATCTTAACAAAACTCAATATGATTACCGCGATTTGTTCAATACCGGAACCGAAAATAAAAGCAACAAGCGTGATTTTAAAGCTATTGTATTGCCCAGCATAAATCTTGAATATGCTTTTACTAAAAATCAGAACGTTTATGCAAATATCAGCCGTGGGTTTTCAAACCCTACGCTCGAAGAAACCTTGACCCCTGATGGTGTTATTAATCCAGATATTGCGCAAGAGACTGGAACAAATTATGAGCTGGGCACAATTCTATTTTTAGATGAAAGAAGGCTAAATATAAATCTTTCCATTTATCAAATGAATGTCAGAAACCTATTGGTTGGTGAGCGCATAAACGAAGACCAGTTTGTTGGAAAAAATGCGGGAAGAACACGTCATAGGGGATTAGAAATAGGATTAAATTACACCTGGAGTATTTCCAAAAACATACAATTATCTCCTTTTATGAATTTTACATTAACCGACCATAGCTTTATAGAATTCGTTGATGAGAACGATGACTTTTCTGGAAACCAACTTACTGGAGTTCCCAAACGGCGCAGCACCTCAGGGCTACAATTGCGGCTATTTGAAAATTTCTATTGGAATACCACCCATCAGTATGTGAGTGAGATTTCGTTAACCGATGCAGAAAATCTTTATAGTGATTCTTATACTGTTTTTAATACGCGAATAGGGTACCAAAAAAAGATTTCTGATAAATTTACTATTGGAATTGACTTTGGAATCAATAACGTATTAGATAAAATTTACGCACAATCTGTACTTATAAACACCCAGGGTTTTGGAGGTAGAGAGCCACGTTATTTTTATCCTGGCGATGAGCGAAATTTTTATGGAAGTATCCGATTAGGGTATCAGCTTTGACAAAGTTAAAAACAGTACAATTATCTTTGTCAAAGCTTAGCCTACTACATTTTCATCAACCAAGACTTCATATCCACTTCCTTGTGAATAATCGACTTCAATTCAGAAATGGCAACACGTTGTTGTTCCATAGTATCTCGATGACGAATTGTAACTGTTTTGTCTTCCAATGATTGGTGGTCCACGGTGATGCAAAACGGAGTACCGTTTGCATCTTGTCTTCTATAACGTCGCCCTACAGCATCTTTTTGATCATAGATTACATTGAAATCCCATTTTAGATCATCTATAATTTCATGAGCCAATTCTGGTAAACCATCTTTTTTAACCAAAGGAAAAATTGCAGCTTTGGTCGGAGCTAATACCGCTGGCAGTTTTAGAACAGTTCTTGTAGTTCCATTTTCTAATTCTTCTTCCTGTAGAGCGTTTGAAAATACAGCTAAGAACATTCGGTCTAAACCTATTGATGTTTCTACCACATAAGGCACGTAGTTCTTATTTTCCTCAGTATCAAAATATTGCAATTTTTTACCTGAGAACTCTTGATGTTTTGTAAGATCAAAATCAGTTCGTGAGTGTATTCCTTCTAACTCCTTAAATCCGAAAGGAAAACGAAATTCTATATCGGTAGCAGCATCTGCATAATGCGCTAGTTTTTCATGGTCATGAAAGCGGTAGTTGTCCTCACCTAACCCTAAAGACATATGCCATTTCATTCTGTTTTCTTTCCACTTCTCGTACCACTCTTTTTGCGAGCCTGGTTTGATAAAAAACTGCAACTCCATCTGTTCGAACTCACGCATTCTAAAGATAAATTGTCTTGCAACGATTTCGTTTCTAAAAGCTTTTCCTGTTTGTGCAATTCCAAAGGGAATCTTCATTCGACTCGTCTTCTGAACATTTAAAAAGTTCACAAAAATACCTTGGGCAGTTTCTGGCCGCAAGTATAAATCCATAGCGGTTTCTGCAGAAGCTCCTAACTTCGTTCCAAACATTAAATTAAACTGCTTAACATCTGTCCAATTTTTAGAACCAGACATAGGGCAAGCAATTTCGAGCTCTTCAATTAATTTTTTTACATCAGCCAAATCTTCCTCTTCCAAAGATTTTCCAAGACGTTTTAAAATAGTAGTTACTTTTTCTTGATAATCAACCACACGCTGGTTCGTTATCAAAAACTGTTCTTTATCGAAAGCATCACCAAAGCGTTTGGCCGCTTTCTTCACTTCCTTCTCAATCTTCGCTTCAATTTTAGCCACATGATCTTCCACCAAAACATCTGCGCGATATCTTTTATTTGAGTCTTTATTGTCAATAAGAGGGTCACTAAAGGCATCAACGTGGCCTGAAGCTTTCCAAGTAGTAGGGTGCATGAAAATTGCAGCGTCTAAGCCCACAATATTATCGTTGAGTTGCACCATGGCTTTCCACCAATATTCACGAATGTTCTTTTTGAGTTCGGCTCCGTTTTGCGCATAATCATAGACTGCGCTCAAACCATCATAAATTTCACTTGACTGAAATACATAGCCGTATTCCTTAGCATGTGAAATTACCTTCTTAAAATCGTCTTCTTGTTTTGCCATTTGGCAAAAATAGAATAATGAAGTGATTTTATAAACTTATTTCAATTCGAATTCAAAAGTCTGAAGTAGCTGTTGATCTTCGAAAACATTTAAGACATAATCTCCAGGCGCTAAAGAACCTTCAGGAATAGTAACAAAGTCAATAACCTCAGTTTGTTCACCAGTGAAATTAACCACTACTCGCTTACTATAAACATTACCATTAACGTTTATAGTGTTCGCATTATCTTCTATTATACCCATGTTTGGGCCTAAAAATTGAAAGTAAATTACCCTTTCTTGATTTGCCAAAGAATTATCTGGAGCAATAATAACACGCCCCCTTAATTTTTTAACGGTTGATGCTTTATTCGTTTGTATCGATTTACCCGAACGCACTCGCAAGGCGGTAGCGTCAGTAGTTTCAAGTTCCAAATACTTTTTGATTTTCAGCGCTTTATTAAGATCTTGAATTTTATCACGTTGTAAGGCCTCTGCCTCTGTCAAAGCTGCATTTCTGCTTTGTATGTATTCAATCTCTTTTTGGGAAGCTTCATACTTTTCAGCGAGTTGCAAATTCTTATAATTGAGAAAATCGTTTTTAAGCTTTAAACTATCATTCTTAGCCCCGAGCCTTCGAAGTTCACCTTTAGCTTCTCTGAGTTTTTCTATTGTAAATGTTAACTTTCCAACAGAATCTAATAGCTGCTGTAGTTTATATTTCGACCTCTGAAGTGCAATGTCATTTACCTCATCAAGTGCTGAAAGACGGTCAACATCAGCTTTCATCAATGTTAAATCTTGCACCAATAAATCTTTTTCAGTTTCGAGAAAATTTATTTGTGTTCTTGACTGCGCATAACTATAATAAAAAGCAATAAGAATGCCAATTATTACAGCTGTCAACGCCGCGAGAATTATTTTGTAATTGAATTTAGTATCTTGACTGTCCATCAATATGAAATGGGCTTTAAGTAGGTTTGTAAAAGAATAAGATTTGCATATAAATCAAGTTTCAAAGATAATAAACGATATCAATACGGTACTGCTACCTAAGGTGTGTTTTGGATGTAATGCGCATTTAAACAGAGGAGAGCAACACCTCTGTACCGTTTGTCGAAATCATCTGCCGATTACCGATTATACCTTTAACGAAGAAAACCCCATTGACCGTATTTTTTATGGTAGAATTGATGTGAATAAAGCTAGTTCTTTCCTTTTTTTTACTGAAAACAGCATCGTACAGCGGTTAATTCACCATTTAAAATATAAAAACCAAGAGCAGATTGGTGTATTTTTAGGAGATTGGTATGGTCAAATTTTAAAAGAAAACCAGTTTCTTAATAAAATTGATATGGTTATTCCTGTTCCTTTACACAAAAAGAAATTAAAAAAAAGAGGTTATAACCAGGTAGCTCAATTTGGGCAGCGTTTAGCTCATTTTCTTGAAGCTGAGTATCGCGATGGACTTCTTACAAAAACAGCAAATACAAAAACTCAAACGACTAAAGGACGAATAGGCCGTTGGCAAGAAAATAAGGCACTGTACACATTAACGGACGCTTCTCAACTCAAAGACAAACGTATTTTATTGGTAGATGATGTCATTACAAGTGGCGCCACAATGGAAATATGCGTAAAGGCCTTACAGAAAGCAACAGGAACAACTATTTATATTGCGAGTATGGCGGTAGTTCCACAATTTCAATAATCTGCAAATTAGTCGTTTCTTTGTTAAAGATTTACACTCCTATGTTGCCACGTTTTTTAGCTTGTATATTTTTCTTTTTGATAACACTTTCCGTAGTGCAATGCGGTCGACGCGGTGGCACCTTAACAGGCGGCCCGAAAGATGAGGATCCGCCGGTTTTAGTGAAAGCGGAACCAGAAAATCTAAGCACGAATTTCAAGTCCAAAAAAATTCGTTTGACCTTTGATGAATATATCAAATTACAAGATATTCAAGATCAACTCATTGTTTCACCACCATTAAAATATAGGCCTGAGATTACGCCACAAGGTGGTGTACAAAAATATGTTGAAATTGAGATCAAAGATACCTTGCTACCCAACACTACCTACACCTTAAATTTTGGTCAGAGCGTGCAAGACAATAACGAAGGAAACCCCCTTAGCTTTTTAACGTATGTGTTTTCTACGGGAGATTATATTGATTCTTTAGAAGTGTTAGGTGTGGTTAAAGATGCTTTTAATAAAGAGGTTGATAAATTCGTGAGTGTCATGTTATATGAAATAGATAGCGCGTATACCGACTCAACTATTTATAAAAAACCACCAAACTATATCACCAATACTTTAGATAGTACAGTGCTATTTAAGTTGCGTAACTTGAAGGAAGGAAAGTATGCAATTTTTGCTATCAAAGATGCCGCAAAGAACAACATCTTTGACCAAAACTCAGATAAAATTGCTTTTTTAAAAGATACTATTACTTTACCTACAGACTCTACTTATGTGTTAACACTGTTTAAAGAAACTCCAAGTTACAGCGCATCTGTACCCAGTTTTGCGGCCAAAAATAAAATTGTGTTTGGCTACTATGGGGGAGAGGAAGCTATTGATATTACACCCTTAACGGTTATTCCTGACACCATTAAAACCAAAATATTAAAGGAAAGAAATAAAGACACTTTGAACTTTTGGTTTACACCTTATGAAACTGATTCCATTCGCTTTACCGTTACCAACACAAAGAAAATGGCTATTGACACCTTTACGGTTAAAAGTCGTAAAGTGGGCGTTGATTCCTTAAAAATTGAGCCAAACCAAAACGGTTCATTAGATTTTAATACGGCATACCACTTGGCGATTAACACACCTATTGTAGCTGTTGACACTTCCAAAATAAAAATGATAGTTAAAGACTCTTTACCTATGGCTTTTACGGTGGTTTTTGATAGCCTTGCTAATACACTAGATTTTGATTTCGAAATAGAACCCAGCGAAAATTATAGCTTAGATTTATTACCTGGAGCAATAAGCGATTTTTTTGGTCAGACCAACGACACATTGAATTATCGACTATCTACCCGAAGTTTAGCGGACTATGGTAATCTAAGGCTAACGCTAGAAGGAGCCGTTGAATACCCATTGATAGTTCAATTGACTGATGAAAAAGGGAAGACACTGCTTGAAGTTTATGCTCACGAGCCCCAAGTTTTCGAATTCAATACAATTAGCCCATCAAAGTATTTGATTCGTGTCATTTTCGATAAAAATGAAAATAAAATATGGGACACAGGCTCATTTCTAAAAAATATTCAGCCTGAAAGAGTTCTATATTACCCCAATGAAATTGAAGTTCGCGCCAATTGGGAGATAGAACAAACCTTTACAATTTCAAACTAAATTCATCACGATCGTCAAGAAATTTTAGTTTTTCTCTAATACTGCTAATATGTTCTTTGGCTATTGTTGCGTAAATAGTTTCCTCATTTTGAGAAAAAGAAAGTTTTTCCCCTAAGCCATTATAAACGGCCGAATGCCCAGTATAGTGATGTCCAGAAGGGTCCGTTCCTATTCGATTTACACCAATACAGTAGCTCATATTTTCAATAGCGCGCGCTTTTAAAAGTGTATCCCAAGCAGTAACTCTTGGTTTTGGCCAATTTGCAACATAGATAAGCACATCAAAATCTTCAGTATTTCGCGCCCAAACAGGAAATCGAAGGTCGTAACAAATAAGGGGACAAAATCGAAAGCCTCTAAAAGTCACTATTAATCTCTCTACTCCTGCATTATATACAAGATCTTCACCTGCTAAAGTGAAGGTGTGACGCTTGTCATATTGATAGTAATCACCATTAGGCTGAACAAAGAAAAGGCGATTGGTAAAACTTCCATGTTCATAGAATGGAAGACTGCCTGTTAGCGCAGCATTTTTTTCTTTCGAAATTTGCTGCATCCACTCGAGTGTAATTTCACCTTCTTCTTTTCCAAGGTTTTTGGGTGTCATTGTAAACCCCGTAGTAAACATCTCAGGAAGAATAATCAAATCTACATCCGAAGAAATAGAATCAATTTTTTTTCCAAAATTGATTCTATTCTGTTCAGGATTTTCCCAAACCAAAGAAGATTGTATGAGAGCAACTTTTAGTTCTTGAGCCATGCCTTAAAATTAGTTAAAATAAACTTCAGCCCCGACTTTTACCAAAGCAAATAATTCATATTTTTCAAACTCAACTATAAACGAATTACAGCAATTTATCATTCAAATTGTCTTTGGTGTGTCATATTTTGCAGTTTTAGGGTAAAATAGCACATAAACTAGAAAAAATAGTTGTAGTTCACCCGATGTAAAAAATCGAATTTTGCAGGGTAATATTAGAATAACCTACTTCAAACATACGTATGGATTTTACTTCGATTATAGGCAATGTAGCAGCCTTGTTAACGACAATAAGTTTTTTACCCCAAGCTATCAAAACGATAAAAACAAAAGATACAGGCAGTCTATCTTTTCCCATGTATTTGCTTTTTGTAACTGGGGTTACCCTTTGGCTCGTGTACGGAACCCTTAACAATCAGATGCCAATTATAGTAGGTAATCTAGTTACTTTAGTACTTGCGGGTATTATTCTAGGTTTTATGGTAAAAGGAAAATTTACAAAGCGGTTTAGGGGTGGCTTGTGATAGGCTTCGACTACTGGTTTTGACCCAAAAACTACCACCAAAGACCTTCTATACTTCCCCTTCAAATAAGTCAATCAGCTCAGGAATGCCAGCTAGTTTTGCGTGATCCAACGCCGAATTACCCCTACCATCTCTAATAGCAGTATCAGCCCCATTTGCCAACAGTAATTTCGCAATATACATCCGATTAAAAGTTATCGCATAAATTAAGCTTGTACTGCCCATTGCATTGATTTCATTGACCTTAGCACCCTTATCTATTAATAGTTTTGCAATCTCCTCAAAGCCCTTAAAACAAACACCCATCAAAGCCGTATTTCCTGAAGAATCTTTTTCATCAATTTTTGCGCCTTTCTCTAATAAGAGCGCTGTTATACCTGCATGATTATAGTAGGTTGCCAAAATCAAAGGTGTCGATCCCCGTTGGTCTCTAGAATCTATCAAATCGAGATTTTCTTCTAGCATCGCACGAACACTAGCTATACTCCCGGTACGGACATTACTAAAAAAAGGCTCTGTGTTTTCCATGAATTTAAAAGTATTAAAAAAATATTTTAAGATAAAAATCTATGTGACATCAGTGAAAAAATCACCTTTTTCTAGTCCTTTATTTAAACAATTTCACCAAAATAACTCACCATAGATATTATCAATACCAAAATAACACAAATCGAGATGATAACTCTACTAAGCCTTGAACATTTTTGGTAGCTTTACACTTCTAGCCTAAAAAACAATTTATACTATGGATACTAACAACAATAATCCTCATGGGGAAGCGCTTGACAGCAACGATTCTAGCAAGTGCCCTTATTTAGGAGGAACCATGAACCAAGCTGCAGGTGCCGGCACTAATAACCTTAATTGGTGGCCTAACCAACTGAGATTAAATGTGCTTCGTCAAAATTCTTCATTGACAAATCCGATGGACGAAGATTTCGATTATGCCGCTGAATTTAAGTCTTTAGATTTAGCTGAGGTAAAGAAAGATATCATAACTGCCTTGACCACTTCTCAAGATTGGTGGCCAGCAGATTACGGCCACTATGGTCCTTTTATGATACGAATGGCTTGGCATAGTGCTGGAACCTATAGAATTGGAGATGGGCGTGGAGGCGCCAGTTCTGGTTCACAGCGTTTCGCACCTTTAAATAGCTGGCCTGACAACGGCAACTTAGATAAGGCCAGATTATTATTATGGCCTATAAAAAAGAAATACGGCAAGAAGCTTTCTTGGGCTGATTTGATGATTCTTACAGGAAACTGTTCTTTAGAATCTATGGGCTTTAAAACTTTTGGTTTCGCTGGTGGTCGTGAAGACATTTGGCAGCCTGAAGAGGATATTTACTGGGGTTCTGAAGCCGAATGGATGGGTAATGATGACCGTTTCTCAGAGGGTGAATACGTTTTGGAAGCAAATCTTGGCGCCTCACATATGGGACTTATATACGTTAACCCAGAAGGACCAAACGGAGTATCAAACCCGTTAGGAACAGCGAAGTTGATGAAAGAAACTTTTGGTCGTATGGCTATGAACGATGAAGAAACCGTAGCATTAGCCGCAGGAGGTCATACCTTCGGTAAAGCTCACGGTGCTGCCAACCCAGATGAATATGTAGGTGCAGAACCTGCAGGAGCAAGTATCACAGAACAAAGCATGGGATGGAAGAATTCTTTCGGAACAGGTGTTTTAGATGATACGATTACAAGTGGAATAGAAGGTGCATGGACTCCAAACCCGACAAAGTGGGATCATGATTATTTTGATGTGCTTTTAGGATATGATTGGGAATTAACAAAAAGCCCAGCAGGTGCAAGTCAGTGGAAACCTACTGCCGAATCAGCAGCTAGAAAAGCACCTCGCGCTGGAGATGCTTCGAAAGCACAAGACTTAATGATGACTGATGCTGACATGGCATTAAAATTAGATCCCGCATATTTGGAAATTTCGAAACGGTTCCATGCAGATCCAGCAGCATTTGAAGATGCTTTTGCGAGAGCATGGTTTAAGTTAACACATAGAGATATGGGGCCAGTTTCTAGATACCTAGGTTCTGAAGTTCCTCAAGAAGAATTAATTTGGCAAGATCCAGTACCAGCAGTTGATTACGAACTAGTAAATGATGCTGATGTTATTGAATTGAAGAAGCGTCTTTTAGCCTCAGGCTTATCAATTTCTCAATTGGTTACCACTGCCTGGGCATCTGCTTCGACCTACCGTGATTCTGACAAAAGAGGTGGTGCAAACGGTGCGCGTATTCGCTTGGAGCCGCAAAAAAACTGGGAAGTAAACAACCCAGCTGAACTATCAAAAGTATTAAACACTTTAGAAGGAGTTCAGAAAGAATTCAACAGCGCTCAATCTGGCAACAAGAAAGTTTCCTTAGCAGATTTAATTGTTCTGGGCGGAAGTGCTGGTATTGAAGAAGCAGCTAAAAATGCAGGTCATGACACAACCGTACCTTTTACAGCGGGTCGTACCGATGCGTCACAAGCGCAAACCGATGCTTATTCTTTTGAAGCCCTTCAACCTAAAGCAGACGGATTCAGAAATTATAAAAATCCAGATTATAAAGCATCTGCCGAAGCACTATTAGTTGACCGAGCACAATTAATGAAACTTACAGCCCCTGAAATGACTGTTTTAATGGGAGGTATGCGCGTGCTTGATACTAATTTTGATAAGTCTAGACATGGTGTTTTAACTGATCGTCGTGAAACGCTTACTAATGATTTCTTTGTAAACCTTCTTGATTTAAGTGTTAAATGGGAAGATGTGTCAGATGACGAAGTTACCTTCGCAGGTCGCGATCGTAAGTCAGGAAACATTAAATGGACCGGTACACGTGCTGATCTTATATTTGGATCCAATACCGAGTTGCGAGCCTATGGTGAAGTATATGCATGTAACGATTCAGAAGAAAAGTTTGTTGCCGATTTTATAGCAGTTTGGACGAAAGTGATGAACTTAGATCGTTTTGATTTGGCCTAATTTTTAGAAATACATATTTATCAAAAAAGGTGGTCTCTTACAAGGCCACCTTTTTTATGGTTTATTTTCTTAAAGTATTCGAAAAATCGAAAATTTGCAAGAATTTTATACATTTTAAAATTAAAAATTGTTAATAAATATCTACACCAAATGAAGAAAGCATTTCTATAAAATGCGTAATTTCCTACTATGGAAATTCTGTCAGAAACTGAAAAAAATATTAAAAAGACAAACCTTTCCACCCAACCAGAAAAGTGTTCCTTCTCTGGTGCCACAGCAGACTTCTATGTCGGCCTTTCCGGAACAGCAAATAGTGATGGTGCAGTGAGAAGTGACCTTGTAGAAACCGCCATAAACAAACTTTTAGGTCAGGGTTCTGATGGCATTAAATGGCCCGTTGTTCTAGATATGAAAAAGAAAATTCTCTTTCACTCACATGAAGCCTATCAAAGTGGCACTTCTGCCATACTAGGTTGGCAAGACTATTTTTCGAAACTTTCCTAATATTTTTCTAATTGCGAATTCTTGGCGTGAAATCTTCAGGAGCGTTTTTAGGTTCTTGAATAGTTTCTTCTGCCCCAGTATCATTATAAATTGTCCATTCACTAAACGTATATACCGGGTTTCCCTCCACAACTTCGTCATTGCGAACCGCTCTACCATCTTCGAATTCATGATTGGTACCGGAGCCGTCTTCTCCTACTATTCCAAAAACATCAATTACAGTACCGAAAGGGTCAATCAATTGTAGGTTATCATCTCCATTTGAATCAGCAGGTGTGTTTGTACCTACAGCCAAATCTGGTGCAAAGGCGTATACTTGTTCAAATTCTAAGGTGTTAGGTGATATCACAAAAGTGCTTTTCGCTGCTATCGTAAAGCCTGATAAATCAATACTAGAGCTAACTTCTATATTATCGTTTGTGAACCGAACAAGCTTCCATCCTTTTAAATCTAATTGCTCGCTAGCGGAATTATATAACTCTACAAAGCGCGCTTTTGAATTATTATCTGGGTCCGCGAGTTCAGAAATGAATAGCTGATTCGAAGTATATTCATCTACAATTTCTTCACAGCGTTCTTCCGTAAAGCTGAGATCTTTCAAACTCCGTATTGCGAGGCTAAAATTAGCCTTATCTCTTAGTAAAACTCCTATAATTTTTCCATTTCCTGAGGGTAAAAATTCAGCTTGAAAATCAGAAAAGCCACTATTCACCAATGTAATCGTATTCCCTTTACAATCCATAAGCCTTCGCTCTGTTTCTTCTCGCTCTTCCGCAAAAATCGCTCCTATTTCCGCATCAATAATTTCTAAATTATCTACCACAACCAAGGTATTTGTACTCCGCGGTTCTAGATTCTCAAGAGATATCAAGCTAGGCTGAATAGTAGCTTTTTCATCTGTGGAAAGAAAAACATGATTGTCAACCACTGCCGCCGGAAGTCGACCTACAGACACATTTCCAAAGGAAGTAAAGACGCCTCCAATTTTAAAAACATCCTTGCTTCGACCCAAATAAAGACCCTTTAACTTAATATAGATTTTACTTCCTTCAGGGAAAAACAAATGAGAATCTCTAAGGTCAATTTCTATTTGAAACCCTTCAGATGGGTTCTCAGGTTTGTCTTGAAAATGAAGTACACTAAAGAAGTTTCCCATTTCATCAGAAGAGCTTACATAGCCCTCAATAATTAAATCTTCTTGTATTTGGAAAGTTTCTTCTTGATAGCGGCTTTTAACTTCTGAATATGTTGCGTTAGCAACTAAACCCGAGACTTGATTGCCTTCCAAAGGTTTGAAATCACGGTCTTTAACACAAGTGCATAGCAAGACTATATTAAAAAAAGCTAAAGCTAGCGTTACTCTATATTTAAAATTTATAGTCATAAGTGTTCTTTTTTATACCCTCCTAAGTTCCTATGTATTAGAAAGAAAACCCAAGAGCCTGGCGTGGCGACCTAGGAAGCTTAAGGAGTATGTTATTTTAAAAGCTAAAGGCTACATTCAAAAAATAGGTTCGCCCATATCCGTACCAATATTTAGGCGCGAATGATGGGGTACCACTCAAATTATCTTGTTGTAATTGCCCAAAGTTGCCATTTCTGCTTTGCTCGTAACCCCCAGTTCTGAAGGTAGTATCGAATAGGTTATTCACACTGGCAAAAATGCTCACGTACTTTCCCTTCTTAAGCCAAGATTTTCCTCCTACTAAATTCAGTAAGTAGAAATTATCTAATGCCTTTTGTAGTAGTAGCTTATCGACGTTTTCTTGTGTAGCATCTGGAAAAGGGTCACCAGTTTCAGGATCTAGATAAAAACTAGCAGTTCTGGTAATCGTTGAGATATTAGCGTAGTTGTCCGCTAAATAATTTGCAGTTGCTCCTATCCACCAATAGGTTGGCGCCCTATAATTGATACCCAATGCAAAAGCTTTTTGTGGGCCTTGAGCTAATTTATAATTCCTAACATTTGCCATTCCTAAGTCCACATTTCCATCAGGGTTTATAAAATTTTCCTCCGCGCCAGCCGTATCAAAATTTATGGCTACTGAAGGATGGCTCGCATAGGTATACTTTCCAATAGCGGCTACGGCAGAAAGCTTTACAGAAGACGATAATTCATATTCAAACCCGAATTCCACACCCATATGAAGTTTGTCTAGATCAGTTAGTACTTCTTGAACAAAATCAGATCCTACCCCTGAATCAACAAAGAAAAAATTAATATCGGTCGTATTTTGAAAGCGCGTATGAAAAGCAGTTATTCTTCCCGAAAGTTTTGGCAAACGCAGGTAATAGTTAAAATCTGTAGTTGTAATTCTTTCATTTTGGAGATTGACTACGACTTCATTGTTTTCTCTAGGGTTGATAAAGACATTTTGTACGGTTGGCGGCTTGTTTAATAAAGCTCCGTTTAGAACGAGCTGATGCCTCCCATTTATGCGATAGGTAAACCCTCCTTTAACGCCATGATTTGCTAATGAAACAGGGGCACTTTTTCCTAGAGAATTCTCAGGAAAACGCTGGTTCTGAAAAAGACCCGCTCTTTGATAGTTTGAATTTAAATAGTTGGTTGATACAAAAGCATCCCACTTATTTCGAGTGTAGCTGATTTGCGCAAAAACATCGAATTGAGTACTAGCGATATCGTAGTTGTAATTAAAAATATCATTTTCGCCTTTTAAAGCACTCCCATTGCTATCATTCAATGTATTTGAAAACGGGTCTATGTCTTCATGAAAATCAGCCCCCAAAAGATCATGAATTTTTGCAAAATTCCTTGATTTTAGTTGCCGATAGCTAATTCCAAAGTCAAATTGAAATGCCTCTGTGAGCTTTAAATTTCCAATACTATTTAGGGTAAATTGATGGTCGTTAACGACATCATCATAGAAGACATAGCTCGCCTTCTCGTTATTAGAATTGGCTTGATACACTTTGGTCCAATCAAGTTGTGGGTTCTCAAGAAACCCCTCTTTTGCCAAATTAGCGCTAATAAAATTGGCCCCAATCGGACTATTGATATAGAAACTAGGAAGGTATCTATAATAGTTAGGGTCTGGATTTGGAGCATTGTAATAGCCTAGTCTACTTCTATATTTTGATCCGAATTGATATGAAACACCCGTGTTCAAACTAAACTTTTTAGCGGCATAGAAATAGTTTAGCATCAAAATTGGCTCCGCAATTCTTCGTTCTCTAGAATTTCGAATTTTGGAATTTTGGAGCCCCCAATAGGGGTTATATTTTTTGCCTACAAGCTCAAAAACCTCTTCTGTTAGGGCAGATGAACGACCGCGCCTATTAGCGCTTAAAATACCGGTAAAGTTTAGTGTATTACTTTTATCAAACTTATATTCTATCGCTCCGAATACTGAATATGAATCATATAAAGTGCCCTCTATATAACCTTGTTTGGCCCACCTTCGCGAAGCCGAAACACTATAGGTAAGCCCTTTCTCTTTTGACTTTGAAGTATGGGTAACCATCAACCTTCCTGCATAGGTTCTATTTGAGGCAGAAGAAGATAATCGGGTACCAGGTCTAAGCTTTGATGGTCGCGTATCAATATTAGTAGTTCCGAGAATACCTCCAAAATTAAAAGCTGAAGCCTGAAGTCCATGTGTAAATTGCTGGTTTCTTGTGGCATCATTCAATCCACCCCAGTTATTCCATTGCGGTCGACCATCATAGAATTTATTCATAAGAATTCCATTCAGTAATACCTTCCCATACTGTGAATCATATCCGCGAACGCGAAAAAAAGCTTGGCCAAAATCAAAGGCCGCCCGATTTAAAAATATATCTTTTGTAGCCTGCAAGAGTCCGGAAGAATTTGAACTGATTTCATCGTCTAGCACTTCAGAGTCGGTAAGGGTAATCAAATTATCTGTCTGTTCTGTAGTGATATCTCTTTCTAGATAGATAGTACCCATATCTAAGCTATCAGCCTCTAATTCAATCGGAATTCGTTTCACCAGAAAATCTGGATAAGTGACTTTAAAAATATAAGCGCCTTTACTTGAAATACGCAGCTGAAAAAAGCCTTTTTTATCTGTTAAGGTACCTGTGTTTTCATTTTCTAAACGAACATCTACGCTCGACATTGACGTTTTATCAAGCTGGTTTAAAACCCTTCCGCTGACTACCAAAACGTCTTGTGCAATGCACGACGTGCAAACCAAAAAGAACGAGACTAATAGCGGTTGACTAAACATTTGTGTTGGTTAAAGTTCTAAAGCCGAGACATCAATATATTAAAAAGTAAATAAATAAGTGGGAATTTTCTTTAATTTAAATATATTTAGAGTTATGAAACTGACTAAAAATGAACGCTTTATCTTTTTTTTACTTGTAGCGAACTCGTTTTTCATCTTTGCTCAAGAAGACAAAACTTACAGCGTTAAAACCATTGCCTTTTACAATATTGAAAACCTATTTGATACGGAAAATGATTCTTTGACCTTCGATGATGACCGTACACCTGAGGGAAAAGATAACTGGACCATTGAACGGTACAAAAATAAAATTCAAAATATGTCTCAGGTATTATCAGAATTGGGAAACGAACTAACGCAAAACGCTGCAGATATTATTGGAATATGTGAAATCGAAAATAGACGCGTTCTAGAAGACTTAATACACCATGAGAACCTGATTGATGAAAATTATGGTATCGTTCATCTCGACTCTCCTGATGAGCGCGGTATTGATGTGGCGCTACTTTATAAAAGAAAATCTTTTATAGTAAACACATTCAAAAGTCACAGATTGCTTTTATCTAACACGAAAGGCTTTAGAGATTACACTAGAGATCAACTTGTAGTGAGCGGCTATTTAGATAATGAAAAAATCCATTTTATTGTGAATCATTGGCCTTCACGAAGTGGTGGAGAAGCTCGCAGCAAACCAAATCGCATAGCCGCAGCTAAACTGAATAAAAGAATTATAGATTCTCTTCAGAAATTAGATATTGACGCCAAAATTATAAGTATGGGTGACTTTAATGACGACCCTGTTGACGAAAGCTTAAAAAATATTTTAAGAACTAAAGGAACTAAGAATACTTTAGAAGCAGTGGATTTGTTTAACCCTTTTGAAAAGCTTTTTAAAAAAGGAATTGGTTCTCTAGCCTATCGGGATAGGTGGAATCTCTTCGACCAAATGTTCTTTACCAGTAATTTAATTAGTGATACAAAAGATAGTTATAGCTTCTGGAAAGCTGGAGTCTATAACCCATCTTACCTTTTAGACCCCAAAGGAAGGTACAAAGGATACCCACTGCGCACCTATGCCGGTGGGAGCTATATTGGTGGGTATTCAGACCATTTTCCGGTGTATATGTACTTGATAAAAGAAAGTAACCATTAAAACTCGAAAACAAGGGAGACTGATCATGCACTCTGTGGTATCATTGAAGCAACCTTATTCGATATAGGGTATCTTACAATAAAACATAGGCTATGAGAAAACTATTAGTATACTGTCTAACAACTTTTTTTATCTCATGCGGCACAAATGATGACCATCTAGAACGTGAATGCGGAGGGGTTATTGATTACTTTAATGCAGGGCTATTTAAAATTGAATTGGTAGATGCATTAGGCACTAATCTCATTCAAGATGGTACATATAACCCTGATCATATTACGGCAAGTATCAATGGTGATGCCCGTAGCGGAGTTTTCAAGAACTTCGACGCTTCGCTTAGTCGAGATACCATACGTTTATACACGCTTGGAAGTGATGGGGAGAACAGATGGTTATTACACCTATCAGAAACAGATACTGATACTTTAGACTTTAGCCTATCATCAATAGCGGATAGTTACCTTGATGCTGGCATTCTATTTTGCGGTAGGCCTCAAATATTGAATTCAGCAAGCTATAATGGAAAATCTATTGCATTGACTTCTACTACAGGAACAATTACCATAGGAAACGTTCGTGTATTGAAGTAATTCAGAAAACCTCTACAAATTATAATTTGGTCAATTGTAGGTTTCGCCACTTGACTTTAATACCTCCACCATCATGAATTTGAAGTGCTATTGATCCTTCACCAGCTCCAATGATTTCGTCTGTAAGGCTAATCATTTCAGTACCATTCAGCCAAGAAGTTACCCTAGCACCATCTACCCGAATTTTCATTTCATTCCAGGCTCCCATTTTAAGAGCTTTATCTTTCTCTGGAGCTGGTTTAATCAACCAACCGCGGCCGTAAGATTCATAGACTCCACCGGTAGCATTGCCTGGCGGTGCCACTTCAACTTGCCAGCCACTAACTTTTGTGCCTTCAACTGTTGAGCGAATGAACACGCCACTATTGCCATTGGCCTCTTGTTTAAATTCTAAGGTCAGTTCAAAATTTTTGTACTGCTCATTGGTACCCAAATACCCATATTGCGCATCTGGTCCACTTTCACAAACTAAAAGCCCCTCTTCTACGTACCATTTTTCGGTGCCATAGATCGTCCAGCCGTCTAAATTTTCTCCATTAAAAAGAGCATCTTGAGCTGCTAGAGGTATTGCTATTAAGAGTGCTACTAGTGCTAGTATTTTTTTCATTTTAGTACGTTTTTATACGATTAGAGATTCTATAAAAAAAACCTGAAGTTTCCGTTAAAGGGCCATGCCATTTTTGACATATATTCCTGCGCCAAAAAATTCTAATTTTCTCTCAGGTGATAAAATATTTTTCAATTAAACCATTGCCCGTAAGGAATACGACTTAAAATCAACAGCAATCCTAGTCCGTAAAAAATTGCAATGTTTTTGAATTTCTTTTTGCCCTCTACAAACTTCTTATGGCGTGACCAACCGACAGTAATTAGAACAATAGCTATAATATTTGTAAAGGGGTGTTCTACCGCGAGCAAACGTGATGCTGAGTTCAAACCGCCCATTCCTAATTCTTGAATCGCATTTAAACCACTTGGTGAAACAAAAAATAATAGCAAGCCTATCAGCAACATGATATGTGAGATTATTAGCGCGAACAGACTGAGCCGAAAATCTTTCTCTAGCGTAAACATTTTATTGCCCAACCAACCCCTAATGGCATTTATAACCGCTAATATTAGAATAGCCAATGCGGCATAAGCAATGTAGGAGTGAATGACTTGAATAGTTTCGTACATGATGTTGATTTTAAATTATTCCCACTTATTTTCTGCAGCGTCTCCACCCCATATCAAAGTAGCAAGGTAAGGATTATCTATAAATGGGTTTCTGTTACCTTGAGCGGCTTCAATCGCAACATTTCTTTGCATTTCAAATGAGGAAACTGGATCTTCAACATTCCATTTTAAAAACAAATCGACAGTACCTACCTTAGAAATATCTTCATTATATCTAACATTTAGATATAGAATCATACGCGCAACATCTCCTTTCCATTCATCGCCAGGATACCAGTTCTCCCCATTTAGTCCATAAGAACCTAAACCTTCAATAAAAGGAAAATTTGAGCGATCTTCATTTACAATTGCATCACAAGACCTAAGGTGATGTAAATCTGTAACAGCGTCCTCCGCCCTTAACAATGATTGCGGATAAACATGCTCTGTATTAAAGGTTTGTGGTGAATATGAGTTTGTGCCAGAAGTATATTCCTCCCAATACCTACTTTCTGTTGAATACATTAAAGTAACATTATCAGAATTGGTTAAATCTGCATCTGCATTGTACAAATGCTCGTGCCTTTGACCATAAGACAAAATGGTCGTATGATTTCTGGTTGTATGGTTTTTAAGCTGTTGGTAGTTGACTTCGCTATTTTCAGTCAGACCCAAATCGCCATAGTAATATTCAAGATTGGTAGGAATGTTTAAAGCGATAGCCTCTAAAACATCAACCGTGACTGTAGCGGTAGAACAGGTTGCCGTTGGATTGTCATCATCACATATCGTATACTGAAAAGTATCTTGTCCAGTAAAATCACTAGCCGGAGTGTATGTTATTTTACCGTCAGTATCTAAGACTGCATTACCCGAGCTTGAACTACTTTCAACAGAAAAATAACTTGCATTGTCCACAACTATGTCGTTCTCTATTACACTTTCAATAACGAGCACACTATTTTTAGTTGTTGCTACGGAGTCGTCAGTAGCCGAGGGGGAACCTTCATCTACAACATCAATTATTACTGTAGCCGAAGAACAATTCGGGGTTGATTCATTGTCACATAAGGTGTAAGTAAAGGAATCTTCCCCTGAAAAGCTTTGGGCAGGTTGGTACAGAAAAGTGCCATCTCTATTATCTTCAATACTTCCTCCTTCAGTTGTGGTTGCATCAAAAGATGTGATTGTAGCATTGCTAACTTTATCATTATCTAAAATACCAGAAATACTATTTACTTGATCTTCCATTGCTAAGAAAGTATCATCTTTTGCTTCTGGTTTTTCTGACGAAACTGGCAGTTCTATTTCTGGTTCTAATGTTTCTCCACTAGAAGAACAAGCAAATAAAATAAGGCTAAAAATGAATACAAATATGTTCTTTTTCATATTTTAAAAATACAAAAAACCTCCATCATAAAAATGATAGAGGTTTTATAATATTATTTTAAAAGAAATCTGCTATTGAAGAACCCAATCACCACCAGTTTTAATAACTGCTAACGTTTCTACTCCACCAGCTCCATTAAAAATATCAAAAGCAACTACGTATTTCTGACCTTCTTCCGCTGCTGAATCCAAGTTGTTTAAGACTAGGACAGTAGCCTCTAATAACATGTCATCCGACCAGAAGTTATCATTGCCATTTCTACGATCAAAGTTGCTAAAATTTCCTGCGCTATCCGCTGGGCCTGGATACTTATCAGCTAACTGTGTCGAAATTAACGTAAAATCAGCTCCTGTAAAAGTATACGCAATTGTATTATCTGGCACCCATGTTGTACCATCATAACCAAATTGTAAAGTTTGCTCTAAAACGTTACTGTAAGCAGTAAAATCGGTGCCATCAAAAATAAAGTTTTTTACAAAACTATATGTTGTTCTATCATCAGTACTTCCATCTTCATCTACATCATCTTCATCAGTTTGAAACAATTTGAACATAAATGGAACAATATCACCCGCAGCTTTAGGGTTAAATTTGAATTTATCTTTTAAGAAAACAGGTAATTTAGCTTCAGCCTCATCTTCCGATGAAAAATTAGGAAAGCCTTCACCTACCAAATTATACTCGTCATCAGTTAAACCTTGAATAAAATTCCATTCTCCGTTGTTAAAGAAAAACCCATTATTAAGCGTGTTTGTGGAACCATCAAAGAAATCATAGGTTAAAGAAACTAAAGTTCTACTATCTGGACTAGGGTATTTTGTGTTTAACAACTCAATAATCTGGTCATTATCATCAAAATTATCAAAACGCTCTGTGTCAGGATTTGCATCATAATCTTCAGTAGTTACCTCATAAACAATTAGATTACTTTCCGTTGAGGCACGAGCAAACAATTTGTATGTTACGTTAGCTGTTGAACCTTCACCCCAGAATGGAAATGCATCATTCAAAATAGTTGGTATCATAGCTTTTGCGTCATCTACATTACTAAAGTTACCAAACCCTAAGTCTAATGTTTCATAATCATCATCAGAAATGGTGTAATCTGTAGTACCAATAACCGCCGCTTCATTGGCTTCTAATTCATCAAAAATATCATCTACCGGATTACAACTAGAAATAAAACCAGCTAAGACTACTGCGATTAAATATGTTATTTTTTTCATGTTATTTTTTTTAAAAATTAATTTTTGCTCCTATTGTATAGGTTCTTCCAGGACCAAAATAAACTAAGGCCGTTTCTGCAACAGAGCCATTACCATCTCTAGCGTCAGATATATACTCTGTATCAAAGACGTTGTTTACGTTAGCTCTTACTGTTGCGTTGAGACCCGCAAAATCAAAACGATGCGTTAACCCTAAATCTAAAAGACCATAATCTGGTTGTTTCCATGCCTGAATGTCTGTATCTGTACCTCTACTAGTTGGGTCATAATCTGCATAGTAATCTCCAGCAAAATTAAAATCTACTCTTAAGTTAGTCGTTGGTAAGATTTCATAGTTTGCACCTAAAGCAAATGTAGTTTGCGCTGCATTACCTACTTTAAGGCCGTCGATAAACAAATCTACTTCACCAACAAGTTCTTGCTCTTCATTAAAAATTTGAACATCAGTAACATCATTTGCCCATTGCCAATCTCCTATAGAAACCATACCAGTTAGCGTAAGTTTATCAGAAGCATTGTATTGCCCTTCTAACTCTACGCCTTGATGTAAGGCATTTACACCTAAAATATTTGCTATAAATTGAGTATTATCTGGGTTTTGAAATCTTCTTGTCAAAGTTCTATCATTCCATTGTGTGCGGTACAAGTTCAAATCTAATTTCAGTTTATCATTACGGAATCCGTAACCAAATTCAACGCTGAATATTTTTTGATTCTCTGCTTCTTCATTAATATCGTTTCTAAAGTTCAAGAATACGGCATTATTAAAAGGAGCTCTTTCAAAATAACCAACATTCGCAAATATTTTGTTATGCTCGTCTAGGTTATAGTTTGCTCCACCTTTTCCGCTATAGCCAAAGAAGTTAATCCAATCTGTTTCTCTAAGCGGATCAGAATCCAAATAATTAAAGTAATCTATTCGCTTATAACTTGTGTTAGACCCAGCTACAGATAAAAATGCTGAAAGATTATTTTTACTATACTCTGCTTGTAGAAAAGCACCAGTCCATCTTGTGAAACCATCATCATCATATACTATTTTATCACCTACTCTAGCAATGTTGTTTGGATTATTCTCGTCGCTGTTATCAACAAAAAACTGCCCACCTAAAAGATCTGTTAAATCTGTAAAGTGAGAACCTTTGTAGGTTCTTAAATCTATACCACCTATTAAATCTAAATTATCTGATAGCTTGGTGGTATAGGTAGATAAAACACCCAACCATTTATGCCTATTCCTAGATGCCCTTAAAATAGTTTCAGAACCTAAGGCACCCAATGCAATATTTTCTTCAGCAATAACATCTAGATTTACTGGAGCAAAGTCAGTATCTCTATAATTAAGATTGTTTTTACCAAACTTATTCACACCTCTAACACCTCCTCCACCTCCGTTACCAAAGGAAATATAGGCAGATGTTGCTAATTTAGACTTCTCAGATATAGTCCAATAATGATTTAAAGCTATTTGAGGTTTATGGTAAAAGTTATCTTCTATATTTACAAGTTGACCATTTCTATAACCATAATCAATATTAGTTCTAGTACCGCGTTCACTTCTTCTAAAATCATCAATCAACAATCTGTTTTGGCGTTGACCATGTCTTTGCGGTGCACCAAAACCAGTAAAAACCAATTGGTGATTATCATTTAATTGTTTAGATATATTAAGAAAGTAAGAATACGCATCTATTGTGGTTGCATCAACAAATTGCTGCCCTGTAGTTCTTGATAAAGAAACTGTTGCAGCCCAATCGTTTTCCATTAAGCCAGTAGATAACGTGAAACCATATTTAGTATAGCCGTTATTTCCAGTAGTCATAATAACGCTTCCTCCTTTTTCAACATCAGTAGATTTGGTTACAATGTTCATAGTACCACCAATAGAAGGTACTGCCAATTTAGAAGCTCCCAATCCACGTTGTACCTGTATTGTCCTAGTAACATCTGAAAGACCTGCCCAGTTACTCCAGAAAACACGACCATTCTCCATATCGTTAACCGGTATACCATTTATCGCTACGGCTACATTTTCAGAGTTAAAACCACGTAAACGTAACTCAGCATCTCCAAAACCACCACCTCCTCGTGTAACATAAACACCCGGTGTAGATTTTAAAATTTCAGGAAATTCTTGACTTCCCAATTTGTTTTCGATTACAGCGGCTTTAATGGTAGAAACAGCAACTGGTGTTTTACGGTCTATAGCAAGAGAAAAACTACTTACAACAACTTCGTCCAACGCACTCGCATCAGCCTCTAATACGATTTTCCCTAGACTAATTTCAGTATTACCACTAAAGTCAAAAGCAACATCTTTAGCTTTAAAACCGATGTAAGAAAATCTTAATGTTCCTGAAGCTTCCTTTACTTCAATGGTAAAATCTCCATCAAAATTAGTAGTGACACCATTTGTTGTTCCGATCACCATAACAGTAGCTCCTGGCAATGATTCATCTAAACCTACGTCAATTACAGAGCCTGTAATTGTTCCTTGTGAAAATGCAATGGCGGTTATAAAAAACGCAACCATCGCTAAGTACTTTTGTTTCATTTTGTTCTTGTGTTTAAGTAGTTTTCTTAATTCGCTGCAAAAGTGCTTCAATTCAAGCACCCGAACGTTAAGACAACGTTAAATTAGTCAGGGCAAATTTAACTTAAAATTGGCAAGGCTAAGTCTTGGCCCACAAGAAGTTATTAGAGTTTGTTAAGAATTATAAGAATACTATTTTAATTCTTAAAAGACTGCAAAAGTTGCAATGTTGAGCCATCATGTTTGCTGATTTCTGAACCTTCTATGTCTTTTAAGGTATTACCCGCCAACTGCTTACCCAGCTCAACGCCCCATTGATCATAACTGAAGATATTCCAAAGAATACCTTGAACGAAAATTTTATGCTCATAAAGGGCAATCAAACTTCCCAAAGACTCAGGAGTTAACTGATCAATCAAGAGCGTATTGGTAGGGTTGTTTCCTTCAAAGATTTTGAAAGGAAGTAGTTTTTGAATTTCAGCTTCAGACATCTCTTTGGCCTCCAATTCTGTTCTTACCTCATCGCCTGTTTTACCACTCATCAACGCTTCTGTCTGCGCAAAAAAGTTTGCCATTAACTTGTTATGATGGTCCGTATTTCCATAAAGCGATTTTTTAAATCCTATAAAATCTGCAGGAATCAATTTTGTGCCTTGATGTATCAATTGAAAAAAGGCATGTTGTGAATTTGTACCTGGTTCGCCCCATATAATAGTTCCGGTTTCGTAGTTTACTCGATTTCCATCTCTATCGACACTTTTTCCGTTACTTTCCATTATACCTTGTTGTAGGTAGGCTGAAAACCTGCTTAAATATTGTGTGTATGGAATTACTGCTTCCGTCTCGGCGTTATAAAAGTTATTATACCAAATACTTAACAAGGCTAAAACAACAGGAATATTTTTGTCGAAATCTTCATTTTTAAAATGCTCATCCATTTCGTTTGCGCCTTTTAATAACGCATCGAAATTTTCAAAACCAACAGCTAATGCAACCGAAAGGCCTACGGCACTCCAAAGAGAGAAACGGCCTCCAACCCAATCCCACATAGGGAAAACGTTTTCGTGAGAAATTCCAAATGCTGCTATTTTTTCAGCATTCGTCGAAACGGCCGCAAAATGCTTTGCTACATCTTCTTGACTTCCACTCTTCAAGAACCATGCTTTTATGGTGGTAGCATTACTTAATGTTTCTTGGGTTGTAAAGGTTTTCGAAACCACAACAAACAAGGTTGTTTCAGGGTCTAAATCTCGCAATACCTCTTGTACATGGTCTCCATCCACATTACTTACAAAATGAACTTTAAGATGATTTTTGTAAAACTTTAAGGCTTCCGTTACCATCGCAGGGCCTAAATCTGAACCACCAATACCGATATTAACCACATCTGTAAATGACTTGCCAGTATAGCCTTTACTTTTACCCGAAATTATGGATTCTGTAAATTTTTTGATGTGCTCTTTAACCTCATATACTTCTGGCACTACATTAACACCATCAACTAAAACAGTATCGGACTCCTTTGCTCGAAGCGCCGTATGAAGCACAGCACGATCTTCAGTCTGGTTTATAATAGCCGCACCGAAATAGTTACCGATCGCATCTTTGAGGTTTACCTCCTCTGCTAATTGCAAAAGCAACTGCATTGTTTCTTCGGTAATTCTATTCTTTGAGAAGTCTACCAGAAAATCGTTCCACTTTATAGAAAAGCGCTCAGCCCGATTAGCGTTTTCGCTAAAAAGGCTTTTCATATGATTCTCTTTTGTTTGTGTAAAGTGCTCAGTGAGCTTTTTCCAAGCTTGAGTAGTTGTCGGGTTGCAGTTGGGTAATGACATTATAGATTTTTTAAAATTTACGGCTTCTATTTTCTTCATTAAGTTATGAAGTGCAAAGACGCAAAACTAAGTTATAATACCGAAACTTTAGGGTGGATAAACAAAGCTTGAAAAAACGTTTTGTTATAATTCTATAGAGAGACCGCTTTTAGTGATTTA
The DNA here is from genome assembly GCA_938029725.1 of uncultured Flavobacteriaceae bacterium. GTDB lineage: Bacteria > Bacteroidota > Bacteroidia > Flavobacteriales > Flavobacteriaceae > Maribacter_C. The sequence continues at coordinate 43,022 of CALHGE010000016.1, forward strand.
AAGTAACCAAATCTTCCGCTTCCTCCTCCAGAAGTTTTTCAGGGTAGCGCATACAGTCAAGCTGATCTTTAATCGGGTCAATAAAGGTAAAATATTCCGGTTGTAAGGCTTCCGCCAAAGGCTCAGCTTTCGGAAGTTCTTCTCTTAATGGATCAACCTGTCTGCCATTTCTCCAAAACCGATAACAAACATGCGGCCCACTAGTGTTTCCTGTCATCCCAATCCACCCAATAACATCACCTTGACGCACAAACTCACCTTTTTTCACCTTTTGCTTACTCATATGCAGATACTGAGTGCTATAGGTGCCATTATGACGAATTTTTACATACTTACCATTTCCTCCTCTTCTAGTAGATTCAGTAACAGTACCGTCTGCGGTTGCCATGATCGGGGTTCCTCTTGGGGCGGCATAATCCGTACCCTTGTGAGGACGAATTCGATTGCCATAAAAACGAATTTTACGTTTTAAATTATAGCGTGACGAAATACGACTGAATTGAACAGGCGCTCGTAAAAATGTTCTTCTTAAATTGTTTGCTTCCTCGTCATAATAATCTACTATACTTTTTAACGAATCATTTTCGTAGGCAAACGCATAGATCGGCCTTCCATTGTGCTCAAAATAGGCTGCTTCAATAGGCTCTGCTCCTGCATAAACAGAGTCGTTGATATACTTTTCTTTATAAACAACCTTGAATTTGTCTCCTTTTTGAAGTCTAAAGAAGTCAATCGTCCACGCATATATTTCTGAAAGGTTATTGGTCACATTGTAATCAATACCTTGTGCTAAAATCGCTTCAGATAAAGAAGTTTCGATGACACCTGAGGCTTCTCTTTCAACATACTTTACTTCTTTCCTGTCAGTATAGGCAGAAACACTATCTCTAAAATCAACAACCGTATAATTAATTCTATCATTTTCATAAATGAATATCTGAGCAGCTTCTGTGGTGTCCTTAGATGTCAAAATAGTGTAAGGTTTGCCCACGCGAATTCTGCGCACATCAAAGGTATCTTTAAATTCTAGCGATAGTCTAGCAATCTTAGGATAGTCTACCTTGTGCGCTGTCATTAATTGCCCAAAACTATCTCCCCTTCTTATCGTATCATACTTTACAGTAAAATCGTTCAGGTTAAATCCGAATTTTGTAATTGGCGCGGTAATTTCGGGTACAACAGCAATTTGTTTTTTGGCTTCTTCATTTGTAACCCCATTTTCTTCTTTACAAGAAAGCAGTAGGATTGAGATTAAAACAATGCCCCAGAATTTTTTCATTTTATATTTGATCCTTTATCAGGATTAAAGATGTGGTCCACCCACTCTTTACCCCAATTGTTCAACTCTTCTTCACTATATATACTTGGAAAAAATACAACTTTTTGAAAACTTGGCGGCAAATATTCTTTCCAATTTGTACCCCCAGTAGCCCCAATGGCTTTCTTGTCTTTAGTAAGATAACGATGGGCTGAGCCAAAATGCATCAACGGCCAGTTTACATTCGCATTCAAATCTAATGTCTTTAACGCTTTAACAAGCTCTTTATTATCTTGTTTTTCTTTGGGCAATTGCAAGTATTTATCCCATATCGTACTGTTTTTTAACTGCTTAGCAATTCGAATAAAGCGTGGCGTGTAGCGGTATTCAAATTGCTTTAGCGTGAGTGTTTTTTCTCCTGTAGCAGCATCTGTTGCGCCCTTTTTCCAATAAATATGCTCATAGAGTTCTTCCAAACTATCTTCAGAAGAAAATTGGTCACGCTCGGTATGGTGCACTAAATTTTCCATTGCCGTAGCATATATTTCAATCATTCGATACTGCGCTGATTGAAAACCACTAGCCGGCAGCAAAGCCATTCTGTATTTTAGAAACTGTTCGCGTTCCATACCTTTAATCATTATACTAAAGGAAGAAATTAACACTTGATAGTAACTATTTATACGTCGCGCCTTTTCAATAAAAAAGGCTACTTTTTGAGATTTATCGTCAACAAGTTGTTTTTGCTCGTGCAAAATCAATTTAAAATAAAGCTCAGTAATTTGGTGATACATGATGAATATCTCTTCATCAGGAAAGTAGGTTCTAGGAACCTGAAGACTCAAAAGTGTATCCAAATGAATATAGTCCCAATAGGTAAGGTAACGCTGATAAAGTAATCCGTCTAAGTAAGCGCTTAAGTCTTGACCTGAATCTTTATATTTCTCTTGAAGCTTAGAAATTTGTGAGTCAATCTGCTCCTTATTCTTCATTTTCATGGAATTTCAATTACAGCCCTTGATTCTTACAAAGCACTACAATTTCTTTAAGACGTCAAAGCTACATAAAGATTTTTTAAAGTTTCAGTGAAAAATAGTTCAACGAATGCTATTGACCTTAGTCCATAATGATCTTGAACTGATGCTTCAAACCATTGTACCCATCTATATCAGCTTTAATAGCGCCAACAGCTAAATCAGCACTAATACGAATAGGAATTCTATTTTCATCAGTACTCACCCATAGCGAAAGGCTTTCTTGTTCTTTAAATACTCGCCCAGATTGAACTAGAGGCCTGAACTTATGACACTCGACTTTACCATATTTAGTTTTAAGAACTTCTTTGCCCATATACTTCAGTTTGAAGTTGAAAATTCCATCATCGTCATAAAGCATTTTCATATTTATAGACTTCCCTACTTCTAGGCTATCCGCATCATAATTGTTTCTCAAATAATAAAAAGCAGAAATTAGATCTTGAATACTGTCTTGTAAGTCAAAATTGGTTTTCTTTTTATTCTTTTTATCGTTTAGAACAGCCTTTTTCTCTTTATGATTAAAATTAATTTCTAAATCTTTCTTGTAACCACCTTCATTAATTTTACGAATAAACCGGTAAGGCTTACCATCTTGTTTGCCAAAATAGCTTTCGTAAGTATCATCTACTTTAAAGAAAATACTAGCCCAGCCAGTTGTCTTTCCTTTGCCAACCACATGATACACCGGAACACCATCTATATTATCAGATTTCACATGTAAAGTAGCATAGCTCGCATTTAAAGCTCCGTAATGCATTCTAAACTTCAACCACTCACCAACATTAAACGTGGATTCTTTTTTAGCGCTGCGTTTGTGCGTAGATTTTTTAACCCTAGTATTTACCGCCAAATCAGAAGATTCTTGGGCACTAATACAAAGACTGAATGACAAAAAGAATAATAGTATAAATTTCTTCATAGCTTGAAGGGTTATTGCAAAAATAATGAATGTCTAGTAAATCATATAATTGTTCACTAGTACCTAAACAAAATTTATTCCAAAGTATTGTTTGAACTGAATTTTTAGTTCCTTACAAGCACAGAAAACATGTTTTAATAAGAGTTACTCCCCTATTCATGAGCTTATTTCACCCCTATTTATGGAATAGATTCTAGGCAAAATATTTTGTGTGTTCAGACGAAGGGCTAGAGTAAAAATAAAATTACTAATCACAAAAAAAGCCCAGTTTAAAAACTGGGCTTTTCCTAAATAACCAACCAAACTTTAAATTATGAAAAACCAATACTTAAAGTTGTAAGGGAACCACCCCTTACTGCTGTAAATTTAACACATAACTCTCAGCTTCGAATTGGTTTTAACTTACTTTAACTTATCTCTTAACACTAATTTATATTTCCTATTAGAAAATTAGGAAATTTTTAAGAAAACCTTTGTTTAAAGGGTTCCTCGTGCCTCTTGCTCTCTTTCAATTGCTTCGAAAAGTGCTTTGAAATTTCCAACTCCGAAAGACTGTGCGCCCTTGCGCTGAATAATCTCTATGAAGAGTGTTGGGCGATCAACAATTGTTTTTGTAAATATCTGTAATAGATAGCCTTCTTCATCTCTATCGATAAGAATTCCGTGCTTTTTAAGCACCTCTATATCTTCATCAATTTCACCAACGCGCTCCAATAAGTCGTCATAGTATTCTTCAGGAACATATAAAAACTCTACCCCCCTATCTCGCATCGCAGAAACTGTAGCTGCAATATCGTCAGTTGCTAATGCCATATGCTGAACTCCTGCACCATTATAAAAATCAAGATACTCTTCAATTTGAGATTTCTTTTGCCCTTTAGCGGGTTCATTAATAGGAAATTTCACCCGACCGTTACCATTACTCATCACCTTACTCATAAGAGCTGTGTATTCGGTAGCAATATCATCATCTACAAAAGAAACAATTTGCGCAAAGCCCATAACCTCACCATAGAACTTACACCATTTGTTCATTTCTCCCCAACCTACATTTCCGACCATATGGTCAATAAACTTAAGGCCGAGCGGCTCAGGGTTATAGTGCGATTCCCATTTTCTATACCCGGGTAAGAAAATACCATTATAGTTTTTACGTTCTACAAACATATGAACCGTTTCACCGTAGGTGTAAATTCCTGAGCGCACCACGTGACCGTTTCCATCTTCCTCCTTAGTAGGTTCTAAATAAGGTTTCGCCCCTCGTTTTGTAGTTTCCTCAAAAGCTTTGGTTGCGTCCTCAACCCAAAGCGCCACCACTTTTACTCCATCGCCATGTTCATTAATATGCTGGTTGATTTCACCCCCTTTTTGCAAAGGGGTAGTCAGTACTAGTCTTATTTTACCTTGTTTTAAAACGTAAGAGACCCGGTCTTTAACCCCCGTTTCTAGTCCGGCATAAGCTTCCGACTGAAAGCCAAAGGCTGTTTTATAAAAATGAGCTGATTGCTTCGCGTTACCAACATAAAGTTCCACATAATCAGTACCTAATAGCGGAAGAAAATCTTCGGCTTCCTTAAATAATTTTTTTAGGGAATACTCTGTGTTTTTTAAATCTTTAAGATTCTTAATTTCTGCTGCCATGAAAATTAATTTTAGTGAATTGCTACCTGTGCTTTGGGAATAAAACCCAGTAAAAATATTTTTGAATAGTTGAAAGCCCCTTGCTAATCTGTCTTTTAAGTTCACTACTGGAAGTTAAGAGACCTAGCGAAGTTTTGCCTAAGTCCAGCCCAAAGGTCAGACGAGGGTTAAAATGAAACTGAATTGTCTCGTTACCACATTGCCCTAAGATGGGCTGTTATATCAACTCTATATTGCATCATATGTATTCTGCCTATAAACTCTTACAAATATCGTAAAAAAGAAATCAACCCCTTGTTAATACTCAAATAAGGTGCAGCGAGAAAATCTATACCTTAAAACCAATAGCCAATACTAAAGAGGAAGCTTCCTTTATCAACATCAGGCGACCAGTTATACAGTACTTGAACAGGTCCTAGAAAAGATTCTAGACCATAACCTAAAGCATAGCCCGAGTATGTTGGTTCAGTAAACCATTCACCTGTTCGAAAAAGGTCGTCTTCAACATTGGCAAAGTTGGCTGCGAAAAGAATATGATTTTTAGGAGCTACTTCTAAATCTAACCTTCCGTATGCCTTTACATAGCTATTTCCAGGTAAGGACAGAAAATCATATCCAAAAAACGGTACAAAATTATTAATCAAATTCGTACCATAGCCCCCTAGAATAAAATCGAATGAGGTAACATTAGAGGTGCCCAATTTAAATCCACCTTCAGTCTCTAAGTTTATAGCGAGGTTCTCAAAGATTGAAAACGCACCTCCTAGTTTTGCCCTACTAACTGAAAATTCTTTAAAATTTTCGTTAAAATCTGAAGAAAAAACATAAAAATGGAAATCTCCATTAAAATATAGGCCTTTTTTAGGAAAGTATTTATCATCATAAGTGTCAAAAGTGAGTTGCCCAAAAGCACTATAAAAATTACTTTTTTCAAATAAAGTTCTCCCATTTCGGTCTACTCTCGATTCCTTTAATGCATTATCATCTAGATTATCTAACTCCGCTAAAGTTCTGGTACTATATTTTAGTAATTTATGTTCAATACCCGTTGTAAAAGCGAATTCCTCTTGCCAAACGGTTTGAACATAGGCTTGATTGGTAAAATCTTGAACCCCTAAATTAATAGTGTTTACGTTGCCGACATTGGGCACCTCATAATTGCTTCGAATAATATCGAAATCGATTTCCTTTTCAAAATCATTAAAACGAGAATTTAATCCGAAACTCCAGTACGAGCCTTTATCTATATAATATTGAAGATTATATCGCACATTATCTCCGAGAATTAAATCAAAAGAAGCAACATCATCTTTGGCCAAAAAGTTCTTTCGCGTAAGGTTTAGTATTGCAGCGCTCTTATAAAGATTATCGTAATGCGCTCCTAAACGCAAGAAGCTCTTGCCTGATTTTTCGTCTAACCTGAGCACTAAATCTTCACCGACACCATTTGAGATAAGCTGATATCGAATCGCTTGAAAATTTCCGGTAGCTGAAAGGTTGCTAATACCTTGCTGCAGTTTCTCAAAAGTTAATTTCTTTCCCAATTGAAACCGAAGCTTTCCCTTTACATAACCTCTGGTATAATTGGTGTTTTTCCCAGATAACACCAACCGATTTATACGTAAAGAATCATTCGCGGAAATTCTTTTCATAAAGCTACTTTCCTCATTTTGAGTTATGGAAAGCTCTTTTAAGGCTGTATACTCTTTACGTGCTGCTGCTTCACCCAAGCTAATAATGGCATTTCCATGATTAAAATCCAATACGGAATACCCTTCCATATTAGGTTTTATATAAATAGTAGTCTGCTTCGACTTTTCTTGCATATCGGCTGCAGATTGAAAATTATTTATTTGAAGAAGGATTTCCGTAGCTGATAAAAGATCTTCTCGACCTGAAAGTCCATTTTGAACATCTATACCAATAATTACATCGGCTCCAAGCTCTTTAACCTTATGTATGGGGTAGTTATTTACAACACCGCCATCTATTAGCACTTTACCATCAACTATAGCGGGCTCAAAAAGAGAAGGAAGCGTTCCGCTCGCCATTATTGCCTCTGGCAGATACCCCTTATTAAGTATAACCTCTTCTCCGGTTTCCACGTTGGTCGCTAGGCAAACGAATGGAATAGGTAATTGATTAAAATCTTTTACATCTTTTACATGATATAAAAGGCGCACCAGTACATGATAAATATTCTGTCCTCCTGAATATGCCGGTGGAACCGATATCTTGAATTTATCGAAAGGAAGGCTGACCGCATATCTTTCAGAATTCTCTTTTTCATAAAATGTTTTTGCGCTTCTAGGAAGATTATCTTGAATAAGAAGGCTGAAATTTGTTTTTCTAAAAATAGAATCTAATTCATCAGCGGAATATCCTGAGGCATATAGTGCCCCAATAATTGCGCCCATACTTGTACCTCCGATGTAGTCTATTTTCACGCCGGCTTCTTCAATCACCTTTAATGCGCCAATATGAGCTAAACCCTTAGCGCCACCGCCACTTAAAACAAGGCCTACTTTAATATCTTTCCTATTATTAGCCTCTTGCGCAAAAAGACCTAATGAAAGAAAAATAGAAAGAATTAAAAGAAGTGTTTTTCGCATGCTGTCGGTTAGACGTTATTTTTTGTGAAAAGTTTCATAAATTTTCTTCGCCTTAGACAAACCAACTGTTTTCGTTAGGTTTTCTATGGATGCTTCTTTGATGCGCTTGACCGATTTAAATGTTTTCAAAAGGTCTTCTGCCGTTTTCTCACCAACACCATCGATACTTTCCAATTCGGAGTTAATTGCAGCGTTACTTCGTTTATTTCGATGTAACCTAATACCAAAACGGTGTGCTTCATTTCGAAGTTGCTGAATAATCTTTAAACTTTCCGACTTCTTATCTAAATATAAAGGAATAGGATCTTCAGGGAAGTAAATTTCCTCGAGACGTTTTGCAATTCCTATAATCGCAATCTTTCCTCGTAGCCCTAGAACATCTAGACTTTTTAATGCAGATGATAACTGACCCTTTCCACCATCGATCACTATTAATTGAGGTAAAGATTCGTCTTCCGCCAATAACCTTTTATACCTTCTAAAAACCACTTCTTCCATAGAGGCAAAATCATCTGGCCCTTCTACGGTTTTAATATTGTAATGGCGATACTCTTTTTTAGACGGCTTGCCGTCTTTAAAGACAACACAAGCAGCCACCGGGTTACTTCCTTGTATATTACTATTATCAAAACATTCTATATGACGTGGTTCGATAGAAAGCCGAATGTCTTTTTTCATCTGAGCCATAATTCGATTGGTATGGCGATCTGGGTCAATAATACTTATTTGTTTAAATCGATCTTGCCTAAAAAATTTAGCGTTACGCTCAGAGAGGTCTAAGATTTTTCGCTTATCACCTAACTGCGGAATCGTTACTTTCAAGTGAGGCTCAACGATAACCTTAAATGGCAGATACATTTCTTTAGATTCTGATTTGAATCGGTCACGAATTTCTACAATTGCCAATTGCAGCAAGTCCTCATCCTTTTCCTCAAGCTTCTTTTTGATTTCCATCGTGTGTGACCGAACAATAGAACCGTGAGAAAGTTGCAGAAAATTCACATACGCAAAGGCTTCATCAGATATTATTGAAAAGACATCAACGTTATTTATTTTAGGATTAACAATAGTTGTCTTTACCTGATAATTTTCTAAGACATCAATCTTCTCCTTTATAAGTTGGGCTTCTTCGAATTTCATTTCAGAAGCAAGGGTATTCATTTGTCCTTTGAAATAATGTAATGAAGATTTGAAATTTCCTTTTACAATGTCACGTATATCTTCAACTTGGCGATCGTACTCCTCTAAGCTTTGCAAACCTTCACAAGGGCCGGTACAATTTCCTAAGTGATATTCTAAACACAATTTGTATTTACCTGCATTTATTTTTTCATCCGACAAATCATAACTACAGGTTCGCAGTGGGTAAACACTTTTAATAAGATCTAATAAAATCCGCACAGTTTTCATACTCGTATAAGGACCAAAATACTCTGACCCATCTTTTATCAATTTTCGTGTTGGGAAAATTCTAGGAAAGCGCTCATTTTTGATACATATCCAAGGATACGATTTATCATCCTTTAATAATACATTATACCTAGGCCGGTATTTTTTAATCAAGTTATTCTCAAGCAAAAGCGCATCAGACTCAGTAGGCACCACAATATGATCAATACGAACAATCTTTGTCACTAGCACACGCGTCTTGCCATATTCATGCTTCTTATTAAAATAAGAAGACACGCGCTTTTTTAAATTTTTAGCCTTACCAACATATAAGATTTTATCGGCTGTATCATAAAATTGATACACCCCAGGGTTACTTGGCAAAGTTTTTAGTTGTATTTCTATAGCTACTTGAGGCATGAAAAGGTAATTGGATGAATTCAATTAGGAATGCGATGTTAAATTACCATGTTTTTACAAAACTGCATTCGATTTTTAGTTTATTTAACGCGCAAAACGGGTTTGGTTGAAAACCTATAAAGGGCATCTCGATGTAATAATGATATTTTGGTAATTATAAATTAGCTTCAAAAGAAAAATCTAACAAAAACTCTTTAGAACGCAACACACTCTAATTTCTTTTCTGATTACCTGATTTTCAAATACTTGTGCTATTTTTATTAGATATTTTAGGAGTAATTGCTTTAAGCAAATGTTAAATTTTAACAAAAAACGTGTAGTTCATCGATTAAAAAGCACACTTAATAGGTTTTTTTTGTATATATTTAACCATCAAAATCAACCAACATGGACAAATACATCATAACTATAGGCACATATTTAATACTAATGCTTTTCTTCAAAGTGTATTATGCTGTTGCAATTAAAGATTAGTATTAAATACATTTTTACTTCGTAAAACTTTAACTTTTCTTGATGTTAAAAACGAGCTTACGATTGCATTATAAAGCACTTCGAAAAGACGTTTCGCCTCAAGTACTTTTAAATTCGAGTTTAGCTATTGCTAACAACTTACTCAAGTTGCCCATTTGGGATTTTAGCTACTATCATATATTTTTACCTATTGCCTCAAAAAATGAGGTAGATACTTCTTTTATATTATCCATCTTACAAGGAAAAGACAAGAATATAGTGCTTCCTAAAATGGAAGGATCGCAGCGCCTTGAACATATTTTACTAACCGACAATACAACCCTAAAAGTCAATTCATGGGGGGTTCCAGAACCTTTAGAAGGCATTGAAGTGCCTGTAAAAAAAATTAATGTGGTATTTATTCCCTTACTCGCTTTTGACGAAAATGGAAACCGCGTAGGGTACGGTAAAGGCTTCTATGATATTTTTCTAAAAGAGTGTGAAAAAGATGTTATCAAAGTGGGGCTGTCTTTATTTAGCGCTGAGGTTCAAATTAGCGATGTAAATGAAAAAGATATTCCTCTAGACTATTGCGTCACGCCGAACAAAATCTACTCCTTTGCTGCAACTTGATTTATTGCTTCCTTTGCGCGTGTTTCTTCCATTTCAGATTCTTCCTCGTCCTTTGGAAAAGCTTTTTTATTAAACACCAATAATATACCTACTCCTGTACTAATTGCGGTATCTGCTATATTAAAAACAGGTTCGAAAAATCGGAAACTAGCACCACCAAAGTAAGGCATCCATTCGGGCCAATTGGTGTCAACCATCGGAAAATATAGCATATCTACTACCTTTCCGTAGAAAAGACCTCCATAAGGTTGGTCTGAAAATAGCCCCGCGATTTGACCGCTACTATGGTCAAAAATAAGCCCGTAGAAAACAGAATCAATAATATTCCCTAAAGCTCCTGCGAAAATTAAGGAAACTGCAAGAATTAAAGTTTTTGGAGATTGCTTTTTTATGGTGTCGTATAACCAGTACCCGATTCCGGCGACTGCGAACAATCGAAATATTGTTAAAACGAGCTTTCCAGCCGATTCTGAAATCGGTAAAAAATCACTCAATTTAGCACCCCAGGCTGCACCTGAATTCTCTATAAAATGGATTTTAAACCAATTAAAGACCTCTGTAGATTGCCCAAGTTCGAAATGGGTTTTGATGTAAATTTTACTTATCTGGTCTATAATCAATATAACCGCGATTAGCAGCAGCGACTTCTTTAAATTCATTACTTCCTTATGTATCTGGCAAAAATAAACATATTATTCGATTCTCTTTAGTAGGATGTTTCCTGTAACGCTATAAAGTATGTACTTAGTATTCCCAGCAGGAATTTGATTTTCATCCACCTTTCCATATTTACTGCTGGAAAAAATTTCAGCAGACCTGCTCTCCACTATAATATCACCACTCTGAGTAGTAACTTCTACATTACCTTCAACAGTATTTAAATGACCAGTTCCATCATTTAAAGTGATTTTTAAATTTTCATAAACTCCAGAGGCCTTAATATTCGAGTTTGTTCCAGATATACGAACATTTTTATGCTCAGGAATTTTTATATCTAAAGCAATCGAAACTACTTTATGAGCACTTAGCTTATCATTAGGGTTTTCAAAATTGGTTCGAAAACCCGCGCTCACCAAGACTATCGAACCTTCTTCAATTACTGTAAGAACAAGGTCTTTTCTGTATTCACCATCAATTATTGCTTCAACAAGAACCTCATCGGTATCTGCAGTTTCTAGAGTTATCTCAAAACAATTGGAAGCATCTATCTGAAAAGAAGAAACTGCACTATCTAGTATTGATTTTGTAACCATCTTTTGGGAGGTTGCAATATTAAAAAAGAAAAAAAATGCAATACAAAATCTCATTATTTTTTTAAAATATAAATTACTCTTCTAAGGTAATACTAGTTTCTTTCTCTTTTATATCTCTTTTATATAAGAATTTAATAGTCCTATTTTTCATAAATAAAGGCCTGCAAACAAGAGCCTTACTTCTAAAGCGTATTCCTATAAATAAAAAGACCTACAAGATTTTTAGATTCTTGCAGGTCGCTATTCTGTAGTAAATAAAAATTTCTATTTCTGCATATTTTTCGCCTCAATACTCAAAGTTGCATGCGGTACTAGTTTTAAACGCTCCTTATTGATAAGCTTGGTAGTAACACGGCAGATTCCGTAGGTTTTGTTTTCAATACGCAATAAGGCATTTTTTAAGTCACGAATAAATTTTTCTTGGCGAATTGCCAATTGGGTGTTCGCTTCTTTACTCATCGTCTGAGAACCTTCTTCAAATGCTTTAAACGTTGGAGAAGTATCATCTGTACCATTATTACCATCGTTCATATATGAACTTTTCAATAGCTCTAAGTGGCTTTTCGCCTTTTCTATCTTTTCTTCAATTAGCGTTCTAAACTCAGCCAAATCTTTGTCGGCATATCTTACCTTTATATCTTGTGCCATTTTTTCTAGTGTTTTTCAATAAATAATTTAGTATTCACTTCATCAAAGGAAATTTCTATACCTACATCTAGTTTTTCTTCAAAATTGAGTTCTGCAGTAAGTGTTTCGGTTTTGATATAATTCAAATTATCGGCAACTGCTATTTCTACAAATCCGTCTTTTAATAGTTTGATGTCAATTTTATCGGTTACTTCAAACCCAGAATCTTTTCTCATGTTCTGAATTCGGTTTATTAACTCACGAGCAATACCTTCTTTTCTTAGTGCTTCATTTATAGTAACGTCTAATGCTACCGTAATAGAACCTGAAGAAGCAACCAACCAACCTTCAATGTCTTGAGAGGTTATCTCTACATCTTGTAACTCTAATTTAACACTATTATTTTTTATTTCAATAAATATTTCGCCCTCTTGTTCGATTTTCTGGATATCTTCCTGGCCAAAATTCGCTACTTCAGCAGCGATCAACTTCATTTCCTTACCATATTTAGGCCCTAAAACCTTAAAATTTGGCTTTATCTGCTTTACCAAAATACCAGAGGCATCATCTAGTAGTTGAATTTCTTTTACGTTTACCTCCGACTTAATCAAATCTGCTACCGCTTCAATTGCATTCTTCTGCTCATCATCTGAAACAGGGATCATAATTTTCTGCAAGGGTTGACGCACTTTGATTTTTTCCTTCTGACGGATAGATAACACCAGCGAAGAAATCGTCTGTGCTTTCTGCATCTTTCCTTCCAAGTCAACATCTACCATAGCTGCATCGAAGGATGGAAAATTGGCCAAGTGCACACTTTCAAAGGTTTCTTTTTGCGTTGTTTTTGTTAAATCTTTGTACAGCCTATCCATAAAAAATGGAGCTACGGGCGCCGAAAGTTTTGCCACCGTTTCCAAACAAGTATAGAGGGTTTGGTAGGCAGATATTTTATCTTGTTGATAGTCGCCTTTCCAGAAACGTCTTCTGCACAAACGCACATACCAGTTGCTTAGATTTTCCTGAACAAATTCAGAAATAGCTCTTGTAGCTCTGGTAGGCTCGTAGTCTGCATACGCCTCATCTACCTTTTTAATGAGTGTGTGTAATTCAGAAAGTACCCAGCGGTCAATTTCAGGGCGTTCTTTTAAAGGTATATCTGCTTCCGCATATTTAAATTCATCAATATTAGCGTACAGCGCTAAGAATGAATACGTATTGTATAGTGTGCCGAAAAACTTCCGTTTCACTTCAACAATTCCATCGATATCAAACTTTAGATTATCCCAAGGGTTCGCATTTGAAATCATATACCATCTTGTGGCATCTGCCCCATGTGCATCCATTGTTTCAAAAGGGTCTGCGGCATTGCCCAAACGTTTCGACATTTTTTTACCCTCCTTGTCTAAAACTAGTCCGTTTGAAACTACGTTTTTATAGGCTACAGAATCAAAAACCATAGTCGCAATAGCATGTAGGGTATAAAACCACCCTCTGGTTTGATCAACTCCTTCTGCAATAAAATCTGCAGGAAAGGTCTCTCCTTTATCAATAAAATCTTTATTCTCAAAGGGGTAGTGCCACTGCGCATAAGGCATTGAACCACTATCAAACCAAACATCTATCAAATCACTTTCGCGCGTCATTGATTTTCCAGAAGGAGAAACCAGCGTAATTTGGTCTACAATATTTTTATGCAAATCAATTTTATCGTAGTTCTCATCAGACATGTCGCCAACAACAAAATCATCAAAGATGTCTTTTTCGAGAACTCCTGCGGTCAAAGCTTTTTCCATTTCAGCTTTTAACTCCGCCACGGAGCCAATCATAATTTCCTCTGTGCCATCTTCGGTTCTCCAGATGGGAAGCGGAATACCCCAATAGCGTGAGCGCGATAAATTCCAATCATTCGCATTTGCTAACCAATTACCAAAACGACCTTCTCCTGTAGACTTAGGCTTCCAATTGATCGTTTGGTTCAACTTAAACATTTTGTCTTTCTCATCTGAAATCTTGATAAACCAAGAGTCTAATGGATAATATAAAATAGGCTTATCAGTACGCCAGCAGTTTGGATAGCTGTGCACGTACTTCTCAACCTTAAACGCTTTATTTTCTTCCTTTAATCTGATGGCAATCTCAACATCAATAGAACGCTCTGGAGCTTCTCCATCTTCGTAATATTCATTCTTTACATATTTGCCCCCCCATTCTTTTAGTTCAGGTCTAAACTTTCCTTGAAGATCCACCAAAGGCACCGGGTTACCGTTTTCATCCAAAACCAATAATGGTGGAATTTCGGGTTCCGCTTGCTTGGCAACTAAAGCATCATCTGCCCCGAAAGTTGGTGCCGTATGAACGATTCCTGTACCATCTTCAGTGGTGACAAAATCACCAGAAATAACACGAAATGCGTGCTCAGGGTTTTGATACGGCTTCGCATAATCAATAAGCTGCTCGTATTTTATTCCCACTAAATCCTTACCAATACATTCCTTGACTATATAGTAAGGAATTTTCTTGTCTGCCGAAGTATATGTTAATAATTCGGACTTACTTTCTACTTCCTTAAACTTACCCGCAAACTGTTTAGCAACCAACTTCTTGGCTAAAACTACATTTATTGGTTTGAACGTGTATTGATTATAGGTTTCAACCAAAACATAATCAATCTTTGAGCCAACAGTTAAAGCGGTATTTGAAGGAAGCGTCCAGGGTGTGGTCGTCCATGCTAAGAAATATACATCTCCTTCATTCTGTAAGAAATCAGGCAAAGTGCTTTCAATGGCCTTAAACTGAGCAGTTACGGTAGTATCTGTAACATCTTGGTACGTACCAGGCTGGTTTAACTCGTGTGAGCTTAGTCCAGTTCCTGCCTTTGGAGAATACGGTTGTATGGTGTATCCCTTATAAATCAATCCCTTATCATAAATCTGTTTCAACAGCCACCAGACCGTTTCCATATATTTGGACTTATAGGTAACATAGGGGTCCTCCATGTCTACCCAATAACCAACCTGTTCGGTCATTTTATTCCATACATCGGTATAGCGCATAACTGCTTTTTTGCAGGCTGCGTTATATTCTTCTACCGAGATTTTCTTTCCAATATCTTCCTTGGTAATGCCAAGTTCTTTTTCAACACCAAGTTCAATTGGCAGGCCGTGAGTATCCCAACCTGCTTTTCTTTTTACTTGAAAGCCCTTCATGGTTTTATACCTCGGAAAAATATCCTTAATGGTTCTAGCCATTACATGATGAATGCCAGGCATGCCATTTGCAGATGGCGGCCCTTCGTAAAAGACATAACTCGGTTTTGTTTCACGAGTGGAAATACTTTTTTCAAAAATTTGGTTTTCCTTCCAATAAGCTAAAATCTCTTCTGCTACTTTAGGTAAATCCAATCCTTTATATTCTGCGAACTTCATAGGAAATGCTTCTGATACTGCGTTTTAAGGCTGCAAAATTAGCGTTTTTGATCCATATAATTGGTATACTAAGACTAAACCACAAGAAATTGAGAAAGACTTATATTTCTTGAAAGACCGTTTAAATTAATACGTTTGTTCACTACTTTGTTAAAAAAGTTAACAAATGGCATCTAAAAAGCATATCAATCCGTATATCTTTGCACGTATAAACAAAACACTAAAACAAAAAAAATGAAAAAAGTAATTTTAAGTTCAATTTTGATGCTTGCCCTTTCTGTATCTTTTGTATCATGTAGAGAAGCTGCTGACAAAGCAAAAGATGCTACTGAAGCTGCTGCTGACGCTGCAGGTGATGCTGCTGACGCTGCTAAAGAAGCTGGTTCTGACGCAATGGATGCTGCTGGTGATGCTGTTGACGCTACCAAAGACGCAGCAGGAAATGCTGTTGATGCTGCTGGTAACGCAGTTGACTCTGCAAAAGATGCGGCAGGAAATGCTGTTGATGCTGCAAAAGGTGCTGCAACTGACGTTAAAGATGCTGCAGGTGACGCAGTTGATTCTGCAAAAGATGCTGCAACTGACCTAAAAAATAAAGTGAAGCAATAAGTCTTTTAGCTCTTATAAATTAAACCCTGGCCTAAGTGTCGGGGTTTTTTATGCTTAAAATCGATATCCTAGCCCTAGAATGAGATTGGTGCCAGGCGCCGTAATTCCTGAAGAATAGGAACGATACCTTTGATTGCTAATGTTCTCTACGCCCAATGTAAGCTTTAAAGCATTCGAGATTGTGTACTGTGAACGAAGATTTAAGGTATGCCATGAAGGCGCATACGGATTGCCATTAGTATCAACGGCATAGATATAAGCTTTGCTTATTTCTGATGGCGCTAAATCTTTGAAAGCAATTTCGCCGTTATAGTTTAGGAAGGCATCAAGCTTAAATTTTTGATTTTTCCATACGATATGAAAGTCGCCAAAAGTTGGCGAAACGTGTCTGCCGGGTGAATCTGTTCCATCGGCTTCTTCTTCAATACCGGCGGTGATGGTTAGGTTTGAAATAATCGAAAGGTTATCGGTAAGAAAGGCTTCAAGGCCAAATTCAAACCCATAGACATAGGTCTTTGCTGCATTTTGTATTGCCTGAACATTACTTAGTTCGCCGTTATACT
The DNA here is from genome assembly GCA_938029725.1 of uncultured Flavobacteriaceae bacterium. GTDB lineage: Bacteria > Bacteroidota > Bacteroidia > Flavobacteriales > Flavobacteriaceae > Maribacter_C. The sequence goes on from CALHGE010000016.1 coordinate 59,861, forward strand.
CTATTTCTGACTCCCCATTAAATTGGAAATCTCTACGCACAAGGGCATCTACCAAATAGGTGTAAAATGTTGCGCCTTTTAAGACGACTTTATCTGCAAAATTCTTTCGGATACCTAATTCAGTATTGTAAGCATACTCCGGCTCTAAATCAGGATTAGGCACGACCACCGAACCAGGCTCAGAATCAAATACTTTGCCGACGTCATCTATATTCGGAGATCGAAAACCAGTAGAACCATTCCAGGTGATCTGCAAATCTGCCTTTGGAAACCAGCTTAAGCCAATACTTCCCGTCAGTGCTCCATTATCTAGTGTGGCATTGTCAAAAGGGAATGGGAAAAACGTTTTGTCAAAAACAGCATCTATCCAGACGTGACTGTATCTAAGCCCTGATAGTAAAGTGAAATTTGGCTTCGCCTTATACTCCGTGTTTATGTAAGCTGCTAAAGTTTGCCACGTCGCCCCATCTGGATATCTTGATGCAGCCTTCGAAACGATATTGGTTTCGATATGCTCCTCACTACCTTCTGAACCCACTTTATTGATAATATATTCGAGACCATAGTACAATCGTAAATCACCGATACGCTTATTCTCAAAATCTATATTCATAGAAAAAGCATCTACCTTCTCTTTAGTCCTATTTCTGACAAGCTCTTGGAAATCTCTATCGTTTCTACTTTCTTCAAAATACTGGTACGCCGTTGTAATTTTCAACCCATCGTAGAATAAACCTTTCCCCTTTTTATTGATTTGTAAATTACTCATAAACCATTTTTGTGGGCCATAAAACCATTCTGCAGAACGAAGACCTGTGCCGTCAGAATTAGGGCGTATCAAACGGTCGTATCTTGAATAATCTGATGTTGCAGAGTAGTGAAAACCTAAATCGTAGTCCCAATTATTATTCGGTTTATATCTTATTTTTTGTAACAGATTTATTTGATTGTATCCTGTTGTGAGTTGATTTTCAGGGTTCGTATTAGAAACCAATTCATCTTGACCATTACGTCTAATCACATAATTACTTCTCAAATACGAATCTGGGCCCTTAGCTCCCATCTTTAAATCTCTAAAACTATTATAGGATGCACTTGTTAAAAAAGCCCATTTTTTCTTTCCAAAATTAAAATCGAAATGCAAGGTGTTCTCTGAGTTTGAAGAAGCAAAGCGGTAGTTCGAATTCCCAGAGAACGAAAGGCTGTCCCCACTAGAAAATTCTGCTTTTTTAGTGTAAAAATTCATAACACCTCCTATAGCGTCACTTCCATAAATAACAGAACCTGGACCAAAAATCACTTCTGTGTTTTTAATGGAATACGGATCAATTGAAATTATATTTTGAATATTACCTCCTCTAAAAATCGCATTATTCATGCGAATTCCGTCCACAGAAAGCAAAAGTCGATTTGTAGCAAAACCTCTAATCATTGGGCTCCCCCCCCCAAGCTGACTTTTTTGAACAAAAACCTTTCCGCTGTTTTGAAGTAAATCGGCAGATGTCTGTGGATTCGTAAAGGCTATTTCGCGTGCGCCAATAGAAGCAATTTTATTAGGAATATCCTTTTTCTGCTGCTCCCACTTAGAAACTGACATCACCACCTCGTCTAGTTGTTCTGATTTTGACGTGAGGTATATATTTTTCTTTTGTCGTTGAATTTGCGCCTTGGTTGACTTTCGGGTCTCGTAACTAATGTGCTTGAATGTAATGCGTTCATTTCGGTCAAAAATGGATAAATCACATCGCCCATCAAAATCTGAAACGGCCGTCTTGGATTTATCCGAATTATATACAGCTACATTAAGAATAGGCTGACGCGTATCTGTATCAAGCACTGTAATTTCTTGGCCAGAAATCGCCTGAAGACCAAAAAGAAAGAGCAAGAAAAATATCCTCGTTATCATAGTCACGTTAGCTAAAAACTTCATTTAAAATCGCAAGAGACTTGGGTTTTCGAAATCCTTGTAAATGCAATTCAAAATAGAGCACAAGAGATTTTAGTAGTTCTTGTCGGTTTGTTTTATTCATTTTGATGGTATGTATCTCATCAAAATTTGTGCCCAACACGGTTTTAAAAAAATTAAGATTTTCTCCAGTTAAAATAGGGTTCAAAGAGGGCCTATCAGTAAATTCTCCCTCGAGAAGATCAAAACAAGTTGTATTGATATCATTTGTATCTGGATAAAAACCCAAATACTTCGTAAGGTTTATCAAAAAAATGAGATGAAAATTAGAGACTTTTTCATTTGTATCTAACCATTGTAATGAGGCTTCTAAGAACTCGAAAAGCCCCTGATTACTTTCCTCTTCGTGAATACTATTACTCAACATTTCTGCTAAAAATTGCGTCATAGCACTTTTAGCAATGTCAGTATGTAAACTTTGATAATGGTAGTGGACTTTCGCTTCTCGAATACTTTCTAAATTTCCTTTGTTCTTATGATTAGCCACAATTTCTAACTGGGTCAGTGGCTGAAAATAAGCGGTTTTCAGCTTTCCTTTCTTAGACGCTAAAACACCCTTTAATAAATATGATTTTAACCCATCAGAAGCCGTAAAAGCCTTCATTATAAGACTTGTATCTCCATACTTCAGCGAAGTAAGAACTATAGCTTTTGTGGTTACCTGCATTTAGGTTGGTTGGGTTTACTGTAAAGATATAGTAAACATTAGTATTGCGTAGGCAGAATCAGCAGGCAGTTCATAGCGAAATTAAAAAAATGCTCCGTAAACTGTATTCAGTGAAACAAAAAAATCGAGAAGTTGGATTTTAAATTTCAACTTCTCGATTATATTTTTAGTAATTAGCAAACTGTTGCTTTCAGCAAAAGGCTTAAATCACGCCCTGTGCTAACATTGCATCGGCAACTTTTACAAAGCCCGCAATATTTGCACCCCTTACGTAATTACAATACCCGTCTTTTTCTTTGCCATACTCGATACAAGAATCGTGAATGTCTTCCATAATATCTTTCAATTTTTGGTCAACCTCTTCACGCGTCCAACTGATACGGAGCGAGTTTTGAGACATCTCTAAACCAGAGGTTGCTACACCGCCCGCATTTGAAGCCTTACCTGGAGCAAATAATATTTTTCCTTTATCAAACTCGAGAATTGCTTCGGGTGTTGAAGGCATGTTAGCACCTTCAGCAACGCAAATACAATTGTTTTTCAAAAGCATTTTAGCATCAGCACCACTCAATTCGTTTTGTGTGGCACATGGCAGTGCAATATCACATTTTACTTCCCAAGGCGTTTTTCCTTTTACGAATTTGGCGGACTTATATTTGTCTGCATATTCGGAGATTCGCCCTCTTTTGTTATTCTTCAAATCCATCACATAGGCTAATTTCTTGGCATCAATACCTTCACTATCAATAACATAACCTTGAGAATCAGAAAGTGTTAGAACCTTTGCTCCAAGATGTAAAGCTTTTTCAGCAGCAAATTGCGCTACATTACCTGAGCCAGAAATCACTACAGTTTTACCTTCAAAACTTGTTCCCTTCGTTTGCAACATACTTTGTGCAAAATAAACCGTACCGTAACCTGTAGCTTCAGGACGGATTAAAGAACCACCCCAAGAGCGACCTTTTCCAGTTAAGACTCCAGTAAACTCGTTTCTTATTTTCTTATACATTCCAAAAAGGAAACCAATTTCTCTTCCTCCTACACCAATATCACCGGCAGGCACATCGGTATTGGGGCCAATATGACGACTCAATTCTGACATGAAAGCATGGCAAAAACGCATTACTTCGTCATCTGATTTTCCTTTAGGATCAAAATCAGAGCCTCCTTTACCACCACCCATAGGTAGCGTTGTTAAACTATTTTTAAAGACCTGCTCAAAAGCCAAAAATTTCAAAATACTAGCGTTTACTGAAGGGTGAAAACGAAGCCCTCCTTTATAAGGGCCAATTGCAGAATTCATTTGAACTCTGTAGCCACGGTTTACATGAATTTCACCGCTATCATCAACCCAAGAAACTCTAAAAGAAATCAATCTTTCTGGCTCTACCATACGTAGCAAAATGTTTTTACCACTGTATATTTTTTTACGGGCGATATACGGAATAACTGTTTCAGCTACTTCTTGTACCGCTTGGATAAATTCAGGTTCATGGCCATTTCTAATTCTGACCTCTTCCATAAACTCATCAATCTTTGATTGCATTTTTGCGTCCATAAACTCTTAGGTAATAGGTTTCTTTTTATTAAATTTAGAATATAGCGGTAAAATTATGCTATTATTATAATTTAAGTGCTGTTTTTTTAAAAATTTGACAAAAAATTATCCTATAGCCTGTTCCAAATCAGCAATCAAATCGGCTTCATCCTCGATACCGACGCTCAAACGAATTAAAGAATCTACAACACCACTTCTCTCGCGTTCTTCTTTCGGAATACTTGCATGGGTCATACTTGCCGGGTGACCTGCCAAACTTTCTACGCCACCCAAAGATTCCGCTAGGGTAAATAGTTGAAGTTTTTCTACGATTCTGATAGCATCTTCATAGCTGCTCCCCTTAGGAACAAAAGAAATCATTCCTCCAAAATCATTCATTTGACTCTTAGCAATCTCATGATTAGGGTGGTCTTTAAACCCTGGCCAATACACTTTTTCAATTTTCGGATGCGTGGCTAAATATTCAGCTATCGCTTTTCCATTTTCACAATGACGTTGCATTCGAACATGAAGTGTTTTAATTCCGCGAAGCGTTAAAAAACTATCCATAGGTCCGCATACAGCTCCGCTGGCATTCTGAATAAAATAAAGCTGATCTGCAAGGTCTTTATCCTTTACCACCAAGGCGCCAACAACCACATCACTATGGCCTCCTAAATACTTAGTTGCCGAGTGCATTACAATATCAGCTCCTAAATCTAAGGGCAATTGCAAATATGGCGTTGCGAAGGTATTGTCGACTGCTAATAAAATCGCGTGCTTCTTTGCCAATTGAGAAACCGCTTTGATGTCGATAATATTCATCATTGGGTTGGTCGGCGTTTCCACCCAAATCAATTTAGTGTTCTCACTAATATGTGCTTCTATTTGATCTGCATGCTGCATTCCGATAAAAGTGAATGTTATTCCGAATTTCTCAAATACCTGTTTGAATATACGGTAGCTTCCGCCATACAAATCGTTAGTAGAAAGTACCTCATCACCAGGGCTCAACAATTTAACCACAGCATCAATTGCAGCTACACCACTAGCAAAAGCCAATCCGTAATTTCCGTTTTCGATACTTGCTAAAGAATTTTCTAAAGCGGTCCGTGTAGGGTTTGCACTCCGCGAATATTGATAGCCCTTATGCCCGCCAGGGGTAGTCTGGGCATAGGTTGATGTTTGATAAATAGGAGGCATTACTGCACCATATGCTGCATCAGGTGTTTGCCCTCCGTGAATTGTTTTACTATTGAATTTTAACTTTTTTTCGCTCATGCGATGTCATTCTACCTACAAATGTATCGTTATCTTTGGAATCATACAATCATCCCCTTTTTTTTACCGCGCTTCTAAATGAAATCTACAGCTTACTATTTTTTAGTATTTTTTCTACTCTTTGGTTGTCAAAGCGAAAACAAACTCACTTTTGAACCTTATGCTTTCGAGAACGAAGCTTGCGCTGATTGCCCAGCCGTTTCTATTGCAATTCCAAAAGCATTAGGCAGTGCTAAAATTTCTAAAACAATTAACACTGCATTAGATGAAGAACTGATTTCGTTACTTTCATTTGATGATGAGATCGCGGTGACTTCTTTGGATGATGCCTTAAAATCATTCAAAAACGGATACCTAGAATTACAAGAATTATACGATGATGAGCCCACCGGCTGGGAAGCAAAAATTCAAGGTTCAATATCATATGAAGATACTGACTTTATTAGCATCATTTTAGACTCATATCTCTTTACTGGAGGAGCTCACGGCTATACTTCTAAAAGGTTTTTGAACTTTGATAAGAAAAAAGGCATTGAACTAGAAAACGCAGAACTTTTCAAAAGTGCTGAAGATTTTCGAGCTTTTGCAGAAAAAATATTTCGTCAAAAAGAAGGCATCCCAAAAGACAAACCGATAAACTATACCGGGTTTATGTTCGAGCAAGATTCTTTTTATCTTCCTGAAAATATTGGGTTTACTGAAGACGGGTTAAAACTTCTCTACAATCCTTATGAAGTAGGCTCATATGCAGATGGGCCTATTGAATTAATTTTGCCGCATTCAGAAATTAAAAAATATCTATCTAGAAAACAAAAACCTTAACCGCCTATAGTTTTATGGCTCTTTGAAGTGCAAAAATTGCTCCTATATGCAATCCTTCATGAAAGTGATTAAACGCTATAGTATCATCTACATTTTTTAAAACCACCCCAGCACTTGTCGGATATTCTTTAAAATTGCTGAAAAGGCCTTTCTCATAATCAGCAATCGTTTTTTCAATTGTAGAAAAAAGCAATACTTTAACTTCTTCTATTTCGGCATCTGTAGCGGTTCCATCTGGTGTAGTTCCTTTTTTGAATTTATCTTTTATCTCCTTCGGAATCTGAATTTCAAGTCCACTTAAGCTATATACCAATGCTTGTTGTGTAGAAACGACATGCGCTATATTCCACCAAATATTATTATTATAACCCGTCGGTATTTTCAACAACTCTGCTCTAGGTGTCGTTTTTAATATATGGTAAAATCCTTTTCTTAATTGTAGTGTCTGTTCTAGAACATTTTTCATATTCGTATCTTTTCTAATGTGGAGGATAAAAATAGTGCAATTGAACGGAATTAGGTTTCTTTGCTTTGAATTTATCAAAACAAAAAGGCAACTTACTAGCTTGAACATATACTATGCTTATAGCGGATGAAAATAAAGACTACCATGAAAAAGATATATCATTTAAGCACCTGTGATACCTGTCAACGTATTATAAAGGAACTGCAGCCTTCGGATGAGTTTATACTTCAAGACATCAAAACGGAAGCGATTAGCCTCTCTCAAGTTGAAGAAATGAAAGAACTAGCAGGAAGCTTTGAAGCCCTATTTAGTAAAAGGGCGCGACTCTTTCGTCAACAAGGTTTACACGAAAAGCAACTATCTGAAACTGACTTTAAAAGCTTGATTTTAGAGCACTATACCTTTTTAAAACGACCCGTAATTTTTGTTAATGAGGAACTATTTGTAGGGAATAGTAAAAAGGTAGTCGCGGCTGCCAAAGCTGCTATTCACTCTTGAACAAGCGTACCTTAGCCATACTTGCCGCACTAACTGCGACCACTATTTACGGTCTCAACCACAGCATTGCAAAAGGTGTGATGCCCAATTATGTACAACCTTACGGCCTAGTTATGCTTCGGGTTATTGGAGCATCTTCGCTATTTTGGCTGGCTTCTTTATTTGGCCCTAAAGAAAAAATCGATAGGAAAGACTACCGACGAATATTGATTTGCGCCCTTTTTGGAATGGGTATAAATATGCTTGTTTTTTTTAAAGGATTATCCTTATCAACCCCTATCAATAGCGCTGTTATTATAACTACAACACCCATATTCGTGCTGATTTTATCTGCCATTTTTATCAAAGAAAAAATCACCATCCGAAAAGTTATAGGAATCACAATCGGACTAGCTGGTGCCCTAGGCTTGATACTATTTGGAGCAGAAATACGACATGATGCGCCAAATATTCCTTTGGGTAATTTCTATATTTTGCTCAACGCCTTATTCTACGGAACGTATTTGATCATTGCAAAGACACTTATTGAAAAGTATCACCCGCTTACCTTTATGAAATGGTTATTTTCTCTAGGTATTTTAATTTGTCTTCCCTTTGGCTATCAAGAATTGGTTGAAATCGATTGGTCAAACCTGCCTTTTGAAGCCATTTGGAAAATAGCCTTTGTCATTCTCGGAACTACATTTTGCACCTACCTTTTCAATATTTTTGCTTTGACACAATTAAAAGCATCTACCCTAAGTGCCTTTATCTATGTACAACCTTTGCTGGGTATTCTCTATGCAGTCGCCACTGGGCAAGATAGTCTTACGGCAGTAAAAATTCTAGCGGCTTGTTTGGTTTTACTCGGGGTTTATTTGGCCAGTAGGAAACCGAAGCAAGGGGTTGGAACGTGACTCAATACATTCCTTAATTTGAATGTTATGGATGGTTTCTTGAGAATATTGAACCTACACAGTCAAAATGCAAAATATACTTGTTCAATAGTTTATGTTCTAATGAAGGCAATATGATTTTGTCAAATCGTATAAAACCAAAGGTCACTAAGACACTAGTTCAAAAGCCTGTTTTGCAATTTCCAACTCTTCATTTGTTTGAATTACTAAAATTTTGGTAGTTGCATTGACCTTCTGAATTTCTAAAAGATCAGCTACCTTTTGCTTGTTCTTTTCAGTATCGATATGAATGCCTAGACCCTCCATATCTGAACAAATCATGGCGCGAAGTACATTTGAATTTTCGCCAATACCCGCAGTGAAAATTAAAGCATCTACACCATTAAGAAGTGCGATATAGCTTCCTATGAATTTTTTAATTCGATAAGAAATCATTTCCAATGCTAGTTGACAATCTCTATTTCCTTTATCTGCTTCTTTTTGGACATCTCTTAAATCAGAATACCCCGTAAGGCCCAAAAGTCCACTTTGTTTTTGTAAAAGGTCATTTACTTCTTGCGATGAAAGCCCCAAACTATCCATCAGATAAAAAACTACCGCATGGTCAATATCACCACTTCGGGTACCCATAATAAGCCCATTAGTAGGGCTAAACCCGAGAGAATGATCTACACTCTTAGCATCTTTTATTGCGGTCATACTGCAGCCGTTTCCTAAATGGATACTGATTATTTTACTAGATGCCTTTTTTAAATGTGAAATTGCCTTTTCAGAGACATATTTGTGACTTGTACCATGAAAACCATACACCCGAATATGGTGCTCATCGGCAAGGTGTTTTGGAATCGCATAGCGATATGCTTTTTCAGGAAGGGTCTGATGAAAAGCAGTATCAAAAACGGCTACCTGTGTGGCCTCTTTAAAAAGTTCCGCGGCCACATTAATACCAGTAGCGTTCGCCGGGTTATGTAAGGGCGCCAAACTAGACAAGCGTTCGACCGCTGCTAAAACGGTCTCGTCAATTATTGTCGGTTGATCAAATTGGCTACCCCCGTGAACCACACGATGCGCAACAACCGTAATTTCATTAGGGTGCTCTAAAACTCCTAATTCACTATGCATCAACATGGTGGTTACTGCTTGCAAACCTTCTTTATGATTGGACAGTCGTTTTACCACAGTGGTATCTACTCCTTTGGCCTCATAATGTATCGATGAGTTATCGAGTCCGATACGTTCTATCAAGCCTTTGCAGATCACCACTTCTGATGGCATTTTGATAACTTGAAATTTGATAGAAGAACTTCCTGAGTTGAGAACGAGAATTTGCATGATTTTTTAACTTTCTTGTGCTTGTATCGCCGTTACGATTACCGTATTAAAAACATCTTCAACCGTACAGCCTCTACTTAAATCGTTTACTGGTTTATTTAGCCCCTGTAACATTGGCCCTATTGCTAGGGCACCTGTTTCTCTTTGAACCGCCTTATAGGTGTTATTACCTGTATTCAGGTCTGGAAAAATCAAAACAGATGCTTGCCCGGCCACTTCTGAGTCTGGTAATTTACTTTTGCCAACCAATGGGTCAACGGCAGCATCGTACTGTATGGGGCCTTCAATCTGTAAATGAGGGTGGCTACTTTTCACCAATTCTGTTGCCTTTCTCACTTTATCAACCTCCTCCCCTTTTCCAGAACTACCCGAAGAATAGGATAACATTGCAATCTTCGCTTTAATGCCAAATTCTTCTGCCGATGCTGCAGAGGAAATAGCAATTTCAGCCAGTTGCTCTGCCGTCGGATTTGGGTTAATGGCGCAATCGCCAAAAACAGAGACTCTGTTCTCCAAGCACATGAAAAATACCGAGGATACCACCCCGATACCTGGTTTGGTTTTTACGAACTGTAGTGCTGGGCGTATGGTATGCTGTGTGGTATGTACTGCTCCAGAAACCATTCCATCTGCATCTCCTTGATACACCATCATCGTACCAAAATAGGAAACATCAAGCATAGTATCTCTAGCGACATCCATATTCACCCCTTTATGCCTTCTTAACTCACAAAAAGTAGTTGCATATTTTTCAAAATTTTCTGCGCTTGCTGGGTCAATAATATTCAAGTGTGATATACGAATACCAAGTTGCATCGCTTTCTTTTCAATCTCTTCTTGGTTCCCTAAAAGTGTAATATCCACAACACCTAAAGCACATAATTCACTGGCAGCCTCGAGAATTCTTGCATCCTCTCCTTCTGGTAATACAATATGTTTTTTATGCCTTTTAGCGCGTTGAAGCAGGTTATACTGAAACATTCTCGGGGTAGTGCCCTTCGGCTCAAACGTTTCTAAGCGTTGCAGCAATAGCTCGCCATCAATATGGCTATTAAAAAGTGCTATAGAAGTAGCAATTTTCTGTTTACTTTTTGCATAAATCTTCGATTTGATATTTCCCACGGAATTGGCTGCCTCAAAGGTGCCTTGTTGCACAGAAATAATAGGAACATGTGTTTCAAAGCCTTCCAATAAACGTAATATTGAGGTTTCAGGAAGTATGCCCCCGGTCAGTACAATACCAGAAATAGTAGGATAATTATCCGAAAGATTTGCCTGTAGCGCGCCAAGAATGATGTCAGATCTATCGCCTGGGGTAATCACCAAACTATTGTCTCGAAGGTGGGTGAGATAGTTATGCAGTTGCATGGCACCTACTCCAAAACTTCCTGTTTGGTTATCTAAATTTTCTTTTCCAAAGAGCACTTTTCCATCAAGTGAATCCAAGATTTCGTGTACCGTAGGGTGTGATAGCTTTTTTACTCTTGGCACCGCATAGGAAACGGTTTTTGTGTTCAATTCGTCCTTCAACCGTTCATTTACTAGTGCCACATTTTCTGGGTGCACTTTGTTGGCAACAACTCCGAGTATTTCAATTCCTTTTTGAATATAGGTATTTACCGCAGATTCAAGATTACCACAGAATTCGTCTAAGGTCTTTCCGCGAGCATTGTCTATCAGAATAACCGGCATACCCAGATTCTTAGCAATATCAATATTCAAATCGAATTCGATGATACTTCCGTCGCTAGAGAAATCACTTCCTTCCACTAAAATAAAATCAAATCGTTTTTCGAGCTGTTTATATTTGGCGATAATAGTATCTAGAATATCACCTTGCCTTCCATCATTGAATAGGTCTACCACCTGACTTTGAGTCAAGGCGAAGGCATCTTCAACAGAAAGGTCCAAATCAAAATGAGAAATCACCGTATTGATGTGATTATCTATAGCACCCTCTTTAACATCATCAATTACAGGCCTAAAATAACCTACTTTGGCCATTTTGCCCAATAACAATTGCATCAAACCTAATACAACGAGAGATTTACCACTATGAGATTCTAAGGCAGCTATGTAAAGGGCTTTTGTCATTTTTTGTTGATATATAAGTCAAAGATAAGGGTTTATCTGCTGCAGAAAAGCCCCTAAATGATGCTTCGGAGTGCTATTTAAAAGGTATGGGTTTGGATACGAAATCTGCATTTCTAAAAAAGTGTAAGGCGCTTGAAACATAGCTTTACCTATAAAAATATTACCTCTTGGCTTCTAGAATTCAAATTTAATAATACCTTAACTTATTTCCACAATATATAGCCTAACTTCCTCTAATACAATCCAAGGTTTTCGAATCTCGTATGGAAAGCATAGATCACGTACAATCATCTATCGATTCATGTATTTTGAAATTCATTTTGAGTCGATCAGCTTGCTCAGATGCCCTATATTTAAAAACCTATGAGCCCAAAATTAGATCCCTTTTTTTACCTATCGATGGACTGCCTCTGTATCGCTAATTATGACGGCTATTTTGCGAATATAAACCCTGCTTTTGTAGCCTTATTGGAGTACTCTGAGGAAGAACTACGCTCAAAATTAATTTCCGAATTCATCTATGAAGAAGATAGAGCGCGTACAGCTTCGCATAGAAATAACTTAAAGAATAATATAGCACTAGTTAATTTTGAAAACAGATACGTGTGCAAATCTGGAAAGATTGTTTGGCTACATTGGACGTCAATTTCTGTTGAAAACGAGCGATTAATATATGCTATTGCCAAAGATATTACCCATAAAAAACACTCGAAAACGAACGCATAGAGCACTTAGGCAAGCTGAGTGATGTAAATAGAAAACTCAAGCAACTTAACTACACCACTTCTCATGACTTAAGGTCACCTGTAAACAATTTAATCTCACTTGTAGATTTAATCGATCTAAGTAAAGTCGATGATGAATTTATATTGAAATTACTCAGCTATATCAAATTGGCTGCAGAAGGATTAAATAAGTCTCTCAATTCTCATCTAGCGGTATTAGAACAAAAAGATATCTCGAGTGAAAAATTGGAAGAGGTAAATTTTCATATACTATTTGAGAAAGTACAAACTTCAATAAGCGCATTGATTCAAAAATCTGGTGCCAAATTTCAGTTAGATTTTTCAGCTTTACAAAGTACCTTTTTCAGCGCTGCTTTTATGGAGAGTATATTTCTAAATTTCATTACCAATTCCATCAAATATGCAAAACCTGATGTTTTACCTATTATCGCGATACGTACGGAAGAAAAGAATGGAGAAAAAACATTCACGTATTCAGATAATGGTCTCGGCTTTGATATGGATAAAGTAGGTCATCTTATTTTTAAATTAAACCAAAGATTTCATGGCAACAAAGACAGCAAAGGGGTTGGCCTCTATTTGGTATACAACCATATCACAAGCCTCGGTGGCAGCATAAGTGTTGCAAGTAAAGTTAATGAAGGAGCTACTTTTACAATTACGTTTAAAGCTTAAATACTATCCTTTATTTGAACTTTGATTTCAAATTTCAAGTTACATTCTACACCTATGGATTGAGAGTAATATCTTGAACCAACGAATTTTCCTAGTTACAGGCGCCCATTGTATAATCGTCTATATTATTACATTCCGCTGTAGAAGGATTAGGATAGGTAACACCGTTGCAACCACAGACACGATTAAGTTCAAATGTGACAACACATGATTCCTTCGTTTTCGCAATACAATCGTTCTTACTACAAGAAGCAACAAATGCTACAATCAACAATACAATTAACAAACCTACATTCTTAACTTTCACAGAATTTTATGTTTTAATTAACCGAAAACAATTTTAGCCGATCGTTTATTTGAACTTTCATCCCCAATGGCCCACCACTATCAACTTGGGCTATAGCGCATATTTGCACTTACAAATCAAATAGAAAGTCTATACGTATTTTTACTACTAAGGCCTCTGCTAGCTATTGAATTTATGCGCATGTTGGATGCACTATTATAGCGGTTATTATTCTAAAATCAATTCAAATTCTGCGTGTTCCAAAATTTTATCTTTAGAAATCCAATACGGAATCCATTCGCCTGTTTTCCATTTTTCTAATTGTGATTTATAGTAGGGATGAAAAATTCTAGCAGCACTTCCGCCTGACAATATGCCCATCATTTTTTCCTGATCATTCATATCAGCAACCATTCTAAAAGAACTAAACCAACTCGTATTAAATTCACGGGCTGTGTTTTTTACAAACCCACCTCTATTCAGGGTTTGATTAGAGCCTTGCTTTGGAAATTGTTCTGCTCCTAACCAACTACTGCCTATTCCTTCTGGGCGAATAGGGCTAGCGAAATGTACGGTATGTATCTTACCCCAAGTCCAATCATCTTGATCTTCTCCTAACCTTTCCGTTAAAAGCATTTTTGTTTTAACCCCTGCCACTATAATTAAATCAGTCAGCGTTTCCTTTTCTGTGGTATCTACATTATCAATAAACTCTGTGTTCTCTAAAATAAAACTATCTGCTCGCTGATTCCAGTAATACACATTCTCCCAATACATATCTTCTATATCATCGGGTAACTCATCGTTAAGAACCAAATATAAAAGCTCATTGTACAGCACATTATACACAGCCGCACCCACTTCATCAATGTTATCATTAAAATTCCACTCTTTTAGAATCTTTGCGATATCTCTTGTATCCTCTTTTTTCTCTAAAGCTGAAACAAATAATGGTGTCAATAATTCCGCTTGCATGTTTTTTACATCAAAAATCATATCCCATAAATCTTCCGCTGAAAATTTCTTATTTTCTGAAAGCACTTCTTGAATTCTTTGATAGCGGTAATATGGAGAGAAGTGGTTTGAGTAATAATAGGGGTAATCGTCTGGCCGCGTGTCATTGTTGGCAGTACCAATCCAACCTCTTTCCGGATTCACCATGTGAGGTAATTCTTCTTTCGGAATAAACCCTAACCAGGTATCTTTTTGATTTCCGGATGTCGGATGTTCTCCTCCGTTATTTCTTCTAATAGGAACTAAGCCAGTTGCCTGATGCGCAATATTACCGTCAACGTCTGCTATTGCGTAATTAAAAAACATGTTGTCCATACCCTTTAAGGCCTCTCTAAATTCAAAAACATTCTTGGTTTCTAATAACCGTTCTAAACCAATAGAATTGCTTTTCGTTTCTGCCAAAGACCAACGAAGACTAACAACATCATCTGTTAACAAATTGAAGACTGAAAAATCTGAAATAATAGGTCCTCTTTGCGTATAGCGAATTTCAAGCTCCACATTTGAACTATCCTTGACTACAATCGTTTCTTTTCGCTTTTTAAAAGGAATCTTATCTTCTTCTTGCCAATAAAAATCTCCCTCAACTTCTTCTATAAATAAATCTTGACTATCTCCATATGCATTTGTAACCCCAAAAGAAACGTATTCATTTCGTCCTGAAATCAAGCCTGGAATACCTGGAGTGGCTATGCCTACTGCTTTAAATTCAGGACAAAATAAGCCAATAGGGTAAAAAAGGCCTGGAAGCATTCTAGCATCTACATGCGGGTCATTTGAAAGGATGGGCTTTTCGGATTTAGATTTCTTACCCGAGATCGCCCAGTTATTAGACCCTAATTTGGGATAGGGTAAAATGGGGCTTTCTGTCTGTCTCCAATGTGCACTATCTCTATTTAAAGATCCTGTATACGTTGAATCTGTGCTGAACGTTAACTGTTTCGTTCTATCCAAATTAATTGAAAGTGGTAAAAGTGCTGCAGCTATATCTGTACGCGCAGCAAGGTTAATACTGAGAACTTCATCATCTAGATTTTGACTATGAAAAAGCCCAATAAAATGTGTAATAGAAACAATTTCTTCTGGTGTTATAGGTTTTGGAGCTATACCTAACAAACTCAACTCTAATGGAAATTCGTCTTTTCCAACATTTAAGTAGGCATTAAAACCTTCACAATACCAAATCAGCATTTCTTTGGTTTCTTCATCTAGGTATGGGTAACTTCTTTTTGCGTTTCCTAACAAATTTAGGACCCTCATTTTTATATCCGACTGCAACATCGAGCTACCTACCAAACTAGCGCCTTCCCCTTTTATTAATGCACGGTAAAATTCTATTTGAAAAAGACGGTCTTGAGCCAATACAAAAGCCTGACCTCTAATAACATCTGCTTTATTTTGAGCAAAAACATAAGCAATGCCATTTTCATCACGCGTGATTTTAATCGGATAGTCGTTGATTGCTATTTCTATTTTTCCGTCTCGCTCATAGTTATTGGCATTCGTTAACCAAAAGTATCCAAAGCCAACTAGTAGCCCAAAAATGACCAAACAATACAGTGCTAGTTTTTTTTTATTCATACTAAAACAATGATATTTTTTTTCAAATATTAGTTACGGAAAATAGTTCGCCGCTTTCATTAAGCTTGATTGTAAACGGGTATCGAGAGTCGTCGTAAGGTTGTAAGGAGCGTTCTATAGGTAAACTTTGGTTTTAACTAGGATCTTTATCGCCAACAGGGTTTGGTTTATTCAGTAACTTCTCTGAAACTTTATAACTGGCTGCATATTGCAGCTTAGGTTCTTGCTTTTTAAATTGAGCAAATGCTTTTTTATACCATTTTGAATCTGTCGCTTTTTTCCGATAGTCTTCATGTACTTTTACAGCAAAACGCTCGCCCTCGAGCCGAGGTTCAATTCTATATATTCCAATTCCTAACTTCTCGATTCGCTCTAATATTATTGCAAAATCTGACTCAGAAAAATAGCCTATTGCATCAGCTTCAGATTCATCAGTAAGATTTTCTAAATTCTGAAAGATATTTTTTTTAAGAAATTCTATTTTATCCATAGTATGCTTTGCTAAACTTTTGAATATCATAATTGATGATATACTACCTAGTGGGCTAAGTTAACAATCCTTTACTCAAACATAAGCATTTCCTTAATCTTAATGGCTTTCTCGAAATGGTCTAGCTCATTATCAATAATCCACCATTTTGCCACCTCCATTAAAAGCTCAGGGCTGTCGTTTTTGTTTTTGAAAAATGCGTAAAACGACAGCCCAACAGTATCACCCTTTGCGATTATTTTCCTATCACAAACTTCGATAATCTTCTTTCTCATATCACTTTTCATATGTTACTTGAATTTTGATTTTAGTTGCCGTTAGTTATTATTTTAGGTTTTTGTTGCTATCCATTTAACGCGTAGCCACAGTCATATTTAATAGGGTAAAACAGCTACTTATCAAGTTTTACAAAAGGGCATAAATAGCACATTATGGGTTCTTCCGCAACCTAAAAAACAAGTTGATCAAAGGCACTATAAAAATGCTGGAGAGCTCATAGTAAGATGAACCTTAAGCGCAGCTAAAACAGAGTGAAAGATAACAAGTATAACCCACTGTGTATTCTACTAATCAAATTCTTAAGAAAAATTTGCCTCAACTACCGCGCGAAGTCTACCACCATTGGTTCTTTGAAAATGGGGAAAATATTGATTCAACCTAGAAGGAGGAAAACACTAGAACTGGTAGCGAATACCCAATGCAATGTCTAAACCAAGGTCATCTGAGTAGTCATTATTAAACCCTAGTTCAGGACGAAAATCCAACGAAAGAATCAAAGGAAACTCAAAATTATACTCTACCCCGATATCACCGGCTACTAATGCAAAAATTCCATCATTTTCTCCAGCATCAAAAGATCCGATACCGGCACCTGCTCCAACGAACCAATTGAAATCACCCTCTATCGGAAATACCCATTGATAAAGCCCTACCAATTTAAAGGCATCCACATTATTAGAATCACGCCAGCCTAGATCAAACTCCAAGCGGTTATTTTCTTGAAGATATCGCTGATAAGAAATTTCTCCGCCAAACCCGTCATTATCTCCAATTCGTAATCCCAAAGCGTTTTTAGAGATTGTTTGTGAATGGGCCGCAAACCCTGCTAGAATTATAGATAAAAAGATTAGATTTTTCATAAAATAGGTTTTATTTAAAAATTAGAGATTAAGATGATCTCGTCGAAAATAGCATTAAAAGAGCAAAGATAGGAAATTCACCTACGCAAGAATAATAAGGTTTTTTAGAAAATTATATCTCCAAATACGCTAACATACTTTGACCCGTATCAATACACCTATGTTGTCATTTCAACATCATACCACAAGCCTATATCACGGACTCTTTTGAAGGGTTTTTCACTGTAACTAATCTCTTTTCTTTTATTCTCACTTCCATTATACCTTTTGAATACTGATTTTTTCTCTTGGTAAATGCTTACGCCCTCAGTCTAAAAATAGGCCTAACCGTTACCATTAGTATTAGGAACACAAGCCTCAAGGATACGATTTATTTGGAAGATATCAATCAGTATAACGCTCAAGGAAAACTCGTTCATAAGTACCTGAATGAAATGGTTTTTTTATCTCCTATGCAATCCACTGCCTATGTGATTGAAGAAAGCGACAACCAAAGAGAGGTCGAAGGAAGTTTCATTATCAATTGGGCTGCGACCAATTCAGAAATAAAACCAATATTTCAAGGTGTTATGGTGTCAACTCATGGAACACAGGGAGTTTCATTTATAACTGAGGGCGTTTCAGTTAGCAACAAGAATCTATAGCATACGAGTAGCTGCTTGATGGCTAACACCTGTTATAATTCCTTCCTTACTTGGAACCTCATATCTCATGTTCAGCAATAGCTCTTTTTTATTTGAATTTCAATAAAAAATGAAGTTCAATTTTAATATATAATAGTAATACTATTGTATTACAATAGTTTAAATATTCTTTATGAATAGTAATAGTATTACATTCTTTTTTAATACTATTTTTGTCCTTTATTAATTTTAAATATATCAGTTATGAAAACAAATTTAAGTACACTCAGCATTTGCCTTGCCATTATGGCATCGACTACATTGACAGCCCAGTCTGCGGGCATTATAGACGAAAGTTCGGGTGTGATAGAAATCGAAAGAAGTCAAATTCTAATAGAAACGGTTTTAACAAAAGAGGAACAAGACGCTCTTAGTCCTAGTGCCGTATTACAAAGCCTAAGAGAAGGAAACCTGAGATTTATCACAAATGACCTTACAGCGAGAGACCACTCGGTTCAGATACGTGAGAGTGCTGAATCTCAGTTTCCTAAGGCCATAGTCTTGTCATGTGTAGACAGTAGAGTTCCTGTAGAGGATGTCTTTGACAAAGGCATAGGCGACATCTTTGTAGCAAGGGTCGCTGGAAATTTTATCAATGATGATATCCTAGGAAGTATGGAATTTGCGACTAAAGTAGCAGGGGCAAAGTTGATTCTAGTCTTAGGCCACGAAAACTGCGGTGCCATACACGCGGCGATTGACGGCGCAGAGTTAGGGCATATCACAAAAATGCTAAAAAACATTAAACCAGCGATTAAGATGTCAACAGTCGCAACTGGACCAAGAAGTTCGCAAAATAGATTATTGGTACATGAGGTAAGCGAGAATAATGTACGTATAGCGATGGAAGATATAGTCAAAGAAAGTTCTGTACTCAGAACAATGGTGGAAAGCGGAGAAATTGAAGTTAAAGGGGCCGTATATGATATGGACACCGGAGTCGTCAATTTTATAGAGTAGTAAAATGCTCTTATTTAATTACTAGAATAAATTTTATCAAAGGCGAAGTACCAGTTCGCTATAGTAATGGTTAGTGTTCTGAGCTGGTTTATGTTTCCCTTTTAGGGCCTCTATGTAAAGAGGCCCTTTTTTAATCACCATACTTTTCAAAACGAAACTCAAAGCGCATAAAAATCACAGCTATAGAACAAAGTTTTTTAAACTATTGTCTCTTTCTTCGAAAGCTAAAACTAAAACCTACTATCACTAGATATCGCAGTTTAAAGAAAAACAATCCTTTGGTTTACTAGTTAGGTGTCTTTGATTTATTTGCTATGCATGCATAATAATTTAAAAATCCGTAGCTTTGAAATCGGGGGTAAACTGCCTGACTTTTTATTCCTATTTTTAGAACTCACAAAACCTTAAGCTATGAGCAATAAACCCGCTTTTATAAAAGACCTATCCTTACCCGCAGTCGCCGCGCCTATGTTTCTTATTTCAGGGCCGAACCTAGTGATTGAATGCTGTAAAGGTGGCATTGTTGGCACATTCCCAGCACTTAATCAAAGAACTAGCGAAGGCTTTGAAGAATGGCTTATTGAGATCAAATCTGAGCTTGAAAAATTTGAAAAAGAAACAGGAAAAAAGGCTGCACCATTTGGCGTAAACCTTATCGTACATGCTACCAACCCAAGACTAGAAGCAGATATCAAATTATGTGTCAAACACAAAGTGCCATTGATTATTACCTCTTTGGGGGCCGTATCAACGGTCGTAGATGCTATTCATAGTTATGGCGGGTTAGTTTTTCACGATGTCATCAAAAAACGTCATGCTGAAAAAGCTTCTGAAGCGGGTGTCGATGGCTTAATTTTAGTAGCTGCCGGTGCAGGTGGTCATGCGGGTACAATCAACCCAATGCCTTTGGTAGCAGAAATAAAAAAATTCTTTCATAAAACCATTCTACTTTCAGGATGTATAAGTACAGGGCGTGATATAGCTTCAGCCTTGCAAATGGGCGCCGATATGGCCTATATGGGTACGCGCTTTATCAATACTGATGAAGCCAAAGCACCTGAAGAATATAAGAAAATGATTATTGATGCCGGCGCAAGTGATGTCATCTATACCGCTTCTATTTCTGGAGTACATGCTAATTTTTTAGGAGCAAGTCTTACAGCAGCCGGAATCACAGAAGAAGATTTGAAAAAAGACAAAAAAATTGATTTTGGAAAAGAATTGGATACGGAAGCAAAAGCATGGAAAACCATTTGGTCCGCTGGTCAAGGTTCTGCAATAATCGAAAACTGCGTTCCAGTTTCAGAGCTGATTAATTCTTTAAAAACTGAATTTAAATCTGCCATTGAAGAACAGATAAAGGTTTTAGAGACCTATCCAAAATAATCTTCTACTTTTCAGTAGGCCTAACGAACTGTTCTTTTATACAGGGTCTACACTATTCATAAAAGATAAAACCGGAAGATAGCCCGTGATCAGAAAATTAACTTTAGCAACATTATAATCTATCAATGCCTCTAATTTCGTCAAGCTATAATCCACCATTTTTATTCAAAAATGGCCATTTTTCGACTGTTTATGCGGGTGCATTTCGAAAGATTGATAATTTTTCACAAAAAAGAGAAAGGATTGAATTGCCCGATGGCGACTTCCTAGACCTTGATTGGAGTTTTTCAGGTTCAGTTTCTAGTAAAGTTGGTATTTTGATTCATGGCCTTGAAGGAAACGCTCAACGCGCTTATATCGCCGGAAGCGCAAAACAACTTAATACAAACGGATATGATGTTTGCGCCATTAATCTTAGAACCTGCAGTGGTGAGCAAAATCGATTATACCGTTCTTATCACTCCGGAGCAACTGAAGATTTAGATGCTGTTATTCACCATATACTAGCTAACAAAAATTATAGCGAAATCTTTTTAAAGGGCTTTAGCTTGGGTGGAAACTTAACCTTAAAATATTTAGGTGAAGACAGAGACATTCCTAAGCAGGTAAAAGCGGCAATGGCAGTTTCTGTTCCTTGCAGCCTGCATAGTTCATGTAACGAACTATTAAAATCAAAAAACATCCCTTATGCTCTTCGGTTCAAAAAGCATCTGATAAAAAAATTAAAGGCGAAGCAAAAACAGTTTCCTAAAAAAATATCGGACACCGATATTGCGCAAGTAATTTCCTTAAAAGATTTTGATGACATCTACACAAGTCGTGCACATGGCTTTAAAGATGCTTTAGACTATTACGAAAAATGTAGTTCTTTGCCATTTTTGTCCAATATCAAAACTCCTACTTTACTTTTAAACGCAGAAAACGATTCTTTTTTAGGCGCTGCCTGTTTTCCTTATCAAGAAGCAAAAAATAGTACTGACCTCTATCTGGAAGTCTCAAAATATGGCGGTCATGTGGGCTATTATGGCCAAAAAAATATTACGTACAATGAAAAAAGAGTGATAAAGTTCTTTAACGAGGTCTAATAATTTTAGCTATTCCCTATATTAGTACTTCAATTAAATTTTTAGAATGAAAAAATTACTAAGCATAGTAGCCATTTGCGCGTTGATTGCAAGTTGTGGTGAAAAAAAAGAAGAAAAAAAAGACGGTTTTGAAATGAATCGTACCAAAAAAGAAGTTAAGGCTGCAGCTGCTGAAGGAGTGCCTGTTGATATGGATAACGATGGCATTGGCCCTTTCAAAGATGTTACCTTCCCAGACGAAATAAACGCAGAATTGGCAGCTAGAGGTCAAGCGAAGTATAGTGCAATTTGCACAGCATGTCATATGGCCGAGCAACGCATGATTGGCCCAGCTTTGAAAGGTGTGTATGAAAGAAGAAGTCCGGCATGGGTAATGAATATGATTGCTAATCCTGATGGAATGTTAAAAGAAGACCCTATCGCTAAAGCTTTGTTGAAAGAATATAACAATGCGATTATGCTAAATCAAAATTTGAAGGAAGACGAAACTAAAGCGGTAGCGGAATATTTGCGTACCCTATAGTATAGCCCTAATTCATGAAAAATGCCACTTTCTTTTGACAGGAAGCGGCATTTTTTATGAAATTTGAAACCAAACGATATGCTCAACTTTATTTACAATGAAAGGGCGGGCATTTCGCTTTAAAAAGAAGAAACCAACGGCGACTCTATAACTCCCAAAGATTAAAAGGGCGCTCGAGTTCTGAATTATCATCCTTTTTAAGCTTATCCACAACGACCTTATACGTTGGATCTTCAAGCACATTGACATCTATAATTTCATCTGCGTTTTCAAGTAAACGTATACAATCTTTACTTAAATGCTTTAAATGGATTTTCTTCTTGGCTTTTGAGTAACGTTCTGTCAATTTATTCAAGGCTTCAATACCCGACATATCTGCCACGCGGCTCTCCTGAAAGTCAATAATCACTTCTTCAGGATCGTTTTGAATATCAAATTTCTCAGCAAAAGCAGTTGTTGAACCAAAAAATAAGGGGCCAAAAATTTCATAGTGTTTTATTCCGTCTTCATCAACATATTTTCTAGCACGTATTCGCTTTGCATTTTCCCAAGAGTAGGCTAACGCAGAAATGATAACTCCTAATAAAACCGCAATCGCTAGGTTGTGGGTAATTGCCGTAATCAGGGTTACCAAAACCATAACAATTACATCTGAGTTCGGCATTTTTCGGAAGGTTTTAAAACTTGCCCATTCAAAGGTTCCGATAGCAACCATAAACATTAAACCAACCAATGCTGCCATCGGTAATTGTTCGATTAAACTTGAACCGAACATTATAAATACCAATAGCATAACTGCTGCTGTAATACCTGAAAGTCTAGCTCTTGCTCCAGAAGAGGTATTAATTAGACTCTGACCAATCATTGCACAACCGCCCATACCTGATAAAAATCCAGACAATATATTTGCGGTTCCTTGAGCTACACACTCTCTGTTTCCACTACCCCTTGTTTCGGTAATTTCATCAATAATGTTCAAAGTCAAAAGACTTTCAATTAAACCAACTCCGGCAACAATAGCCGCGTAAGGGAAAATAATTTTAAAGGTTTCAAAGGTAAAAGGAATCTGCGGGATAGATAGTGGCGGAAAACCACCATTAATTGTTTGACCGGCTTTCATCGTGTCTGCCACGGTAAGCGTATCAACGCCAAAACCGATAACAATAGCTGAAACGACTACGATGGCTACTAAAGAAGAAGGTATAGCTTTTGTTAATTTAGGTAAACCCCATATAATTAACATGGTTAAAAACGTTAGCCCTAACATCATATATAATGAAGAACCAGTCAATAAATCTTCAGTTCCTTTTTGATAAAAATTAGGAAATTGCGCCATGAAAATGATAATAGCTAGACCATTTACAAAGCCAAACATCACTGGGTGCGGCACCAAACGAATAAATTTTCCTAAACGTAAAAGCCCTGCCAATATCTGCAATACACCAGCAATAATAACAGTCGCAAAAACATAATTCAAAATCGTTTCAGGCTCTATTCCTGGAAAATTTCTTTTTAGTTCTAAAATCAATCCAATGAAAATTACCGCAACCGCACCAGTGGCGCCAGAAATCATTCCGGGGCGACCACCAAATATGGAAGTCACCAAGGCCAAAATAAAAGCTGCATACAATCCTGTAAGTGGAGAAAATCCTGGAATCAATGCAAAAGCGATTGCTTCTGGCACTAAAGCAAGCGCTACCGTCAACCCTGAAAGAATTTCCGTTTTGTAATCTACTTTTTGCTTAAAATCGAAAAGATTTAAATACTTTTTCATGTGGCAAGAAATTAAGCTGGCAAAAATAGGGCTTATTGTACCACAAAGCAGTCAATAATCAAAAAAAGCAGTATTGCTATGTATGCCCTTGTTTATGGGTTTATTTTACCCAATAGTCTACAACAAATACTTTTTCAACATAAGGCTGAAGACTTGCTACAAATTCTTGATGCTTTGGATGCGGAGTATACACGCTATCTCTATCTTTTTCTGAATTAAATGTAATCATATAGCAATGCGTGAAATCTTGATGAAAATTTTCTGGACTATCATTTAAACCCCATTCAAAATCTTTTATCACTGAAATGTGATCTGGTAGTGCATTGAAACTATCATTTAACTTTTGTACATCTGCTTCACTCGCAGCATCGTTAAATTTAAAAATCACAACATGTCTTAATAAGTCTTGCTTCTGTTTATCCATTTCTTTCACTTCTATTTCTTGCGGTTCGGTTTCTTTTTTCTTAGCGTCTTGACAGGATATCTGAAAAAAGCAGCTGATTACAATGATTGCTAATACTCTTCTTGTTTGTTTCATATATTTAGTTTAGTTGGATACTTCTTATTTTAAATGTTTCTAAATAATTCCGCCGGTACTGCCGCCATCAACCTTGATTGCCGCACCGTTAGTAGCCGATGAAAGTTCACTCACCAAATACGTAATAGTATTGGCAACTTCCTCCACTTTTGCAAAACGTTGAAGAAGTGATGATGTGCGAACTTCAGTAAAAAACGCTTCTTCGACCGCTGCTTTTGTCTT
>CALHGE010000017.1 GCA_938029725.1 uncultured Flavobacteriaceae bacterium
TCACAATGGATAGGCCAATGGGCTTGGGTAATAGTTCCATGGTTTTGGGTGGTTCTTTATGATCCTAAGTATTTCGCAAATTCTGCCGAGGGAGCTCGAACCCTTTCAATATGGGTAGGCTTATTTTGTATGGGTCTTTGTATGGTTCCCGCGATCTTTGGAAAAACAGGAGATGTGCCAGAGAACTTAGAAGTTATTTCTCGTAAGAATCTTAAAGATAACTTTTCTTCACTGGTAAAGGGTTTGGTAGAAACATTGAAAAATGCGCCTTTTAGAAGGCTTTGCGGGGCAACATTTTTGGTATTTAACGCTTTTAACACAGTAGCGGGTTTTTCCTTTTTTATAATTGTTCATTACATGTTTGGAGGTCAAACTGGGCCTGATGGTTCGTGGATTTGGCCAACCTTATTTGGTATGTCAAGTGCCTTAGTCACTTGCTTCTTGGTTATACCGATAATTACTTTCCTTTCTCAAAAATTTGGGAAGAAAAATACGTTTATAATATCTCAAGGGATTTCTGTATTAGGTTACATTTTATTTTACTTTTGTTTTGTACCAGGAAAACCTTTATTAATGTTTTTACCTTTGCCATTATTTGCCTTTGGTATTGGTGGGTTGTTTACCTTAATGATGTCAATGACTGCAGATGTATGTGATTTAGATGAACTCAATACCGGGGCAAGACGAGAAGGTACTTTTGGCGCGGTATATTGGTGGATGGTAAAGTTTGGTTTTGCGGTTGCAGGTTTGATGACTGGAGTAATATTTTCTATTGTTGGTTTTGACAGCGGTGCTTCAGAGCAGACATCAGAAGCCTTACAAGGGTTATTAACAGCTTATGTTTTTGTTCCAATGATAGGTACATTACTCGCTATGTGGATAATGAGAGGTTATGACTTGTCTGAAGAAAGATCGCATGAAATAAGAGCAGAGCTCGAAAAAAGACGAGGAACTACTGCGATCGGGCGTTAATATTGTTTCAGTTGTATATTTAATTAAAATAGCCCGAATATATCGGGCTATTTTTTTGTCTAATATAATTTTAAAAGTGGTGAAAAGTAGGGGTGTGTCTTTTTAATTACAATTTAAGCTACTTTATGTTCCTTCAACTTTGCACAACTTTCTCTTACGACGAGCTTAGCAGCAATAGCAATATGTTGATGTTCAGGTTGCTTTCCCATAATCAGATCTTTCAGAGTAGAGAATGAATGCTTTGCTATTTGATTTACCGGTGCTCTGATAGTCGTTAAGGTAGGCACAATTTGAGAAGCTACGTCGATATCATCAAAGCCAACGATACTTATATTGTCAGGAATATCGAAACCCTCCTGTTTGTATTTTTGCATTGCACCTAAAGCCATTGCATCATTAGCGCAAATAATCGCAGTGGGCCTTTGTTCTAAGGACAGGTAATACTCAGCACCTTCTATACCTGCTTCATAAGAATAATTACCTCGAAAAACAAGGCTTTCATCATTCTGTATATTATTTTTGCTCAAGCCATGCTGGTAACCTGCATATCGACTTTTACCAATATCAGAGTCTTCAAGGCCTGTCATAAAACCAATGTGTGTATGACCCAAACTACATATGTAATCGGTAGATTCAAGGTCAGCATTAAAATTGTCGATAATTACAGAGGGTATTGTTTTGTCGGCCGCACTATTCTCTATTACTACAATCGGAATATGATCTTTTATTTCAAGAATAGTATCTTCTATTCTAGGAAAGCAGGTCGCAATAACTCCATCTAATTTGGATAGAGTTTTATGAAGACGATCTACGGTTGTATCAGAAAAATATACAACAGAGTAATTTTCTTTAGCGGCTTCTTTTTCAATCGCATTTAGAATAAGTGAATAATACGGACTAGAAATACCTGACTTAATGCTACTGTCCAGAAAATAACCAATGGTTGATGTTTTTTTTCTGATTGATTTATTCTGATTAACATAAGTCCCTTTGGTCGGGATTTTATAAAGAATCTCTTCATTGACTAGATTTTCAATGGCCTTGCGAATAGTCATATAAGAAAAACCTAACTCTTTCGCGAGGCTGCGCTCTCCAGGAAGCTTGTCAATTAGGGACTTATTCTTTATCTGTTTTTTGATATGGTTTTCTACAATTAGATATTTCGGGATGTCATCGCTCATAAATAATTAGCCTTGTATGTTTGAGTGATCAGGTAATAAGTCATATGCCGAAATAATTAAGTTTCTAATATTGAAAATATATTTTAGCCTAAGCTAGTGAATGCTACATAGCAAATCTTAGTGATTAAAGTAATTTATAATAATCACTACAATGCAATATAGCACTTCTTAAGAAAAAAATGAGTATTAAAATGTAACACTTTTATACTTTCTTGACAGTTTCAATAGGTCTATGGTAAAAGTGCTATATAGCATAAATTAAAAAACACTTTCCCATTTTAGCAAAGGAATCAATCCATGAATAAGAACAGATTATCAGTCTTTTTCCCTACACTGTTTGTAGGTTTTACAATTTTTGTTTTATCTGGTTGCGGCGGTATTGGTATCGGTGCTGACAACGATATTGATCCTGTTCAGGTTCCTGTTGATGACACAACTGCGCAATTTAAACTTGTATGGTCTGATGAATTTGATGGTAATTCTCTTGACGATTCTAAATGGAATATTGAAACAGGGTATGGTCCAAATAACGCTGGTTGGGGTAATGATGAAAGCCAGCTATACACTGACTCATCTGAAAATTTAAAAGTAGATAGCGGCAACCTTGTTGTCACTGCAAGATGCGATACTAGTGTATGTGAAAAAAGAGACGGTTCTATAACGTCAGCGAAAATCAATACCAAAGGAAAGATGGAGCTAAAGTACGGAAAGGTAGAAGCTCGAATTAAATTACCCAGTGGTCGATCAACCTGGCCAGCTTTTTGGATGTTAGGTGCTGGTTTTCCGGATGTGTCTTGGCCTCAGTCTGGAGAGATTGATATTATGGAAATGCATCAACAAAATTCAAATATCAACACTACACATACTACGATTCATTGGTTTGATGAGTCAAAGGCAGTTGGAGATGAATGGACTTTCTATACAAATAGAAAACAATTTGATGAGCCTCTTACATCAGATTTTCATGTGTTTTCTATTGAGTGGGATGAGACAAATATTATTGGTAAAATTGATGATGTAGCTTTTTACTCGAAGTCTATTAACAGTGCAGAGATGACTGAGTTTCAAGAGCCCTTTTATCTCATTTTAAATGTAGCTATCGATGGAACTTTAGGTGCTGCACCTAATGAAATAAAAACTACACCTCAGGATATGATAGTTGATTGGGTTAGAGTTTATGAAGGTTCAAATGGTGGTGCTACTGTCGCAACACCTGCAGGTCCTGTTACACCACCAGTAGCCTCTTCATTTGATGATGGTTTATTAACTGATGGTGATTTTGAAAGTGGTGTTGGTGCTTGGGGTGGTAATGCAGCTAATGTTTCCGATGAGCTTCTTGGAGTTGATGGAACCAAAGCTAACTTTGCAAATGTTGAAGTAGCTGGTAACCCTTGGGATGTAAATTTAAGTCAAGTGGTTGAGATAGTTCAGAATAAGACTTACACATTAACATTTAAGGCAAAATCAGACGGTACGCGACAAATCATTGCAGGTATTGGTCTTGATGAGGAGCCTTATACTAATACTGTTGAAGTAGTTGATTTGACAACAGAATGGAAGACCTATGAGCTTTCACTTTCTTCGGCTTCCTTTGGTAGTTCAAATAGCAGAGTGCTATTTGATATGGGAGCTGATATTGGACAAGTCATCATTGACGAAGTTTCACTAATTCAAATAGACGATTAATTCTATTTTTTA
>CALHGE010000018.1 GCA_938029725.1 uncultured Flavobacteriaceae bacterium
AGAAGGGGTGATTGAGCTTGACAAGGTTTACAAAATCAAAGAACTTGAAAACAATACTTATATTGGGCAAAAGTTCATTAGTACCGATTGTTTTTATGATAGCAATGTAGCTATCGGAGATCAAGTACTTGTATTTTGTTATGATTATGAAGGAGCTTATACCATTCCTGGTAAAAAGTCAATTCTGAAATTAGATGCTACAGATTTCTCAACGCTTGCATCAATTCGAACCTATATTGATTCTGATCAAGATCCGCTTTCGATTCAAGAAGATATTGACATCTGGAGAAATCACGATTTAGATACCGAATTAAACCTAATTATAGATTGTCAAAAGGAAGTTGACTAGATATATGTCAATTTTAAAAAGGTAATAATCAGTAACTTTGAAATCAAATTCTAAAGATGTATCCACTCAGAAGAAATAGACGCCTTAGAACCAATAATTCCATTCGTCATTTGGTACGTGAAACCATACTTACGCCTAGCGATTTTCTTGTGCCGCTTTTTGTGGTTGAAGGCAAAGGAGTGAAAGAAGAAATAGCTTCTATGCCCAATTATTACAGACTGAGTCTAGATCATCTTGAAAAAGAAGTCAAAGAACTTTGGAATATGGGGCTTTGTGCAGTCCTTCTTTTTGTAAAAGTACCTGATAGTTTAAAGGATAATAAAGGCACCGAAGCACTGAACCCAAACGGGCTCATGCAATTGGCCGTTAAAACGGTTAAAAATGCTTGCCCAGATATGTTAGTGATGACCGATGTAGCCTTAGATCCGTACTCTTCACTAGGCCATGATGGTATTGTTCAAGACGGACAAATACTAAACGACGAGACTTCAGAAATTTTGGCAGAAATGAGCGTTAGCCATGCAGATGCTGGGGCAGATTTTGTTGCACCAAGCGATATGATGGATGGTCGCATTCTAACTATTAGAGAGGCTTTGGAAGACGAAGGTCATATCAATACGGGTATCATGAGCTATAGTGCTAAATACGCCAGTTCCTTCTATGGGCCTTTCCGAGATGCCTTAGATTCTGCTCCTATTGACATGATAAACGTGCCAAAAGACAAGAAAACCTATCAAATGGACTCTGCCAATCGTTTTGAAGCGATATCAGAAACCCAAGCTGATATTGACGAAGGTGCTGACATCGTAATGGTGAAACCAGGATTGGCCTATTTAGATATTGTACGCGAAATTAGAAATGAAGTTGATGTACCGGTCGCCGTTTATCAAGTAAGTGGTGAATATGCAATGTTAAAAGCAGCTGCCGAAAAAGGATGGCTTGACCATGATGCCGTTATGATGGAGCAGTTGATTTCAATCAAAAGAGCTGGAGCGAACATTATTGCAAGTTACTTTGCCAAGGACGCCGTTCGGTTAATGTAGCCTTCTTTTGAACCATATTTTGATTATACGAAGGCTTTGAGGCTTCCTTACGAACACATCAAAAAAAATGAAAAAATCATTTTTCATACTTAGTTGTCTGTGCTGTTTTAACGCCTACTCTCAAGAAGGTATTAGCGCGACAACTGCTTCTGAATTGGTTTACGCCAAACCAGTAGCAGTGAATTTCGACGCTGCCTATATCAACACTACCGTAGACTCCATTATCACGAATGGAATCAAAAACAAAGCCTTCCCCGGAGCGCAGATTTTAGTCGCTAAAGAGGCGAAAATCATATTCCATAAAGCGTTTGGGTTTCATACCTATGATAGCATTCAAAAGGTTGCCTTAGATGATATTTATGATTTAGCTTCGGTTACCAAAATTACAGGGGCCTTGCCTGCGTTAATGAAACTTGTAGATGAAGGCAAGCTAAATTTAGACAAGCCTTTTAGTACCTACTGGAAACCATGGCGAAAATTAAAGGATAAGAAAAATATTAGCCTTCGAGAAATTTTGGCACATCAAGCTGGTTTGGCTCCATATATCGTATTCCTAAACGAAGTTCTTAAAAAGAACGGGGAAGTAAAAAAGCGTTTTGTAAAAAGAATTCCGAAATCAGGATTTGAAAATCAAGCCTTCGACGGCCTGTACATCAAAAACAATTTCAATCAAAAAATGTATCGAATGATTAATCGATCAAAAGTATCTGAAGAAAAGCAATACAGCTATTCTGGCTTGACATTTTTGATTTTTCCAAAACTCATCGAACAATTGACAGGCAAATCGTATGAAAAATACCTCGAGAATAATTTTTACACCCCACTTGGTGCTTCTACAATGGGGTTTCGACCTAAAACTAAAGGATATATAAATCAAATTGTACCCACAGAACACGACACGCTATTCCGACATACGCTGACACAAAATTGGGTACACGATGAGAATGCTTCTTTATTAGGAGGTGTATCAGGCAACGCAGGTTTATTTGCTACCGCAATAGACCTCGCCAAACTAATGCAAATGTATCTGCAGTATGGTAGCTATAATGGAAAGCGATATCTATCTGAAGTAACTTTAAAAGAGTTCACCAAAGTACAATATCCTGAAAATGAAAATAGAAGAGGTTTGGGTTTTGACAAACCTTCATTAAACAATGCAGAACTTCCTTTTTTAGACGCCTACCCAGCTCCTGAGGTCAGTGCACAAAGCTTCGGTCATTCAGGTTTTACGGGTACGTTCATCTGGGCCGACCCTGAAAACCAATTGGTATATATCTTTCTTTCAAACCGGGTATATCCTACTAGAGACCATCGCAATTTGTATCAACTAAAAATACGGGAAGCCGTACAGCAAGTTTTTTACAATGCAAAGCTTAAAGACTGAAGTATTCCTAATTACATGTGACTTTACTTAATTCATTACTATCGGCAATAGCTTCTGCTTTTGTTCGGCTTGTATTAAAAAGTACAAATTTATCTATTCCATGACCAGATGATCGTGCGGAAACCTCCATAAGGTAGGTGCCAGGGTTTTCGAAAACTACAAAAACATCATGTCCATTATTATCAAATGTGCTAGCCTGCCATTTAAAATCTAAATTGGAACCACTTCGGTATATTTTGAACCAGCCGTCTTTCGTAGCTCCTTCTGGGTTTGGAGTTTTTCCAGTATCCTTTGGGTAGACTATACTAGTTCCATTTTTTGCGTAAAAATCATCAGCATCATTAAAACGCAACCAGGTATCATTATGATCGGTTCCATTGTCTCCGATTTTTACGGCTGATTTCCAAAGAAATTGATAGGTTCCCGCATTTTCAATTTTAATCATAAACCTTGCTTTACCGTTCCCAGGCTCTCCAAGATGTTGCGCTCCTTCCCAAACCATATAACCCGCACCAGAAACATTCGTTCCATCTGGTTTTAGTTTCCAATCCTCTGAAAATTCAGCTTCCTCAAATTCTACGGTCACTAAACCTTCTTTTTCATTGAAAATAAAATCTGAGACATTGCTGCAGGGTTGCGCTACCTCCTCTTCTACTTCCGACACTTCTTCTTCTATTTCAGCTTCTATCTCCTCCTCCACTGCCATCACTTCTTCGCTCGTTTCATCAGAACTACAAGAAATCTGCAGCGATAAGAAGCCAATGACTAGCATTAGAAAAAATACAAGGCTATATTGTTTTGGGCTATTTGTTTTCATACTATGGGACGTTTATAGTGTTCGTTTATACTTTAACGGGAGATGAAACTCAAATATTGGTGCAAATGCTACTATTTCGACCAACTACCCTCGCTTGTTTGACACAATACATAAAACCAGATAGCATGAAGTATATAATTGATATCTTAGTGGCTCAAAATAATATACATGGGCCTGCTGATTTTTTACGCTGTAATTTCTATTTTCTTTTCATTTCTCTGCTCTATTTTAGAGGCAGTTCTGTTAAGTGTTACTGGTACGTTTGTTACGATCAAGAAAAAGGAAGGTAAAGCCTATGCCGCTACCTTAGAACTGCTTAAACAAGATGTAGACAAACCTCTGATTGCCATCTTAACCCTAAATACAGTTGCCCATACCGTAGGGGCTATTTTGGTAGGTGTTCAAGCGAAAGTTGCCTTTGTTGAACTTTATGGTAATACTTCGCATTCTATTTTAGGTCTTAAATTTACAGAAGATTTAATGGTAGGTGTGGTTTCTACTATTATGACCCTATTGATTTTAATCGCTTCTGAAATTATACCAAAAACTATTGGCGCTACCTATTGGAGGCAATTGGCAAACTTCACTGCCAAAACGTTAACAGGAATGGTACTTGTCTTGAAATGGACAGGGCTTTTATGGGTTTTACAACTTTTTACCAAACTAGTGGGCGGAAAAGGTCATCACGGCAGTGTACTTAGTAGAGAAGATTTTACCGCGATGGCAGACATTGCGCACGAGGATGGTGTTTTCGAAAAATCTGAATCGACAATTATTAAGAATTTACTTCGATTTGACGAAGTTTTGGTAAATGACATCATGACGCCGAGGGCTGTATTTCAAGTAGTATCTGAAGATAAAACCATTGCAGCATTTTTTGCAGAGCATCCTAAAATGCGCTTCTCTCGAATTCCAGTGTATAGTCAAAAAGTAGATCATATTACAGGTTTCGTTCTGAAAGACAATATTCTTGAACAACTCGTTCACGATAACGGTGCAGTACCTCTTTCTGATATACGTCGAGACATATTGGTTACTGAACGCAATACCCCGATACCAAAATTATTTGACATACTCATTAGTAAAAGAGAACATATTGCCTTAGTTGTTGATGAATATGGCTCTGTAAGCGGTATTGTAACCATGGAGGATATTATCGAAACACTACTCGGGCTAGAAATAATGGATGAAAGCGATAATGTTGCCGATTTACAAGATTTAGCTCGCAAGAATTGGAAAGCTCGAGAACAAGAATCTGATAGTATGGAGAAAGGAAAAGATACCATTCCTCCTAAAAACAAAAATTAAAAGTCGCAACAGATGGAAACTGCTTATATAGAAACCCCTTTAGGTATTGCAAAATTGGAAGGGGCAATTGAGGGCTTAACTTCGGTATCTGTGTTGGATACAGAAGAACTTCTTACCGACGTGATTCCAGAAGTTCTTGAAGATGCCGTGTATCAATTAAGAGAGTATTTTGAAGGAAAGCGTACCGATTTTAATCTTCTACTGAATCCGCAAGGAACTCCATTTCAACAAGATGTTTGGAAAGGCCTTCTGCAAGTTCCTTACGGAAAAACGATGTCTTATCTTGAACTATCCAAAAAACTAGGAAATATAAAAGCAATACGCGCTGTTGCAGCTGCCAATGGAAAGAATCCTTTATGGATTATTATTCCCTGCCATCGGGTAATTGGAAGCGATGGTTCACTAACCGGCTATGCGGGGGGATTACACCGAAAAAAGTGGTTGTTAGCTCATGAAAACCCTGTTAAACAGCAGTCGCTCTTTTAATTTTTAAAGACTACTCAGTCTGTATTCTAAACCGAACTTAGTTTCGTTCTGCTTTTTAAGTGATTCATCGGTAAAATCTTTGACATTGCAGGTTTTTGAAATAAATTCGATTCATTTTGAAAACGATAACCGACCCCGAAGTTGGTTTTCCTCTTTTTGTAGCATTTGTAGTCGGTTGCACTTCAACTATCAAATTTTGTATCTTGTTTTCTTCAAATCGTATTTTTCTAATCCATCATGTATGTTACACCGAATCAATTTAGAGCATATTCTTTTTCTCGATATCGAAACTGTTCCAGAAATGGAATCATTTGATGATCTTGATGATGAGAAACAAGCCCTTTGGGATCAAAAGTCGAAGTACCAACGTAAAGATGAGTTTAGCCCTGAAGAATTTTACGAACGAGCCGGTATTTGGGCAGAGTTCGGCAAGATTATCTGCATTTCTGTGGGGTATTTTAATTTCAAAGGCGATATTCGAACTTTTAGAACCACTACTTTTCATGGTGAAGAAGCACTGCTACTCAAAGAGTTTAAAAATCTTTTAAACAGTCATTTTAATAGTACAAAGCACCTATTATGCGGTCATAATGCTAAAGAATTTGATTTTCCCTACATCGCTAGACGAATGATTATTAATGGCATAGCGCTACCCTATAAATTAAATCTCTTTGGCAAAAAACCTTGGGAGATTCCACATTTAGACACCATGGAACTATGGAAATTCGGTGATTACAAGCATTTCACCTCTCTTAAACTACTAGCAAATATATTTGGCATACCTTCTCCAAAGAACGATATTGATGGCAGCCAGGTGAGACAGGTGTACTATGAAGAAAAAGACATCGACCGTATTATCACCTACTGTGAAAAAGATGTGGTAACCACAGCGCAGGTATTTCTGAAGCTACGAGGCGACGAACTCTTAGATGATACCGAATTAAAAAAGGTTTAACAGGGTATAAACGTATCAAAGTAGACTACTTTACTATATTTGCGCTCTTAAAATACAACTATGTTAAAGCAAGCCCTATTCGCCACAATGGTATTCCTTATCGTTTCTTGTAACGATGATAAGAAAATTGAGCAGGTTGATTTTACCGTTCAGAACGAGGAAGAGATTACAGCCTACATTGCAGCTAATAATTTAACTGCCCAAAAAAGCAGCACAGGACTTTATTATGTAATCGAAGAACCTGGCACCGGTGTTCAGCCAACAGCTACTTCAAATGTAACCGTAGCTTATAAGGGCTATTACTTAAATGAAACCGTATTTGATGAAAGTGATTCTGAAGGTATTTCTTTCGGCTTACAACAAGTTATTAAAGGATGGACAGAGGGCATTGCCTATTTTAAGGAAGGTGGTAACGGTATTCTTTTAGTTCCTTCACACCTCGGCTATGGTAGTTTTGATACTAGAGGAATTCCTGGTGGCTCGGTACTCATCTTCGACGTGAAGCTAATCTCAGTAAATTAGCCGTTCTTATTTAAAAAGTACTACCCATTGTATTTTAATTGAATATATACCGGGAAATGATCACTATACCCCCCAATATATTTTCTGCCCGCGTAGGTTCTATAGGGTGTTCCCTTGTACTTTCCTTTGAATTCTTTTAAAAAACTCTCATCAAATATATCTGCATGCGCAAAACTATGCGTGCCTTTTGTATAATTCAATAAATTGTGAGACACCATTATTTGGTCAAACAACATCCATGTTCTTTTGTAATTGGCACTACCGCGTTCTGGACTAAGTAGTTTTTCCATCGGGTTATATAAATGACCGCATTCCATCAGCAACTTTATACTTGCAGAGTCAGGGCCATCATTAAAATCACCCATTACAATATAATTCGGACTTGCAATGCTAACTTCAATCTTAGCCATATACTCTTTTATGGTTTCGGCTGCTTTTACCCTCTTGGCGCTAGTCTCGTCACTGCCATCTCTGCGCGAAGGCCAGTGATTCACGAAAATATGAACTTCCTCTTTGTTCAGCTTACCCCTTACGTATAAAATATCACGTGTCGTATCTCGTCTTCCATCCTCCTCAAATAACATTAAGGCAATAGGCTCAGAGTAAAGTACTTCAAAATGTGATTTTTGATAAATAAGCGCTGTATCGATACCTCTCTCATCTGGTGAATCATAATGAACATAACCATAATCAATATCACGAAGTGGCTCTGCATTAATCAAATCTTTAATCACAGGTTCATTTTCTACTTCAGCAATTCCTAAGAGCACTGGTGGGTTTTTTGTGGATTGGTCACCAATTTCAGAAATCGTTTTAGCCAACTTATATAGCTTACGATTATAGCGCTTCAAAGACCACTTCTTGAAGCCTGTAGGCGTAAAATCATCATCTAAAGTATTTGGATCATCAATGGTGTCAAACATATTCTCTAGGTTATAGAAACCTATGGTAAATATATTTTTTTCCTTTTTCTTCTTAAAAAATGAGAAAATCATGGTTTTTATTGTTGGGGAGTCAAATTTACAAAAACCGTTACCTAGATTTGTACTTTAAATAAATTTATGCTTGAAAAGAAGTCCATCAATTACGAGAAAGCGGTACTTATAGGTATCATGAACCGTGAACAGAATGAAGAAAAGGTAAATGAATATCTTGACGAGCTTGAATTTTTAACCTATACCGCTGGTGGCGAGGTGTACAAACGTTTCGTGCAACGCATGGATGTACCTAACCCTAAGACTTTAATCGGTAGTGGTAAAATGCTAGAAGTAGAAGCTTATGTAGAAGAGCATGATATTGGCTCTGTTATTTTTGATGATGAGCTAACTCCTGCGCAACAACGTAATATTGAAAAACAATTACGCTGTAAGATCATAGACCGCACAAGCCTTATCTTAGATATTTTTGCACAACGTGCTCAAACAAGTTACGCGCGCACCCAAGTAGAATTAGCACAATACGAATACTTACTACCCAGATTAACAGGCCTTTGGACACACCTAGAACGTCAAAAAGGAGGTATCGGAATGCGTGGACCTGGTGAAACTGAAATTGAAACGGATAGGAGAATTGTTCGCGATCGTATTACGCTGTTAAAAAAGAAATTATTAAAGATCGACCGCCAGCAAGAAACTCAACGCGGCAATCGCGGTGCTTTAGTGCGTGTTGCCCTTGTTGGATACACCAATGTGGGAAAATCTACCCTAATGAATGTCATCAGCAAAAGTCAAGTTTTTGCTGAGAATAAGCTTTTTGCCACTTTAGACACAACCGTGCGAAAAGTTGTATTAGGCAATCTTCCGTTCTTATTAAGCGACACAGTTGGCTTTATTCGAAAACTACCTACCCAACTGGTAGAGAGCTTTAAAAGCACCTTAGACGAAGTTCGTGAAGCCGATCTATTATTACATGTTGTAGATATCTCGCATCCCCAATTTGAAGAGCATATCGAAGCTGTCAATAAAATTTTGGCTGAGATTAAAAGTTCTGATAAGAAAATCATAATGGTCTTCAATAAGATTGATCAATATGAATATGAGACGATCGATGACGATGATTTAATTACCGAAAAAACCAACAAACACTTCACCATTGAAGAATGGAAAAAAACGTGGATGCAAGAAGTAGGTGATCGCGCATTATTTATTTCTGCCTTGAACAAAGAAAACTTAGATGAGTTCAGAAAAAGAGTTTATAATGAAGTACGTGATATTCATGTAACTCGCTTTCCGTATAACAACTTCCTTTACCCTGAGCATTTAGACGAATATTAGTAAGGCAAAACCTCGCTTAGCGCGGGGTCGAGCCTTCCGTTATATTTTTTTAGAAGAAAAATCCAAAAAAGATAGCACTCCAATTTCTTATTCTACAAATTCTCACAGTCTTTTCCTACAAAAAAGTGCAATTCATCGGAGAAATAAAACCCAAAATATTTTTCACAACATCCTTCGCCTACTTCACAACAATAATTTAGGCACCCCATAAAAGCACGCTACCTTTACATTGTTATTAAGTAACAGTCTTGACCCCAAATCGAATCTAGAACTTAACTGAACATCTAAAATATTGATCCCAAATTGATATTGTAGACCTAAAGAATAACGAATACAACACCAGATTAACCAAAACCTACTTGAACAAAAGCCCTCCAAAACGGAGGGCTTTTTTATACTATCTCCGCATTGTTTTTGAAACAAAAATTATTTAAAATACATCATCAGTTCCAATTTCATGTTTGTACATTGTATTTCATCGAACAACCAAAACCGTTCGTCCGACACACAACAATCTAGCTTGGGTTCACAACAATAATTGAGCAGAATCTAGAAACCATAGTATCTTTACCATGTAATTAAGTGCTAGTGTTGATCCCAAATCGGACTTAAATCTTAACTAAAATTTTGAAAGTGTTGTTTTACCCAAATCACCGCTTAACCTAATAAAGCTTTATCTGATTTCAATCGGAACCCAAATTTTACTTCATACCTACTTAGTAAAAAAGTGCCCTGACACAAGTCAGGGCTTTTTTATTGACGAGTATCAATCTATAGCTCTTATAAAGCGTATTTCGTCGATGAAACCACATGTATTAACAGCATTCACAACAACTATCGCCTCGTTCACAACAAAAATTTAAGAAGAAGCCTTACTACACATACTTTCGCCAAGTATTTGAATTTTAGTATATTGTTCCAATGAGAACTAATCTTAACCGAAACATTTAAGTATTTGGATTGCGCTCAAGTCTAGGCTTGAACATCAAATTTGATTTTATTGACTGTAACAGTCAAATTTAATGCGTCCTACTTAACAAAAAAACGCCCTGACAATGTCAGGGCGTTTTACTTTTTATAAAAGTTTAGGGTGTACTATAGTGAGTAATTCAAACCAAATAACCAGTAACTTTGAAGCTTGTTGTCTAAATTATCGAAAGATGGTGTTGGCAACGCAGCAGGCACTTGTGCTAATGCATTTGCTAAACCTTCTTGTTTGTTATTTCTTAATCCAAACTCAAAGCCAAGCCCAATACCTTTCCATAAAGTATATCCAAAAGAGTTAACCCATGTCCAGTTTGATAGATCTCCATTAGAATAACTTTGAAATGTAGAGAAATTAGTCTTGAAATTTACCGCGCCTAGTTGTTTTGTATAATCAACTACTATCTTCGCCCCTAAAGAGGATTCGTATACCGCATCATTCTCTGCAAATACAAAGTTGTAATTCAACGGGTGAATTACAACTACCAAATCAGTAATCGGTGTCCAAGTCGCACCAACACCAAAATCTAAATAACCAGGGTCATTGAAGTTATTGATGATAGATGTGCGGTACTCTCCCAAAGCCGAAATGGCAAACTTGTCGCTCAATTTATAACCGTACAAAGAGCTGATGTTAAATATATCAGTTGTACCGTTAAAGTCTTCGTTATCGGTATCAATATCTTTATTATCTACCTTTACCCATTGTGCATTTATGTTTCCAGAGTTTCTCCAGAAGAACTTTTCTCTATCCAAATTTGCAAAAGCATTTAGAGTAATTCCGATATTTCCTGAAGAATTATTCGGAATACCTTGTGCATACCAATTACTAGAACCTGAAAGATTAGCCCC
Organism: uncultured Flavobacteriaceae bacterium; assembly: GCA_938029725.1. Lineage (GTDB taxonomy): Bacteria > Bacteroidota > Bacteroidia > Flavobacteriales > Flavobacteriaceae > Maribacter_C. The sequence continues at coordinate 10,974 of CALHGE010000018.1, forward strand.
AATAGTACCAAAAGCGCCTTTTTTCCAACCTGGAAAAGCGTCGATTTGACCTTGAAGCGCATCTACTCTAGCTTGAATTGCAGCAACTGAATCTTTTTTAACGGACTGCTCTGCTTTTAAAACCTCTATGGTTTGTGCATTGGTGTATGTCATGGCAAACATAGCAACCGCTGCTAAAATTACTTTTTTCATAATGTAATGTTTAGTGTTTTATTTATGAGCTGCAAAAGTAGTAATAGTTCGGTATCTTTTAAAAAAAATACTACTTTCTTTTAAATAGCGGAACAGAAGAACACGCTTCGCCATACATTACACTTTTGGCAACAGTCTGCAACTTGGCAGTTATCCAAACATACGCATTGGCTGGTACGGGCTTGTTACTGCAGCCCTTTATAATTACAAGTTTATCAAGAAAAGTAGAGACGTCCAATTCAGCGATTGCTGATTGGTATATTGCTGTTTCTAACTGCTCCATATTCCCTACCACAACTTTTCTCGCGAAAGGCTGCAACTTAGAAGCAACTAGCATGTTTGCCCACCCTGGAATAATAGCGTCTGTAGAACAAGTTAAAGCCACAAAAGTATCTTTATACTGATCCCAGTTATGTTCAGCCGTATGAGTTCTAAACTCTTTTTCTCTTAAGATAAACCCTTCGTAGAGCCAGTCTTTGATATCAAGAACTATACGCCTTCCTTCAGGGTAATGATCTTCCAAGTCAAAAGTGATCAGTTTACTTTGTGCTACCTTATTTCTAATTTCTTCCGACATAAAATTCAATTTAAAAACTTGCACTTCCGCGCAAAGTAAAATAAATCTTATTTAGAGTAAGCCTAATTCTAATTTTGCCTCTTCGCTCATCAAATCTTTTGTCCAAGGCGGGTCGAAAGTAATTTCAACCTCAGCGTCTTTTACCATATTCAAAGATTTCACTTTCTCTTCAACTTCCACCGGAAGTGTTTCGGCAACGGGGCAATTTGGAGAAGTTAAGGTCATTAAAATTTTTACTTCATTTTCCTCATTGACCAAAACGTCATATATCAATCCTAATTCGTAAATATCAACCGGAATTTCAGGGTCGTAAATAGTCTTTATTACCTTTACTATTTTATCTCCAAGTTCTTGGGTGTCTATTGTGGTTTCTTCGCTCATATCGCTCTTAATTTAACTGTGTTTGATACCCCACAGCGTACAATTTTAATTGTTTTATCATACTAACCAATCCGTTGGCACGGGTTAGCGATAAATGCTCTTTTAATCCGATTTCATCAATAAAATCAGTATTTGCCTCAATAATATCTGCGGGACTTTGGTTACTAAAAGCACGGATTAATATGGCTATAATTCCTTTCGTAATTATGGCATCGCTATCTGCTGTAAAGACCAATTTGTTCTCTTTTAACTCTGCATGTACCCAAACCTTACTCTGACAACCTTTTATAATATTATCATCTGTCTTATATTCCGCATCGATTAACGGAAGTGATTTTCCCAAGTCAATCATGTATTCGTAGCGCTGCATCCAATCTTCGAACATAGCGAATTCATCAACGATTTCCTTTTGTATTTTTTGTATGTGCATTCTTAATTCTGGATTAGTATTGACTTGGTCTTCGTCTCATCAATATCCTTGCAAAAATACGATAAGAATAACAGCTATTCAACAGTTTCTGCCAATGCTAGTATCATATCAATCAATGATTTTAATTCTTCTGGCGGAACGCCTTCATCAAAAGCAGCAGATTCATAAAATTTTCCATCACTTTCAATAAGCAATTTAGCTATACGAGCTCCATCAAAAGCGCTATCCTCTGTTGGCGCTTCGAAATTATGAATTTCAGCTAATGTGATTTTATTAAGGGCTTCCTTTAGTTCCTCCCATTCTTCTAATTGAAGAGCTCTCGATTTGTTCTGATTTGATGTTCCACTTACTACAATACTAATATTATTTTTATCGATATTGCATTGATAACTAGAGCCGCGTGTCATTGCGCTGTAGACCATTGAATTTAATACCTGTTCTCGCTCAGTAGATTGGCTGCAGCTTTTGCTAATCGTAAGTATAAGAAAGAGTAGCGCCAATTGTTTCATTTTATAGATTTAAAGTAAGTATACAAAAAAGGCGCCCTTGTGGACGCCTTTTTAAATAAATATTAAGAGATTTTGTTAGTTTACGAAACCTGCTCTTGCTCCACCTGTAGAGAATAACGCACGCATTCTCTCATCTTGACCAATAGTGAACATATACATACATTCATCTTGTACATAGTCCATATAGTTCATGGTCATATCTGCAGAGTTACAACTTACATCTGGATAAGAAGGGCAATTGTAGTTTGCGCCACCAGAAACAGGAGTATCAACAACAAAGTCATCAACACTGCATCCACCGTCACCCCATATATGGCGTAAGTTTAACCAGTGACCGACTTCATGAGTAGCTGTTCTGCCATAACCATAGATACCACCAGCGGTATTTCTTCCGAAGAAATCAGTGCCGATTACCACGCCATCGGTATCCGCAGAACCACCAGGAAACTGAGCATACCCAAGAATTCCTCCTCCTATTTCACATACCCAAATATTTAAGTGTGTTGCTGGAGTCGTTGGATTAATACCACCTCTCTTAGATTTCTTCATAGCATCTCTTGTACCCCAAGAAGTTTTAGAAGACACCTTTCTGTTAATAGCTGCTACGCTAAAGTTCATATTTGAATTAACAACTAAACCAGCAAAAGCTGAAGGAACGCCGTTCGTGTTTGAATTGTTGTTATTGAAATCCTCGTTCAAAATCGCTATTTGAGAATCGATATGAGCTTGTGTTACTTTTCCTGTGAAGGATTCTAAAATGTTAATTACTACTGGAATGGTAACAGCGCCAGAATAGATTCCGTCTCCATTAGGGCCGCCTGTAGTTCCTCCTGGCTTTCCTTTGCCTTGATTTTTTAAAGCAATTGCTTTTCTTGTATCATATTCAATGTCGTACATTTTTTTGGCAAGACCTTTGTTTATGGATAATCTGTACTCCAAATTTTTCATTGTTACGCACTTATCAAATCCATTTGCCGTTTTACCAGCAGTTGAATCGTCTTGCGAATAAAGTGAAAAATCACTCATATCAACGGCTACTTCTTGAGGGGATTGACTTTCTTCTGGGTTTAGGGTTTCCTCATTTTCACATGATGCAAAACCTAGAAACAAAACGGAAAGTCCTAGAAATACTTTTTTCATAAAATTTAAATGTTAAGGGTTAGTACTGCCGCAAAAGATACTGTTTTTTAACAATATATTGGCATACTGTTAAAAAAATATCATGCTGATAATTCAATTTACCCAATAAATTCTATAAAATTCACTGTGAAGGTTTAGAAAAAACGGCCGCTATTAAGACAACATTTTCGTTGCTCGCCTTACGGCATCGACAAGTGCATTTACCTCGTCTTTGGTATTATAGAAACAAAAACTCGCCCGTACTGTTCCAGGAATTTTATAAAAGTCCATAATAGGCTGGGCACAATGATGACCTGTTCTTACGGCAACACCTAGCTTGTCTAAAATAGAACCAATATCGTATGGGTGAATTCCTTCCATATTGAAAGAGATCACCGAAGTTTTATTCTTCGCAGTACCGTAGATTTTTAGTCCATCTATTTCCAATAATTTTTCTGTAGCATAGGCTAAGAGCTCGTGTTCATATGCAGCAATGTCATCGAATCCGATAGCGTTCATATAATCAAGCGCGGCACCAAAAGCTATACCGCCACAAATATTAGGGGTGCCTGCCTCAAATTTATGTGGCAAACCGGCATAGGTGGTTTTTTCAAAAGTCACCTCAGCAATCATTTCACCCCCACCCTGATACGGAGGTAGTTTATGCAACCAAGCTTCTTTACCATAGAGCATTCCAACTCCTGTGGGGCCACATATCTTGTGCGCTGATACCGTATAAAAGTCCACATCAAGTTTTTGCATATCTGCTATAACATGAGGAGCCGCTTGCGCACCATCAATTAAAACAGCTGCACCTACGCTATGCGCTTTTTCTATAATTTCTTCGATAGGGTTTATCGTACCCAACGCATTAGAAATATGATTACAGAAAACAAGTTTTGTTTTTTCACAGAGGAGTTCATCGTACACCTCCATCAACAACTCTCCTTCTTGATTCATTGGAATCACTTTTAAAACACCTCCTGTGCGCTCACAAAGCATCTGCCAAGGAACGATATTAGAGTGGTGTTCCATCGCAGAAACTAAAATCTCATCTCCTTTTTTTATAAGGGCAGAAAACCCGTTTGCAACAATATTAATACTATGTGTTGTGCCCGATGTAAGAATGATTTCGTGTGCTTGGGCCGCGTTAAAATGTTTTTGAATTTTTACACGCGCCTGCTCATACATGTCAGTCGCTTCTTGAGACAAGGTATGCACGCCTCTATGGATGTTTGCATTGTTGTTTTGATAATACGATACAATAACATCAATCACCTGTTGTGGCGTTTGGGAAGTGGCCGCATTGTCAAGATAAACCAAGGGCTTTCCATTGACTTCACGGTTTAGAATAGGGAAATCTTTACGAATTTTATTTACGTCAAACATAGCAACACAATTGAGCTACAAAGATACCTACTATCACAAAAAAATATCCCCCCTTGTACAACTATTTAAAATCGAAAGCCTATACACAATCGAATATTATTTGAGTTCTCCTACTTTCTGAGCTCAAGAAAACCATGTGGAGCATGAATACATAATCTATTGATAATATCATAGGTCAGGCCTAGGTTAAAATTAATTCTTCACAGCGTGCTGTTTGGAGAGAGCAGACCAACAACATCAGATGAAAAATTAATCTCCTCATTGATCAGACTATACCCTAAACCCAGACTCAGATGTAATTTTTCAATTCTCGGAATAGTGCGCTTTGAAAATATTTTGGATTGAAGCTAATAAGAATTAGTGTTCCCTTCTACTCCAGAAATATTAAATTTTAGGCTTGAAAAGCCTAGGTTAAAACCAGGACCTAAGTTTAAAAAAGCAAAGGCTACAAATCGATGCTTTAATCCAAAATCTAGAATGTTATCATAAGCTCCAAAACCCTTTGAAAGAACTACGCCATAGTTAGCTTCGACACTTTAGCGTTTGTCTTGCGAAAAGATTTGAACTGACAAAAGAATTGCTCTTCCCGGATATCATCTTAAATCATATTTCTAAAACTCGAGTATTGGTTTAATCAAACTGAAATAGCTCTTAAAATAATTATTATGGACTATAAAAAAGTATAATTCACAGAAAGTTGTAAAGCGCCATTGTAGTTTTGAAGATTTGCTCCGGCCCCGTTTAAACGATTGCGAAGACCAAGATAAAAGCGCGGAGAAGCTGAAAACCTATCCGTAATACGAACCAAAACACCTATGGCAGCACCATAATCAAGTTGAAAATTACCTGATATAGATTCTCGCTCATTTAAACTCTGTGCATCGCGGCCATCAAAATTTTTGATTTTGGTAACTTGATTTAGAAGAAAAGCAAACTGTGGTCCAAATTCTACAGCAATTCGGTCATTTAGCTCAAATTGAGCCATCACGGGTATCGACAAATAATTAAATTGAACCGCAGTGGTAAAGTCTGGTTCATTTACTTGCGGATTTGCCGTTGTAATAAAAGCTAAATCTGTATTGAATCGAAACCCTTCAGAAGAATACAGTAATTCAGGCTGAATAGAAAATTGGTTCGAAAATTCAAAATTTACAAATACTCCGATATGTCCTGATAATCTGGGGTTAATACCTTCGGTTAAATCACCTGCAATCGTCGAATAATTAAGGCCTCCTTTTAGGCCAAACCTAGACTCCTGTGACGCGGCAGATATTGGAAAAAGAAGAAAAAGAAAGGCGCTTAAAAAAGCACCTTTCAAGAAAAGGCCTTGTATTTTTTTATGCCTACAGATCAAAACCTAAATTAACACCTAATTTCTTAGCAATCAGCTTATTAATTCTCGCTTTTAATTCTGGAATTCGAACACTTTCTAAAACGTTATTAGCAAATGCATACATCAACAAGGCACGTGCTTCCTTTTCTGGAATTCCTCGCGATTGCAAATAGAACATAGCATCTTCATCTAACTGACCAATGGTACAACCATGTGAACACTTTACATCATCAGCAAAAATCTCTAACTGTGGTTTTGTGTTTATAGTTGCCTTGTCGCTTATAAGAATATTGTTGTTCTTCTGAAAAGCGTTGGTCTTTTGAGCAATTTTATCAACAATTATTTTTCCGTTAAAAACACCTGTAGAATTTTCACCATAAATACCTTTGTAGTCTTGATGGCTTTCGCAGTTAGGCTCTATATGATGTACCAGGGTATGATGATCAACATGTTGCTTTTCACCCAAGATGGTAACCCCCTTCATCGTGGAGTCCATATACTCGCCATTCTGATAGAAGTTAAGATTGTTACGTGTGAGCTTTCCTCCGAAAGAAAAGGTATGCACATTCACAAAACTTTTACTCTTTTGATTAATATATGTATTGTCAATCAAAGAAGCTGTTGCCGCATCATTCTGAACCTTATAATAATCTATATTCGCACTTTTGGCAGCGAATATTTCAGTTACAGAGTTCGTCAACACTTCATTTGAAGTTAAACTCTGATGACGTTCGATCACCTGTAATTCAGCATTTTCCTCAACCACAATAAGGTTTCTTGGCTGTAACATCAAAGAAGCTTCGTTACCTGTCGCGAAATGTATTATTTCAACAGGTTTTTTAGGCATTTTATTCTTCGGAATATAAATGTAGGCACCCTCTTTACTAAAAGCGGTGTTTAATGTCGTTAAAGACTCCTCTTTTGAGGCTACTTTATTAAAATACACATCTATAATCTGCTTATACATGGGTTTAGTTAACGCTGAACTCATCAAACAAATATCTACCCCATCATGTGTAGTTTCAGACAAATGCGAACTAAAAACACCATCAACAAAAACAATCTTGTAGGTATCAATGTCATGTATAAAATACTTCTTGACGTCTTTATATTCAAGCGCATTCTCTTGCTTAGGAAAGATGCTAAAATCAATCTTCTGTAAACTATTTAACGAAGTATATTTCCAAGCCTCATCTTTTTTAGAAGGAAAACCTTTTGTTTCGAAATTTTTCATCGCCTCTGTACGAACATCATGAACTGGGTGTTCAATATCGATGTTGTTTTCAAACGCCATGAAAGAAGAAACTAACTTATCTTTTAAATCCATTTTTCTCAATATTCAGTTTGCGGTAACAGGTGGTAGTAAATGCTTCTGCATACTGCCCTCTGGTGCTGCCTACTTTTTAAACAGTAGCTTCATTTTTAATCCAATCGTATCCTTTTGCTTCAAGTTCTAAGGCCAATTCTTTACCTCCAGATTTCACAATTTTACCGTTATGTAAAACGTGTACAAAATCAGGAACGATATATTCTAACAAACGCTGGTAATGCGTAATTACAATTACAGCGTTATCCTTACTTTTCAATTTATTAACCCCATTCGCAACGATACGAAGGGCGTCAATATCTAAGCCAGAATCAGTTTCATCTAAAATGGCTAATTTAGGTTCGAGCATCGCCATTTGAAAAATTTCGTTTCTTTTCTTTTCACCACCAGAGAACCCTTGATTAAGCGAACGCGATAAGAATTTACGGTCAATCTCTAACATCTCAGCTTTCTCACGAATAAGCTTCAACATCTGGTTTGCAGGCATATCTTCAAGGCCTTTTGCTTTGCGGGTCTCATTGATAGCCGTTTTCATAAAGTTGGTAACCGATACCCCAGGAATTTCTACCGGATATTGAAACGAAAGAAAAACACCCTTGTGCGCTCTTTCTTCAGGAGAGTCATCTTCCAAATCTTCGCCCTCTAAAACAACGTTTCCTTTTGTAACTTCAAACTCCTCTTTACCAGCAATTACCGAAGCCAAGGTGCTTTTTCCAGAGCCGTTTGGGCCCATTATTGCATGAACTTCACCTGCATTTACCTCAAGGTTGATTCCTTTTAATATCTCTTTATCCTCTACACTTGCATGTAAATCATTAATCTTAAGCATACTTTTTATTTTAAATATTCGGGTGCCTTTGGCATTTTATTAAAATCTTCTTTTTGGTGCTGCAAATACACTTTTGCGTTCTTTTCTTTGGCAAAAGCTTCAAAAGCAGCCATACTTTTTAGGGTTTGGTCTACATCTGAATTGAAACTCGGTACACGTCGGTGTTCTCTATTTTCATACAAATGATATAAATCTCCTGTTAATAATGTTGGCCCATTTTCAGCTAAATCAAGATACAATACTTGATGCCCTGGTGTATGCCCTGGCATTGACTTGATTACCACGCTTCCATCTCCAAAAACATCAAAATCACCATCTAGCATTTTGATATTTGTAAGTTCAGAAATAGCGGCATACAAGCCTGCATTTTCACCGTTCTTGATTTCCTCACTCGTAATCATACGATGCTCTGCCTCCTGCACTAACCACGTAGCACTTTTTAAAACATTAGCATGACCGCTATGGTCAAAATGGGTATGTGATAAGGCAATATATTTAAAATCTGCAGGGGTCATCCCTATTGATTTTAATTGATTGATAACCGAATCTTTTCTAGAAATGGTAAAAGCTCCACCAGGCGGTGTAATAGGTTCTGGAGAAGCCACAAGCGCTTCCGGCAATCCGGCATCCCACATTAAATTTCCATCAGGGTGACTGATTACATAAAAGGCATCTGAAAACTCTTTGGTCTGACCTTGATAGGTAGTATCCTGTGAAAACAATTCTAAATTGTTCACCATAACGGTACCTCCGTCAAAAGTATAAAGCTTTATTTCTGGCTTAACTACTTCAACTACCGCATCTTTCACTTCTTTCTTATCCTCTTTACAGGAAAAAAAGGCAAGCGCCAGAGCTATTACAAATACAAGGTTTTTCATTTTATGCGTTTTGCGATATCGTTTATTGACTATCCTACAGAACCTTCAAGGCTTATTTCTAAGAGCTTTTGAGCTTCTACCGCAAACTCCATTGGGAGTTTATTCAGCACCTCTTTACTGAATCCGTTTACGATTAACGCTATCGCTTTTTCAGTTTCAATACCTCTTTGGTTGCAATAGAAAATTTGATCTTCACCAATTTTACTAGTCGTAGCCTCGTGTTCTATTTGAGCTGTTTTATTTTTCACTTCGATATATGGAAAGGTATGCGCGCCACATTCATTCCCCATTAATAAAGAGTCACATTGTGAAAAATTTCTTGCATTTTCTGCTCTCGAACCAATTTGAACTAAGCCTCTATAGCTGTTTTGAGATTTTCCTGCAGATATTCCTTTAGATATGATTGTACTTCGGGTATTCTTGCCCAAGTGAATCATTTTTGTACCTGTATCGGCTTGTTGGTAATTGTTCGTTACCGCAATAGAATAAAACTCTCCTACTGAATTATTTCCTTTTAGAATACAAGAAGGATATTTCCAAGTTACTGCAGAGCCTGTTTCAACTTGTGTCCAAGAAATTTTTGCGTTCTTCTCACATATTCCACGCTTGGTCACAAAGTTATATACCCCGCCTTTGCCCTCTGCATTTCCAGGATACCAATTCTGTACCGTTGAATATTTTATTTCGGCATCGTCCATTGCAATAAGCTCAACAACTGCAGCATGCAGTTGATTTTCGTCTCTTGATGGCGCCGTACAACCTTCTAAATAACTCACATAACTGCTTTCATCTGCGATCACTAAGGTGCGTTCGAACTGACCCGTACCTCCTTCATTAATTCTAAAGTAAGTAGACAGCTCCATAGGGCATCTTACGCCTTTTGGAATGTAGCAGAACGAGCCATCTGTAAAGACAGCTGAATTTAGAGCTGCATAAAAATTATCTGTTTTTGGAACAACTGTTCCCATATATTTTTTTACCAATTCAGGGTACTCTTGAATGGCTTCTGAAATTGGCATGAAAATAATGCCTTTTTCCGCTAAAGTTTTTTTGAAAGTTGTCGCAACTGAAACCGAATCTACCACAATATCAACAGCGACATTTTGTAATTTCTTTTGCTCATCGACAGAGATGCCCAGTTTTCGATACATTTCTAACAAATCAGGGTCTACATCCTCTAATGATTTATTAGGGTCTGCAGCTTTGGGTGCAGAATAATAACTGATCGCCTGAAAATCTGGTTTCGTATAACGAACATTCGCCCACTCTGGCTCTTCCATTTTTTCCCAAATGCGATATGCATCTAAACGCCAATCGGTCATCCACTGCGGTTCGTTTTTCTTCTTAGAAATCGCAATTACAATTTCTTCGCTTAGTCCTTTCGGAAAAGTGTCTGATTCTATATCGGTATAAAAACCATACTCGTATTCTTGAGTTTCTAGTTCTTTTTTTAAATCATCTTCTGTATATGCCATATCTTATGTAGTAAAAAAGTTAAAAAGAGAACGAATAAATGTTATACTACTCTCTTCTTAACAAACTTGATGTAATTAGCAAGCTGTCTTGAAATATTCAAAACATCCTCCTTATATTCTTTTAACTCTTCTTTTTCAAAATAACCAATCTCAACCATTACGTTGAAAAGACTCCTTACTTCTCCTGCCGAACCTTTCGAAAAATAAAGAAACCGTATTAACTCTTTATCTGTTTCCCTTTCAAAACCTTCTGCTATATTATTTGAAATTGAAATCGTTGCTCTTCTAAATTGATCAACCATCGCAAAATCATTTTTCAGCGGTT
>CALHGE010000019.1 GCA_938029725.1 uncultured Flavobacteriaceae bacterium
TCAGGTTTTGAATGGTCACACGATCACCACCCATTCTTCCTGCCATTTTCATTCCCTTAAAAACTCTCGCGGGATATGATGCCGCACCAATGGAACCTGGCGCCCTTAATCGGTTGTGTTGACCATGCGTTGCTTGACCGACACCGGCGAAGCCATGTCTTTTAACAACACCTTGAAAACCTTTTCCTTTTGATGTGCCAACCACATCAACAAATTCACCTTCTACAAAATGATCGACACCAATAGTATCTCCCAATTTGAAATCTCCTTCAAAACCTTGGAACTCAATGACTTTTTTCTTTGGAGAAGCACCTGCTTTTTTAAAGTGACCGGCTTCGGCCTTATTAGCACGTTTTTCTGCCTTGTCATCGAAACCAAGCTGAAGGGCACTGTACCCGTCGACCTCTTCGGTTCTGACTTGGGTAACTACGCATGGCCCAGCTTCAATAACGGTTCATGGCATGTTCTTGCCATTCTCGTCAAAAATACTGGTCATACCTACTTTTTTTCCTATTAACCCAGACATTCGATTTTAGATTATGGACATCAGACTTAAAATTTAAATCTTCTTTCCGTTTATATTAAATATTCCTCTTACTCTTCACTTTTTGACAAAAAAAACAGGGTTGAAAACGAATTCAATCCTGAATTTTGTTTTCTTCCGTTTTTCCTTTGCACGCGGCGCAGGACATGTCACCTATTCTACTCGAATAGGTATTTTACCTATACTTTTATCTCAACTTCAACACCACTTGGAAGCTCAAGCTTCATAAGTGCATCAATAGTTTTTGATGAAGAGCTATAAATATCCAAAAGTCTCTTATATGAACTCAATTGAAATTGCTCTCTCGATTTCTTATTTACGTGCGGTGAACGCAGTACTGTAAAAATCTTTTTATGTGTTGGTAACGGAATTGGACCCGTGACTACAGCTCCAGTTGTCTTTACCGTTTTTACGATCTTTTCAGCAGATTTGTCTACTAAGTTGTGATCGTAAGACTTTAATTTTATTCTAATTTTTTGACTCATCTTCTAAAAATTAAGCGGTTACACCCTTAGATGCTTTTATTACTTCTTCTGAGATATTTGATGGTGTTTCTGCATAATGCGAAAATTCCATTGTTGATGTTGCTCTACCCGAAGACAATGTTCTCAAGGAAGTAACGTAACCAAACATTTCGGAAAGCGGCACAGTTCCTTTAACAACTTTTGCACCCGCTCTATCACCCATATCGCTGATAGTACCACGTCTTCTATTCAAATCACCAACGATATCACCCATGTTTTCTTCAGGAGTAATAACCTCTATCTTCATAATTGGCTCCATCACTACGGCACCAGCAGCTTTACCAGCGGCCTTATAACCCATTTTTGCTGCTAATTCGAAAGAAAGAGCATCAGAATCAACAGGGTGAAAAGATCCATCTAACAATACCACTTTCATGGTATCCATTTCAAAACCAGCTAATGGTCCGTTCTGCATAGCAGCTGTAAAACCTTTTTCTACAGATGGAATAAATTCTTTTGGAATACGACCCCCTTTAATTTTATCCACAAATTGAAGTCCAGATCCTTCGAAATCATCATCTGCAGGACTCATTTCAAAAGAAATATCACCAAACTTACCACGCCCACCAGATTGCTTCTTATAAGTTTCTCTGTGCGCAGCTAATTTCGTCAACGCTTCTTTATATTCAACCTGAGGCTGACCTTGGTTGACCTCCACCTTGAATTCTCTTCGTAAACGATCAACAATAATATCTAAGTGAAGCTCACCCATACCAGAAATAATCGTCTGACCGGAAGCTTCATCAGTTTTTACTTGGAAAGTAGGATCTTCTTCAGCCAATTTAGCCAAAGCCATACCTAACTTATCTACATCTACTTTTGTCTTAGGCTCTACCGCAATACCAATAACTGGATCAGGAAAGTCCATACTCTCTAAAACTATAGGATGCTTTTCAGCAGACATCGTATCTCCAGTCTTAATATCTTTAAAACCTACAGCTGCTCCAATATCACCAGCTTCGATAAAATCGATAGCATTTTGCTTATTAGAGTGCATTTGATAGATACGCGAAATACGCTCCTTCTTACCCGAACGGTTGTTCAAAATATAAGAACCTGCATCTAAACGACCTGAGTATGTTCTAAAGAATGCCAAACGTCCTACAAAAGGATCAGTTGCAATCTTAAAGGCTAAAGCTGCAAAAGGCTCTTTAACATCTGGTTTTCTTGATTCTTCCTCACCCGTATCAGGGTTCGTACCTATTATAGCCTCCTTATCCACAGGAGAAGGCAAGTACCTACATACAGCATCCAACAAAAATTGAACACCCTTATTTTTGAATGATGAACCACAAATCATAGGAATGATTGCTCTATCCATCACTGCAGCTCTTAAAGCCGCATGCACTTCTTCTTCAGTAATAGAATCTTCATCTTCGAAGAATTTCTCCATTAAGGTTTCATCATACTCTGCTACCGCCTCAATCAAGCCTGCTCTATACTCGCGGACTTCCGCTTTCATGTCTTCAGGAATATCAACAACATCAAACGTTGCTCCAAAACCCTCCTCATGCCAAACAATAGCTCTATTCTTAGCCAGATCAACAATTCCTTTGAAATCTCCTTCTTCACCAATCGGCAAAACAATAGGGACTGCTTTAGACCCTAACATCTCTCTAACTTGCTTACAAACCATTAAGAAGTTAGATCCTTGACGATCCATTTTGTTCACGAAACCAATACGAGGCACTTTATAGTTATCTGCTAGTCTCCAATTTGTCTCTGATTGTGGCTCAACGCCATCAACAGCACTAAATAAGAATACTAAACCATCTAGAACACGTAATGACCTATTTACTTCAACCGTAAAATCAACATGGCCTGGAGTATCAATAATATTAAAATGATATCCTTTTGCCTCTGCTGTAGGCTCTCCATTCTCAGTAGGAAACTTCCATTCACAGGTAGTTGCCGCAGAAGTAATTGTAATACCACGTTCCTGCTCTTGCTCCATCCAATCCATCGTCGCCGCACCATCATGAACTTCTCCAATCTTGTGACTAACTCCGGTATAAAACAAAATACGCTCTGTAGTAGTGGTTTTTCCAGCATCAATATGCGCTGCAATACCTATGTTTCTTGTATATTTTAAATCTCTTGCCATTTCTGATTAAAATCTAAAGTGAGAGAATGCTTTGTTCGCTTCCGCCATCTTGTGGGTATCAACTCTTTTCTTAACCGCAGCACCTTCTTCTTTCGAAGCGGCTAAAACTTCAGCAGCTAATTTTTGAGCCATTCCTTTCTCATTACGCTTTCTAGAGTAACTAATCAACCACTTCATGGCTGTTGAAATTTTTCTATCCGGTCTAATTTGCATTGGAATTTGGAACGTAGCTCCACCGACACGTCTACTTCTTACCTCTACGTGAGGCATAACATTAGACAATGCATCTTTCCAAAGCTCAAGAGCTGTTTTTTCTTCGTCTGTTTTCTTTTCCTCTACGATATCAATTGCATCATAGAAAACACTAAAGGCTACCGACTTCTTACCATCCCACATCATCATGTTAACAAAACGTGTGACGAGTTGATCGTTAAATCTTGGATCTGGTAATAACGGCCTTTTTTTTGCCTGCTTTTTTCTCATTACTGCTTCTTTACAAAGTTATGATTACTTCTTAGGGCGTTTTGCTCCGTACTTAGATCTACGTTGAGTTCTTCCTGCAACACCTGCAGTATCTAAAGCCCCTCTAACGATGTGATATCTAACACCTGGCAAATCTTTTACCCTTCCGCCTCTTACTAATACTATCGAGTGCTCTTGTAAATTGTGACCCTCACCTGGGATGTATGCGTTCACCTCTTTACCGTTCGTCAACCTTACTCTTGCTACTTTACGCATAGCGGAGTTAGGCTTCTTAGGTGTAGTAGTGTAAACACGAGTACAAACCCCTCTTCGTTGAGGACACGAATCCAAAGCAGCCGATTTACTCTTCTTAGTAATTGTGACTCTTCCTTTTCGTACTAATTGTGAAATTGTTGGCATACCTTATATATGTATAATACTTTACCCTTCTTTAAGGGTCGGCAAATGTAATACTATTTAAGACTATTTCAAATCCTTAGCCATTAAATTTCATTAATTTTTTTTAGCCCCTAAAAACCCGACTACAAAACCACTATATAATAGACAACACCAAAAGCCAATTTTTAAACCAGTTTTAGATTTATTTTCTATTTACCAGACACAAATCAGTCCCTAATTAGAACCAAAATGACCTATCAGCACTTCTTTTGCTTTCTGACTAGTGTTAAATTTTCATTATTGCCAAATCTTCAAAAAGCCATCCTGTTATATATTACATTGATATTATAGGCTATTGTTTTATATGTAACTGCCAAAAAAGAAATGTATTCTTAAAATTTTATTAATATTCCTTTGGTTTATTAACATCATTTTATGATTTTTGCACTTAGCTAATTCAAATAATTAAAAAATGAGAACAAAATTAAATGGAATCTTAACGCTATTATTGGCGTTTGTTGTGCATTTATCTTTTGCACAAGACAAATCGATTACCGGTACGGTAACAGATCAAGACGGTCTGCCCCTGCCCGGAGTAAATATCGTTGTAGAAGGTACGACTAATGGTACCCAAACCGACTTTGACGGAAACTACGCAATTAGCGGCAGTGAAGGTCAAACACTTCTTTTCTCTTACATCGGACAAAAAGATGAGAGACAAGCAATCGGTGCAGGTAGTACTATAAACGTACAAATGACGGAAGATGCGCAAGCTCTAGAAGAGGTTGTTGTAACTGCCCAAGGTATTAAACGAGAGAAAAAGGCGCTAGGTTATGCCGTAACCTCTGTTGGTGCTGAAGAATTAGAGCAACGAAGTGAAGGTGATGTTGCCAGAGTGCTTGCAGGAAAAGCATCAGGTGTACAAATTACCTCTGCTGGTGGAGCTTCTGGTTCAGCTACCAACGTAACTATTAGGGGTCTAAGCTCCTTTAGTGGTAGTAACCAAGCTTTATTCATTGTTGATGGTATTCCTTTTAGTAGTGATACTAACGATACTGGTAGCTTCATTGGAGGTAATACTGGTTCTTCTCGTTTCTTGGATTTAGATCCGAACAACATTGCAAGCGTAGAAGTATTAAAAGGTCTTGCCGCTGCTACCTTATATGGTACACAGGGTAAGAATGGGGTAATCTTAGTTACTACTAAAGCAGGTGCTGCTACAGGAGGACCAAAGAAAACTGAAATCACTATTAGTCAGTCTTACTTTGCAAATGAACTTGCATCAGCTCCTGATTACCAAAATGAATTTGGTAACGGTTTTGATCAGTCGTTTGGATGGTTCTTTAGTAACTGGGGGCCAAGTTTCTCAGAAGGAGGAACAGCTGGATGGGGAAGACAACCTGCAATTGATGCGAACTCTACTTTAGAGCACCCGTATTCTACCACTGCAGTTGCTTCAACAAGAGCAGCATTTCCTGAACTTCAGGGTGCACGTTATGACTGGAAACCTTATGATTCAGTTGACAACTTCTTTCAACCAGGAAGCGTAATCAACACCTCTATGAATATTTCTGGTGCTTCTGCTGATGGAAACACTACATTCAACGCCAATATTGGACATTTAGATGATAAAGGTTTTACCCCAGGTAACTCACTTCGTCGTACGAACATCTCTCTTGGTGGTCGTTCTAAACTGTCAAATAAGTTTTCACTTACTGCGACAATGAACTACGCAAGAACTGATTACCGCACACCACCTATTGCTTCAAGTAGAGGTAATGGTACTGATGGTCTTTCTGTTTATGGTAACATACTTTTTACACCCCGTAGTGTTGATTTAATGGGCTTACCATTTGAAAATCCTATCGATGGTTCTAGTGTTTACTACAGGAATGGTAATGATATTATCAACCCAAGATGGACTGCTAAAAATGTTACCTATTCACAGTTAACAAACCGTTTCAACTGGAACCTAGGTTTAAACTATGAATTAAATGACCATTTGACCATGAACTGGAGAAGTGGATTGGATTTCTACAACGAGCGTAATGTAAATAGCTCTAACAAAGGTGGAATTCGATTTACACAAGCTATTTTTGGATTCTTACAAACCTATGATAACAATAATACCATCTGGGATCATTTCGTTTCTATAAATGGTAATTATGACTTATCTGAGAAATTAGGTATGACATTTACAGCAGGTGCTACTTCAAGACAGGATAATTATGATCGTCAAGGGGTTTCAAGTACAGGTCAGATTGTATTTGGAGTTAAAAGACACTTCAACTATGAAAACCAATCTCCGATTCAAACATCACAGAAAAGAAATATCGCAGGTATCTTAGGTCAAGCAACCTTTGATTATGACGATTTCTTATTCTTAAACGTTTCAGCTCGTACGGATTGGGTTTCTAACCTAACTACTGAAAATAACAGTAAAACGTATCCTGGTGTTAGTTTATCTTTCTTACCAACAAATGCTTTTAGAAGCATTAAGTCAGAAAATGGATTAAACTTCTTGAAATTAAGAGCGAGTTACGGAACTTCTGCTACATTCCCAACAGGGTATCCAACAGTTAACGTTGTTGAGCAGAATACTATTCGTTTCACTGATGTCAACAACGGTGGATCAGTTACTACCAATCAAATTGATAACTTCCGTGCAAACCCAGATTTAAAACCTGAGTTGTTAGAAGAACTAGAATTTGGTTTTGAATCTAAGCTTTTTAAGAATAGAGTCTCTTTAGATTTTACATACTTCAAAAGAACCACCAATGACCTCATTGTTAGTGAGCCACTTCCTCCGTCAACTGGGTTTACTTTCACAAGAAGTAATATTGGTGAGATCCAAAATGATGGTTTTGAAGCTGATATATCACTTGACATATTTAAAAGTGAAAACTTCACATGGAATTCTAGAGTTAACTTCTTCGCCAATAAGGAGACTGTTACGCAACAAGACCAAGATTTCATCGCTTACGCTGGTTCTTTAGCTGAAGGTGGCGGATTGTTTAGAGGTTCAAATGCTGCAATTGAAGGAGAATCTTTAGGTGCTATTGTTGGTACTCAAATTGCTAGAGATGCTAATGATAACTTCTTAGTGAATGCTGCTGGTAGTTACGTTGTAGCTGAGCAAGATGCTGATGGTAATGTTCCAATTATTGGAGATGCAATACCTGATTTCACAATGAACTACATCAACAGCTTGCGATATAAAAACTGGAATTTCGGTTTTCAGATTAGCCATATAAGTGGTGGTGATATCCTTTCTAGTACCGTAGCTACATTACTTGGTCGTGGTTTAATAGTTGAAACTGCAGATCGTTTAGATACCTATGTTTTACCTGGCTCACTTCAGAGTTCAGTTGATGCTTCAGGTGTAGCACAACAGACTAACGATATTCAAATTAACAACTCTACTTATTTCTTTAGTAACCTATTGTTCGGCCCTACTGAAACAAGAATTTATGACGCATCAGTGCTTCGTTTACAAGAAGTATCTTTTGGTTATACATTTCCTGCGAAGTATTTAGACAAGACGCCTTTTGGTTCATTGACAGTAACTGCACAAGGTTTCAACTTGTGGTATGATGCATACAACACACCAGCTGGAGCTAATTTTGATCCTAACGTTGCAGGTGTTGGTATTGGTAACGGTAGAGGTTTTGATTTTATCAACGGACCTAGTTCAAGAAGATACGGAATCAGCTTGAAAGCTTCTTTCTAATAAAAATTGTAAATGATATAAAGACATGAAAAAAATTATAAACTATATTTCAATGGTTTTCATAGCGGCACTTATGCTGACTGGCTGTGAGACTACCGATTTGGACTTGAGAGTGAGTCCGAATGACCTAGCTGCGGATCAAGCTGATCCAAATCTATTACTGAACTCGATTCAGCTAGCTTATGTTACGAATCAACAGACCTTTGCTAGTCAGGCAGGTCAACTGACTCGTATCGAATATTTTGGCGGAAGAGATTATTTCAACAATTTACCCGGTAACACTATGAACGGTGTTTGGTCTAGAACCTACAGTTCAGGAGGCAGTGGTGCAGGTGATTTTGTTTCCGTTGGTATTCTTACCAATGTACAAGCCTTAGAAGCTATTAATGCGGGTTCTGATACGGACTATTCTTTCCATGTTGGAGTTGGTAAAATTCTATTGGCACATTCACTTTTTCAACTCGTTGACTTTTTAGGTGAAGCTGCTTGGTCTGAAGCTGGTAATGCAGCTGAATTCTCAGCGCCGAAGCTTGATAGCGGGCCAGAGGTTTACGCTGCTGCATTTGGTCTTTTAAATGAAGCTGAGGCTCTTTTAGCAGGATCTCCAGCAGATCTTGGTGCACAAGATTTATTTTATTCTGGTGATACCTCAAAGTGGATTAAACTATTAAATTCAATTCGACTTAGATCTTACAAAAACACTGGTGATACCGCGGCATTTAACGCCGTAATTGCTGGTGGTGACTTTATCTCTGATTCTGCTGATGATTTTCAATTGAACTATGGTTCAAGTGAGTTACAGCCTGATGATAGACACCCTGTATACGCTACCAACTACACACCATCTGGTGCAAGAGGGTATCGTTCAAATGATCTAATGAGTAAAATGTTATCTTCTGATGATCCTCGAATTAGATATTATTTCTACCGTCAAGTTGGCGCTACACCAGGTGCAGATGCTCCTGCTGATGAAGAATCTATTTCTTGCTCATTATTTGCACCACCACCTCACTATGATGGTTTTGTATACTGTGCAGTAGAAAAAGGATACTGGGGTAGATCTCATGGAAATGACGAAGGTGGACCACCGGATACTTTTCTTAAAGCAGCCGCAGGTGTTTATCCTACCGCTGGTAAATTTGATGCCGATTTATTTAGAAACGGTAGTGTTGTTGAAGATGCACCAGGCTCATTTGTTTTTGAGTATGACGAAGATGACGATACTGTTGGCCTTGGCCTTGGTGGCGGAGGAGCTGGTCTTGAACCAATTATATTAGCCTCTTATGTTGATTTTTGGAGAGGTGAAATGAGCACAAATGATGCTGATAAAGCTACTTTCTTAAGAGCAGGAATGGAAAAGTCAATTGCTAAGGTTACCTCATTTTCTGATCCTACTTTTGCAGGAGGAGCTTTGCTTGATAACTCTATTTTTGATGCAACAACTGGTGAAATCACAAATGCGGTTTTAGCTTCTACTTTAGTTCCTACTGCTGATGACATCACTACGTTTATCGATAATACGGTAGCTAGTTTTGAAATCTTAACAGGTGATGACAAAGAGAACCTTTTTGCTGAGCAATATTTTACTGCGCTTTATGGTGGTGCTACGGAAGCGTATAACTACTATAGAAAAACAGGTTACCCTACCTCATTATCTCCGAACTGGGAACCAGATCCAGGAGCTTTTCCAAGAACGTATTTACTACCTCAAAATGAGGTGATTAACAACCCAAATATTAGTCAAAGAACAACTTTAACTACACAGGTTTTTTGGGACACTAACCCTGCGGCTTGGCCTCCTGCTAACTAATATCTAAAAAATACTAAAATGAAAAATAAATTTAAAATTTTTAGAACTCTTGCTGTTACGGCTCTTGTTGTAGCATCTTGTTCAGAGTCGGATAAAGTCTTTGATCAGATCACAGATAGTGAGCAAAGAGGAGCGATACTACGTACTGTTGAAATCACTTCTAATGAGCTACCGATTGGTGTCTCAGACGGCTTTTTTGCAGTCGACTTAGAAGTACAGTCTCAAGAGAATGGTACTTTGGTTCAAGCTGTAGATGTATACGCTAGCTTTTTCGATAACACACCAGACAATGGTAAAGGAGCTACGTCTGCCGAAGGTTTGGTAGAAAGTGTCGCTAGTTCAACATTTTCACCTGGAACAGCTGGTTTACCTACCTTTAGCTATTCAGTAACCTTAGCTACTCTTTTGAGTTCTACAGGTGTACCTGAATCAGACATTGATGGTAGTGATCAATTTAGAGTTCGTTTTGAAATCGTAATGACTGATGGAAGAAAATTCTCATTGGCTCAAAACTCTGGAACACTGACTGGATCATACTTTAGCTCACCGTGGTTATATGCTGCGACTATCGTATGTCCTCCAAAAGCACCAACAGCTGGTGTTTGGACAGTTAACATGACTGATTCTTACGGTGATGGGTGGCAAACTGACACCGGAGGCGGTGGATCAGGTATCACTGTTACATTAGATAACGGAACTGTTTTAGAAGTTGGAATGTGTTCTCCTTATGGCTCTGCTGCTGGAACATTCTTAGGAAGCGCTGATTGCGCGCCTAATGATGGTTCAACTGGAGTTGGAACTATTACAATACCTGCAGGTACTCTAACGGCAGACTGGTTCTTCCCTGGAGATGCGTATGGTGAAATAGGATTCGAGATTGTTACTCCTAACGGAAACGTTGTTGGTGGTTACCCTGGTGTTGATGCACAAATGATAACTATCGGTTTCTGTAAAGACTAATTAGCCGAAAAATTATTGGTTTAGTAGACCAATCAAGTAGTATAGAAAGCCACCTCTTTTAGAGGTGGCTTTTTTTTATCCATATATCAGTTCTTGCTTTAAACATTGGTATTGCTGAAACGACCACTACCACCATTCATCTGACCATCTTTAAGCATGAAAACAACTCATAAACTAATGACGACAAATAAACTTCCTATAAATAAATCGTATTTTTGAAAAAAATTTGCCATGTTGAAAACTAGTTTTCTATCACGTACTCTAATCCTCTTCATGTTGTTGACCACCATAGCTGGTTTACAATCTTGCTCAGATGATGACCTAAAATTGCCTTCAGAAACGAACACCGATAGCGAGTCAGAACCCGTAACTGAGGACCCTGCCGACGATACCGACTTTACACCTCTAGGATCAGTAGAGGTATTACTAGCAGACAAAGTTGATGACAACTACATTCTTGTCAACGACGCCCGCGCAAATCGCGTCTACGTGATGAATAAAGAAGCTCGATTATTACACGAATGGACGTTTACCAACAATATTGGCAACGACGTATTCTTATTACCCAACGGAAATCTATTAGCCTCTTTAGAAGTAGATGATCCGCAAATAAAACTAGGTGGAAAAGGAGGACAATTACAGTTCGTTGCACCTAATGGAACTGTAGAATGGAAATTTATTCATTCCTCTTTAGAAGGAGAAACACACCATGACGCTGAACTTTTACCTAACGGTAACATTATTGCAATGGTATGGGAGAAACGCAGTTCAGAAGACGCGTTGCAAGCAGGATTTATGTTAGACAATGACGTCTTTGTAGAATCTATAATAGAAGTTAATCCGACTACTGATGAAATTGTATGGGAATGGCATTCTTGGGATCATTTAATTCAAAACCATGATGCAACTAAAGATAATCATGGCGTCATCTCTGATCATCCAGAACGCATTGATTTGAATTATGTAGTGACTTCAGGTGGAACCGCTGAAAATGAAGGAGATATCATGCATGCTAATGGTATCGCCTATGACAAGCTTAATGACGTCATACTGTTAAGCGTAAACTTTTATTCAGAAGTCTGGGCAATTGACCATAGCACTACTACAGAAGAAGCCGCCACATCTCAAGGTGGCAACTATGGTAAAGGCGGTGATCTCATCTACCGTTTCGGAAACCCTGAGGCCTATGAGAATAGCATTGGAGAACGACTATTTCACAACAATCATTTTCCGAACTTACTTAAAGGAGACGACCTCGGTAAATTACTGATCTTTTCGAATGGCTCCGATATTGAGCAATCAACCGTTTATGAATTGGAACTTCCACTACAATATGACTTAAAAGCGAATGCCAATAATGAATTAAAAATTCTTTGGTCTTTTACAGATCCAAATCTATACTCTGGTAAGGTTTCAGGTGCTGTACCCCTTTCCAATGGCAATGTACTAATAACAGAAGGTGATTTTGGCTTCTGGGAGGTAACTAGAGAAAAAGAAATTGTTTGGAAATATAACGCTGAAGGTTTCTTTTGGAGAGGCTATCACTATGCAAAAGATGCTCCTGAAATACTGTCACTTGGCCTTTAGGCCATACTATAATCGTTGTATTAGATTGCACCATTACGTATAACTTCCTTACTGTTTTACTTCGAATCAACAGTTCACATTTGATCGGGTATGACACGTAATCAATTTTAAGCCTCTGTTATGAAAAAGATTTTACTTCTACTGATTCTTTGCACAGCGGCAATCAGTTCATGTAAGCAACAAAAAGCATCTTTTGACGCACCCTTAGCGAGTTCAGCGGATACTGAACCTAAAGTATTTAAAAAAATACCAGTTGCCGATTCAGGATTACAATTTGAAAATGCCATTTCTGAAGATGTATCCACCATGGCCAATCTTTTTAACTACGATTATTTTTATAACGGCGCCGGTGTTGGCGTCGAGGATCTAAATAATGACGGATTGCTTGATATCTTCTTCTGCGGCAACCAAGTGCAAAACAAACTTTTCTTCAATCAAGGAAAAATGGTATTTAACGATGTTAGCGTAGAAGCTAATATTAACACCGGAAAAACCTGGTCTAACGGAATAACATTCGTTGATATCAACGAAGATGGATGGATGGATATTTACGTATCACAAGGCGGACCCAACCCCAGGCTAGCGCGTAAAAATCTATTCTTCATAAATAAAAAAGATGGCACATTCGAAGAGCAAGCTGAATCTTATGGTTTAGCAGATATGGGTATCAGCACCCAATCAGTATTTCTTGATTACGACCAAGATGGCGATCTTGACTGTTTGGTTATGAATGAAAACGAACTCTACGGTGTAGACCCCATCAACTTGTTCAAATTATCAAACAAAAGTGAAGAGAGTAGGTACTACAATTCTTCACACCTCTATAATAATTCGAATGGTAAATTCACTGATGTTACCAAAAAGTCAGGTCTATTACAACCCATATTTGGCTTAGGCCTTTCCGTTTCTGATTTCAATAATGATGGCTGGCTAGATTTCTACATCGCAAGCGACTACTACTTACCTGACGCCCTCTTTATAAATAACCAAAATGGCACATTCACTGACAAAGTCAAGGAATATACCAACCAAATTTCCTATTACGGAATGGGTATGGATATCGCTGACATCAACAATGACAACCTCCAAGATATCTTTGTATTAGACATGGCAGCCAACGACCACGTTCGCTCAAAGACCTTAATGGCATCAATGAGTACTAATCGCTTTGACTATTTAGTGAACAGCGCTAATTTTCAATATCAATATATGTTCAATAGCCTTCAACTGAACACCGGCCAAGGCAAATACTCGAATATTGCCCAAGCCACCCATATGGCCAACACAGATTGGAGTTGGTCAGTACTTATGGCCGATTTTGACCTTGATCAAGACAAGGATGTCTACATCACTAATGGCTATAGAAAATATGCCTTAGACAACGATGTTCAACGGAAGGTATATGAAGCCAAAAAAAAGTACAACAATAAGGTACCTCTAGAAGTAAAGAAAAGCCTTTACGATGCAATGCCCTCTGAAAAATTACCTAACATCCTATTCGAAAATAAAGGGGACCTTAAATTTGAAAATGAGGCAAATTCTTGGGGCCTAGCAGACTTCTCATTCAGTAACGGCACCGCTATCGGAGATCTTGACAACGATGGTGACATGGACCTAGTCGTTAATAATATTGATGAAAATTGCTTTCTATATCAAAACATGACCAAAGAGCAATCAGAATCAAACTACCTAAAAGTTAAAGCGAACGGAAAACTCTCTGAAGCCTACCCTAAAATAAGTCTATTCTATCAGGGTAAAAAACAACTTGTAGAAACAAGAAGAGTTAGAGGCTATAGATCATCTCATGAAAATATTGCTCATTTTGGACTGGGAAAAATTTCCGTTATTGATACTGTAAGCGTGCATTGGCCGAGTGGCGCTAGCGAAACAAAATTCAGTGTAAATGCCAATACCACACTTATCTTTAATGAGGTTGAAGCCCAATTTCAGTCTAAAGAAGATGCACTTGTTGCAACAGCAATCTTTACTGAGAAATCTGCATCTCAATTAGGCCTTGAATACATCCACAAAGAAAATTATTACGATGATTTTGAGAAGGAAATTCTTTTACCCTATAAACAATCTACCCTAGGGCCTTTTATATCCAAAGGCGATTTTAACGGTGACCAATTAGAAGATGTATATCTCGGTGGTGCATCAGGGCAATCGGGTAGTATCTATTTCCAAAAACAGAATGGAACTTTTTATAAAAAAACGCAAGATGCCCTTGAAACAGACAGAAACTATGAAGATATGGAAGCAGCCATTCTGGATTGGGATAATGATGGGGATCAAGATCTCTTTGTTGTAAGTGGCGGTAACGCCTTTGCAGAACATTCCTCATTCTACGCAGACCGCTTATATCTCAATGATGGCAACGGTATAATGGTTCGCTTAAACACGCCGGTTCTTGAAATCAACCCTGCCAGTGGAAAAAGTGTGGTGTCTCTAGATTATGACAAAGATGGAGATCAAGATCTCATTGTAGGCAACCGTATAAAACCTCAAAACTACCCGATACCAGCAGCCTCTGTAATCTATGAGAACAAAGAAGGTCTGCTCGTAAAAGCTACTCAAAATATAGCTCCTGAATTGGAAACTTTTGGAATAATAAACCGCTTAATTGCTACAGATTTCGACAATGATGGCTGGAAAGATTTTATTGCAGTGGGAGAATGGACCGGTATTGGTATTTTTAAAAATCACCAGGGTACGTTTAAGAAAATAACGCTCAATGATGATGTATTACCTGTAAAAGGATGGTGGTTTTCAATCAATGAAACTGATATTAACGCAGATGGTTTGCCAGATTATCTTATCGGTAACGTGGGCTCCAATATTAAATTTCACCCCTCCAAAGAAAAGCCCTTAAAAGTCTATGCTAATGATTTCGATGAAAACGGCTCATCCGATATCGTGTTGAGTAAAAACTACAATGGGCAATATGTACCCGTTCGCGGTAGAGAATGTTCTTCTCAGCAAATGCCTTTTATCCAAGAAAAATTCAAAACCTATAATGAATTCGCCAACGCAAACTTAGCAGATATATATGGCGAAAAGTTAAATTCTGCATACGAGGCTCAGGCAACCGAATTTAAATCTATTCTTTTGATTAATAAAGGAAATGGAAATTTCAAACTTGGCTACCTGCCCGTTGAGGCCCAATTCTTTCCCATACTGCAAAGTGTCTTTACAGATGTAAACAACGATGGCTTTGAAGATGCCATTGTCGCCGGCAACATTTACAATACAGAGGTAGAAACTGCTCGACTTGATGCAATTTCTGGCTTAGTTCTGCTATCAGACGGAGACCATGGGTATAAACCTATGCCCTGGAGCAGCTCTGGCATGCTGTTTGACTGTAATGTAAAAGACTTGATTATTCTAAATACAATGGGCTCGAAACAAATCATTGGAACACAAAACAACGGCCCAATTCTGATTCATCAAATGAATTGAAATCGGTTAGTATAGTCAATTTACTATCAGATGAACACAATTAAGTACAGCAATTACATACTTCAGTGCAAAGGGCGTTAAGATTGACCCTTTATGGGTTTTTTATAGCAATGTGAACTTAGAACTGTAGCTTCGCCTTTTGGGTAAAGTACGAGGTAATGAGCTCAAAAATGATAAGAAATAATTAACATTAAATTAATTTAAAAAGCCCGTTATTTTTTTAAATTGCACTCTTAATAAATTAGAAATGAAAAAAATAGTATTCGCGCTTACAGCATTTTGCAGTATCTCTCTTTGTTTAGCCCAGACCAGTGGTCAAATGGCATTGAATTCATCAGGTGGCGGAGGTGCTATGTCAGGAGCAGCATCCCAGATAAATTACCTTTTAGGCCCCGTTTCTGAGCGAGGTTCAAAAACAGGTGAAGGTGAATTTGGAATTCAAGGTTCAGCGTATGTTTCCGAAAAATTTATACCTGCAAAACTCTTTTATGGAGAAGACTTTGAAGGAAATATCTATTATAGATATAATGCCTATAACGAGGAAATTGAAATAAAAACCATAAATTTTCCTGGAGCAGATATTCGAACCATAAATAGAGATAAAAAAATATCAGTAAAACCCAATGGTGGAAATCCGATAGTTTTCAAAACCTTTATTGACAAAAAACAGCTAACTCAAAATGGTTATTTAACCCTATTACGTGAGGGCAAATATTCCTTATACAAAAGAGTGGATGTAAAGTATACGCAAGGGCAAAAAGCGCAAAATTCATTTATTCCAGCTATTCCAGCTCGTTTTACGCAATATGAGGAGTATTATCTTGCTGTAGATGGTGTTTCGAGACTAGATGAATTGGAGCTAAACAACAGAAAGCTTTTAAAACTTGTTCCTGCAGAAAAAAGAGAAAGTTTAAAACTGCATTTAAAAGAGAATAAAATAAAAATTAAAGATGAATATTCGCTCTATCAAGCATTAGAATATTTGAACAAAAAATAAAGTGCTATTGTATCAAAAGCAAGGCGTACTTAAAAGTACGCCTTTTTTTATACCCAATACCTAATTTAAAAATTAGGTATTTATAAGAAAAATCGTTATACTTAAGAAGAATTAAAATATCAAACATTATGAAAAAGCTCATTTTATTAGCCCTGTTTTCTGCAGGATTGAACTTAACTTTTGCACAAACTTCAGGTCAGGTGGCAAATTATACCGGCGGTAGTGCCGACGGTGGTGTATCTGATGCTTTTTACAATTACACCAGCGGCTCTATTACTGACAAACAAGAAAAAACGAATTACGTTGACAATCGCATTGAGGGCTCACCGTATCTATCAAACGTTTTCTACCCTGGAAAAATGTACTACGAAGAGGAGTTTATTGGGGAGACCTATTTTAGATACAATGCCCACAACGAAGAAATAGAACTAAAGAAAAACAACTTAGAGACAGAGGCGATCAAAGCACTCATGAAAGACAAGAAAATCAAGTTGTTCGTCGATGGAACGCCATTGGTTTTTAAAACTTATATCACTAAAGCTGATCATACAAAAAACGGCTACCTTATGCTATTGAGTGATGGTGAGTATAAACTGTACAAGCGTACAAAAATAAGTTTTCATGAAGCAAAAAAGGCAGAAAACACTTTTGTAAAGTCGAAACCTGCACGATTTGTTCAGGCCACAGAGTATTATTTAGAATTTCAAGGAGGTAAAAAAATAAGTCAGATAGAACTGAATGCCAAAAAGATACTAGGCCTCTTACCTAACGACAAATCAAAGGGACTAAAAGAGCACCTAAAAGGCAGTAAAATAAAAACTGAGGCAGATCTTATTAAAGTAACTCAGTTTTTAAACGGATAAACTTCAATTTATACTATAGAAAAACCGTGTATTCTCGTAATACACGGTTTTTTATTTACCTTTACCCTATGGAAAAGACCACCCAAATTTATGGCATAAGAGCCGTTTTAGAAGCAATAAGCTCTGAAGAACCTATTGATAAAGTATTTATTCAAAGAGGGCTTAAAGGCGACTTATTTAAAGAACTAGAGAGCGTTGTACGTAAAAATCAAATCAATAGTTCTTATGTGCCGATTGAAAAGCTCAACCGCCTGACCAAAAACAACCATCAAGGCGTTGTTGCTAATATATCACCCATCACTTTTCATGAGCTTGAAACTTTAGTTGAAGAGGTCATGGCATCTAAAAAATCACTATTATTCTTGCTCTTAGATCAACTTTCAGATGTACGAAACTTTGGCGCTATCATCAGAACTGCTGAGTGCACAGGTGTTGATGCAATTATTATTCAAAAGAAAGGCTCCGCCCCGGTGACGGCAGACACTATCAAAACATCCGCTGGTGCCGCATTCAAAGTGCCAATTGTTAAAGTAGACCATATTAAAGACGCTGTTTTCTACTTACAAGCCTCAGGTGTTCAGGTAGTTTCCGCTACAGAGAAGACAGAAAACACCATATATGACATTTCCTTTAAACCAGCATGTGCAATCGTAATGGGCTCTGAAGACAGAGGGATTACTCCATCTATTTTAAAAGCTTCAGATCATATGGCCAAACTTCCCCTTTTAGGTGAAATCGAATCTTTAAACGTATCTGTAGCTTGTGCAGTTTTCTTATACGAAACAGTGCGGCAGCGAATGAATAGTTAAACTGATTCGCTATTACTTATTTGAATCCTCTGAATTTTTTTTGTAGATATATGTGAAATTTAGAGGTTCACTTTCTTGTAATGCCTCTTCAGTGCTGGTTGCTATAAAACTACCATTTTCATCAAAGTGTTTTAGAAAATCATCTTCTTCCTCATTATAATCTTCATGCTCCCAAGCAAATTTTTTAACTGTCGGAACACCTGCCTTTACAACAAATGCCAATACCAACCCCGTTAAAAAACCGCCCAAATGTCCTTCCCATGAAATACCGTCTTTCATTGGAAAGATATACCACAACAGACTTCCATAGATAAATACCACTACTAACGAGAGCGCTACCAAACGATAGTGCTTCGTGAAAATTCCTTTAAAAAAAATAAAACTAGCAAGCAGGTAGATAATACCACTAGCACCAATATGGTATGAGGGTCTGCCAATTCCCCAGGTAATTAGTCCTGAAAACAGCACCCCCAAGAGCAATACTTTAAATGCAACGTCACGATAAAAATAAAATAAGGACGCCAGCAATAGTGCCAAGGGTAGCGTATTGTTATATAAATGTTCTAACGAACCGTGAATAAACGGACTAAAGAGTATTCCTTGAAGACCAGAAACCCTTCTTGGATACAGTCCAAAATCATTAAAATTAGTTTGAAAACGTAATTCCATCCAATAAACAAACCATATGCTTAGCATCGCCAACAGTGGAACTACCACTACAGAATTCGAAAATTTAAATTCGTTTTGATCAAACATCTACTTAAAATTAGTGTATTCAACTCGTCTTATGCTCCATACGTCAATAAACAAGCCAAAATGATTAAACGGTAAGATTGTCATTTATATTATTTATTACATTTACCAAATGAATGAGCCCCTTGCAGAAAGAGTACGCCCAAAAACCTTAGAAGACTATATCAGTCAAAATCATTTGGTGGGCGAAAATGGCTCGTTAACACATCAAATTAAAAAAGGCATAATACCCTCCCTAATTCTTTGGGGGCCTCCAGGAACTGGAAAAACAACTCTTGCGAATATAATAGCAAACGAAAGCAAACGACCCTTCTACACCCTCAGTGCGATAAACAGTGGGGTAAAAGATATACGTGCGGTTATTGAAAAGGCAAAACAAAGCGGGGGATTATTTACTTCTAAAAACCCAATTTTATTCATTGATGAAATTCATCGTTTCAGCAAATCGCAACAAGATTCGCTATTGGCTGCTGTTGAAAAAGGATGGGTTACTTTGATAGGCGCCACAACTGAAAACCCTAGCTTCGAAGTAATTCCTGCGCTATTGTCAAGATGTCAAGTTTATGTGCTCAATGCTTTTGGCAAAGAAGACCTAGAAGCACTACTGCAACGAGCACTAAAAGAAGACTCCTTATTAAAAGGAAAACAAATAAAACTTACAGAAACAGAAGCCCTTCTAAGACTTTCTGGTGGCGACGGAAGAAAACTTCTAAACATCTTTGAACTAGTTGTTAACTCGGAAGAATCGAACACAGTTGATATAACAAACGAATTAGTTTTAGGAAAGATTCAGAAAAATACAGTGCTCTATGATAAGACCGGAGAACAACATTACGATATTATTTCTGCCTTTATTAAATCGATAAGAGGAAGCGACCCTAACGGGGCCGTTTACTGGCTCGCTCGCATGATTGAAGGTGGTGAAGACCTCAAATTTATTGCTCGTAGAATGCTCATCTCGGCTTCGGAAGATATTGGTTTAGCCAACCCAACAGCTTTAGTAATGGCAAACACTACTTTTCAGTCGGTAACCATTATTGGGTATCCTGAAGCCCGCATCGTATTAAGTCAATGTGCTATTTATTTAGCTACCTCGCCAAAAAGTAATGCCAGTTATATGGCAATAGGAAAAGCTCAACAAGCTGTAAAACAAACCGGAGATCTCTCTGTTCCCCTAGCCTTGCGTAATGCACCCTCAAAATTAATGAAAGATTTAGGCTATGGTCAAGATTACAAATACGCCCATAATTATCAAAATAATTTTATTGAAGAAGAATTTTTGCCAGAAGAAATAGCTGGAACACCATTTTACCAGCCAGGCGTAAATCAACGCGAAAATGCGATCAAAGAATTCCTAAAAAACAGATGGAAAGACAAGTACGATGCTAAAACTTAATATCGAGCTCTTCTTTAACAACCTGATCACCTTCATGGTACTCAAAAAACCATTTTCCATCAGATGAATACACTACCCCGTCGCGCCCATTACCCTTTGCTATATATACATTTGGCATAGAGCTTTTGAATATTTTTAGTTGAATTTTAGGTGTGCTGTCTACCAATTGATATCCGTTAGGTAGTACTTGCGCGTATAAAGTACCACTAGACATTTTAGATGTAGAAACAGATTTTCCTTTACTATAATCCGTTACCACAGGTGTTCTATCTTTATAAGACTGAACTTCTTCGGTCGCAATTTGTTCTACCATTGGTTCTTGTTTTTTAACCATACTAGGCTGATCTTCCAATCTTTTAATATCATTTTTAAAACTAATAGTAAGCGGTTCTTCTTGACTTGCCTCTGTTTTTGGCTCGTACACATAATTCAATGTTGCAAAAGAGTCAAAAGCATTCGTAATTGCTTCTCCATAAGATAGTCTATAATCCTTTTTCTTGCTTCTACCTTCTTTCGACTGAAACACATTTTGATCATCACAATTATTTAAACCCAACTCTGTTTTTGTAGTAAACATCGTAGAATTATCTATTAAATCGACCACCAAGCCTAAACATCTATTCGCTTTTAAATCAGCAGGTAAATTGTCATCATAAACTGAAACAAAACCCTTTTTATTAAATAGGTATTTCACCATAGAACTGGTCTGATGTTGGTTTTCATTTT
Source organism: uncultured Flavobacteriaceae bacterium (assembly GCA_938029725.1). Lineage (GTDB taxonomy): Bacteria > Bacteroidota > Bacteroidia > Flavobacteriales > Flavobacteriaceae > Maribacter_C. Next base: position 21,124 of record CALHGE010000019.1, read on the forward strand.
TAAAGCCATCAAATCTTTTAGGAACGATAATATATTTATATTCATTCAAATTGACTTGAGAAGAACCAATGAAACTTGTCATTAAAAAAACTGTAAAGAGTATACTTTTCAAAATTTAATATTTTTAAAAACCGCCGTACAAGTTTTGATTGAAGACAATTTCTGATTAATTAAAATTACATATGAAAAAAGCATGCCAAAGAAGAAATTCAAACGTATTGAATGCAATTAATTCATATCATTTCTTGCCCCAAGATATGATATTTAATCCTAATTGAAAAGAGGCATACCTACTATCAGCAATGTTGCTATAAGCGAGCAAATTATCTGCCATGAGATACAGATTTATCGGTCCTGCTTGTAAGTTCAGTCCGAATCCAATATTAGTGTAGCTAAACTTATCTACCGTATAGGTTGCCTTAATAGCCAATACATTTCCAAAGCGTCGTTGATAAAAAGCGGATAGCGCCGTTTGTGGCCCCCTAGGTCGATTAATCATATACAATTGACCACCAACACCATTAACAAACTTAGGCACTCTATTATCTCTTGAAACATTTGGACCGCAATCACAATCTGCACCTTTAAGTGCCTGCTCTCCCCAATTATAACGCAATGAGGCATAGAGTTTGGTGGGTCTAAAAGTGATATAATTCTTGAAGTTATTTTCAAAAGGAACGATTTCCTCGATATTATCGACCAGATCTTGCCAGAAATCGCGATTAGGATCTAAGGCATCTCTTGGCAAAATAACCTCAACTCCCTCAGTAGTTACGTCTCCTTTCAAGGTATAATTTTCGACATCGTTTGTATGATAAATAAAACCCAAATCTAAGAGGCTACCTGTCACTACGGTTTGGGTATTAAGTTGATGCGTAAAACCCAAATCAAGGCCCAAACCGAGGTTTCCACCGAACAAACCTCTTTTAATGATCGTTGCAGGAATATTCTCTTCATCAGCAGCAGCCTTTACTGCGTTGATACCTGATGTTCTCCATTTCATATCAGCATTAATGGTACTTGACAACAAATTATTCTCACCTGGGCGGGTTACAAAAAAGCCCTTATTTCTAGTAGAATTAAAGTCTAAGATACTCGAATATATTTTTGCTCGCCCACCAAGAGTAAGCGTATTACTCACTTTCTTATTTACTCCGAAATGAAATACATTCAACAGTTCTCCTCTTGTTTTCAGATCGCCTAAATCAAACCGCTGGTTTAAGCGATCTGCACTTCCTTCTATTGCCAAGATGGCATAGTCTTTCAACCAATATCCGATAACATCAAGTTCAGCATATATACCGAAAGAATAAAAAACATTAGGTTTGCTACCTCTAAATCCGATAGTAATAAGTTCGGCTTGTTGTGTTCCACTAAATTCATCACTAGCGGTCATACCAGCCAGTAAAAGTGTTCTTACCTTTGTATTAAAATCTACTCCATCGGCGGCAAAAAGATCGTAAGCAGAAACACCACTTGACCCCGCTTGCGCTGAGATACCAGAAACACCAGGAATACCTGCATACCATTTGAAATCAGTTTGCACACCAGGATTAACTAGTAAAGCTTGTGGAATATCAGAGAAATCGTAAAGCAACTGTTTGTTTTGAGCATGCACACCAAGGCATACCAAAAGAATGGATATATATAAAATTTTGGTGATTCTCATTTTAAACGCAATCTAAACTTACCACTAGATTTTAAAGTAATTAGAGGGTTTGAAAGGTTTGAAACACTGGTATTATCGCCCAGGTTTTTCGCAGTAATTCTTATGGTTGAGAGCGTTTTTATAATAGCTATACTTCTTCCTGCGTCACCGTAAGCAATTTCACTCTGTATAATGGCCGTTGGTGCTGGCTGAGTTAAAAACAGTACGGTGTCTGTTACAGTACCTCCTTCATCTAAAAGTTCTACTGTAATTTCCAATTCTTTACTGGTGGTATTTTCTAACACAAAAGTTAAGGTTCCATCCAAAACCCGGTCTGCAAAAATATCAGAACTAAAAGCGTCAAAATTAAAATTTTGACTAAAAACATCGACATCCACAAGCAGGTTTATTAACCCCTCTTCAACTTCAAGGTAGAGAATACCAGCTTCATAAGTGGGGGTAGCCTCTAAATCATCATATTGATTAAAGTCTAGATTCTCGGTACACGAAATAGTACCGCAAACAAGTAGCACTAAAAAAAACATACTTCGACCTATTTTTTGCATAACCTAAAGCCTTTTCAGCGACCCAAAAAATCGAGAGCCGCACCCTACTAAAGATAACTCTACAAAAAGGTTTTTATTTCACTTAAATCTCGAATCATTGGGCAAAATTCATGAAAGGGTTCTCCGTGAGCGTTGAAATGTAAGGTATGAAGACCAGACGCTTTGGCACCTAAAATATCTGCCTCGAGACTATCACCAATCATCAAAGAATTCTCAGGAGTAGTCCTTGCATTTGTTAAGGCCATTTCGAAAATTCTTGGATTTGGTTTTTTAACTCCAGCCATTTCAGCATCAATTACCTGTTCAAAATAACTATGAATATTAGAATTTCGAAGTTTTTTAGCTTGTATCTCCTGAAAGCCATTGGTAATAATATGCAGCTTATAATTCGGTTTTAAGTATTCTAAAATTTCTATTGTATTCGGAAAAAGATGGTTGTTAGCGGATAAATACATAATGTATTCATCAGATAGCTTATGAATCATTTGGTCAACTACGGATAAACCTAGGGTATCAAAAACTGATTTCAAGCGTTGAAAACGTAATTCTTCTTTGGTAATTTTCTCTTCGCGATACAACTTCCAAAAAGCCAAATTCGCAGGAACATAAACTTCTAAAAAATCAGGAAGTAGCACAGGAATATCATTTTCCGATAGTATCTTTTCTAAGGTCAAGGCTGAATTTTTATCAAAATCCCAAAGGGTATGGTCTAGGTCAAAGAAAACATCTGTCACTACATTTTTAAACATGGTATTGATTTAAGACCGATTCGTATAATTTTTTCCATTCTTCAGTTTTATCACCACCAAGAAGTTCGATCGAAAAGATAGTGACAAAGTCTCCATTTACGCTTTTTACCCTTTGATATAGCATACTGATTTTACTAGCAATTTCTTCTTTAGACGCCATACTCACCAAAGCATAATCATGAAAGCTAAAAGGATGCACGCGAATAGGCTGCTGCAGTTCAATATTGATGTCATAAAAATAAAATGGTACACAGGTACCCGCTCTAAAGCCTATCTCATGCGTATAGCCCATCGTATAATCATCGGTAAATTCAGCAGCTACTAAATTCCGATATGTGTTAGGAATGTCAACACGGTTGTAGCGCATACGTGAGGAGTTTACCTCTCGATTAATCACATCAGAAAGTCTCTTTTTTTCAATCTTCAAAAGAGAATCATCTCCAAAAGAACTATAAGAGGCTGCCAAGGCAACTTGGCTATAATCAGCAATCGATTTAATCAAGAATTTAAATTTATTATTATTTGGAGACACGTTTTTATCGTAAGTAGAATAGGAAGCAAACTGAAAGAAAAACATACTTTTTACTTTCAACTTTTTGTGCAGGTTAATTAAATATTCATAGTTATCAAAAGGATCTTTGCTAGTATTAAACCAAACCCCAATACGTTTGCCGACCCTTCTTAATTTAAACGATGCAAGATCTAAAACCATACCAGATAAGCTTCTTACAAAGCCACGATGCGCAAATCCGTGAGAAGTAGTTACATCAACTACAGAGGTATAATTATAAGAACGCTGTTTGTACTCGAATTCAGGAAAGCGTTCTTTCAGTTTCTCCAACAACTTAAAAGCCCATAAATCTACCACGGGTTGTTGTAAAAATCCGTTTTGATAGGCAATGCTTTCTTTAGGAGGAAATCGCCCATGAACATCTTTAACATGGGGCAAATATTCCTCATACCTGCTGAGTAAGTAAAAACTCGCAGAAAAAATATCAAAAGGAATTGTGCTGCGTTCGCCAGCAACAAAAAAACAAGGAACTCCTTCCCAATCTCCTACATTTATTTTAAGGTCATTAATACCTTGTTCAAAAAGCAAATCATTACTTCTAACAAAAAACTCGTTTTGTAAGGGTTGTTTGGTGTACGTTATTTTCGGACCAGAGTGTTTTATAAAATCTTCCACTTTCGTGGTAAACGTAATTTCTATCCCCAAAATTCTGGTGAAAATTTGCTTCATCGTGTAACTGAAGCGCGAGGTAATCTTATGGGTGTAGATTAGTAACATTTATTTCTTAATTGAGAAAAGTACGCTTTTATAAAACGCCTTCGTCTGCAAAGCTAAAATATTCCTTTTGGGTAATTATTAAATGATCCAAAATTTTTATATCGAGTACCTCAGCAGCAGTCTTTAGCTTATAAGTGATTTTTTTATCTGCAGCACTCGGTTTTAGTGTGCCTGACGGATGATTATGTGCTAAAATCAAAGCGACAGCTCCAAGTTCAAGCGCCTGCTTCATTACCAAACGAACATCGACCAAAGTTCCTGTTATTCCACCCTTGCTGAGTTGACCACGATGGAGTACTTTATTTGAATTATTGAGATAAACTATCCAAAATTCTTCATGTTGCAACTCTCCCAATAGGGGTTGTAATAGCTCAAAAACACTTTTACTACTTTGAATTTTTACTATTTTTTGAGCCTCCTCTCCCCTTCTGCGTCTTCCAATTTCCAATGCCGCGACAATAGTTACGGCTTTGGCTTCTCCAATACCTTTAAATGCCATCAACTGCTTTACGGAAAGTCTACCAATCTCATTGAGGTTATTATTCACAGATGCTAAAATACGTTTGGATAACTCTACAGCACTTTCATTTCGGCTTCCTGAGCCAATTAAAATAGCTATGAGCTCTGTGTCTGATAAAAACCGCTTCCCTTTTTGAATTAATTTTTCGCGTGGCTTATCATCATCCGACCAATTTTTAATAGATAGCGAAGCTTGTTTTTCTTGCATTCTTAAAAATAAGACAAATCACACAAATATGAAATAGTTTAATTAGTCATAACTTTATGCTCAAAACAGCCTAAAATGAAATCTCTTTTTGAAGAAACCACCTATCACCAAACGCTATCAAGAATTGAAGCGCTCAATGAAAATTCAGAAAGACAATGGGGCAAAATGACTGCAGGTCAAATGGCTTGGCATTGTCAATTTCCTATTAGTATTGGTATCAAAAACCCCAATAAAGGAACCGGAAACCTTTTCGTTCGGTTGTTTTTCAAAAAACAAATGTATAACGATACCCCTTTTCGTAAAAACCTACCTACAGCTCCTAACCTTAAGGCAAAAGAAGAAAAGGACCTCCCTTCAGAAAAAGCAATACTTCGCCAACTCGTCACTAACTTTTATGACTGTAAAAGTAGAAAAGACTGGAATCCGCACCCGTTATTTGGAAGATTTACGCATGAACAATGGGGCAAGATGGAGTATAAGCATCTAGATCACCATTTGACTCAGTTTGGGGTATAGTCGATGATCTTCCGACTGTATTTCTTGGTGGTCGATTTTAGCTCGCGTATCATTACCCATTCTGTCCTCTTCTAAATTAACGTTGGATACACCTAACATGCAGGCCACCATAATCAGCGAAAGCTTTCGTCTTAGAAATCGACATATAGCTTTAAGCAGCGGCGCCTTTTGTTCTTGGGTCACAGTGAATAGAGCGCAAAACGAATTCTAAAGACCCACGGAACTGACAAATATTCAGCACAAAAAAGCCCCTGCAAAACGGCAGGGGCTAAATTCAGTATCAGATAAACTAAAAATTTATTCTATAGGCTTGCCAAGCTCTTCAATTTCTTTAGTTTTCTTTTTCACCCTTTCCTTTCCTCTTTTGATAATATCCTCAAGCTCATTTAGTTTTTCCTCAGCCTTACTGATTTTCTCCTCTTTTTCTTTAATCAATTCTTCATCAGAGCCTTTTTCGCTGCGCTCTTTCTCAACCCGCTCTTTCGCTTGTTTCACTTTTTCACGTCCATTGCGTAAAGTCTCTTCATTCTCATTAAGGCTATTTTCGGTTCTCTCTATTTGTTCTTTGGCCATTGACGCTCTCTGCATACCAAACTCTTTTCCGCTCATATCACCTTTGTCACGACCATAAGCATTGCCTTTAGCTGATTTTTCCTTTTTTGCTTTCTTGGCCTTCTTTTCAGATTTCTCCTCTTTTGTATCATCATCACGGTCTTCGACGTCATCATGGTCTTCGACATCATCATCACCTTTCATCTTATTCTTTTCCTCTTTAGCCTTCTCCTTCATTTTGTCTTTACCCTTCTCCTTCATTTCATCAGCTTTGTCTTTTTGCTGCTCCAATACCTCATCAACTTCTTCCGCGACCTCTTCTTTTACCTTCTTTACTTTTTCTTTTTTCGCTTTTCCTTTTTCTTGAGATTTCCCTTGAGCGTGCCCAGAAGTTGTTGTTAGAACAAATGCGAACAGCATCAATCCAATTAATCTTTTTATATTTTGCATAATTTCTTAACTTTAATTTTATAAACTATCTAATTCACTTAGAGCAGACTCTACTTCAGCTGCCTTTTGCTCTACCTCTACTGCGGTCTTTTCAATTTCTTGCTCCACCGCCTCTATTTTGTCGAGGGTCGCATCTAATTCTTGTTGCTCTTTTTTGGTATCTCTGCAGGAAATTATTCCCATAAAAAGAACAGACATGGCCAACATACTTAATTTTTTCATGATAATTTATTAAATGATTAGTATTTCATTTAACGCAGAAAAGAAAGCTAAATTGTATGATTTTCAGATCTTTATAAATTGTTTTTTTAAGGCATCTAAGTCTAATCCACCGTAATTACCTGAACTCATTAGAAGTAATGTAGCAGTATCAAAGGCTTGGCTAAAAATATACTCTTTAAACGCATCGGCATTCGTATAAATATCCAAATCAGTACGCTGAAAAGCTGCTCTTATTTGCTCAGAACTCACCGCTTCCAATTTTTTTATAGCAACCGACTCGGGTAAATAGAAAACAACGGCAACATCGGCAGCATCTAAAGCACCTTTATATTCCTTCAAAAATTCAGGATTAAAGCTGCTGTATGTATGTAATTCTAAGCAAGCTATTAATTTTCTATTGGGGTATTGTTCTTTTACCGCTTTGGTTGTTGCGCTCACCTTACTTGGAGAATGTGCAAAATCTTTATAAGCAACACTTGTCTTTCCTTCTGCTATTTTCTCCAAGCGTTTTGAAGCACCAGAGAACGTAGCAATCGCCTCGTAAAAATCATCCTCATCAAGCCCCATGTTCTGACAGACCCATTTGGCGCCCGCGAGGTTGTTGAGATTGTGTTTTCCAAAAATCTGAATTGGCATTGGCCCTTCTGGAGTTTCTAAAAGGGTTTGACCATCAGCAACCGTATACTCAGGAGTTTGATATGGTAATTTTCGAATCGCATTTTCAGAAGCTTCTACCAGCTTTTTTACCTCAATATCTTCCTCGTTATAGCTAATGCTTCCGCCTTTGACAATACTATCCACAAAAATCTTAAACTGATCAACATAAATATCAAAAGTGGGAAAAACATTAATATGGTCCCAAGCAATTCCACTTAACAAGGCGATGTTGGGTTGATACAAATGAAATTTCGGTCTTCTATCTATTGGCGAAGACAGGTATTCATCTCCTTCTAGCACAATAAAATCATTCTCTTCTGTCAAATGCACCATTCGGTCAAAACCTTCCAACTGAGCACCTACCATATAATCTACAGAACGGTCATGATAATTCAGCACATGCAAAATCATAGATGTTATTGTCGTTTTACCATGACTTCCCCCGATGACCACTCTAGTTTTATTCTTCGATTGTTCGTAAAGAAATTCTGGATAGGAATAAATTGTCATTCCCAATTCCTGTGCTTTTAGCAGTTCAGGGTTGTCAGCCTTAGCATGCATCCCTAAAATAACGGCATCTAAATGGGCATGTATCTTATCAGGAAACCACCCGAACACTTCTGGCAAGAGCCCTTTATCTTCCAACCTACTTTTTGATGGTTCGAAAATGACATCGTCACTTCCTGTAATTGTATATTTTTTATGATGAAGTGCTAACGCTAAGTTGTGCATCGCACTTCCACCTATGGCAATAAAATGAATTTGCATGAAGTCTAAATTATGGTGTAAAGATAGGAATTGAAGTTAGCTTCGAAAACCACAACATTATATTTATCTTAGTTGCGTAAACGAAACATCATGAGCCTCAATATATCGAATATTACCTCTAAAGAAATCATGCCAGGTTACCATGGTAAACTTGTGCATACCGAAACCATGACTTTGGTTTTTTGGAATGTTGAAAAGAATGCCGTCGTGCCTGAACATCATCATGTTCACGAACAAATCATGCATGTTATTGAAGGCACATTCGAATTTACTTTAGCTGGCGAAACTAAAACTTATCATCCGGGTGATATTGTTCCTATTGCTTCAAATACCCCACATAGCGGAAAAGCACTTAGCCCATGTAAATTAATGGATGTTTTTAGTCCCGCTCGTGAGGAGTATAGATAGGGCCCTTAACTAACCCAAACATCTAGTTTACTCATTTTTTATTGGTTTTAGGCAGATTTGGATTCATATTTGCTCTTAGTTTTGCACTAGCGTACTGAGCGTGCTGGCACATCGTTCTAATTTTAAAGTATTGCCTAATTTATAGACATGAAACATTTCGTAACACTACTAACGCTCCTCTTATTTTCACAAATGGCGCAAGCACAAAAAAATGAACCTACTTTCGAAACGCTCTGGAAACAGGTTGAAAAATTGGAGAACGAGGCTTTGACAACCTCTGCTTTGAAGCTTGTGTCTGGTATTTCTGAAAAGGCAAAAAAGGAAAAAAATTCCGCCCAAATTGTAAAAGCACTACTATACGCTTCGAAGTATGCCATGACATTGGAAGAAAATGCCCAATTGAAAATTATTAATGATTTCAAAACAGAAATTAAAAAAGCTAAATCTCCTACCAAAAATGTTCTAGAAAGCTATTTAGCAACTCTTTTCTGGCAATACTTTCAGCAAAATAGGCATCAATTTTACAACCGCACAAAAACAGCTGTCAAAATAGATTCAATAGACTTCAGGACTTGGGATTTAACTACCTTGTTTACAGAAATCAGTATTCACTTTGATGCATCTTTAAAAAACGAGACAAGCTTACAAAACACTCCTGTTTCTGATTTCAAAGTAGTGCTTAACCAGCGCACAAATTCAGAAGAATATCGACCAACTTTATTTGACCTTTTAGCGCACAACGCACTGGCTTTTTATAAAACCAGCGAAAACAGCATTTCAAGACCAATAGCTAAATTTGAAATCAATGACCCTAAGCTATTATGTGATGGAGATGCCTTTGTAAGAATAAACATCAACACACCAGATGAAACCTCGCTGCAGACCAAAGCTTTACGTATTTATCAAACTTTGTTATTACTGCATGGTTCTTCCAAAGCCCCATATACCTACGCAGAGATTAATATTGAGCGCTTGAATTTTATTTACCAAAATGCGGTTTTTAAAAATAAAGAACAACAATTTCAAGACGTACTGCAAAATTCAGCTTCGGCAACTAAAGAAAATTTAGCATCCGGTTTATACCAGTATGAAATTGCTTTATTATTGCGAAGTCAAGGCCAGCAGTATCAAGCGAATACAAATGAGAAAAACCGTTGGAAAACAAAAGAAGCATTGACTCTTTGTGAATCGGTAATTAAAGAACATCCTGATAGTAAAGGTGCTAAGCAATGCAAAGCCTTGAGGTCTCAAATACTTCAAAAAAGCCTGCAATTGACTACTGAAAAACATATTCCCATTCAAAAGACCGGCCGTTTTTTAGTGAATTACCTGAACTTGAACGGCCTCACACTTTCGGCACGAAGTATTACAGAGCTTGAATTAAAGGGGCTGAACGAAGTTTATGAAAAGGAGGATAAACTTGCTTTTATCAAAAAACTACCTCCCACCATAGAATGGCAAACCGACTTAAAAAATGAAAATGATTATCAATCGCACCGTACGGAAATTTCTATGCCTCCTCTAGCGAACGGCAGGTATTTAATTTTAGCAGAACCGAAAGACAAAACCAACAAAACCTTTTCATTCAGCACCGTACAAGTGACTGACATGGCACTTAGCGAGACTAGAGGTAGTACGGAACATAATTTCCAAGTTATTGACCGCCATAACGGCAAACCTATCTCAGGAGCACTGGTAGTTATTCGTTACAAAAAAAATTACGCTCGTAATTTTTTTAGCAAACGCTTTGTTGCCGACAGCATGGGCAATATCTCAATTCCTCTTAATGAAGATAGCTGGAGAGCCATGAAAGTGACCATCTCTCATAAAAAAGACAAAGCCTCATACGAAGGGTTTTACAGGAACTCCATCCGTAAAGAAAGTGACTCTAAAACCAGTTATTCTTGCTTTCTGTTTACTGACAGGAGTATCTATCGACCTAGCCAGCCCTTATATTTTAAAGGAATTACCATACAGCAAGAAAATGATGTTTCTTCTATTTTAGGAAATGAAAAAGTATCGGTACAATTAAAAGATGTAAACGGACAAGTGGTTGCAACCAAAGCGTTTACTTCAAATGATTATGGCTCGTTTTCTGGAGAATTTAAGATACCAAACAACGGCCTAACAGGCCAATTCTCCTTGCAAGTTGTCTCTAAAAAAGACCTAAGCGGATATGCCCGTTTTTCGGTGGAAGAATACAAACGCCCTAAATTTGAAACTTCATTTAAGCCTGTCACTGAGAGCTATAAAGTTAACGATAGTGTACGCGTGAAAGGATCGGCTACAGCATACGCAGGAAGTAGTATTACCGATGCCAAAGTTGCCTATCGGGTGAAACGCGTCGTATATTACCCTAGGTGGTGTTATCAGTATTACCCCAACCTTAGAAGCTCCTCACAAGAAATCGCTCATGGCGAAACCAAATCAGATGCATCTGGCGTCTACCAAATAGATTTTAAAGCCTTAGCAGACAACAGTGTAGACCGAAATAATAGGCCTACTTTCAGTTATGAAGTAACTGCAGACGTAACCGATATTAATGGCGAAACCCATAGCGCAAGCACCATAATAAATGTTGGTTATCACACCTTAACTGCCACCATAGACATCGCTAATTCTTTTGATAAAGATTCCGAAGAAAATAAACTAAGCATTTCAACTACTAATTTAAACGGGCAATTTGTTGCTGCAAAAGGCAGCATTAAGATGTATAAGCTAAAAGCGCCTAAAAGTGTAAACCGGCCTAGACCTTGGGCCGCTCCTGATTATGAGGCTTGGTCTAAAAATAAGTTTAAGAAAACATACCCCAATGATGCCTTTGCTAATGAGCACGATGCTTCTACTTGGGAAAAAGGAGAACTCGTTTGGGCATCTAATTTTGACACCGAAAAATCTAAAGAACTCTCTCTCGGTGCTACCCAAAAATGGCTGTCTGGAAAATATAGTATTGAATTGAACACTAAAGACAAATTTGATCAACCGGTTAAAGACATACTTCAAACTACGCTATTCGGCCATAATGATACTGGCTTGGCCGATAATCAGCTATTTGATATCAAAACAGATAAAACTAGTTATGCAATCGGAGATCAAGTAAAAGTGACTTTGCTTTCAAATGCTGAGGATATCAATGTAACGGTTAACATTGAAAAAGACCATACGATAATCGACACTAAACTGATTCATTTAAGCAACAGCTCAGCGTCTTTTACAGTGCCCGTTAACGCAGATGATTTAGGCGGATTTGCCATCACCTACAGTTATTCTGTCTACAATTATTTTTACGCAAGTAATCTAATCATTCAAGTGCCCTACCCTGCTACTGATTTACAAATTGAGACAATGACCTTCCGTGATAAATTGCAACCTGCAATGGAAGAAACCTGGTCTTTCAAAATCAAAGGTCCGAAAGGTGATAAAGTTACAGCAGAGCTTTTAGCGAATATGTACGATGCATCTCTTGATACTTTTCGAGCACATTATTGGGGGTTTAGCCCCTTGGCAAGACGAACCTATCATACCAATCGCACAGCAAATGCCTACTATTGCTATGGTACAAATACGTTTCAAACCTATATGTATAATGATCTGTTCAGATACCAAAACCAGAATTTTGATAGCTTTCAATGGTTCGGTCTGCAATTCGGTTATGGCGGTAGGTATGGAAGCGGAATACGCCGCAGCGCAAGAATGATGACGAAAGGGGCTGCCACTTCTTCACCCGAAGCATCAGAAATAATGATGAATGATATGGAACTTGATGAATCGACTGTAGGTCAAGTAGCAGCTATTGCGATGGCAGAGAATACAGTTTTTCCTACCTATTCTGAGAATGACAAAGACACTACAAGGCCAGAAATTAAACAAGGAAGCGCTTCAGATCACATCAAAATCCGTCAAAACCTTCAGGAAAACGCTTTTTTCTTTCCGCATTTAAAAACGGACAAAGAAGGCAATGTAAGCTTTAGTTTTACAACTCCCGAAGCACTCACCAAATGGAATGTGCAATTATTAGCACACAATAAACATCTGGAAAGTTCTATCAAAACACTTCAGACGGTAACCCAAAAAGAGCTAATGGTCACACCTAACACACCCCGTTTCTTGAGGGAAGGTGATGAAATCGTCATCAGTACTAAAATAGCAAACTTGACGAATAAAGAACTCTCTGGAACAGCGAAATTAGCGTTGGTAGATGCTGTAACTGGCAAAAGTATTTCAAAACAACTAGTACTACCCCTACCATTCAGTGAAGATGTTGCACGTAGAGAAGGAACAGATCAAGCTCCTTTCAAAGTTGATTCACTAGGAAACACCCAAGTATCTTGGCGCTTAAAAATTCCTACGGAGATTCAAGCGATTCAATATACAGTTACCGCAAAGGCAGGAGATTTTAGTGACGGCGAACAGAATGTGCTTCCAGTGCTAACCAACAGAATATTACTTACTGAAACCCTACCCATGTGGGTGCAGAGCAATCAGACTAAGACTTTTACTTTAGATAAACTAAAGACGACGAAGTCAGCAACTCTGAAGCACCATAAGTTGACTTTAGAGATGACCTCGAATCCAGCTTGGTATGCAGTGCAGGCACTACCTTATTTGATGGAATACCCATACGAGTGCAACGAGCAGACCTTCTCAAAATACTATGCGAATACCTTGGCTGCTCATATTGCTAATCGGAATCCGAAAATTCAAGAGGTCTTTACTCAATGGGCGAATTCCGATGCTTTGGTGAGTAATTTGGAGAAGAATCAAGAATTAAAATCCCTTTTGATTCAAGAAACTCCTTGGTTACGCGATGCGCAATCAGAGAGCGAACAAAAAAAACGAATTGCGCTCTTGTTTAATTTGAGCAACATGAAAAATGAGCAAACTGCTGCTTTGAACAAATTGAAGCAAAATCAAAAAAGCTCCGGTGCTTGGCCATGGTTCAATGGCGGACCAGATAATCGTTTTATTACACAGTATATAAGTACTGGCTTTGGTCATCTAAAACAACTGAATGTTGAAGCTAGTGAAGCAGAGATACAACCGCTCATCCTAGATGCAATTCACTATTTGGATGCTGAGTTCGTCAAGGAATATGAGTACATGAAAAAGCATACCAAAGATATTAACGCGGACCATTTGAGTCAGATGCAAATACACTTCTTGTATATGCGTAGCTTTTTTAAGGATATCAAAACTTCAAATAAAATTGATAAAATTATCACCTACTATTCAGGTCAAGCACAAAAATATTGGAAGGATAAAGGATTATACGCTAAAGGGATGTTGGCCTTAATCATGCATCGAATGAAAGATGAAACAACTTCTAAAAAAATACTACAGGCACTGCAAGAAAATAGTATCACTTCAGATGAATTAGGCATGTATTGGAAAGAGAATGGCAATTCTTGGCTCTGGTATCAGGCACCTATAGAAACACAGTCTTTGCTTATTGAAGTTTTTTCTGAAATCACACCCAGTGCTATCGAAACTATAGACAAGCTCAAAATTTGGCTACTAAAGCACAAACAAACCAATCAATGGAAAACAACGAAAGCTACTTCTGAGGCAGTGTATGCCCTATTACTACAAGGAAGCGAATGGCTATCGGTTAGCGATGCGGTTGACGTTCTGGTCGGAGGCGAAAAAATTGAGGCTTCCAAATTAGAAAATGCAAAAACTGAAGCAGGTACTGGCTATTACAAAACTGCATGGAATGGGACTGAAGTAGCACCAAAAATGGCTGAAGTACAAGTAAGCAAAAAAGGAAAAGGCATTGCTTGGGGAGCTTTATACTGGCAGTATTTTGAAGATTTAGACAAAATCACCTCAGCTGAAACTCCATTGAAGCTAAAAAAGAAACTATTCCTTAAAAAGAATACAGATACAGGAGAAGAGATTTCAGCAATCACAGCCAATACCAATTTGAAAGTGGGTGACTTGGTGCGCGTTCGTATCGAATTAAGTGTAGATCGCCCTATGGAATTCGTTCACATGAAAGATATGCGAGCAGCAGGTTTTGAACCGATAAACATTATCTCAAGATACAAATGGCAAGACGGCTTGGGTTATTATGAAAGCACCAAAGATGCGAGCACGAACTTCTTTTTTGACTATTTACCAAAAGGAACTTATGTGTTCGAGTATGACTTACGAATAAATAACGCTGGCAATTTTAGCAATGGCATTACTAGCATTCAAAGTATGTACGCCCCTGAGTTTAGCAGTCACTCAGAAGGGGTTCGCGTAAAAGCAAACTAAGATTTCACTAAATTGAACTAAGCTTAAAGTTTCAAACTAACTAAAAAGGCTAGTTTTCAAATGCAAAGTAGCACTAAGAGTCTTTGACCAAAAGTTATTCGAAATCAAAATCACTATGTTTTGAAATATTTCTTTAGAAAATCAGGCCACTATGCTGTACGTGAAAATAGCGATGATTCTAGTATTGCCACTTATATCATAACGATTATAGGAAGTGATTGTGCACCAACTAAACAGAAGGAGTTCAACTCGATTTTTATCCGATTGTTAAGCAAAGAAACAGATGTTTCATTTCTCCTCTGTTGAAAATACCCTAATTAAGCATTCAACATTTGCCAGAGTTTATCTTTCAACTCTTGAATACCTTGCTGAGCTACTGATGATATAAACATATAAGGCGCTCCTTTTAAATCTATATCAAGCTCCGCACTCATCTCTTCCATCAATTCATCATCAAGCATATCACTTTTTGAGATGGCTATGAGTCTTTCTTTATCTAAAAGCTCACTATTATAACGGCGCAACTCATCTAAAAGAATCTCGTACTCTTTACTGATGTCTTTACTATCGGCAGGAATCAAAAACAGAAGTGTTGCATTCCGCTCTATATGTCTTAAGAAATAATGCCCAAGACCTTTACCTTCTGCTGCTCCTTCTATAATTCCTGGAATATCGGCCATTACAAAACTTTGAAAATCACGGTACTCAACAATTCCTAAATTTGGTTTTAGGGTCGTAAACTCGTAATCTGCAATTTTAGGTTTCGCTGAAGTGATTACTGAAAGCAGGGTAGACTTACCCGCATTTGGAAAACCAACCAAACCAACATCAGCCAAAATCTTTAACTCTAAAACAAAAGATTCTTCTGTGCCTTCCATTCCAGGTTGTGCATATCTGGGCGTTTGATTCGTAGAAGACCTGAAATGCCAATTACCACGACCACCCATACCGCCTTTAACTACAACTTCCTCTTCACCGTGTTCTGTAATCTCTAATATAACTTCATTGGTTTCGGCATCTCTTAGTATCGTACCTAAGGGCACCTCTAAATATACATCTTCACCGTCTGCACCTGTACTTCGACTCTTCGCACCATTACCACCATGACCTGCCTTAAAATGCTTTTTATATTTGAAGGTAACGAGCGTCCAAAGATTTTCATTACCACGAAGAATTACGTGACCTCCTCGACCACCATCACCACCATCAGGGCCACCTTTGGTAATAAACTTTTCACGATGTAAATGTACAGAGCCTTTCCCTCCCTTTCCGGAAGTCAAAAAAACTTTTACATAGTCTACAAAATTACCTTCGGTCATATACCTTTTTTAAAGTCTAGGGTTCGTCCCCTTAACAATATACTAATTAGCTTTTAATTTGTGGGAATAGAATCATCCAAGTAAAACAGATAGAACAAGTAACCAGCGGCAGAAAGGAGGAATAAAACTAAAGCTAACAAAACTGTAAAAAAGCACCCTTTTAATCCGTCTTTAGCTCCAAAAACTTCATTACCCATATTTTCTCTCTCCTAATTGTACTAAAGCTCTTCAATAACCTTACTCAATCGCATGGTAATCTCATCAATAGCGCCTATTCCGCTTACACTATGAAACTTGGCTTGCGCCTCATAAAATTCCTTTAACGGTGCCGTCTTTAAATTATATTCCTCAAAACGGTTTCGGATTTTATCTTCATCTTGGTCATCACTGCGACCGCTAACTTTTCCTCGCTCTAACAAGCGCTGAATCAGTATCTCGTCATCTGCTTCTAGTGCAATGGTTGCATCTATCTTCATTTCTTTGCTTGCAAGAAAAACATCCAAAGCTTTCGCTTGCGCCGTTGTTCTTGGAAACCCATCAAATATGAATCCACTCGCATCAGGATTC
This sequence comes from uncultured Flavobacteriaceae bacterium, assembly GCA_938029725.1. Lineage (GTDB taxonomy): Bacteria > Bacteroidota > Bacteroidia > Flavobacteriales > Flavobacteriaceae > Maribacter_C. Next base: position 37,819 of record CALHGE010000019.1, read on the forward strand.
TTATCTACATCATCTTCCAGCATTTTAATCGTTACCTCATCAGGCACCAAATCTCCCTTTTCGATATATGACTTGGCTAATTGCCCCAGTTCTGTATCATTCTTCATATTATATCGAAAGAGATCTCCTGTAGAAATATGTTTCAAATTGTACTTCTCCTTCAAGAATTCAGCCTGCGTTCCTTTTCCAGCACCTGGTTTCCCGAATAATACGAGGTTAATCATATGTTTTTGGTTTAGTTGGTATACTTCTTTTAAATTTCGGCCTAGTTCGTTATAGTCTAATCCGTAACCTACAATGAATTTATCAGGAATATTAATACCTGCATAATCGATACTATATTCTCCATTATAAATTTCAGACTTAAAAAACAACGTAGCTATTTTAAACTCCTTAACGTTGGTCTTTGAAAACAAATGCACAAGCTCCTTTAAAGTACGCCCGGTATCAATGATATCTTCAAGAATGATCACAGTACGACCTTCAATATTCTCTGGCACATCTAACAATGTTTCCACTATACCAGTAGATGTCAAGCCTTGGTAAGAGCTTAACTTTACAAATGACACCTCACAAGGGTAGTCATATGCTTTAAGAAAATCTGCAACAAACATAAAAGACCCATTTAAAACTCCAATAAAAATTGGTGTTTCGCCTTTATGGTCGTCTGCTATCTTTTTAGCCAAATTCTCAACCGCAGATTGAATTACAGTTTGACTCAAAAAAGGTTTGAAATATTTGTCGTGGAGCTTTATCACCGTTCAGTTTATAAAGGGGCAAATATAGCATTTTGATTTCTCTTTCTTACCGCCATGCCTTTGGTTTTACTATTTAACTGTATTTTTGTGAGAACAAAAAAAATGACTGTGGCGAATAACTCAAATAACTACTTTTCTTCCGATTTTAAATTAGGAATTTTAGGTGGAGGTCAATTGGGGAAAATGCTTCTCTACGAAACACGAAAATTTGATATCCATACTAAAGTTTTGGAAGGTTCAAATGAAGCTCCGTGTAGAATTGCTTGTGATGAATTTGTTTTGGGAAGCTTGATGGATTTTGATGCCGTCTATAACTTCGGAAAACAAGTTGATGTCTTGACCATCGAAATAGAAAACGTAAATCTCGATGCCCTAGAAAAGCTAGAGGATGAAGGCATAAAAGTATATCCGCCGACAAAAGCACTTCGTATCATTCAGAACAAGGCAACACAAAAACTATTTTATACAGATCACCAAATTCCAACAGCAGACTTTTCGCGTTTCGCCTATGCTAGCGAAATTGAAGATGCTATTGAAAATGGAGGTCTCGAATTTCCTTTTGTTTGGAAAGCCACTCAATTCGGCTATGACGGACAGGGGGTAAAAGTGGTTCGATCTATCGATGATTTAGCCGGATTACCTGCTGGGGAATGTATTGCAGAAAAAATGATTCCATTTAAGAATGAGCTAGCCGTCATTGTGGTTAGAAACCCAAGTGGTCAAGTAGTTACTTACCCCGTGGTAGAAATGGAATTTCATCCGGAAGCAAATCAAGTTGAGTATGTAATTTGCCCTGCTAGAATTGACAAAATAGTTGCCGAAAAAGCACAAGAAATCGCCTTAAAAGTCTCTAATAAAATCAACCATATTGGAATTTTGGCTGTTGAAATGTTCCAAACACATGATGACCAAATATTGGTCAACGAAGTCGCACCAAGGCCTCATAATAGTGGGCACTACAGTATTGAGGCAAGTTATACCAATCAATTTGAGCAACACATAAGAGCCATATTAGATTTACCCTTAGGAAGCACAGAAAGTAAAGTTGCTGGCATCATGGTAAATCTCGTCGGAGCAGAAAATCATACCGGAGATGTGGTATATGAAAACATCGCAGAAATCATGGCAATGGATGGTGTTACGCCACATATCTACGGAAAAAAGCAAACCCGCCCTTTTCGAAAGATGGGCCATGTGACGATTGTAAATAAAGATATCGATGAAGCACGTAGGGTCGCTCAAAAAGTAAAAGAAACGATAAAAGTAATCAGCAAATAATATGAATAAAGTAGCCGTAGTAATGGGAAGCACCAGCGACCTGCCCGTAATGCAGGAAGCTATTGATATTTTAAAAGGTTTCGACATCGAGGTAGATGTAGACATTGTATCTGCACATAGAACTCCTGAAAAGCTTTTTGATTTTAGTAAAAATGCACATACCAATGGCTACGCTGTGGTTATTGCCGGAGCTGGCGGCGCGGCCCATTTACCAGGTATGGTAGCTTCAATGTCACCCTTACCTGTAATTGGTGTTCCAGTAAAAAGCAGCAACTCAATTGATGGATGGGATTCTATTCTATCTATTCTTCAAATGCCAGGAGGTGTTCCGGTAGCAACTGTAGCTTTAAACGGAGCTAAAAATGCGGGTATTCTTGCCGCACAGATTATTGGCTCTTCAGATAAATGTGTGCTCGATAAAATTATTCTCTACAAAGAAGGATTGAAACAGAAAGTAATTGACGGAGCTAAGGAAGTGCGTGGCTCTAAATAAGAAAGGCTAGCTAGCACGCTCGCTCTACATAAACGAATACGACAAAAAACACCTATTTGGCAGTGAAATAGTTTCTGGCTTCAAACTACCAAAGACCTGAAGCAACAGAAACCTGAAACAACGCTAAAATAAACTCACCCCTGACAAACTCCTAATCCTCTTTTATGAATCCACTTTTAATTCCATTCGATACAGCCCCATTTTCGAAAATCAAGAATGAGCATTTCAAGCCTGCTTTTTTTAAAGCAATAGAAACTGCCCGTGCAGAAATAAATACCATCACTGAAAACCCTGACGCACCTACCTTTGAGAATACCATCGAAGCTTTGGAATTCTCTGGTCAACAGTTAGATAGAATTTCGAGTGTATTTTTTAATCTAAATTCTGCAGAAACAAACGAAGAAATTCAGAAAATAGCTCAGGTGGTTTCTCCATTGCTTTCTGAATTCGGGAATGATATCACGCTAAATGAGGCCTTGTTTAAGAGGATTAAAACTGTTTTTGAGGAGAATGGTGCATTGAATCTTTCTGTGGAACAAAACACTCTTTTAGACAAACGCTATAAAAGTTTTAGTCGCAATGGAGCCAATCTATCAGAAGACAAAAAGAAACGCCTACGAGAAATTGACGCAGAAGCTTCAAAGCTAAAATTGAAATTCGGAGAAAATATTTTAGCCGAAACCAATACCTATCAAAAGTATATTAGCAATGAAGCTGATTTAGAGGGATTACCAGAAGGCGCGAAAGAAGCTGCGGCTCAATTGGCAAAATCAAAAGGCAAAGAGGAAGGCTGGCTTTTGACTTTAGATTACCCCAGCTATATTCCCTTTATGAAATATGCTGAGGATAGAGAGTTGCGCAAAGAACTTTCTCTGGCATTCGGAAGCAAAGCTTTCAAGGGAGATGCACTAGACAATCAACAAATCGTTCTGACAATTGCCAATCTAAGATATGAACGCGCTAATCTTTTAGGCTATCAAACTCATGCTCATTTTGTATTAGAAGAGCGTATGGCTGAAACTCCTGAAAAAGTTCATTCATTTTTAAATGAGTTACTTAAAAAGGCAAAACCGGCAGCAGCCCGTGAATTCAAACAATTAGAAGATTTCGCCAAAGACCTAGACGGCATTGACCAACTCCAAAAATGGGATAGTAGCTACTACTCTGAAAAATTGAAACAAAAACTGTTCAGTTTAGACGACGAGCAACTAAAACCTTATTTCAAATTAGAAAACGTTATTGACGGTGTTTTTCAAATTGCAGAAAAACTTTTCGGATTGCAGTTCAAAGAAGTATCAGACATTGACAAATACAATGAAGAAGTTAAAACCTATCGTGTTTATGATGCTGATAAAAATTTCATTTCGATCTTTTACGCCGATTTTCACCCTAGAGCCGGAAAGCGCGGCGGCGCTTGGATGACCTCATTCAAATCACAATGGAAAAAAGACGGCGAAAATGTACGTCCTCATATTTCTAATGTATGCAACTTCACCCCCTCCACAAAGACAAAACCATCGCTTCTAAGCTTCAATGAGGTAACTACTTTGTTTCATGAATTCGGGCATGGGTTACATGGCATGCTTGCCAACACCACCTACCCCAGCCTATCTGGAACTTCTGTTTATTGGGATTTTGTAGAACTTCCATCTCAGGTTTTGGAAAACTGGTGCTACGAGAAAGAAGCCTTAGAATTATTTGCAAAACACTATGAAACTGGAGAAGTAATTCCGATGACCCTAGTTCAGAAAATAAAGGAATCTGCTGCTTTTCAAGAAGGTATCGCTACTATGCGACAACTAAGTTTTGCGCTATTAGACATGTCTTGGCATGGTGCTGACCCAACAAATATAACTGACGTCAAAAGACATGAATCAAAAGCGTTCGCAGGAACCAACTTATACCCTGATACTGCAGAGACCTGTATGAGCACAGCTTTTGCTCATATTTTTCAAGGAGGATATTCTTCTGGCTATTATAGCTACAAATGGGCGGAAGTTTTAGATGCTGACGCCTTTGCCTACTTTAAAGAGAAAGGCATTTTCAACAAGGAAGTAGCTACTAAATTTAAGGATAATGTACTCTCTAAGGGAGGTACTGAAAATCCAATGGTCTTGTACAAAAGATTTCGTGGTGCAGAACCTAAAGTAGAAGCTTTACTAGAGCGAGCTGGATTATTATAGACAAAACACTCGTAAACAACACTTTAAGCAAAATTCACAACAATAAATTTTTATACTTGTTCCTTTGAGCTATTTTTCTTTGCTACCGTAATTAGATTGCCAAAAGCAATGTAAAAACTAGTCTATGAAAAAAATTACACTCTCTTTTTTATCCCTTCTAGCTATTGCATGCAGCACAGATGCGGTTGAAACAATCGATGAAATTGCTGCAGAAGAAAACCCCATAACAGAAACTACCAGCGAAGATACTAGCAACAATCCTCCTGAAATTAGAAGTCAGCAGTTTCAAGTTGCAGAACATTCCGCCTCTGGCACATCGATTGGCTTTATTAGTGCCGCAGACAACGAAAATGATAATATCACCTATACTATAAACGCCGAAGCTGATATTTTAATTAACGAAAATACTGGCGAACTAAGCATCGGCGAAAATCTCAAGTTGGATTTTGAGTCTCAAGAAACTATTCATTTTATTGTCTCTGCTTTTGACGGCAAAGCCATTAGCGCTGCAGATATTACCCTAAACATTCTAGACATTAATGAATTTGATGCTCTAAGCGCAAATCAAAAAAAAATTGTTACTCATTTTAAGTACCTAACCCTGCAACAAGACGAAACCTCGCCCACACAAGAGATCATGAGAAAGTGGAACGAGCCCATACAATTATTTCTTAGCGGTACGATCTCAGAATCGTTTAGAGCAAGCGTTGAAAAAGTACTGACCGAGTATAACGCACTTTTCGTTACCGGTGCTTTTAACATCTCTTTAGCAGCTACAGAGGAACAATCTAATGCCAAGCTGTTTCTTGGCTCTAAAGCCGAATTAGAAACAGTTTTTCCTATAATGTTTGATGAAATAAAGGATGCAAATCCTTCTGGGTATTCCAGAAGTTCTTTTGGAGGTAATTTCTATGTTGTTGGAAGAATATGGGTTTCTAATACAAATGAGATCGTATTTAAACACGAATTAGGTCACGCCATTGGCTTGGGTCATTCTAACGTTTGTGACGCGCCAAACCCTAGTATTATGTGTTCGAGTATTTCTGAAGCGAATACGTTTTTAGATATCGACAAAGATGTGATCAGGTTCTTCTATAGCTCAGATATGCCCTCAGGGTTAAATGCTGCAGAAATAGAATCCACTTTAGCAAACTTAGTATTGCTGGAAGATTAATTTCACACAAGTTTTAGAAGTGAAGGCCAGTATTTCAAAATATTTCTACTACCACGTCTAGGTTGCATGTAACTTTTATATGCATCATGCTAGGTATTGGTATTTATAAGCTAATAATTCAATGAGATTCTACTAAATTCATAGCACTCCATGAAATACAGCATGAACACCAAAAATAGTTGCTCCCTATTTTTTAATAAGCGCATCATAACCACCCTCTAAATCAATCACTTTCTTATAGCCCAGTGAATCTAATAATTGTGCCGCTTTCGAACTTCGACCACCTTTCTTACAATACACATAAATTGTTTCCTCTTTATCAATTGCATCGAATTGCTTGGCGAAATCTTCATCAAACCAGTTGATGTTCAAAGCACTACCGATATGACCGTCAGTATATTCTTCTGGGGTTCTAACATCCACTAAGATCCCGCTTTTAGCATCATTTTGTGAGAATTCTGTGATAGGTTTTGATTTACTTTGGGCACAGCCCATTGAAAACAAGAACAATAAGGCAATCAGAATAGCATATCGCATGATCAAAAAGTTTAATCAAAGATAAATTATGGAAGCATTAAAATTCAAAGAAGAGCAAGAAAATTTTGAGGTAATTAAATCAAATTCCGTTACTTTTGGTTGCGAGTTAAAAAAAATGACTAAACACCAACTAAATCCTGAAAATTGGGTAGACCGGTACGCCGACTATCTATTTAATTTCGCGGTAGCTCGCGTGAGCGATGCTGAAATTGCAAAAGATTTGGTACAAGAAACTTTTTTTGCGGGACTCAAATCTGCAAAAAACTACAAAGGAGATGCAGCGGAACGCACTTGGCTTATTGCTATTTTAAAGCGCAAAGTGATTGATCACTACCGAAAAATTAATTCGAACAAAGGCAAAGCGGAAGTGCGAATGAATTATAGCGCTGGCAGTGATTCAGAGGGTGATTGGCTCGAAGAACAAGTCGCAGACCCTTTCAGTAATTTAGAAAACAGCCCCATTGAGAACAAGGAGCTCGGTATAGCCATTCAAGATTGCATTTCAAAATTACCAAAGAAACAAGCCCTGGTTTTTAAGATGAAAACGATTCAAGGCGTTAGCACTGAAGACATTTGTAATGAATTGGGAATTAATCCGTCAAATCTTTGGGTAATGATACATCGGTCAAGAACTGCGCTGATGGGTTGCCTTAACGAAAATTGGTTTTAAAATTATGATTTCCTGCGAAAAAGCATCCCAAATTTGCAATAAGTCTCAATACAATGAGGCTACCCTAGTAGATAAAATCAAGCTCCGATTTCATCTCTTAATTTGCAAGGCCTGTTCTGCATTTGCAAAAAAGAATACAAAATTCACCACACTTTGCGAAAAGGCTAATCTGCAAAGCCTTTCTGAGCATGAAAAACTCAAGATGAAACAGCAACTTAAGGATAAACATTAAGTATTCTAACCAACACTAAAGCCAGAGCATACCAAAAAAGAGGTATCGCTTCAACCCAAAAAGAAGCATAGTATTTTGATTGATTTCTTTTGGTAATAAACATCAGGCCTCCAAGAAATATAAAAAGCACCCCTTTAACAAAAACCTCTTCCACACTTACATCATCTTTCAAAAAAGTACTGAAGAAAAAGAGCAAGCTTGCAAAGCCTCCAAATATTTTCGTTCTGGCCACACCATACCGCTGAGGCAAGGTTTTCAATTCAGCTTTATCGTAAGCCAAATCACGTATTTCAAACGGAATTAGCAGAATAAAAATCACTATAAGACGCTGAAAAGTCTCTACCCCCACATTCCAAAGTACAGGCTGATTATTAGCAAGCACGGGGAGCAAGACGGTTGTTCCGGCCCAAACTAAAGCTACAACGAATATTTTCAGTCCGCCCCAACTTCTTAAGTTCTTGGCCTTTGGCAAAACAGGTAGGGCATATAAACCCGTTAGAAAAATTAAGCCCACAATTCCTATCCACACATTTAAGCTCAAAAATCTGCCGTGATAAATAGCAAAACCAAAAGAAAGAAAACTTAAAAACTGTATTCCTTTATGATATTGACTAGCAACCAAAATATATTTTTCCGCTTCTACGCCATATTTGATGAAATTATAGCACGTTATCGACCCAAAAAGAACAAAAAAGGACACGTGATAATCTGGCGAAATGTTTAAGGTTATACAGGTGACTTGAACTAAGGCATATATCGCTAAAGCCACATGTATACTGGCATCTAAGTAAAAGTCAAATACATGTTTTAGCCACTTCATTAAACAAAAATAGCTAAACTGTTTATAACCCACATTTTTAGTTAAGAACTTTCGTGCCGTTCGTCGACAATACCATTATTTTATGTCAATAAATTACTAATTTTGCTCAACTAATTTCAATACAATTTTATGAAAACTGACGTGTTTGCATCGCGCCATATTGGCATTCGAGAAGAGAATTTTCAACATATGCTTAAAGAGGTAGAAGTTGAAAATTTAGAACAACTGATTTTCGAAACTATTCCAGAGGACATTCTCCTTAAAGAACCTTTGCAACTCGATGCACCAATGAGTGAACATGAGTTTTTGAATCATATTCAAAAACTAGCCGAAAAGAATAAAGTTTTCAAATCATATATTGGGCTCGGTTACCACGAAAGCCTAACACCCTCAGTCATTAAAAGAAATATCTTAGAGAACCCGGGTTGGTATACTGCATATACACCGTATCAGGCAGAAATAGCGCAAGGGAGGCTAGAAGCTTTATTGAATTTTCAAACGGTTATTACTGACCTTACTGGAATGGAATTAGCAAATGCTTCGCTTTTAGATGAAAGCACAGCAGCAGCAGAAGCAATGACCATGCTTTTTGATATTCGTAGTCGTGATCAGAAGAAAAGTGGCGTTTTAAAATTCTTTGTTTCGGAAGAAATTTTACCGCAAACACTTTCCTTATTACGAACGCGCTCTACACCATTACATATTGAGTTGGTTATTGGCAACCACGAGGATTTCGATTTCACTAATGACTTCTTCGGAGCCATTTTGCAATATCCTGGAAAGCACGGGCGAATTCATGATTACGCTAAATTTGTATCCAAAGCAAAAGAAAATAACATTAAAGTAGCCGTTGCTGCTGACATCTTGAGCCTTGTATTACTCACTCCTCCAGGAGCGTTTGGCGTTGATGTCGTAGTAGGCACAACACAGCGTTTTGGAATTCCGCTAGGCTATGGAGGTCCTCATGCGGCATTCTTTGCTACAAAAGAAGAATACAAAAGAAGTATTCCAGGGCGAATTATCGGGGTAACCAAAGACACCGATGGCAAACCTGCAATGCGTATGGCCTTACAAACCAGAGAACAGCACATTAAAAGAGATAAAGCAACTTCGAACATTTGCACCGCTCAAGTTTTATTGGCTGTTATGGCAGGCATGTATGCTGTCTATCACGGCCCAAAAGGATTAAAATATATTGCCACTAAAGTACATGCTACGGCGGTAGCCCTGACGGAGGGTCTAGAAGAATTAGGATTATATCAAACCAATTTATCTTACTTTGATACGATTATAATAAAGGCAGATGCAGCAAAGGTCAAAACAGTTGCCGAAGCGCAAGAAGTCAATTTTTTATATATCGATGAGCAAACCATTTCTATTGCAGTAAATGAAGCCACTTCATTAAATGATATTCAACATATCATTTCGATTTTCTCAGAAGCTTTAGGAAAAGACACCGTTCACAAAAATACGCTAGATACAAAATCAGCTATTTTAGAGAACTTGAGAAGAACAGCTCCATTTATGGAAAATACAGTTTTTAATTCACATCATTCTGAAACAGAATTGATGCGCTATATCAAAAAATTGGAGCGTAAAGATTTATCCTTGAACCATTCGATGATCGCTTTAGGAAGCTGTACGATGAAACTGAATGCAGCCTCCGAAATGCTTCCTTTAAGTATGGCGAATTGGGGCAATATCCATCCTTTTGTTCCGATTGACCAAGCGGAAGGCTATCAGATTGTATTGAAGGAACTAGCAAAAGACTTAAGCGTTATTACAGGTTTTGCTGATACTTCTTTGCAACCCAATTCTGGAGCGCAAGGTGAGTATGCTGGCTTGATGGTTATACGTGCATATCATGAGTCTAGAAACGAAGGGCATCGCAACATCTGTATTATTCCCGCATCTGCTCATGGCACCAATCCAGCTTCAGCAGTAATGGCAGGCATGAAAGTTGTTGTAACCAAGACGGATGAAAGAGGAAATATTGATGTTACAGATTTAGAAGAAAAAGTGCTTCAGCATTCTAACAATTTAGCTGCTTTGATGATAACCTATCCTTCAACACACGGGGTTTTTGAATCATCGATCAAGCACATCACAAAATTAATTCATGATCACGGCGGTCAAGTTTATATGGACGGAGCCAACATGAACGCACAAGTTGGACTCACTAACCCAGGAATGATTGGTGCTGATGTTTGTCACTTAAACCTACATAAGACCTTTGCCATTCCACATGGTGGAGGCGGACCAGGCGTTGGCCCCATTTGTGTCGCATCGCAATTAGTTCCTTTTCTTCCTGGTAATCCAGTTATTGAGACAGGTGGAAAAGATGCCATAACCGCAATTTCTGGCGCTCCATGGGGAAGTTCATTGGCCTGTTTAATTTCATATGGCTATATTAAAATGCTAGGAGAAACTGGCTTAACACATTCTACTGAAATTGCTATTTTAAATGCCAACTATATTAAAAACAGGCTGGAAGGCAAATACGATGTTTTATACACCGGCGAAAAAGGCCGTGCTGCCCATGAGATGATTATTGACTGTCGACCGTTCAAGCAAAATGGCATCGAAGTTACCGATATTGCCAAACGGCTAATGGATTATGGGTTTCACGCTCCAACCGTATCGTTTCCAGTAGCGGGCACAATGATGATTGAGCCAACGGAAAGCGAAGGCTTAGAAGAGCTAGATCGTTTTTGTGACGCTATGATTTCTATTAGAGAAGAAATTGATGCAGCAGACCTTGATGACCCAGATAACGTTTTAAAGAATTCACCACATACGCTAAGCATGGTAACCGGTGATGCTTGGAAGTTTCCATATAGCAGAGAAAAAGCGGCATTTCCTTTAGCCTATATATCTGAAAATAAGTTTTGGCCAACCGTTCGTCGTGTTGATGACGCCTATGGCGACCGTAATCTCATCTGTACTTGCGCTCCAATTGAGGCTTATGCAGAAGTAGAGTAATCCCAGTAAAAACAAGACACTAGAGCCTTTCTTAAAATAAAGAGAGGCTTTTTTTATGTTTTAAAGGGAATGAAATTCTTCTTGAGCATCGTATTAGGTATTATGCATGCATAGCATTCTAGCCTATTTATTCTAACTTGGGCATACTAAAACCTTAGTCAAATGCAAATCGCAATTACAGGCACCGGAAGCTACATACCTGAGACAGTAGTTGAAAATAAAGATTTCGAAAAACATGAGTTTTTAAATTCTGACGGTTCAACTTTTAAGCATGACAACCCCGTTATCATTCAAAAGTTCAAAGCGATTACAGGTATCGGCGAAAGGCGTTATGTAGACGAAAACTTAAATACTTCTGACATCGCTTTTCTAGCTGCTGAAAAAGCAATTGCTGATGCAGGCATAAACAAAGAAGAACTAGATTACATAATTCTTGCGCATAATTTCGGAGATGTGGCTCATGGCCAATCTCAAGGAGACACCCTTCCGAGTTTAGCCACTCGCGTAAAACATCATCTGCGCATTAAAAACCCAAAATGCGTAGCTTATGATCTACTCTTTGGATGTCCAGGATGGATAGAGGGAATTATTCAAGCGAACGCCTTTATAACAAGCGGTATTGCAAAAAAATGTTTAGTAATAGGAGCAGAAACATTATCGCGAATCGTTGACCCTTATGATCGTGATTCAATGATTTATTCTGACGGCGCCGGCGCTACAATCGTCGAAGCTGATAAGGGTTCTGGTCAAATTTTATCTCATGCCAGTGCCACCTATGCTCATGACGAAGCCTATTTTTTGTTCTTCGGTAAATCGTATAAAAACCCTAGCAAGGAAAGCTCTAAATATATAAAAATGTTTGGGCGAAAAATTTATGAGTTCGCAGTTACCCATGTTCCTCAAGCGATGCATGATTGTTTAAGAGATAGCGGTTTGACAATACAAGATGTAAACAAGATATTTATACATCAGGCCAACGAAAAAATGGACGAAGCGATTGTAAAGCGTTTTTATAATCTGTATGACATGGAAATGCCCAAAGGCATTATGCCAATGAACATTGGTAAATTAGGAAACAGTTCAGTTGCTACTATTCCAACCCTGTTAGATATGGTTCGCAACGGAAAAATAGAAAATCAATCTATTGAAGAGGGAGATGTTATTATCTTTGCAAGTGTTGGCGCTGGCATGAATATCAATGCCATCGTTTACAGGGTATAGATAGTTTCAAGTTGCTGGTTTCAAGTTCCAGAAACTAAAACTTGAAACCAGCAACTTGAAACCTTTCCAATGTACGAAAAGACTTTTCCTAACAAACGCTTTCAAAACACACTTTCCTTTCTTCAAAAACATATTTCTGTAGATGAATCTATTTTAGATTTAGGCGTTCCGAATCCTTTTTCCAAGATTATGCATGATCAGGGTTATACCGTAGAAAACACTGCAGGAGAAGATTTAGATAGCGATTTTTCTTCCGTTCAAAATTCAAATACAAAAGTAGTAACCGCTTTTGAAATTTTCGAACATCTCTTAGCACCACTAAATATTCTCACAGAAATAAAAGCCGATAAGCTTGTAGCTAGTATACCGATGCGACTGTGGTTTTCTCCTGCCTACCAAAGTAAAACTGACCCGTGGGATAGACATTACCATGAATTTGAAGATTGGCAGTTTGATTGGTTGTTAGAAAAATCTGGCTGGGCAATAAAGGATAGTACCAAATGGACAAACCCCGTCAAGAAAATTGGCCTACGCCCTTTACTTAGAAGCTTTACCCCGCGCTACTATATTGTTTACGCTGAAAGGGTGATTAAATAATGTAAGGATATTCTAACTTAAGAATGATTTGTTATCTACTTTCACAGTGCTACATTTTTACATTCATTAAAAGCAAAAATGAACTACTACATCATCATTCCTGCCCATAACGAAGAAGCCTTCTTAACCAAAACTTTAACTTCAGTTTTACAGCAAAGCCTGTTGCCTAAAAAGGTGATCATTGTCAATGATAATTCGACAGACAAAACCGAAAATATCATTAATGAATTCCTAGAATCAAGTCCGGTTTTTCAAAAGTTGAATACCACATCTTCCACAATTCACATGCCTGGCAGCAAAGTAATAAAAGCCTTTAACAAGGGCCTAGCGCTTTTAGATGACCAATATGACTTTATAGTAAAGCTAGATGCAGACGTTATTTTACCAGATAATTATTTCGAACGCATTGCTTATATCTTCAAAGGAAGCCCAAAAGTAGGCATCGCGGGAGGTTTTATATATGAAGCAGATTCTGACGGAAATTGGCAACTAAATCACCCTATGAATAAAGAACATGTTCGCGGTGCATTTAAAGCCTACTCTAAAGCCTGTTTTAAAGCTATAGGAGGACTTAAAAATGCTATGGGATGGGATACAGTAGATGAACTTCTAGCGCAATACAAAGACTTCGAAATCTATACTGATACTAGCTTGCACGCACAACACCTTCGCCCTACTGGGCATTCTTACAATAAAAACGCAAAACTACTTCAAGGCAAAGCCATGTATACCATGCGCTATGGCTTTTGGATTACCTTCATCGCTTCAGTAAAAATGGCGTTGAACCGTAAAAAATGGATTGTTTTTGTATCTAATTTTGAGGGATATTATACCGCTAGAAAAGAGGGAGCCCCTTTTTTAGTTACTAAAAAACAAGGCAAGTTCATTCGAAATTTGCGTTGGAAAAACATGAAGAAAAAACTGTTATAAATAAAAATATCCCGCAAGTTGCGGGATATTTTTATTTCTATATTTAAGTCAGCTTACTAGAAACCCAACTCTTGCTTTACCTCTGCAAGTAAATCTTTTCCTTTAGCAACAATAAGTCCACCACCAGCTTGTGCATCTACTACGTAGTCATAACCTTGAGCAGCTGCAACTTTTTCAATAGCTGCCTTAGCTGTTTCAGAAATTGGTCCGAAAAGCTCACCTTGCTTTTTTTGAATTTCTTGTTGCGCTGCTTGTTGCGCCTCTCCAATACTCTTCTCAAAACCTTGAAGCTCTAATGCTCTTTTCTGATTTTCATCTTCAGACTTAGAAGAAGCTTCATTCTTATACTGCGTATACTTATTCTGAAGCTCAGTCATCGAAGCTTGAATATCTGCTTGATATGTTTCTGAAAGCTTTTTTAATTCAGATTCAGCAGTTTTCATTGCTGGCATATCAGCCAATAATTTCTGCACATCAATATGTGCTATTTTGCTCTGTGCGTTTACAAAACTTGTTGCCGCTACGAATAAAACTAGCGCTACAGCTATCTTTTTTAAATGTTTCATGAGTTTGATTTTAAAATTTGAGTGTTAATTTATGTTAGTGAATAATTCTGTTTTTTATTTATATTAATTGTCTTCAGTATCCTTTTTTCGTTCCTCTTGCTTTGCATTTTTCTTAGATTCGCGCTCTTCTAACAGTTTCTTCCTTCGCTCTTCGTATGCTTTCTTTCGCTCTTCTCTCAGCTTAAGCTGTTCTGCCCTCTTCTCTTCGACTGTTTTACTTCGAGCGTCTTGAGCCTTCTCAGCTTGTGCTTTTCGCTCCTTTAACGCATCGCTAATTTCTTCAACTGGCTCATCATCATCTTCAAATCGATTTGTTCTCGGTGCTTTCTTCTTTGGAGCACTTACCTTTCTTGTTCGTGATATACCCCTCAAAATCTGGTCGCTAATGTCGTGTCTTTTTTGCGAATACAACATTACAACATCCGCCGATTTATCGAAAATAAAATCATATTTTTTATTAGTTCCTATTTTCTGAACTTCATTGAATACCTGATCTTGTATCGGCTGTATCAATTGCCTCTTTTGTAAAACCAGATCTCCCTGTGGCCCAAAACGATCTTGTTGATAATCAAACATTTCCTTTTCAAGTATTTGAATCTCTTCTTCTCGTTCCGAAACCAATTCATCAGTTAACAAAACTTTCTCTGCCATGAGATCTTTTTTCATTTGCTCAACTGCATTTTGCTTTTGCTCTACCTGAACTTTCCATTTTTGCACTTTTGTTTCCAATTGCGCAGTGGCATCTCTATACTCTTCTACGTTCTCTAAGATATACTCCATATCTACATACGCTATACGAACTCCTCTTTGCGCAAAGGTTAGCGATGAAAACAGTACCGCAATCACTATAGTAAGAACTTGTTTTTTTACTTTCATTTTGATTTCTTTTATTCAATAGAAAATATCGTGCCAAAATTACTAAAACTTTACAAATGAGAGGTTTAGATTTTGATACGACGCTGTTAAATCAAAACTGTTGGCCGATAATGAAGTGTGTTTGCCAACCACTAGGCCCATTACCTACAGATGTTGGTCTTAGGTCTTCATCAAACCCATAACCAAAATCTATACCTAATAATCCAAATGCAGGCATAAAAATACGGAGCCCCACTCCAGCCGATCGTTTAATCTGAAACGGATTAAACTCCTGAAAATTGTTGAACGCATTACCTCCTTCTAAAAAAGCTAGTCCATAAATAGATGCTGAAGGTTTTAAAGTAAGTGGATATCTAAGCTCTAATGAGAATTTGTTGTAAACTAAACCTCCTTCTTGCTGACCTGTTAAAGGATCAGTTGGCGTAAGCGATTGATTTTCATACCCCCTTAATTGAACAATATCTCTACCATCTAAGGTGAAATTACCTAGACCATCACCACCGACAAAAAAACGTTCAAAAGGCACATCGCCAACATCATTGTTATAGTTTCCTAAAAACCCAAATTCTACATTGGTTCTTAAAACGAGTGACTTGTCAGCACTACCAACTAAGGTGGTGTACCAATCACCCTTAAATTTTAATTTATAATATTCTAAAAATCTAAAACGCTCTTGATCTGAACTTTCTAATTCTTGCGTCTCTAAAGTCGTTAAGACCTGTCCTCCCGCTCTTAACCTATTCAACTCTTCACTTCTATCGCGTAATGATTCAAAATCTTTATCGCTAAACAAAGAAAATGGCGGTGTTAACTTCGCAGTTATCTCAAAATTCGAACCTCCTCTAGGAAAAATACGTCCTCCAGAAGTCGCATTTCTTGAAACACCCAATGTATAGGTGATCGCGTTAGATTTACCATTACCAAAATTAAACAGCCCAATGTTATAATTTCGAAAGTCGTACAACTGGTAGCCTAAAGTATGAGAAATCGTAAAGAAATCATCAGGCCATTGAACACGTTTTGCCAAACCAAGGGTAACTCCAGTTATCGAAAATTGCTGGTCTTTATTTGGCTCAAATCTTCCGCGTTCATCTCTTAAAACCCCAAACTGTTGGGTTCTAGAAACTGAAAAATTAAAACGTACTGGCTTTCTTCCGCCTAACCAAGGCTCCGAAAAGTTCAAACTATAGACTCTAAATGTTCTACTTGCCTGAAGTCGCAAAGCAAAGGTCTGCCCATCACCCATTGGAACAGGCTTATAGGCTTCTCCGTTTAGTATATTCGCAATAGAGAAGTTACTAAAAGACAAACCTAAAGTACCGATAAAACCTCCACCACCGTAACCACCTTGTAATTCAATCTGACTTGAACCAGCTTCCACTAAACTATAGGCTAAATCTACAGTTCCCTCATTGGGGTTTGGGTTTATGATATCTGGTTTAATTTGTTCTGCATCAAAATAACCAAGTTGACCCAATTCACGAATACTTCGAATAATATCTGACTTGTTATACTTTTGACCTGGTCGTGTACGTAGCTCTCTAAAAATTACGTGATCGTTAGTTTTATCATTTCCAGTTATGCTTACATGATCTAGAAAGGTTTCTTTACCCTCAATGATGCGTATCTCAAAATTAATTGTGTCATTTTCCGCAGAAACTTCAACAGGATTGATACTTGAAAATAGGTAGCCGTTATTTTGATACAAACTGGTAACATCTTGAGCGTCTGGTTTTGAATCATCTGCTATACGTTCTCTCAAAAGAACACCGTTATAGGTTGCGCCTTTTTTGATACGCAACAAAGACTGTAATTGCCTATCCGAGTATACACTATTACCAACAAAATCGATATCTCCGAAATAATATTTATTACCCTCTTCAACTTTTATTTTAATATCGATATTATTGTCATCAACGTTAAATATAGTATCGGACAAAACTCTGGCATCTCTGTAGCCATTCTCCGCATATTTATCTGCCAAAAGGTCAAGATCTGTATCGTAGTCTTCTTGAATGTATTTTGACTTTTTCCAGAAACGACCAAATTGTTTTTTCTTGGTTTTCTTTAGCGCCTTGCGTAACTTCTTAGCCGCCAACTTCTGATTACCTTCGAAAATTATATTGTTGATTTTTACCTTGTCTCCCTTTTTCACGTTCACAACCATGCTACGCGTGTTAACATCAGCCGTATCTTTTGCTGTTGCTATATTCACTTTAGCATTGAGGTATCCTTGTTTTTTGTATTTATTCTGAAGATAATTTTTGGTATTCGCAATCAAACTTTCAGTAAGTTTTTTTCCTTTTTTAAGATCCGTGTCTTTAAGGATATCATCTACTTTTCGCTTCTTTACGCCATACACTGTTACGTTAGATAAGGTAGGTCTTTCGGTAATTGCTAACTCTAAAAAGATTTTTTCACCTTCAATATTAGTAATATAGAATTCAAGATTACTAAAGAGCTCTAAGCCCCACAATTTATTAAGCACTGCACTAACCTGATCTCCCGGAATGGTAATCGGTTGACCAACCCGCAAACCGGTATACGTTTTTACTGTTTGCTCGTTGTAACTTTGCAGTCCGCTGACTTCAAGTCCTCCAAGGATATACTTTTTACCATCCTCATAGGAATTTGCACCTTGGGCGCTTAGATTGATGGTGATAAAAAGTAGTAGAAGTGTAAATAAGAATTTAACAGATATGAATCTTTTCATACCGCTAGTTGAGTTGTTCGCTAGTTTTTCCAAATCGTCTTTCTCTGTTCTGGTAATTTTGAATGGCCTTTACTAAATGTTCTTCACTAAAATCAGGCCAAAATACGTCAATAAAATATAATTCGGCATATGCTATCTGCCAAAGCAAAAAATTACTTATTCGATGTTCACCGCCAGTCCTTATTAACAGGTCTACATCCGGCAAATCATGCGTGTAAAGATGAGTATTAATAATGGTTTCGTCAATACTTTCAGGAGAAATTATATTATTTTTAACTTTGATACTTATCTGTTTAACAGCATTTTCAAGCTCTTCGCGCGCGCCATAGCTAAGCGCCAAAGTAAGCGTCATTCCGGTGTTCTTCTCGGTTTTCGCCATGACTTCTTTCAGTTCTTTTCGAGCCCTACTAGGCAAAGAATCGATATCGCCGATGGTATTCAACCGGACATTGTTTTTTATGAAAGTTTTAAGTTCTTTCTTAAGAGAAGAAACCAAAAGACGCATCAAAGTATCAACTTCAATTTTAGGTCTTTGCCAGTTTTCTGTAGAAAATGTATAAAGAGTAAGGTATTCTATTTCTAGGCGAACACAATTTTCAACAGTAGTCCTCACCTTTTTCACACCATTCTCATGACCAAAGACGCGAAATTTTCCTTTTTGCTTTGCCCATCTACCATTACCATCCATTATGATAGCGATATGGCGCGGTAGATTTTTTTTAGTAATGTCTGTTATTGAGTTCATTTAAACTTAACCTAACTTACAAATACAGCATAAATATACTCCTCTAGTATTTTGATTTAGAAGAAGATACTATTACCGTTTAAATATTCTAGACTTTTAGAAAATCTGTTTTTTTCTTTATTGAAATAAAAACGCTGCAAATATAAGGAGACATTTTGGACAAGACCTTACGGATCAGTAATGTTTGCTAAGAAATCATTCAAAACAATCCATACAAGGCTTTCTACCGAAGGTATATGTGAAAGTAAAGCCAGAAAACACATACCAATCGTCACTGAGAATATTTCCAAATTCAGGATTAATTTGCTGGGCTACTGTTGACTTTACAGGGTTACTGGCATCAAGGTTGTCAGTAAAAGTATACCTTGCTCCAATTTCAGCACCTAAAATAAAAAGCTCACTAATGCGATATTTAAAACCAACAGTCATCGGAATAGCAATAGCGCCATCTCTTTGATTTAGTGCGTCTTGCAGAGTTCCGGCGTCGAAATAATTGTAATCATACCTAAAATAGGTTAGCCCGGTATATAAGTAAGGAGTAAACGCCGGCCCTAATTTGTGTAGATTGTATTCTACAAAGTTAAATTCTAACCCTGCAGAAGCTTCCAAAATTGAATTGCCTACCACATAACCGCGTTGTTGTCTTGATCTAATACTTGATTTTGAATCATCAGCTGTAAATTTTCCATAAATAACGCTTCCTCGCCATGCATACCTTTTGCTTTTATTCCACTTAAACAAACCACCTATAGCATAATCTGAAGGCAGTATAAAGTTTGTTCGACCGACATCACCTATATTATTGGCTCCACCAGCAAATAGGCCAATTTCATAGGTTTGGGCACTTAAGCCCATCCATGTAAAAAAAAGGATATAAAAGAGACAACTCTTCATAGGTTATAAAAGTTTGCTAATACAACAATCGCAATAGCTTACGCTAGTTCAATTGCCATAGTACTGTTCTCACTTGATAAACAGCGTTTAGAAGTTTTTATTGTTTTTAGGATGTTCAATTACGATTGTCTTCGCCCCAGAGCAATTTATTCCGCAGTGTTTTCAAAAAGCTCTCTGAAGTATATTCTATCATTTTGATAGTAAATGGAGCTTTTCTTATTCGAAGTTCTGTGCCGTTGGCGACTGATGCGATTCGTGAATCTAAAGAGACCAAGTGATTTTCTTCTCTACCAGAAACCTTCAATCGAATTTCAGTTTCGTCAGAAATTACTAATGGTCTCGCATTCAAATTATGTGGTGCAATTGGTGTCAAAACAAGTGACTTTGCTGTGGGAAAAATTACAGGACCTCCGCAACTTAACGAATACCCTGTTGAGCCTGTGGGAGTTGAAACGATAAGTCCATCAGCCCAATAAGAGGTCAAGTACTCATCGTTAAGATACGTTTCAACAGTGATCATTGATGTTGTATCTTTTCTACTCACGGTAACTTCATTAAATGCAAAATTCAATTCACTAAATTCTGGTATACCCGAATCTTTTGAAACTTCGACCAAACTTCTTTCTACGATGGTATAAGCTCCTTGTACGAACTCCTGCACTACCTTTCGAACGTCTTCTTTTTTGAAGGTAGACAAAAAACCCAATCTACCTGTATTTACACCAACTATAGGTATACCCATATCGCAAACATAGGTTGTAGCCCTTAAAATAGTACCATCGCCACCAAAACTCACAAACATATGAAAGGAAGAATCCAAGCCTTCAGATTCTGTAAAAGTCGAATACGAATCCGTATTTCGTTTTTCAGACAAAAGTTCAAAGAAATTTTTCTCAATCGCTATTTCAGCATCTACCTTCTGAAGCTCATCAAGAAGTTCAACAACATAATCTATAGCATTGTCTTGATAGGTCTGACCGTAAATCGCAACTTTCATAAGGCTAGACGTTTAAGTATTTGCCCAAATAATCAGAGCGTTGCTTTAAATCCTCAAGGAATTGATCATCATTATTTCCAAAAAGAATATTGTAGTTATAGCGTCTAAAGGTTTGAGAGATTTCGTTGAAATTAGTTGTACCTACTTTTATGGTGACCTGAACCACATCATTTTGCATATCAGTAATAAACCCTCCTATAAATCTAGCATTATTACTTTCAACTATTTGCGCAATTTCACTAAATGAATAATCTCTAACCCCCTTTGCAACTACCAAAATACCACCAGGTTCTGTAAAGAAAGGAGTGTCGCTAAAAACCGTGACAATATCAGTAATATCATAGTACCCAAGCACAGATTCATCTAAACCTAGAATTGGCAACAAATTAGCTTCATTTCGCGAAAAAGTCTCTAGCACATCGAGCCAATTGGTATCACGACGAACAAAAAAAGTTTCAAGATTGTAGCGATAATCCTCTATTTTCTCTTCTATTTTAAAATTCTCAACATCCTCTTCACTCAAAACACCAATAAACTTACCCTTCTCAACCACAGCAATATGTGAATAGGTATGATCCTTGAAAAATTGAATTACTTTTTCTAAGGAGTCTCCAATTTTAAAAACCGGAATTGCAGTCAATATGTGATTATAGATATCCATAGGCTTGATTATAACGCAAATTACTAATTAATAATATCAAAAGGCGTGCCTAATTTGTATTTTTACATGCTCATAGCAAGACATCAAAATTATGACACACTTAAGCGTTAACATCAATAAACTAGCCACCCTACGAAATGCCCGTGGCGGAAACACACCCGATATTTTAAAGGTAGCGGCTGACATCGAAAGATTCGGTGCTGAAGGCATAACCGTTCACCCAAGACCAGACGAACGACATATTCGCTACCAAGACGCAAGAGACCTAACCAAAGTAGTCACTACAGAATATAACATAGAGGGCAATCCAAACCCTAAATTCATAGATTTGATTCTAGAAACAAAGCCAACGCAGGTAACATTGGTGCCAGATGCCGTTGATGCAATAACCTCAAATGCTGGATGGGACACTATTACCCACAAAGACTTTCTTAAAGACATCATCACCACATGTAAAGAAAACGGAATTCGAACCTCGATTTTCGTAAATGCAAATACTAAAATGGTAGAGGGCGCTGCAGAAACAGGCGCTGACCGAATAGAATTGTATACAGAAAGTTACGCTGAAGCATTTCATAAAAATCAAAAGGAAAGTGGAATAGCTCCTTTTATTGAAGCGGCTAAACTCGCAAATACGCTAGAGCTAGGCATTAATGCGGGGCACGACCTTAGCTTAGAGAACATAAAATATTTTAAGGAAAACATACCCCATTTACTTGAAGTATCTATCGGCCATGCGCTTATCTGTGAAGCCTTATATTTTGGCTTAGATAATGTTATTAATATGTACCTCAATAAATTGAAATGAACAAATTACTGCATTCAAAGATTTTAGGAAATGGTGAGTCATTAATAATATTACATGGCTTTCTAGGGATGAGTGACAACTGGAAAACTCTAGGAAGTAAGTATGCCGAAGAAGGCTACGAAGTGCACCTAGTAGACCAGCGCAACCACGGTAAGAGTTTTCACTCCGAAGACTTTAACTATGATTTTCTCTCAAGCGATTTATACACCTATATCAAGCACCATAATATTACAAAAACAAATATAATTGGTCATTCTATGGGCGGAAAAACGGCAATGCAATTTGCCTGTGACCACCCCGGGGTAACTAAAAGTTTATTGGTTGCGGATATAGCTCCCAAATACTACCCACCGCATCACAATGAGATTATCAATGGCTTAAATGCTCTGAATTTTGACGAAATTACTTCCCGAAGTGAAGCAGACGTAGCGTTAGCAAAACATATTACTAATTATGGCACTAGGCAGTTTCTGTTAAAAAATCTCTTTTGGGTAGAAAAAGGACGACTCGACTTTCGCTTTAATTTAAATGTACTTAGCACTAAAATGGAAGAAATAGGCGAAAACATCAGCGCCATTGCAAAATACGAAGGCCCTAGCCTCTTTCTAAAAGGAGATAAATCAGAATATGTAGTCGAAGCTGATCTTCCAGAAATAAAGCGGCATTTTCCTGCCGCAGAATTAGATACTATACAAAATGCCGGACATTGGTTACATGCAGAAAATCCGAAGCAATTTTTAGAGAAATCGATGCGATTTATACAATCTTGCTAAATTTAATGCAATTGGTCAATTTTAATTTTACACAGCACATGCTTTACTTACAACACTCAAAAAATACCAACATAAAGAGCTCCTAGTATTGCGAGTACTTTCATGTTCGCTATTCGTTTTCTGCATAAAAGATGAAGCACTAGTAGAGGTGAGTATTGCCCCGAGACTTAAATAAAAAATAATTCTAAAAGGTGTCACTATTTTTCGGTACCTTTTTGCATCAATAAAATCGCCTGCAAAGCGTCAGGTATACTAAACCTAGAAAATTATGAAATTCATTCTCCGATTACTTTTAAGTGCACTTGCTGTTGTAGTTCTATCAAAAGTGCTGCCCAATGTTTCCGTCGACACCTATGTCACAGCACTTGTGGTTGCAGTTGCACTAAGCCTATTAAACTTTATTGTTAAGCCAATTTTGGTAATTCTTACACTACCTGTTACCATATTAACATTTGGCCTATTCTTATTGGTAATTAATGCCATAATAATAAAGCTAGCAGATCATTTTGTCGACGGATTTACGGTTAACGGATGGCTCTGGGCGATTGTATTCAGCTTGCTACTATCGCTGCTTCAATCTATTTTATTTTCTGTTTTAAAAAGCGATAAAAAGAAGTAGAAAACGATTGTATTCCAGTAACTTAAAAACTTGGTAGGGTATGGAATTTATACTACTTTTGCAACCCATTTATTTAAGCAATAACAAAAGGTAGAGATGAATATTACGAAAGAGCAGATTGACGAATTGAATGCAGTGGTTACAGTAGCCGTTACAAAAGATGACTATCAAGACAAAGTAGATAAAATTCTAAAAGACTACAGAAAGCAAGCGAATATTCCAGGTTTCAGAAAAGGCCAAGTTCCTATGGGCCTTATCAAGAAACAATATGGAAAAGCTGTTTTGGTTGATGAAGTAAATAAGCTGATTCAAGACAATCTCAACAAATACCTTACCGAAGAAAAATTAGATGTTTTAGGAAATCCTCTTCCTAAGCAGCAAGATGGATTTGATTGGGATAAAGAAGAATTCGATTTTAAATTTGAATTAGGCCTTGCTCCTAATTTTGAAGTTCCTCTCAAAACAAAAAAAGCAATCACTCATTATCACATCGTTGCTGATAAAAAAACGGTCAATGAGCAAATAGAACGCATTCAAAAGCAATATGGAAAATTGCTTAGTAAAACTGAAGTTAGCAAGAAAGATGAGCTAACAGGAACTTTCAAAAACGAGGAAGAAGAAATTGAAAATAAAACAACTTTAGAAATCAGCATGCTCAAAAGCAAAAAAGCTATTGAAAGCTTGGTTGGTAAAAAGGTTGGAGATATCGTCACACTAAAAACAAAAGGGCTTTTCAAAGAAGACAACTTCCTTACTAGTGTTTTAGGTATTTCAGCAGATAAGGCTAAGAAACTAAATATTGAAGTTTCTTTTGCAATAGAAGAGATTAACGAGAGAGAACCTGCAAACTTAGACCAAGAGCTTTTTGACAAACTTTTTGGCGCTGATGCGATCAAATCTGAGAAAGAACTAAAAGAACGCATCAAAGAAGATTCGGAAAAACAGTTCATACAACAGTCTGACCAAAAGTTGCTCAATGACGTCACTGAGTACTTCATTGAAAACACCAAGTTTGACTTGCCATCTGGCTTCTTAACTAAATGGATTCAGGTTACAGGTGAAAATCCACTAACAGAGGAGCAAGCAAGTGAGGAGTACGAAAAATCGGAAAAGGGTCTTCGTTATCAGTTAATTGAAGGCAAGGTAATTAAGGATAATGATGTGCAAATTCAGTTTGATGAATTGAAAGAATTTGCAAAAGGCTTCATCAAATCTCAGATGGCCCAATACGGTCAGTTAAATCCGGCAGAAGAGGAATTAGATAACATCGCTGCTCGTGTAATGAGCAATCAAGATGAAGTAAAAAGACTATCAGAACAATTAATGAGTCAAAAGCTTTTAGCCTTATACAAAGAGAAGGCGAACTTAAAGACCAAAGAGCTTACTTACGAAAACTTTGTTAAGGAAGTCTACGGATAATTTTTCGAAAATAATAAGTATCTTTACGGTGCCGGAAATACTATTTTCGGCACCTTTTTTGTCTAAAAAAATTGAACAATACCAAATGGATTACGGAAAAGAATTCAAGAATTACGCTATTAATGATCAGGGTATCAGCAGCATGTATTATGATAAAATCATGAGCAGCATGTACCCTTCTAATATGACTCCTAATATTATCGAAGAGCGCCAACTAAACGCCATTGCTATGGATGTTTTCTCGAGGCTAATGATGGATCGTATTATTTTTCTTGGAACAGGTATAAACGACCAAGTAGCGAATATCGTACAGGCTCAACTATTGTTCTTAGAGAGCGCAGATGCCTCTAAAGACATTCAAATTTACATCAACTCGCCTGGTGGCAGTGTTTATGCAGGCTTAGGTATTTACGACACCATGCAGTTTATCAAGCCCGATGTGGCTACTATTTGTACGGGCATGGCAGCATCTATGGGTGCGGTTCTATTGTGTGCCGGGCAAAAAGGAAAACGTAGCGGTCTTACCCATTCACGAGTTATGATTCACCAACCAATGGGCGGTGCACAAGGTCAAGCGAGTGATATTGAGATTACAGCTCGTGAGATTGTAAAACTCAAAGAAGAGCTTTATGCAATAATCGCTAACCATTCTGGGCAAACTATTGACAAAGTACATGATGATAGTGATAGAGATTATTGGATGAAAGCCGATGAAGCCAAGAAATATGGCATGATCGATGAGATTTTAGTAAGAGACAAAGACTAAATCCGACTAAAAACTTAATATTATTTCAATCCGACGCTAATTTGATGAACCAAACATCAGTTTCTAGCGTTAGTATCTAGAATAAGGCAGCAATTGTTATGGCAAAAGAAAACTTAGAGTGCTCATTTTGTGGAAGAAAAAAACCTGAAACCAATCTTTTGATTGCAGGTTTAGACGCCCATATTTGTGACCGTTGTATTGAACAGGCTCATGGTATTGTCGCTGAAGAATCTAAACAGACCAAAACCAACGATTTATCTTCAGAATTGGTTTTAAAAAAACCCTTAGAAATTAAAGAATTTCTAGATACGTTCATTATTGGTCAAGAACGCACGAAGAAAGTGATGTCAGTTGCCGTGTACAATCATTACAAAAGATTGTTACAGCAAAAGACAAAAGAAGATGATATTGAAATTCAAAAAAGTAATATCATTATGGTTGGGCAAACGGGCACTGGAAAAACCCTAATGGCAAAAACCATTGCTAAAATGCTGAACGTGCCATTGGCCATTGTTGATGCAACTGTACTTACTGAAGCTGGGTACGTTGGTGAAGATGTTGAAAGTATCTTAACTCGCCTATTACAAGCCGCTGATTACAATCTTGAAAAAACCGAACGTGGTATTGTCTTCATTGACGAAATTGATAAAATTGCTCGCAAGAGTGATAACCCATCGATTACTAGAGATGTTTCCGGCGAAGGCGTGCAACAAGGCTTGCTAAAACTTTTAGAAGGTACTGTTGTAAATGTACCGCCAAAGGGTGGACGAAAACATCCAGATCAAAAGTTCATAGAAGTAAATACCGAAAATATACTATTTATTGCCGGTGGCGCTTTTGATGGAATCGAAAGAGCTATCACCAAACGCTTAAATATGCAAGCTGTTGGTTACAGTGCTTCAAAAGCGGATGAAAATTTAGATGAGAGTCATATCTTACAATATATAATTCCAAAGGATTTGAAAGATTTCGGATTAATTCCTGAGATCATAGGAAGACTTCCTGTTTTAACCTATATGAATCCGTTGGATGAAAAAACACTTCGCGCTATTCTTACAGAGCCAAAAAATGCTATTATTAAGCAATATGAAAAACTATTCGAAATGGATGGTATCAGTTTTACTATTACTGATCAGGCCTTAGAATATATCGTGAAAAAAGCTATTGAGTACAAACTAGGAGCGCGAGGACTTCGTTCTTTATGTGAGGCCATTTTTACTGACGCTATGTTCGAAATGCCTAGTAGCGGCGAAACGGAATTTAAGGTGACCAGACCTTACGCAGAAAATAAGCTGTCTTATGAAACTATTAAAAAATTAAAGGCAGTCTCTTAGAGACCGCCTTTAATTTTTATATGAAATGAACTCGCCTTGAGTTCAAAATATCGATTTGAATTAAGCTATCTTAATTTGTATCTTTTTTTCTTCTTTTCGCTTTTGTTTAGCAGTAACCGAATTTAAAAGATCTAAACAAACCCTGCTAATAATTTTCTCATCAGCGTACATTGTATGTCCGAAACCTTTTATAATGTCAGATTTCACCTCTAATTTTTGATGCCAATCTAATTTAGGTCGATACACATCTTGGTCACCAAATAAGGCAACAGTATTGCAATCTGGTTTTGAGACCTCTGCTCGAATTCTAGTTGAAGAAATAGTATATAATGATTTCATTGGAAGACCCATCAAACCTGCTTTCCAAGCAATGGTACCGCCAAGACTAAAACCAAGGTAATGGGCAGGCTCAGATTCTTTTTTCAATAAATGAGCTACTCCTGTATCAATACCTCCTTCAACAAAAGCTCTATGAATATTATCGGTTGTTTGAACCTTCACATCAAGATTTGAAAGTTGTTGAATATCATAATATGTGATATCAAAATATTGCTGTAAATATCCTAAATAAGAGGTTATCCATAGGCCCTTTTTTGCCCCCCACATATCGGATAATATTACTAATTTTTCTGCCATGATAATACGTTTAGATTAGATGTTCGGTTAAGCTGAGCAGCTAATTTGAGCATAAAACGCCCGACTTCCGCATTTAATTGTTCATGTGGAAGAATTCTCCGATGTAGTTCTTTTTATCGGTCAAACCAATCGTTTATTAGGTTTATCCGATTCGATAGATGTACCCTACCTACTCCGCTAGTATTACAATTACAAATTCCGTTCCAAAGTTTAATAAGCACCCCGAGCAAGGTTCCGCATATAAAAAACCAAATTATACGCTTGGCCTCTCATTCGCAATACCTAAGCAGAAGCCTTGTTAGAATACTAAAAAAATATTCGAGAGAACAAATACCCTAAGAATCATTACAAGACTCAACTTCAAAACAAAAAAAATAGAGTAGACTTAAAAAAATCTACTTTCACTAAAGAAGAAAAGTCAAGCTGCTGAAAATAAAGCCCTCAATACCCGACGCGATCAAAATAAAATTCAAGGCAGTTCTACGATTTATATCAAATGAAAGTTTCGGACTTAGCTATTCATCGCTAATAATTCCTCAATATAATTTCGTTTATTCGATAAGCGTGGAATTTTATGTTGACCGCCAAGTTTACCCTTCGACTTCAACCAATCATAAAAAAGATTCTCACGCGCCATATGAACTAAGGGCATATTTAAGGTGGTGTTCTTATAGCGCTTTGCCTCGTAATCAGAATTTAACGACTTTAAAGCATTATCTAAAATTTCTGTAAAGTAGTCTAACTTCTCTGGTGGCTTTCTGAATTCTATAATCCATTCATGAGCCCCTTTCTCTTTGCCCTCCATAAAAATTGGACCCGCTGTGTAATCTTTAATTTCCGCACCCGTCTTACTGCAAACACTCTTCAAGGCTTCTTCTGCATTTTCAATAATCAACTCTTCTCCAAATACATTAATATGATGCTTAGTGCGACCAGTAACTTTAATACGATATGGATCTAAAGAAGTAAACTTTACTGTATCGCCAATCTTGTAACGCCATAATCCTGCATTTGTAGTTATAATGATTGCATAGTTAATATTTTTTTCAACATCCCAAAGGGGAATGGCTTGGGCTTCTTGCGTTCCATAAACATCCATCGGAATAAATTCATAGAAAATTCCATAATCAAGCATCAATAATAAATCGTCGGCATTATTTCGGTCTTGAATTGCAAAAAACCCTTCCGAAGCATTATAAATTTCGTAATACTTAAAATTTTTCTGTGGAAGCAATCTTTGATACTGCTCTTTATACGGATTGAAACTGACACCTCCATGAAAATATACTTCAAGGTTTTCCCAAACCTGAAATAAGTGCTCTTTACCCGTTTGCTCAATAACATTGTTTAAAAGCACCAACATCCAAGAAGGCACACCTGCTAAGCTTGTAACATTCTCTTGCGTACTTTCTTCAATAATAGCCATCAACTTGGTCTCCCATTCACTCATTAACGAAACCTTGTTACTTGGCGTGCTACTGAACTCTGCCCAAAGTGGCATATTATCAATTAGAATTGCAGAAAGGTCGCCAAAAACTGAACCATTGTCTTCATACAACTGCTTACTACCTCCCAGACGCAGGCTTTTACCTGTAAACAACTGTGAATCTTCATTGTTATTTAAATACAAGCACAACATGTCTTTACCTGATTTATAGTGACAGCCCTCCAAGGCTTCATCACTTACCGGAATAAATTTGCTTTTGGCATTTGTAGTGCCACTACTCTTAGCAAAATATTTTATCGAAGTCGGCCAAAATACATTCTGCTCACCCCGCCTTGTGCGCTCAATCATAGGCTCGATATCCTCATAAGACACTATTGGCAAACGCTCTCGAAAGCCACTATAATTTTCTATAGAAGCAAAATCATACTGCTTACCTATCTCGGTATCTTCGGCGATTTCCAACAACTGATGCAACACCTCCTCTTGAACCTCAGCCGGATATTTTAAAAAAAGTTCTATTTGGTGATAGCGCTTTTTAAGCAACCAGGAGGCAATTGAATTAAATAATGGTATTGGCATTTTGGGTATCTTTGGCTGTTGACTTGTGTAGCTAAAAATAGCTTTAAAAGTTGTCATTTTCAAATTAGAAATACTTTTATGCAGTACGAAGGTGTGTTACGAAAAATGCAGACAGAAATCGGAAGTCCGATTCAATATTATATGGTTTTCAATGCTGATTTTCTAAATGTCAATCAAGTACTCAACAAAACACTGAAAATCAACTTCATCAAACACCAATGCCTAAATTGCGGTAATGACCGACCGATTTATCGTCAAGGTTATTGCAAAAATTGTTTTTTTGAAATTCCATCTGCTGGTGATTGGATCATGCGCCCTGAATTAAGTACCGCGCATTTAGACAAGGAAGATCGCGATTTAGATTATGAAAAAAAAGTTCAACTGCAGCCCCATATTGTATACCTAGCAAATTCAAGCAATGTCAAAGTTGGCGTAACACGAAAGACACAGGTACCAACAAGATGGATAGACCAAGGTGCCCACGAAGCCATTGAAATTGTTGAAGTACCCAATCGATACCTAGCCGGAATTACTGAAGTGGCGCTTAAAGCGCATGTTGGAGACAAAACAAACTGGCGTAAAATGCTAACCAATTCAATCGAAGATGAAAACTTGGTTGCTTGGAGAAATAAACTCAAACCATATATTCCTGCGGAGGCTATCGAATATTTCATAGCTAATAATACAGAGACTACCTTAGATTTTCCTGTTTTGCAATACCCTGAAAAAGTGAAAAGTTTAAATTTAACTAAGACGCCTCAATTTGAAGGTGTTCTTAAGGGGATAAAAGGACAATATCTAATCTTTGAAGACAATACTGTTTTTAATGTTAGAGGTAGCGAAGGCTATTATATTGGATTAGGAATTCAATAAAAAGCTTTTAAGCAATCACCTAGGGCGTAAATACATAAAAAATATTTGCACCCTAT
Organism: uncultured Flavobacteriaceae bacterium; assembly: GCA_938029725.1. GTDB lineage: Bacteria > Bacteroidota > Bacteroidia > Flavobacteriales > Flavobacteriaceae > Maribacter_C. Next base: position 68,456 of record CALHGE010000019.1, read on the forward strand.
GCGCAAAACCATATTGTCTAATGACCTGTGGTTAAAACTAGTCTATAGAATCTTTCTTTGCTTCAGTTTTCTTTTTCTTAAAAAATCCGCCTAGAATATCTTTGGCTTTTTCTTTTACAACATCCTTTTCTGTCTTAGTCGAAATAGTATCTGTTTTTATTGCTGTCGTATCTTTTTTATTTCCTCCTAAAATTCCACCCAACACCCCTTTTACAGCATCTCTGGTTGCGTTATTCGTTTTTGTTGAATCCTGCTCTGAAGAATTTCCACCCAAAACATCGTTCAACAAATCTTTCGCTTTGTCTTTACCTGTATTGATTAATTTCTGCTTTTGAATTTCTATTAACCGTGAAGTCAAGGTTTTGATTCCTGAAGTTATATCTGTACTAACTTTTGGACTTGAATAATCACCTCCAATAGTAGCGATAACAGGAATAGTTAAATTCTCCAATTGCTTGTCATCTAATTTAGCAATCAAACTAGCCACTTCGCTACCTAAATATTTCGCAGGCACCTCCATCGAGGCCTTGTAGTTCATCTTTCTATCAAACGTGTGGCCTCCGTCAATATTGATAGCCATATCTTGATAGTTTATAGTGAATGGCTTTACACTTACCAAGCCGTCTTTAAAAGAAAGCTTTGTCCTTAAATCATCAAGATTCAATTGCTTCAAATCAATAAAATCTAATTTACTAGCTAAAGCCGATAGCATAGGAGCCGATTTTGTATCTACCTCTTTTGTAAATATATTCGCCAACATGTCACCGCTAAGTGTGAGTAAGTCTGGCGTAAATTCATCTGTTAGTGCTCCTGACAATTCGATATCAGAATCTAGTTTTCCCTTTAAAATATCTGCAATAGGCGCTAATACCTTGAACAGCTCTAGCGATTTAAAAGTCTGATCAATTTCCAACTGATTCATTCCCAATTTCATCGTAAACGTTGGAGTTTTCGTCTTTGTAGACACTTCTCCGCTAAAAGCCATTTTTCCATTAAAAATAGAAGTAGTCATATTGCTCAGAATAGCTTTTTCATCTTTAATCCTAAGGTTTCCTTTTACGTCTTTTAAAATCAAATCATCATATAATACTGTATTTGCCGTGGCATTGATGTTCGCATCTAAAAAAGATGGTATTTTAATTTTTTCTTCGGCTAGCTGTGTAGCCTCACCCTTCGTAGTATTTTCATGCTCTGAAGTTTCCTCGGAAGTCATAAAATCACTCAAAGCAAACGTATCGGATTTTAAATCGAAATCTCCTGCTACTTTTTCATTATTGAACATATAGCCCAACAGGTTTTTTATTGTTCCTGTTGCCTTGAAATCTGTAGTACCTGTAGTTCCATCTAATTCATTCAAAGTGACGGTTTTGGGATTAAAGGTCAAAGCAGTAGATTTTAACTTTAGCGAATTTTTAAGCTCATCGGAATTGTACTCAAAATCTTTTAGACTCATCTTTCCGGTGGTCTGAGTTTTCTCATACTGATTATTTTCAATAGAGGCCATATCGAAAGCCGTAGTGATATCCGCTTCTAATAATCCTTTTAAATCTAAGCCTGTAGGAACAGGATACGCCTTTTCAATATTTGCCAAGTTCATTTTCCCATCCAAATGAGCATTTACCTTTGTATTGCCCATCAATTCCTTGATTTTGGCCACCATGTTAAACTTGTCTTTATCTATCATAAAAGACAACTTATCAATGTTGACATAGGTATCTTCTGTAATACCCGTTGTATTTAAAACATCGACATCGATAAAGACATTGCTAACCGACTTCGGCAAGTCAGAATATTTAAAAGCAGCATTATCAGAATTGATTTTAATATTGAATTTAGGAATATGAGTCTCATCGACTATACCATTAAACCTACCAGCTAATTCGAAGTTGCCACTAGTCTTTACGTTTTCAATATTCTTAGAATATTCTTCGGGTATTACTGCCAAAAAATTTTTAAAATCAGAAGACGGTGTCTTAAACGTAATATCTACTTCTTGGTTATTCTCATTCACCTTCACAAAACCGTCAAAAACCAAAGGCAATTGATTTATGACTGCTTCATTTTTCAAAAAAGTATATTTATCGGCAGCCAAATCAACTCCAAAAACAGCATCAAGTTTAATCTTATTCTTGTTTAAGTAATTCGTACTATCAAGCTCAAAACTTACAAGGGCTTCTGTATTGGTTTCTAATTCAGACACACTTGCTGACAAATCACCTGTACCGCTATGTTGAATATCTGAGACAACAAGATGAATTTTCGCGGCGCGATCATCATAAATTACTTTAGAATTTGTAATCTCATAGGACTGTAGGTCAAGCGTAAAGCCCCCAGAAGATTCTGAAGATGTACTTTCAGAATTTCCATCATCTTTTCCAATTTCATAATTTGCCAATTCACTTTCATTTACTTGAACGTGAATATAAGCTCCGTCGACACTTAAATTCTTTATCCCAATAGGCTCTCCTGCACTTTTAAAAAGTTCTGAAATGCCTAAGGTCAAGCTAACATCTTTAGCTGCAAAAAGTGTATCACCTTCAAAAGGGGCATTAGTTATTAACGAAACCTCGTTTAGATTCAGGTTTGCATTCGGAAAGCTTTTTAACAAGCTTAGGTTTGCATCTGCAAAGTCAAGTTTTGCGTTGATGTTATTGTTGACGTTAGCACGTATCAAATCACCAATTTTCGCCTCAAGAATAAAAGGCGCAGCTACTAGCAAACCAATTATCAAAACTAAAATAACACCGATAATCTTTAAAACCCTTTTCATTTTATTTAATTTACGTTTTACCTCTTTACAAGTATGAAAGATATTTGAGACCTCTAATTCGTATTAGTTGCTCGGCTTAAAATCTTAGCACTAAACAATTAACTCTAAAACGGGAAGGATATTTTATAATTCAAGGTCTATTTCCTCACCAATAGCTAGGCCAAATCGCTTTCTCAGTAGATATACGAAGAAATAGAGAAAAGGGGTGTCGAGAAATGCAACAAACACCTTAAAAAGAAAGCCACTAACTACCAGCCCAAAGAAGATATTCCAAGGTAAAACTCCGAAAACACAGAGTAAACCAACTACAATAAAGGTATCAATAAACTGAGAAAAAAATGTGGAGAAGTTATTCCGTAGCCAAAGATGCTTGCCTTTAGTTAGTCTTTTCCAGAAATGATAGATTGCTATATCTACATATTGCGCCAATAAATAAGCTATCATTGAAGCCAATACAGCCAAGGGTGATAGCGCAAAAACTTTTGTGAAGGTCTTATCATCAATTGGCGAACTTTCAATCGCTGGGGCAAAATCAGCTAGCAGTATAATTCCCATGGAAAAGAAGGAGGCAAAAATACCAGCCGTAACAATCTCGTTCGCTTTCTTCTTTCCAAAGATTTCTGATATTAAATCGGTAATTAAAAAAGTAATAGGATAAGGTAAAATACCTACAGACACTTCAAAAAGAGAAGCGCCAAAAACAGTCATTTCACCGAAGGGATTCCAGTAAAAAAATTTTTGAAAAATTAGATTTGACACTACCAAAGAGGTAATAAATAAAGCTCCTAAATACAGGTATATTTTATAGGCTAGCCTTTTGTCTTTTTTATTCATACACACCAATTGTATACTAAGATGGATTCTTAAAACACCTCTAATGCCCTGTCAAGGAAACAACACTTCTAGAATTACTTAATGTCTAAGATAAATGGCATTCTGGCTTGTGGCCCTTTTTGCTCCATTGCAGATTTCACTTGCTTCAAAATAGAATATGCCTCTAGCCCTATTTCTTGTTCAATAAGACTCTTTTTAGAAGCAGCACTAGCACCCCCAAAATCTTCCATAAATTGCTCTAAACCAGTTTTATATCTCGGAAATTTCTTGATTCCGAATTCATCTAGCTTCGCCATTTCAGCTGCAGCTTCGATCGCATCATTGAGATTACCTAATTCGTCAACCAATCCGATACGTTTGGCATCTACTCCACTCCAGACTCTTCCCTGAGCAAGACTATCTGCTTCAGCCATTGAAATACCTCTACCTTCTGAAACTCTAGATAAAAAGGTTTGATAAACATCTTCAATTCCTTCTTGAAACATATTCCTAAAACCATCAGTCATTGGCTCGAACAATGAGTAGTCAACCGAATTTTTATTTGTGCCTACCTGTTCTGCATTAATACCTATATCAGCAGCCAGATCTGTCATATTAGGAACCACACCAAAAACCCCAATTGAACCTGTTATGGTTGTAGGCTCCGCAAAAATCTTGTCCGCGCCCGCAGCGATATAATACCCACCTGAAGCGGCAACATTACCCATAGATACAATCACAGGTTTCTTTTCTTTTGCAAGTTCAATCTCACGCCAAATAATGTCTGAAGAAAGTGCACTACCTCCGGGCGAATCTACTCGTAAAACTATGGCTTTAATCTTATCATCTTCCTTGGCTTTGATAATTGCCTCGTTCATCATGCCCTGTCCTATCTGGTCAGGGCCACCTTCACCGTAAATAATTTCGCCTTGTGCAAAAATCACTGCAATCTTGTCTTTACCAGATTTTTTCATTTTCGGATTTGAACGTTTCAAATAGTCTTCAAGAGCGATAATATTCAAATCAGAATCTAAAACAGAACCCACTGCACGCTTCAACTTTTCTTCATATTGATCATGAAAAACAATACCATCTATAAGTCTGGAGGCCAGGGCGAATTCAGGAGTTCTTCCGCCTAAACTATCTGCAATATTATTTAAGTCTATCGGAAGAATGTTTCGCCCGTCTGAAATCTCTTGAACCATCGAAGTCCATAAAGAACTTAGCAATTCTTTGATTTGTGTTCGATTTGCATCGCTCATTTCATTCTCTAGAAACGGTTCAACGGCACTTTTATATTTTCCATGGCGAATAACCTCCATTTTTACACCCGTTTTTTCTTGAAGGTCTTTAAAAAATAAAACTTCAGAAGCCAAGCCTTTAAAATCTATAGCTCCGACAGGGTTGATAAAAATAGAATCTGCCACACTTGCTAAATAATAGTCTTTCTGCATGTAGAAATCAGAAAAGGTATAGATGAATTTGTCATTATTTTTGAAATCTAGTAAGGCTCTTCTGATTTCTTGTGTCTGCGCAAGGCCGGCTAAAGTAAAGTTGTTATTTATACTAATACCCTTGATATCGTCATCTTTACTAGCAACTTCAATAGCGTTCAAAATTTCATCTAAACCTTGAGACTCTTGAAATAAACTTGCAAAAGGATCCTCTGCGTTTGCGCCAACATAATCACTTATCGGAAGTTGAAGCTGCAACTCTAAAACAGAATTTTGCTTGACCGAAACCGCATCTTCGGTACTACTTAATAAGCTAGCAAAAACAAAAAACATAAAGAAAATGATGCCGAAGGCAACAAGACAACCCATAATAGCTGCCAAAAGGTTTCGTAAAAACTTCATAAAATGCTGTGTTAAAAATATACATCAAAGGTAATGAACTCCTCTAGACTTTTCTATCTGCACTTACAATTTCAATTCAATTGAAGCAAAAAGTCTCGAGGAGTTCGAAGAAAGTAATTTTGTTTTATTTACTTTGGTACTCCCTATTATGAACACAACCAAAACTACACATCTTTCCCTTGGAAGTAATCTTGGCGACAAACTGAATAATCTTCAGGATGCCGTCTTTGCCATTCAACAAGCGGCAGGAGAAGTTGTTAAAATATCACCTGTATATCAAAGTAGCTCATGGGGCTTTGAAGCCGAAGATTTTTTCAATATCTGTATTACAATACAAACTGTTTTACTGCCAGAAGCGCTACTAGACGTTCTTTTAAAAATTGAGACGAATCTTGGTAGGATACGTTTTCAAGCAGAAGGTTACGAGCCACGTAAAATAGATATTGACATCTTGTATTATGAAAAAGAGACCCTCTTCAATGACGATCTCGTTATACCACATCCACAACTCCCCTTTCGCAGATTTGTTTTAAAGCCTTTGGCAGACATTGCTCCTCAATTCTATCACCCTGTTTTACTTAAAGATTCTCGTAATCTCTTACAAGAATGCAAGGATACAGGAAAACTCAAGAAAACTTCATATCGCCTTTTTAAGGATAGAAATGAACTTTTTGCCCATACCAATTTTATAGCTATTGAAGGAAATATCGGCGCAGGAAAGACCACTTTAGCTAATAAAATTGCTGAAGATTTTAATGGAAAATTAGTCCTTGAACGTTTTGCCGACAACCCGTTTCTCCCTAAATTTTATGAAGACCAAGCACGTTACGCTTTTCCTTTGGAAATGTCTTTTTTAGCAGACCGTTACCAGCAATTTACTGATGACACTTCACAGTACGATTTATTTAAAAGCTTTATGGTAAGCGATTATGACATTTATAAATCTTTGATTTTTGCACAAGTAACTTTGCAAAAAGAAGAATTTTCGCTCTACCGCAAGCTGTTTAACTTGATGTATAAAGAGGTGAAAAAACCTAAAATTTATATCTACCTCTACCAATCTACAGATCGGTTATTAGAAAATATTAAAAAAAGAGGTCGCGATTACGAGCAAAATATTGAACCTCAATACTTAGAAAACATTAATTCAGGCTATTTCGACTTTATCAAGAGCTACCCTGAACAGAATAACTTGGTTATTGATTTGGGTGAAATGGATTTTGTTCAAAATGCCGATGACTATGAAACTCTAGTCGATAAAATCTTAAAATTCGCGGTTCAACTCCCATTTTAGGCTTTTTTTAAGAAAAATGTTGCACAGCAGCTTTGGATTTCATTAATTAGCAATGTTGTTATGCGCTAAACAGCTTTTTGTCTTCGCCTAAATGACCACATCAGGTTTTAATCTAACTAACTCAAACTATATACCAAGCCCGATTTTATCGGGCTTTTTTTATGCGTTTAGCTTTTGCCAAATATCCCAAATAACCACTCCTGCACTGACGGAGATATTCAAGGAATGTTTTGTTCCAAATTGCGGAATTTCGACAACATCAGTACAAATATCAACCACAGCCTGTTCTACTCCTTTTACTTCATTTCCAAAAACTAACACATATGATTTTAACGAATCTACTTCTAACTCATGTAACATGGTCGCTTTTTCTGCTTGTTCAATTGCTATCGAATCATAGCCTTTAGCATTGTATTCTTCAATTAGTGCTAAGGTACTTTCACGGTATTCCCAACTAATACTTTCTGTAGCTCCCAAGGCTGTTTTTCGAATGTCTTTATGAGGAGGTGTTGCGGTAATTCCACAGAGGTAGATTTTTTCTATCAAAAAAGCATCTGAAGTTCTAAACACCGAGCCGATATTGTTCAAACTCCGAATATTATCTAAAACTACAACAATAGGTGTCTTTTTGGCTTTTTTAAACCCATCGACATCTAGTCTTGGTAATTCTTCATTCTTTAGTTTACGCATCTTCTTTGTTCTTTGTTCTTTGTTCTTTGTTCTTTGTTGATAATAATTAGTTTTTCTAAGCACTACAATTGTTTACAGTCAACTTTCTTTGAGTTGTAGGCCTTAGACTCCGCTCCAGATAACGGTCGTTATTCTTTGCAATTCTACGCCCTACTCACTAGTGCTTTTTTCTAGACTCTAGACTCTTTTATCTTGCCGTAGCCTCTTGCCTCTTCCTACACCTGCTGTCTGCTGTCTCTTTCTCAGCAAAAACTTATCCCCATACTATCAACAATGAGACAAATTCCTTGACAAAAATAGTACATTCGTTTGAACCATTTCATGGCATAAATCACCCAAAAGACTCTACATTGAAAAAAGCAGAAAAGCCAAAGAAGGTAACTCCTTTAATGCAGCAGTATAATACCATCAAGACAAAATATCCTGATGCCTTATTATTGTTTCGCGTTGGTGATTTTTATGAGACTTTTGGTGAAGATGCTGTCAAAGCCTCTAAGATTTTAGGAATTATCCTCACCCATAGAAATAATGGCGGAGAAAGAACCGAACTAGCAGGTTTTCCGCATCATTCTGTAAACACGTATTTGCCCAAGTTAGTAAAGGCCGGACAGCGCGTTGCCATATGCGACCAGCTAGAAGACCCTAAGATGACAAAAACCATCGTTAAACGAGGCGTAACTGAATTGGTGACTCCTGGCGTGGCGATGAACGATGATATTCTCAACGCCAAAACAAACAATTTTTTATGTGCTGTACATTTTGGCCGTAAGTTAATTGGAGTTTCTTTTGTTGATATTTCGACAGGGGAATTTTTAACTTCAGAAGGCACCGAGGAACAAATTGATAAATTACTTCAGAATTTCGCCCCAAACGAGGTTTTGGTTTCAAAAGCGCATAAAAAAGACTTTCTCGATTTTTTTGGAAAGCAATTCCATACCTTTTTTATGGAAGATTGGGTTTTTCAGGAAGATTATACGCAAGAAACCTTAAACAATCATTTCAAAACAAAAACTTTGAAAGGTTTTGGGGTAAACCATTTAAGTCATGGCATAGTTGCCTCGGGTGTTGTTTTACATTACTTATCAGAAACCCAACACCGTCAATTACAACACATCAATTCTTTAAAGCGCATTACAGAAGAAGAATATATTTGGATGGACCGCTTTACTATCCGCAACCTTGAACTGTATCATTCTACGAATCTAAATGCAGTCACCTTAATTGATATTATTGATAAAACCATTTCACCAATGGGTGGTAGGTTATTAAAGCGATGGTTGGCGCTACCACTTAAAAATGTAGAGAAAATACGACGAAGGCATCAAGTAATAGCTCATTTAAAGCAAGAAGATACGTCACTGCAAAAACTACAGCAGCATATCAAAAAAATGGGGGACCTCGAACGATTGATTTCAAAAGTTGCTACTGGAAAAATTAATCCGAAAGAAGTTGTTCAATTGAAGAATTCTTTGGAAGCTACTGTACCCATAAAGCAACTGACTTCGCAAAGTGACAACGATGCACTTCAATTAATCGCTGACCAGTTAGACCCTTGTGACTTGCTTCGCAATAAGATAAAGGAGCTTTTGAATGAAGAGGCGCCAGTTCAAATTTCTAAAGGAAAAACAATAGCTGACGCGTATTCCGAAGAACTAGACGAGTTGCGGGCATTGGCTTTTTCGGGTAAAGATTATCTAGCCAAAATGCTAGAGCGAGAAACCGAACGAACAGGAATCACTTCACTAAAAATAGCATCCAACAATGTTTTTGGGTACTATATTGAAGTCCGAAACACACATAAAGATAAGGTACCAGAAGAATGGATTCGCAAACAAACTTTGGTTAACGCGGAAAGATACATTACCGAAGAACTTAAAGAATACGAAGGAAAAATCCTTGGCGCAGAAGAGCGTATTTTAAACCTTGAAAATCAATTGTTTTCTCAACTCGTTGTTTGGATGCAAGAATATATAGCACCTGTACAGAACAACGCCTATCAAATCGCTCAACTTGATTGTCTTTGTGGGTTTACGCAATTGGCTAAAGAAAATAAGTACACAGAACCCGTACTAAATGATTCTACAGAAATCGAAATTAGAAATGGGCGACACCCTGTAATTGAGAAACAATTGCCCTTAGGTGAGAAGTACATCGCCAATGATGTTATTTTAAACCGTGATAGTCAGCAAATAATAATGATTACCGGGCCTAATATGAGTGGTAAGTCGGCCATTCTAAGGCAGACAGCACTCATTGTTCTATTGGCACAGATGGGAAGCTTCGTACCTGCCGAATCTGCTCAAATAGGCTATGTTGATAAAATTTTCACAAGAGTTGGCGCAAGTGATAACATATCAATGGGAGAATCTACCTTTATGGTAGAGATGAATGAAACTGCTTCTATCCTAAACAATCTATCTGAAAGAAGTTTGGTATTGCTAGATGAAATAGGACGTGGCACAAGCACCTATGACGGCATCTCAATTGCATGGGCGATTTCAGAATACCTGCATGAACATCCTGCTCGCGCCAAAACACTTTTCGCAACCCACTATCACGAGTTAAACGAAATGGCAGCCACCTTTGAGCGAATAAAGAATTTTAATGTTTCTGTTAAAGAATTGAAAGATAACGTTCTCTTTCTCCGCAAACTTACCGAAGGAGGTAGTGAACACAGCTTTGGAATACATGTTGCCAAAATGGCTGGTATGCCGCAAGCGGTGATATCAAAAGCAAATAAGATTCTAAAGAAACTTGAGAAATCGCATTCTAATGAAGAACTCACCGACACTTTAAATGCAGCTCAAAATGAAATGCAATTAAGTTTCTTCAATTTAGACGACCCGCTTTTAGAGCAAATAAAGGAAGAAATAACAAATTTAGACATCAATACCCTCACCCCTGTCGAAGCTTTAATGAAGTTGAATGAAATAAAGCGTTTGCTTACTAAAAGCAAGAAGGCTACAAGTTAAACCGAACTAGAATTATTTTTAAAAGAAATTCCTTTGCCGTTTATAGAAATGTATTAAATTTGCACCCGCATTGGATTAATAATGCAAGTTCTTATAAATTGAAATTATCATACGCGAAAGTAGCTCAGGGGTAGAGCATCACCTTGCCAAGGTGGAGGTCGAGGGTTCGAATCCCTTTTTTCGCTCTAAAAAAACGCTGCTAGTCAGCGTTTTTTTATTCATGTACTAGCGAGTACATTGAGGCTCGAGTGGTGGAATTGGTAGACACGTTGGACTTAAAATCCAATGGACATTAGTCCGTATGGGTTCAAGTCCCATCTCGAGTACAAGGGAGATAGCCGAGGTTTTGCCTCGGCTTTTTCTTACCAAAAAATTCTCTGGGTACAACATAGGTACAACAATTGATTTTTTTCAAACTTTAACATTTTGGTTGGCATTAATTGGTGCTATTTAGATTCTTGCTCATATAATCCTGCCAAGTAACAAGAATATATTTCTCTTTTCCACTTTCATTCTTTTTCAAAAACCCATATTCGTAAGCGAATAAATAGACTTCCCCTTTTTGATTTTTCCAATAGTGGGTGAAGAAGTTTGGATTAAAACCTAATTCTAGAAGAACTTTAGCTCTTATTGTTACCTTACCTCCTTTATTATATTCCTTTAGAATCTTGCGGTTCAATTTCAATTGGTTGTCAACTTTGTTGTAAAACCGTTCTGGATTTTGTTTTTCCATTTTATACTGATACCTGCTTTTACAATGTGAGTCACAAAATTTCTTATCAGTCCTCCCCTCCAGTTCTTTGCCGCAATGGAAACATTCTTTATGAATTCTCATAACTAATAAATTAAATAATATTTATACGTATCCTATTCGTATAAGGTACGTTTAAATCAATTGTATCCTTTAGATTGCTTAAAAATGAACAATGGAAAAAGGTAGAAGCGTTACATTAAAACATCTTTTAATTAAAGAAAAACGCTACATAGGCTTACAATTCAACACGGATAAAGTTATTCATGCTCTTGTCAAACAGCTACCAGATGTAAAATGGAGTAACAGTTTTAACATGGCTTACATTTTGAACACTAAACAAAATCTTGATCAGATATTCAAAACCTTTAATGGCGTTGTTTGGGTTAATTGCAATCACTTTTTTGATAAAAGCATCACAAAAGAAAATAATGAGCCTATAGATATTACTTGGTTTAGACAAAGGCAACTTCCTGCTAATTATCGTGTTTGCCCCACCAGTTATTTAGATAAGCTAGAATTGAGGAAATATGCCAATAATACCGTAAAAACATATGTAACTTCTTTTGAAACATTTATTAATTATTACAATACTAAAGATTTGATATCCATTAATGAAAGTGATGTTAGAGATTATATCTTAAAACTAATTCAAG
>CALHGE010000020.1 GCA_938029725.1 uncultured Flavobacteriaceae bacterium
CTTGCATTGGGGTTTCTTTTTAGATATTCATTACATTTATATGCAAACCTACAGTAAAACCAGCGTGGTAAGCATTAACAAAACCCTCAAACAATAACACTCATGACAGGCTTTAATATTGTAATGGTTATTGCGGTCATCCTCTTTGCTAGGTTAGGCGTTCGGCTATTTACTAAATGGCAAGAATTAAAGAAAGGCACTTCAGACAAAACAGACTAGCTCAATAAATGAAAGTCAGTAAAGAAAACCAAACCAATACCAATGATTAAAATCTTTCGAAAAATTCGTCAAAACCTTCTTTCAGAAGGCAAGACAACCAAATACTTTAAATATGCCATTGGCGAAATTATCCTTGTGGTTATTGGTATACTAATCGCACTTTCAATTAATAATTGGAATGAGAACAAAAAAGAGCGTGCCCAAGAACAAGAACTGCTCATACAATTACAGTCAGAATTTCAAAGTAATTTAGAACAACTGGACCAAAAAACTGATTTGCGAAATCAGATGATTTCAGCATCATTACGATTACTTCAGGCTATTGACGAGCCAGAAACAAGAAATTCAGATTCTATAGTAAAATACATATCGCTCACAGCGATAACTCCAACGTTCGACCCAATCGTTAATGATATTAATAGCTCTGGAAGAATACAGTTACTGCATAACTCTAGTCTAAAAGAGAATTTAGCCCGATGGACAAGCGAAGTCATACAAGTTACCGAAGAAGAGGAAACCTGGCTTTTCATTAGAGATAATAAATATATGCCGATACTATCGCAAAGTGGTATAACAAGAAATCTATTAAATAAATATTGGAAAGACAATGTTAGTGGATCTTTTCATTTAGATGTAGGTACCAATACCGAATTTGATTTCGGAAATTCAAAAAAGGAGATTCCTATCTCAGCTATTTTAGATGGAGTTCAATTCGAGAGTCATGTAGCACAATGTGCAACATTTGCTAAGCTAGCAAATAGTCAAGCAGTTAGTTTACGAAAAAGAATTGTTGAAATATTAGACTTAATAGAACAAGATTTAAACTAATGATTTAAAATCTATGAACGACGTCAAAACAAATTTGAGAATTATGCTCGTTGTAGTTTTGATATTTATCTGCAATAAACTTTTTTTAAGACCCTATATTCTTGAAAACGATTTCTCGGAGTTTCTAAACATTTTTGTATTGTCATTCCCCAATCTATGTGAAGCACTAATTGGAGGCTTACTACTGACCAATATAGGTCTATTTGCTAAACACAAATTTCTAAAAACACCTTCGAATATAACGGAAAATCATATCTATCTCTTTGCTGTTCTGGTTACTGCAATGTACGTATTGCTTCAGGAGTTCAAAATCCACAATCTAGGGGGTACTAATTTCTATGACCCATTCGATGTGCTTTTCTCTGTGATAGGATTGATTATAGTATCTTTCAGATTATGGTACCTCAAACCCGCTATCTCTTTTGATGAAAAACCTTAAAAATAGATCAGTGATAGTATTCATTCATACGTGGAATTCAATAAATTAAGTTATGCTATCACCGACATATCAAAGAAATCTCCTCAAAATACTTCCCTTCGGAGTAATCTGTCTTGTTTTTGGGATTATCTATGCCTTAGTAGTAGAGGGCGTATTGGGTAATCACCCTACGTTTCCATCTACTGGAATTCCCTATGTTTTTGATATAGCTGTGCCAGGTATAGGCGGATTGTTAGTAGGCTTATTCATAGGGGTAATAGAAGTCTTAATTCTTAGCAAATGGTTTCGGAACACTAGTTTCCTTAAAAAGATAATCTTCAAGACGGCTATATACATTGTGATTTTAACGAGTTTCATTTTTCTTATTACAATCATTGGCCAAGCCTATCTAATGGGATTCAGCCCTTTTGACGAAAGGGTTTTGAATCGCGCACTCATTTTTTTGCCCAATTTCTCTTTCTGGTCTTTGATGATTTATGTTTCGGCAGTCATTGGCGTTGGCTTGTTCTACGCCGAGGTAAGTGATAACATAGGTCAAGGTGTACTACTTAATTTTTTTACAGGAAAATACCATCATTCTAAAGAAGAGGAGCGAATTTTTATGTTTATCGACATGAAATCCTCCACTACTATAGCAGAGAAATTGGGGCATGTTCAATATTTTAAAATGCTTAAAGAGTACTACGCTGATTTATCATTGCCTATTGTCCAGTACGGAGGTGAGATTTATCAATATGTGGGTGATGAACTTGTGATCTCCTGGAGAAAGAAGAAAGACAAGTTTAATACCAATTCTTTAGAATGCTTTTTTGCGATGAAGGAAAGTCTTAGTAATCAGTCTTTAAAATATGAATCTAAATTTGATGTAGTACCAACTTTTAAAGCAGGTATTCATGTAGGCAATGTTACAACCGGTGAAATTGGTGTTATAAAAAAGGAAATTATTTTTTCAGGGGATGTTTTAAATACAACTGCGAGAATTCAAGGATTGTGCAACAGTTATAACGTAGATTTGCTGGTATCTGAAAAACTAATAAATGCCTTAAACTTAAGCGCGTATTTTCAAATCCAAGCTTTGGGGGAAACAGAATTGAGAGGCAGGAATGAAAAAATAAACTTGTATACGGCTAGCATTAAAGCTTGAAGTAAGACCGCGTGTGATGTGTTACAAACAGAAAGGGCACAACTCATTATCAAGTACATATTAGAAAATTTTTGCGATACCAATGTGTCGATTCTATATAATCTGAACTATAGCAACAAACTTAATAAATGAAAATAAAAATTCTAAAATCAAATTTTCAACTTGAAAACGACCGGGTTTTACTTGTTCCCTTTGATAATGAAAGAAATGAAGAACTCAAAGACATCATTTTCGATAAAGAGATTTGGCAGTTTATGGGTATGAATGTAACGAACGAGCAGGGCTTAAAAAACTACATCGCAAAAACGATTAAAGATAAAAACAACCGCCTTTGTTATCCTTTTCTAATTATCGATAAGGAAACTGATCAAGTTGCAGGTTGTACGAGATACGGAAATGTACATACGGCAAATAAAAAATGCGAAATTGGCTGGACCTGGTATGGAACGGAGTTTCAAGGTACCGGTTTAAACAAAGCTTGTAAGTATGAATTATTAAAGTTCGGGTTTGAAAATATCGGATTTAAAAGAATACAGTTTAGTGCTGATAAAGAAAACTTACGATCACAAAAGGCGATAGAAAAATTAGGTGCGAAGAAAGAAGGTGTTTTTAGAAATAATTACGTCGCTGCAAACGGAGATAGTAGAACTGACGTGTATTATAGCATCATAAAAGAAGAATGGAATTCAATTAAATCTGAAATTTTTCCGGAATTTTTAACCTATTAAAAAAGCATAATATAAGGCTCCCAAGTTAGGGGGTTGTTTTGTCGAAAACAAATAACAAATTGATTCAACCTGACATACTAAGATTACGAAAAGAACTTCATCAAAACCCAGAACTATCTGGTTTTGAATATGAAACTGCAAAACGAATCCGTAGTTTTATTACAAAGCATCATCCAACTTCCATACTAGAAAACTTAGGAGGTACAGGTTTGGCGGTAATTTATAAATTTCCTAAAAAAGGAACTTCTATTACTATTCGATGCGAATTAGATGCGCTACCTATTCAAGAAGAGAATCAATTTGTCCATCGATCAAAAACAAAAGGTGTATCCCATAAATGCGGTCATGATGGTCATATGGCCATCGTTTTAGGCTTAATTTTTTGGTTAAAAGAGCAAGAATTTGATTCGGGAGAAATTATTCTATTATTTCAACCCGCTGAAGAAAACGGAGAAGGAGCACATCGGGTAGTACAAGACGAAAGGTTTAAAAACTTAAAAACCGATTATGTGTTTGCCCTTCATAATATTCCCAAAGAACCACTGCACAGCATTTTACTAATGAATAAAGGATTCTCGGCCGAGGTTCAAAGTTTTATTATAAGAGTAAAAGGAAAAGAATCTCATGCAGCAGAGCCAGAAAATGGTAGAAACCCGGCATTGAGCTTGTCTGAGATGATATCAAAGTTATCAACTCTTGAGATTGTAAATCCTGAGGATAAAAATTTCACTTTGATAACGCCTGTACATCTCCATATGGGGCAAAAGGCTTATGGTATTTCTCCAGCCAACGGAGAATTACATTACACCATGCGCACGTGGAGCGGAGAAAACATGTCTGTTTTAAAAATTAATGTAAATGCGGTTGCTCAGACGATATACCAAAAATATGAACTCTCACATGAGATAGAATGGTTAGCGTATTTTCCAGCTTCTGCCAATGATATGGAAAGTAATAAGTACGTTGAAAAAGCAGCTAAAGAGAATAATTTCGGTATCATAGAAAGACCATATCCTTTTAAATTTGGAGAAGACTTCGGTTGGTTTTCAAAAGAGTATAAAACTGCAATGTTCGGATTAGGTGCAGGAATAGACACTCCGGGATTACACAATGCTGATTACGATTTTCCAGATGAAATACTAGAAACAGGAATTCAAATGTTTAAATCAATAATTTTAAATATCTTGAAAGAGTAAAAAAGGCATTATAGAACGAAAAGTATGAAAGATACTAGCCATCATGACGGGCGTATTGCAAACATGAAATTCTCCTCAGTCTATCCGCATTACGTGGATAAGGTGGAAAAGAAGGGGAGGACTAAAGCAGAACTACATCAAGTGATAGAATGGTTGACTGGTTTTGATGAACAAAAATTACAAGAACTCATTGAAGAACAAGTGGCCTTCGAAAACTTCTTTCAGCAGGCTACATTAAACCCCAATGTTCAGCTTATTAAAGGTGCTATCTGCGGTTATCGGGTAGAAGAAATCAAAAATAAATTGACGCAACAGGTGCGGTATTTAGATAAGTTGGTAGATGAATTAGCTAAGGGACGAAAGATGGAGAAGATTTTTCGATCTATTTAAGCGGACCTAAATTAGGTGAATTTCGCCACAGTATTTTTCCGACTCGGTTGACTATTTAACCATCTTGATTTTGCAATTTTACGGTATTCTTTTTACCTAAAATTTCAATAATCCAATAAATAAGTTTTCCTATTCCACCAACAAAAACAAATAAAAGAATCCATACAACGAGTGCATTACCTTGTTTTAAGTTTTGATTTTGTACTGCATGCATTATATAGAAAATTAGACTACCAAGGCTAGTGAAAAGCATTAGAAGCAAGAAAATGAAGAAAACGCCCATACCTGCAAACATTGATGCAGGTGGCATTCCGTCGCTAGAATTTTCTAGCTCATGCAAATTGCCTATCATACTAAAAATGAAAATGAAATAAGTGATAAAAAAAAGAACGAACATAATGATAGGTCCGATCGCGAAAAAGCCTTGCCAGAATTTGTTGTGCAACATGTTTTTAATTTTTTATATAAGGTTAAAAATGACTGATAGTATTTTATAGGAGTTTGAGGTAGTCTATTTCCAAAGCAAAATTCTCTTGTTTTTTATTTCCAATAAGAATAGCGATTTCAGATAATTCTTGTCCTTCATAGTTTGGAAGGTCTAACTTACGGCCTCTAAATGCAGGATACATCTTGTCAAAAGTGATGTTTATCGTTTCCCATTCTCCACTTGTTTCTATATTGACGATATATGAATACCGCTGCGATCTGTCTGCTTTTACTCGAAACTGATACGACTTGCCATCTCCTTTCACCCTTATTTCTATCTGGCTATATGCTGAAACTTCTAAGGTTTCAAAGGCATAACGAACTGATGAAAATCCGCCATTATTTTCTAACGAGACTTTTCCATTAAAGAGACCGTGACCTTCTTCATTGACGGAGAATTGTGCTTGAGAAAGCCCACCCATCACTCCATCATTAACCACACGCCATTGGTCAATATTAGCATCTGTACTAAAATCAAATAAGATGGTGTTGTTCATAAGAAATATGAATAGAAAGAATTGAATTATAGGGTTCATTAAATTGTAAGATACAATATAATCAAATCGGGTGGCTTTTTTCTATAAGGAGCGACTCTAACTATTTCTTTTTACTGCTCTTAGCAAAGGGATTAAAATCTAAACACAGTTGTATCCAGTAATTCAGGTCATCATCTAAATCGATGCCATTTTCAGTTATAAAAACATAGCCTTTCATCGAGCGACCCGTAAAATTCATTTCGCTACAATACTTTTTGGTCAAGGCTTTTTCATACGCATCTAGGCCTACTCTTGCCATCAAGAGCGAGGCGTTTGTTTTTTTGTCAAGATGCATTCCGAAACACATTTTATCACCGACCATAAAACAGAGGCCGCCCATCATTTTTTTTTCAGAGAAAGAAACGAATTTCTCTTTCAATAGTTGTCGAACTCTATCCGCTAAAAATTCATCGTATGCCATTGTGTGACCTTTTAGTGTATTGTTTTATGGCGATCTGCCAAATTAAAGCGGGAATTTAATTAATCTAAACTTGCCCAAACCTTTTCAATTAAAGATTTTGTGGCTTTTATACCTTCGGGTTCTTCCATATTTTCTCCTTCAAACTCAATGCCAATATGTCCCTCAAAATCAGACCTTTTGATTATGTTTAGAAGTTTAGGATACTCAATAACGGTTTCATTACCATTGGAATCAAAAGCGTAAGATTTTGCGCTAACGCCCTTTGCATATGGTAATAATTCAGTAAGACCTTCTTCAGGCTGATAACTAGTACTGCAGTTTTTACTTGTTTCTGTGCTTCCCCATTCCGCAGTGAGGCACCAGTTACCGAAGTCGGGTAGCGTGCCTAAAAATGGATTATTGATCATTTTTATGATACCCGTAATAAAGCTGGCGTTAGAGGTGTGTAAGCCATGATTTTCTATAAGTATATGTATATTTTCTTCGGCAGCATATTCGGTTAACCTGCCCAGGCCATCTGTTAATGAGGCTTCTAATTCATCGAGACTGCCATCACCAAAGGCATTTACGCGAATAGAATGACAGCCCAATAGTTTAGCCGCATGTATCCATTTGTAATGAGCTTCGATTGCTGTTTTTCTTTTACCAATAGCTTTGTCACCTAGCTTTTCTTTCTCATCCACCATCATAATTAAGCTTTCAACACCAATATCAGAAGCTCTTGTTGCCATTTCTGCCCAGAATTTTTCGTTCGTTGCATTTTCTGTATAGAATTGATTCACATATTCTACTGCTGAAATACCGTAGTCATTTTTAGCAATGTTAGCGAATTGAATAGGATCTAATGTTTTATCAAAAAAAGCACGGTTTAAAGACCATTGCGCCAAAGATATGTTAGGCATGTTGTTTTTGGTTTTGTTAACACAAGCATACGAAAGAGGCAGTGAAATGGCTGAAGCCGCAAGTGCTGTTTTTTTTATAAATGTTCTTCTACTTTTCATTTCAACAAATGTTAAGGAGTGTTCTTGGAATTTTTTCCAAACCATGTAGCCAATACATTTTCTGCAGGCTTGAAACGCGGAGAAAAATCAAGATTAGTTTTGGCACTTTCTTCCATTGTTCTGTTATCCCACTGCCAAATGTATACTCCTGAAAACCAGGGTTGGTGCCAGGTATGACGAAACAATGCTTCATATGCTAATTGTTGTGTTTGGTCAGATTTTTTTTTGGTGATAATACCTAAAAATTCAGTCCATTCCCATGGTTTAATTGT
Source organism: uncultured Flavobacteriaceae bacterium (assembly GCA_938029725.1). Classification (GTDB taxonomy): domain Bacteria; phylum Bacteroidota; class Bacteroidia; order Flavobacteriales; family Flavobacteriaceae; genus Maribacter_C. The sequence goes on from CALHGE010000020.1 coordinate 7,661, forward strand.
AGCATCGGCATCACTTCTATACCCTACCTCTGTAAATAGAATCGGTTTCTCATATTTTTTATGGAAGGCCTCTAAAGCAATCAAATGCTTTTTCCATCCTTTTTCAATGGTTGCCAAATCAGGATTTTTCATTTTTGTCAACGGAAAATAGGCTTGTATGCCAATGTGGTCAAGCTTATTCCAAAATGAAACATGTTCATATTCGTCATACCAGTTTGCTGCATACGTAAGCTCACCGGTATAAATTTGCCTTATTTCGTCAATAAGACTTTCCCATTTTTTAGGCTGTTTTTTGATCGAAGTTTTTAGTTCTGTTCCCACACAGAATAATTCCGTTTTTGTTTCCTGTGCTATTCTAGCATAACGTAACATATTCTCGCGATAAGATTCGAACCATGCATCCCATTCTTCGGTATTATCTAAGGTAATATTGGAGCGCCATCCATCGTTCATCCATAAATGTGGTTTTAGTTGTACACGAATTCCCTTTTTATGTAAATCATTAATTGCTCTTATATGGCTGGAATCTCTTCGGGTGTATTTATTTGGATCATCAGGTACATCAACTAATTTGGTCTTTTCATCTTTTTGATATAAAAAAGGGATGACTGCCACCCATTCCACATTGGCACGAACCAGACTATTTATAGCTTCAGTATTATCTTCAGACCAGCCAAAAACACTCATTCCACGGTGTTTTTTGTCAATTTCGTATAAATTGTTGACGACACCACTTTCGTTCATTACAGAAGTATCCCACTCAAACGAATACCATTCATTAGTATTAGAATATGCAAGGGCCTTATAACCTATAAAAATTAAAAATATGGGGAGCGCAAAACGAAACGAGACCCGTTTCAATAAGATATTTTTTCCTTTCGAACGATAAATTTTAATAAAATAGCGAATAGTTAAAAATAACAGATAACATAAGGCGAAAATAACATGAAAGCTAATTAGAAATCGGTTACTAGAAGCAATTTCAAAAAAGAAGTTAGCGCTATCAAGTAAATTGCGATCCCCACGGCTTATGAGCAGAGTAATCACAACAAACGTGATAGCCCATAAAAGAACATAGACCGCTATAAAATGTTTGATTTTGATCTTCATATTCAATTGTCCGTATTTTGTTTTTTCATGGCATCAGCCACCGCTTTAGAACTTGCATCGCGTTCTTCAAGTTCTGAAATAATTTTCGGATGATCATGTTCGCGACCTTGCGAAAGTTTATAAGTTGCTTGAATATCTTCTATCTTTATTTCGAACCCTACCACACCTTTAATCTGCCGCATTGTTTTAGATGACATATCACGAGAAGAAACCGGCTCTTTTGAACCTGCTTCATATTTGTCAACCAATTTATGTAGCGATTCTAATAAAGCTGCTTCCGTTTGAATTTTTAGAGTTCCGTACACATGAACTGCAATATAATTCCATGTGGGCACTTCTTCTTCGATGTACCATGAGGAAGAAACATAGGTATGAGGACCGTTGAAAATGCAAAGTACTTGAGTATTTTCTTCAAAATATTGCCATTGTGGATTAGCTTTAGCAATATGACCTACTAGCATATCATTTCCGTCTGAATCCGCATCTAATTCTAAGGGAATATGAGTGGCCCAAGGTTTGCCATCGACTTGATTTACCAAAATTCCAAAGCTATTATTCTTTACAAAATCTTTGATTTCGTCGATGTCTTCGTTTTTGTAGTGAGAAGGAATAAACATAGGTGTGATTATATAGGTTGTACAATTTAACGATTAAGGCTTAGATTGTGGCCAGAAAACCAAAGGATATCTCAACCAAATTCACTTTAAACTTTAGATTAAGAATGTTATGGGCGCACTAAAATTTAAGAAGATAGCGCAGGAATAACAAAAGGTTTTGTCTTTTTTAAGCTTTTTATAAGCCAAGTGAAATTTTATAGAGATGCAAGGGGGGCGACCTAAACCATTCGAATAGCATTTGGCCAATCTAATGCTAGAAGGCAAAAGAAAGGAAAGTAAGTTGTTTTGAAAAATTGGTATTCGTTAAACTTGAGACTATAATCTTTCGTGTCGTAGGAGTAGCGGAATAAAAGTATTTCAACTGAATCAAACCCGGTTGAGATAATTTATTTTCTCAGGTCAATTTTGTAGGATATCAAAAACGAATAAAAATAGGGTAATCTGCTAAGACTTGATTCTAGGCCAAGAATTAAATCTTAGTAGATTACTTCCTTTGAAAGCCAATGAAACAGCTCTTTTTAGCTGTGTTATTAGATTTCTTTACGAATCACTGTCTCTACGTCGGCTATTTCCACCGCCACTATTTCTATTAGTATTTCGTGTTCTATTTTTGTTGCGATTCGCATTTCCAGACCCGCTGTTGTTTCTAGATTGATTATTTCTCGGTTTTTGTGAAGGTCTTCTTACTGCTGTTTCTTGCTCAGAAGCCTCATCCATAAATGGGTGTTCTCCTAACCTAGGTACTTGTTGTTTTATGAGCTTTTCAATATCTCGTAAGTAAGGTCGTTCTTCTGCCATACAGAATGACAATGCAATACCGCTAGCATTGGCACGACCTGTTCGCCCGATACGATGCACGTAGGTTTCAGAGACATTTGGTAAATCGTAATTGACCACTAAAGCCAAATCTTCAACATCAATACCACGTGCAGCAATATCTGTAGCCACTAGTACTTTTAATTTACCTTCTTTAAAAGCACCTAAGGCTTTTTGCCTTGCAGCTTGTGATTTATTTCCGTGAATAGCAGCAGAGCGTATGTCTGCCTGTTCTAGCTTTTTAACAATTTTATTAGCGCCATGTTTCGTCCTTGAAAAGACAAGCACAGAGTCATTAGGTCTTTGTTCAAGTAAATGAACCAAAAGCTTAGGTTTGTTTGCTTTGCTAACAAAATAAATACCTTGTTCTACTTTTTCTGCCGTCGCCTGCTCTGGCTTTATGGTGACTTGTTCAAACTCACCTAACATTTTACGCGACAATTCCACTATGCTTTTTGGCATGGTAGCTGAAAAGAATAGTGATTGCCGTTTGGGAGGTAGTTTGGCGATAATTTTTTTGATATCGTGAATAAAGCCCATATCCAACATTTGGTCAGCCTCATCGAGCACAACAAAATCTAAATCTCGAAAGGAGATAAACCCTTGGTTCATTAAATCAAGTAATCGACCCGGAGTGGCAACTAATATATCCACGCCAGCTTTCAATGCATTTACTTGCTTACTTTGTTTTACACCACCAAAGATTACAGTGTTTCTCAGTCCTGTATGTTTGCCGTAAGCGGTAAAACTTTCTCCTATTTGAATGGCTAATTCACGGGTAGGAGTAACTACCAAAGCTTTTACTTTTCTCGAGTGCTGTCTTAGGCTAATGCCTTCGTACAAATGATGTAAAATAGGAATGCCAAAAGCTGCGGTTTTTCCGGTTCCAGTTTGTGCTACACCTAAGAGGTCTTTGCCTTGGAGTAAAATCGGAATTGCTTGTTCTTGAATAGGAGTAGGGTTGGTATAGCCTTCATCTTGAAGTGCTTTAAGAATAGGCTCTGCGAGCCCGAGGTCTTTAAATGTCATATAAATTTATAAGCTACAAAGGTACGTTTTAACTATGGATTAAGGTGCCGAAGCGTTAAACAAAAACAAATCGAGTGCTGCTTAGTCACAACAAGAACAGAGCACATTACACTGTATTCGTGTCAGTTGACAACATTAAATAGTTGGAGTTGCTCCTTTCTCTTAGGTTTCTTTACGAACTTATTTTGTTTAACTAAATGTGCATTGCTTCCAATAATATGAAAATACTTCAAAAAACCAGTTTTGTAATTTTATTTGGGTTAGCAGCTTCTTTTATTCGAGGTCAAGATCAACCACCAGTAGTTACAGGAACTGGCGATCAAGTCTATTGCCCCGGAGCTTCGGTTTCAATTGCAAATAGTATAAGCATTACAGATCCAGATGATACGACCACCACGGCTGTTTATATTCAGATTTCAGGGGGCTATAGCAATGGTGAAGATTTGTTGACGCTAACGGGGAGCCACCCCAATATAAGTTCAACATGGGAACCCGTTCAAGGTGAATTAACTTTGCTTGGTCCGGCAACATATATTGAGTTTGAAGCTGCTATTCTTGCGACAGAATTCTCTTCTAACTCAGCAAGTCCGTCAGGTACGAAGCAATTTTCTATTACTGTTGGTGAAGCTAATTTTTTACCTAATACGGGGCATTATTATGAATTTGTTTCAGACCCAGGTATTAGCTGGACAGCCGCTGAAACTGCTGCTAGCGGTCGCACTTACTTTGGTTTACAGGGTTATTTGGTAACTTTAACTACACAAGAAGAAGCTGATTTTTCAGGTGCACAAGCTAGTGGATTTGGCTGGATTGGTGCAACTGATTTGGCTGTTGAAGGCGAATGGCGATGGGTTACTGGACCCGAAGCTGGTATTCAATTTTGGCAGGGCAGGTCAAACGGTACAGAGTTGACTTATGCTAATTGGAATGGAGGAGAACCAAACAATGTTGGCGGCGGCGGTGAAGACTACGCTCATATAGCGGCAGCTTCGGTGATTCGTGGCGGTGCACCAATAGGGGCCTGGAATGATTTACCCAATGCAGGTGGTGGAGGTGCGTATGCTTCGCAAGGATATGTAGTTGAGTATGGCGGTATGCCAGGTGATCCTACGTTAAATATTACGGCAACCACTGCTATGTCTCTGAGTTTATGCCCAATAATTACGAATAGGAGAATTACCCATCGAATAAAGAGAAATTAAATAGCTTTATGACTGCACTATAAACCAGCTATTGCTGCTTCTGCACAACGTTCACCATCCATAGCAGCTGACACAATTCCGCCTGCATAACCACCTCCTTCTCCACAAGGAAATAAACCTTCAATTTCGGGATGCTCAAGTTTTTCATTTCTAGGAATATTTACGGGTGATGAGGTACGTGACTCAACGCCAACAATATTAGCTTGAGCGGTATAATAGCCTTTCATTTTCTTTCCGAATTCTGCAAAACCCGATCGTAATCGGCTGCCTATTAGTTTAGGAAGCAGCGAATGTAGTGGTGTAGAATTCAAACCAGGCTGGTAAGAAGTAGGGTTGAGGTCTGCAGATAGTTTCCCCTCTACAAAATCTGTTAGGCGCTGTGCTGGAGCAGTTTGTGTTCTTCCGCCTGAAGTGAAAGCCAAGCGTTCCAAATCCTTTTGATATTCCAAACCTCGTAATTCTCCGAATTTTTCATATTTGTATAAATCTTCATCAGCATTGATTTCTACAACAATACCCGAATTGGCGTATAAATTATTTCTTTTGGAGGGAGACATCCCATTCACTACAACTTCTCCAGCAGCCGTTGCCGCAGGAACAATAAACCCACCAGGGCACATGCAAAAAGAATACACCCCACGTCTTTTTGATTGGTGTACCATGCTATAGGCCGCAGCCGGAAGCAATTCGTTGCGGTCTCCTCTGCAATGGTATTGAATCGAATCAATGATTTGTTGCGGGTGTTCTACCCGAACACCCATTGCAAATGACTTCGCTTTCAAGGCAATTTTCTTTTTTTGTAACAGGTAAAAGATGTCACGAGCGGAATGGCCAGTGGCAAGAATTACGCGTTGAACTTCCATTTCTTTTGATTCATCTAAAACAATGGCTTTTAATTGATTAGCCACAATTTTAAAGTCTGTTACTTTCGTATTGAAATGTACTTCTCCACCATATTCAATAATTGTTTCTCGAATGTTTTGAACAATTTTTGGTAGTTTGTTCGTTCCGATATGTGGGTGAGCATCGATCAAAATTTCTTCAGTCGCGCCGTGATGTACAAGGCTTTCAAAAACACGTCGCACATCACCTCTTTTTAAGCTTCTGGTGTATAATTTTCCATCAGAGTATGTGCCTGCACCACCTTCACCAAAGCAGTAATTTGAATCTTCATTTACGATATGATCTTGATTAATCGCTTTTATATCACGACGACGTTCTTGAACGTTTTTGCCCCGTTCTAGAACAATGGGCTTGTAGCCGAGTTCGATGCAGCGCAGGGCGGCCCACATTCCTGCAGGGCCAAAACCAATAATATGAATAGCTTTGCCTTTAGAAACATCTTTGTAGTCGAAAGTATACTCTTTTGTGGAAGGCATGGGTTCGTTGATGTAGACTTCTAACTTGTAGTTAAAGTAAATACTCGGCTTACGGGCATCAATGGATTTGCGAAGTACTTTAATTTGAATGTCATTTTCTGCAACACCCAAATATTTAGCAGTTTTTCTTTGCAGCCCTAACTGGCTTTCTTCTTTTAAGCTTACCCGTAATTGGATGTTTCTTATCATAGGGCAAAATTAGTGGAATTTGTGAGATAATACCGAAGCTGTCTTTCTAAAGAATTTTAGCATCTTATTTTTTGTTTTTTTTAGATTTTCATTCTAAAGAAATTGGAATTAATAATTGCTGACCATTTGCAATACACTAAGAGAGTTCAATGCTTTTGCTGCCATTTACAAGGCTTGGATAACAAGGCCTTAATTTTTTTAAGGCTATTTTATCAGTCAAGAGGCTAGTTGAATTCTTGTCTAAACTTGTTTTAGCTGAATAAGAGGGATTTCGGAAATCGCATTGGTATAATAGAATCTTATTACATATATTTGGGTAATAGTCAAATAGTTACTCCCCCAGCTGTTCCAACCACAAAAAAATGAAAACTAAAATAGGTATTGGTTTTAGCAACCAAACAGTATCCGAAAAAGCAGGAAAAGAAGCGGCTGAGTTAGCCCTTATAAATGGAGGTATAGAGACCCCAGATTTTGCTCTTATTTTTAGCGGAGGTAAACATGATCCTCATGATTTTTTGAAGGGTGTAAATCAAGTTTTACCAAACGTTTCAAAGGCTGGTGGCTCATCATTTGGTATTATTACTGATGATTTTATTGGTTATGATGGTTTTGAAGTTGGCGTCACCGTTTTTAGTTCAGACAATATCCGTTTTCAATCATTTACTGCCGGCGATCTCAATAAAGATGAATTCGCAACGGGTGAGATTTTAGGAAAAAAAATCAAGGAAGCTGTTGCAGATGATTCGCAGGGTTTATTTGTATTTTATGATTCCAGTAAACAGCAAAACCCACCAATGCTCAATTTTGCAACGCCTCTTTTTGCGGCTTTAGAAAAACACTTACCAGCAGAACTTGTGGTCGCCGGAGGCGGGTTTTTGGCTGATATGATGTTAAGTTCATGCTATCAATACATAGATAACGAAGTGTATACTCAGAACGCTATTGGAATTTTAATGTCAGGAAATTTCACTATGGACGTAGCCATATTGCATGGTTGCCAACCCTGTAGCGATTATATAACGGTAACAAAAACAGACGGTCCTGTAGTTTTAGAAATTGATAATGAACCAGCATTGGAAGTGCTTGATGAATTACTTGGTGCCAATCACGGAATCGATTTTAAAGACTTTGCCATGAATGTTACCTTGGGTGTAAATAGAGGGGATAAATTTGGAGAGTTTAAAGAAAGTGATTACGCCAATAGACTTACGTTAGCCGTTGATGAAGAAAAAAAAGCCTTGATCATGTTTGAACCAGATCTGAAAGCAGGAAACGAGGTGCAATTAATGAGGCGTAGCTTGGATCCTAAATATGTAACAGAAGCGATTGCTACTTTAAAAAAGAATGTATCAAACCCTTCTTTTGCCTTTTATATTGATTGTGGAGGTAGGGCCAAGCCTTTTTCTGGGGTTGGTTTTGAAGATGCAGACGAAGTTAAAAAGGGATTAGAAGGTATTCCGCTGGCTGGGTTTTATTCAGGGGTAGAAGTAGCTAAAGTGGGTAAGAATTTACAGGCCCTTGATTGGACAGGTGTTTTATGTTTATTTTCTGATTTATAAGAATTAGCAAATGAGTTCTTCGGCACATAACGAATCGGCACAAAAGGAAATAGATTACTATAAAGCTAGACTTAAGAAGCTCACAAGTTCTTATATGACCTTAGAATATAGGAATGCTTCCTTGGCTAAAGATGTCTTAGAGATGAGTGAAGGCCTGAGGGTAATTTCTCAACTACAAGATAGAAATGATTCAAACCTTACACTAGAAGAACTCCTCGATACGCTTACCGAAAATATCAATATTCGGCTAAAAATGGATGTAACCTTGTTACTTATTCCGAAAAGCGAAAAGAACCGCTCCTACAAGCCAAAGTTTATTAAAGCCTTTAATGGCTATAATAGTGATGTGATATCACAAAAAAGCATATTCTTTGCTGCTGACTTTATAGAAAGTAAATCTTTTATTATAAGTAATAATAGTGAAGAGTATTCTGATTTTATTGCTGAAATAAGACAGGTTTTAGAGATAGACCACTTTATTTTATGCCCTATTATTAATACGGATGAAATAATTGGGTACATATTTACAGGAAGAAGAACTCAGCTCTTGCAAACCGGTACAGGCTTAGTATCATATCATCATAATATTCTTGAGGCTATAAGTAGTGTTATCTCGGCCTTAAGAAGCCAAATTGATCGCAATAAAATCTTGGAAAAGAAAGTTGCAAAAAGAACAGCCGATTTACATAAAGAAAAGGAAATCAGCGAAAAATTATTACTGAATATTCTTCCTTATGAAACGACTATTGAACTTAAGAAAAATGGGTTCGCAAAAGCTAAAGATTATAGTGTTGTCACCGTACTTTTTACTGATTTTGTAAATTTCACAACCTACAGTGAAGGCCTAAATCCCCAAGAATTAGTTGCAGAAATTGATTTTTATTATAGCGCTTTTGATACTATCGTAAGTAAATATAACGTTGAAAAAATTAAGACGATAGGTGATAGTTATATGTGTGCGGCAGGTTTACCGGTTAAAAACTTTACCCATGCTTCAGATGCCGTAAATACCGCATTGGATATTCGTGATTTTGTGCAGAAAACGAAAGTAGACCGGATAAAGCAGAACAAGCATTTTTTTGATATTAGAATTGGCTTAAACAGTGGCCCTGTAATAGCAGGAATAGTAGGTATAAAGAAGTTTGCTTACGATATATGGGGAGATACAGTAAATATAGCGTCGCGGATGGAATCTAATTGCGAGCCAGGTAAAATCAATATCAGTAAAGCCACCTATAAACTAGTTCAAGAAGATTTTGACTGTACACATAGAGGTGTTATAGATGTTAAAAATAAGGGGCTAATAGACATGTATTTTGTAGAAAGATTCAGTTAAAGTTTGGTCTCATTTTTTGTAATGACTCTTCCGCAGGCTATGTTGAATAACGAACGAGCTTGATTACTAAATATGTATTTAAATTAAAACAATGAGCCAATTTAATTTTCCACGTATCAACTTTCATGGTAGCGTCTTATTAGACGTAGCAACAGCAAATAACGGTCGCTTTCATCCACTAAGCGTTTACGATCAAAATTCTGCATTACCATATTTTCCTCCAAGAGTGTATTTGATTAAGGACAAAGACATAGACCAAATTGAATACGTTAAGGAACACTGGCCTCAGTTTCCAGTAATAACTGAGGGTGAAAAATTCTATGTGGAAATTACTCCGATTAGTAATGCAGATATATTCATTGACTGGGCCACGCATAACTTAGGTACTTATGATAAAGATGTCGAGTATTTAGGATTATACAAATACGCCGTATTAGCTTCTTATAAAATCACAGACGAATCACCTAACTGGATACAGCCAGGGTACTGGAATTATTTTGGTGATATGAGCGTTTTTACAGAAGATGTTCGTATTACTGGGGTACAGTTGCCAAACGGAACTGGTGTGAACACATGGACACCTGGTGATACAAACGGTTGTCCTCCTGTTTTATCACAAATGTTGGGTACATCTCTTTCCTTTCACACTGATTTTTTTGCTGAAAACCCAAGATCATCTGCTGTTTTTTGTGATGTAGACAGTGAAGGGCAGACCTGTACGCAATTGTTTTACGGAAAAGCTGGAATTTATGACGATTCTAACGGGCAGAAACGCACGTTTTTTAATGGAAAACCTTGTAAGTCTACTTTTAATTGGATGACTTTAAGTAAAGTACTGAATTGGATGGACCCAAGTCTAACACCAATAAGCGGTGCTACTTATTTTTATTCCACTATTGATTTGACCAATACAGATGAAAAGAGTCAAAATTATATAGACCCAGAACTACAAGCTATATTTGACAGGTATGCAGGAGAAAATGTTACGGCATTATCCATGAAAATATCGGTGCATGAAGTATATGAAGTTCATAACCCTGATTATACTAAAATGCCTACCAAAGGAATAGGAAATAGCCGTACGAAAATGCCTAAAAACCCTGCTCGTGTTGCATTTTCAGGTTCAATCTGTCCGTATGTAGCAGGCGATATGAAAACAAATACCATTGCGCGTATTCTGAAAAATCCTCCCGAAATAAACATCCCAATAATTAATACGGATAATAAGATTAAGGTTCCGCCTGTTAAAGAAGGGTTGCAATTTGTTCAAAATAAATTAAAATTACCTGATACGGTACAACTGCCTCCTGTATTTCTTCATCGCGATGAGAAGAATAACTTAATTTCATTAGATATGATCAATACCATTCCGGAATATGGTACTGATTTGGGTAACCCATATCCTTACGGTGGCGACACCTCTATTCCTCCATTTACTAAATTTGAGAATTACGATTTTGGGGTATTGAGTCTCTATTTTATTCCCGACGGAAGTACTAAACCAACTCTAGTAGGCCGTATAAATCATAATGATGATTATAATTACGAGAAATTTATAAGTATTGGCGGGGTTTTTAACTTTTACCGGGCGGATATAGAAGCGCTTGAAAAAGGCTCATTTTATTTGAGCACGCCAGACGGCAAAAAAATCGTAGAAGAGGATAAATATCTTATTGTATCCGATCAGCAAGGGTCTTATGCAGAGCAAAATCAAAGTCTAGCAGAAGGGTATATGTCAGATGGCTTACCCAAAGGACCTGTGCTCATTAGAGCTTTTAAAAGAGGTATTCCGGTCAAAAAGGAAGATAATCTTCAAGGGTGGGTGCAGACTATAAATTTAGCGGAAGGTTCTGTTACTGAGGCAACTATTCAAATTTATGATGGTATGTCATTTCAATATGCGGTAGACAAAGCAGGGTGCATTATGTATGCCTTCGCAGCTACTCGATCGCAGCTCGTAGCTTCTGATTTGAGTGAATTTTTATATTTTCTCTCTAACGGTTATTTTATAACCTCACGTGTTTTAGAGTATAGTACAAAACTTCAAAATTTATTAGCCCAACCTACCATAGCATTTCAAGATATTTATGAAAATGTATTGGTCAACTACCATACGGTATTGCCAATTATGGCCGTTATTTTACCCTTTGATGAAAAAACTTGGAGTGAGAATTGGGTGTTAACAAGAATGTGTCAAATGATAGACGAAAAAAGCTGGGGTGGTCCTATGTATATGCCAGTAACGAGAGAACTTTCTACGCAGCAAAGGCAGCTCCTGCAAAAATGGGCAAAGCAAATTCAAAGTAGCTAAAAATAATAAGCATGATCAAAACACAATATATAAATGTATTTTTCTCCGTCTGTATAGTAGTACTAATGTTTGGCTGTAAAGAAAGAACTAGTCAGAAGACAGAAACCAGTAATACCGTGCAACTTCTTGTTTCTTCACATTTAGAAAATGTAAAAAATAATGTAGCGGTACCAGATCTATTTCAGATAAGCGTACAAGAAGCAATTTTGAATTTTAAAATTCCCGCTATTCAAAGTGCAGCGGTTGCCAATTATAATGGTAATTGGGTATTCATTGGTGGAAGAAAAGAAGGGTTGCACAGTATGGATAATGACCCGCCAGCTTTTGAGAAATATAGAGCAAATGACTCTATTTGGGTAGTGAATATGAAAAGTGAGACGAGTATCGGAGTTCCTGTTCCTAGCCTATATGAAAGAAACCTAAGTGCAACCAGTCAAGAACATTATCAGGTAGCTGATAAATTATATATCGCTGGCGGTTTTACTGTTAAAGATACTTCTGCGGTAAGTGATTGGACTTCTGATATGTTTTTTGAAATAGATATTCCATCGTTAATCGATTATGTAATTAACAATGGAACAACACCTTTAGAACAAGTGTTTACCAAAGTCATTCAAAATCCTTTTGTACAGGTAACTGGCGGTGAAATGATGGTTGTAAACAATCATTTTTACATTATAGGGGGTCAAAATTATACGGGTGCATATATTCCAGGTAATACAGGTAAATATACCAATTCGATTAGAAAATTTAACCTAACCAAAAGCAATAACCAATGGACATTGAGCGATACCTTAACACTTTTAGATAGTGAAAACTTACACCGGAGGGATTTTAACATGACCGAAACAGTTATGTATGGTAATGATTCTATAGGTGCCGTAATTTATGGTGGGGTATTTACCAAACAAGAAATGGCCTTTAGGAACCCTGTTTATATCAACGGTTTGGTGTCGGGTAAACCATCTATTGAGGTAGATACTACCTTTCTTCAAAAAACGAATCTCTATAGCGGCGCAAAGATTCAGGCGGCTATGCTTTTTAATGACAAGGGTTGGCTTTATAATCACACTACTTTTTTAGGGGGCATTTCCTATATGACACTCAAGCGAAGTGCTGATAGTTTAGTGGTTCCAGATGCTGGAGATGAGCTGCCTTTTTCCAATTTAATTTCCTCTTTTTTGACTGATGGGGAATTTTATTCCATAGAGAAAGTACAGCTACCGCCAAATGAAACCTTACCTACATATTTAGGTACGAATGCTGCTTTTATCGCAACAGATGGGTTTGCTCTTTATGGGCATCCTGAACTGTTGGATTTAAATAAAATTTTCGTGAATTCAGATGTCAATCAACCAGTTTCTATTGGTTATATGTTTGGTGGTATTGCATCACCTGTTCCGAACACTTTTACCCCAAACGGGCATATGAGTACCGCAGTTAATAAAAAACTGTATGAGGTATTTATGACTATGAAGCTGCCAGAAAGCGAGTAGCTTTATTTGATTCTATTAACGAGAACTTACCCGCTATTTGGTAATACCTATATTAAACAGGGTGAAAAGCGCAATAATCAGAAAACGAATAGCTAAGTTTTCATAGATGAGATTTAGTAAAAGGCCACAGAGCGATAGAATTAAAACAGTTTTTAATTCGGATGGTTCAATTAAGCTAGATACTTAGTAATACTTCGGTAGTAATGTTGGACAACCTTCTGCGTAGGCGAACTTGGTTTTTTAACCGGAGCGCTTGTAATCTCTTTTTTTATACTTTGACCGGTTTGTCTATACTAGTACGAGGCTAAGGCTTTATAGTATTAGGTCTTTAATTTGTTCCTAAGCTCATCCAATTTAATCATTTTACCCGACGAACGGTTTTTTTTAGCAAAAGCGGAATGGTAGCAATGGCTTTCTAAAAAAGAGATTTGAAGTTTCAACCATTCCTCATCGGTTTTAACTACTTTGTAATACAGAAATTCTTCATACAATTTGATACTCAGGGTATCATAATCATCTCTGCCAAGATAATCTAAATCTGCATCTGCTAAAATTTCTTCATAAAAAGTCGTTGGGTTTTGTGGCACTTTGGTAGCCCTCATCATTCCTTTTACAGTAGCTATTTGCCGTTTATTTAAAACGTTTTTGAAAAAGGGCTCGACTTCTATAATACCTAGTTCTTCATGGTCGGTTGGCGAAATCAAATAGCCAATATCATGACTTATAGCAGCAATGCGAAGTAAATCTGCATTGTCTTTATCTATAGCATAATGGTCAATATACCTATTGCAAATATTGGCTACATCAATAGTATGCGATATGCTATGATAGCTTAGATGGTCGGGCCATCTTTCTTTCATATACGAGAGAATGTCAAAACATAGTTTTGGATAGCGTTCTTTATTTTGTAAATCAACAACCATTCTAGGGAAACCTTACATTTTAGAAATTAGTAAAAAAGATTAAGAGTTCAATTTACGGTTTATAGTACAAATAAGCGTTCTATTTTAGATACTACTCTAGGTTTTTTTAACTTTTAATAAGGTTTTAGTTTATAGCTACACAGCTGGGCTCCTTCTCTAAAGCTCGCTTATTATTGGATGTTTCTGATCATTCAGAAAAACAAGAAAAGTTCAATAATAAACACTGCAGAAAACTTTGTATGAGAGCGCTAAAATTGAGTTTATTTGTTTTTTTTGACTCTAAAAAAGAAAATAAACTGCTATTTTTCGTAAGTATATATACGATTAAACGCATTAATAACGTTGTATATTCTTACAAACTAAATATTTTATCAAATGGCCATTACTATAAATAGACTTGAAAATCACTTTCATCCGGATCCAAAAAGAGTTATTGTTCGCTTTTTTATGCCCGGAGGTGAGTCTAGGGCAAAGAAAATAATAAACAGAGTAATAGCATTGAGTGAAAAAGATGCAGCACAAGTCTTGAATCAAACCTTACGCGATTTTAGCAATCGTCATCGAAATATCACTCGGGTTTTCTTTGACCATTATGAAAAAGTCACCTTTTTATTTGATGAGCTAGATTATAATCCGGTTCATATTTCTGACGAAAGAAAATTGTTAATAGGTGCTTATTTTACGCATGAATATTCAATTGAATCTGCCGCTTTTTTTAATCCTTCAATTGTAGATGATCCAGACCAATCGCATCTTGAAACCGGTCAAAAAAGAGTAATCGTTAGCTTTCGAGCTACAGGCGAAGGTCATGTTTCTTCAATAGGTTTTAGAAGCGCCATACTCGATAAGAATAATAAATTTGAATTTAGCTCGGTAAGTAGGCTAGTTGATGTGGCAGAAACTATTCAGTTGCATCAATATCAAAAGAAAGATTTCGTTCAAAAACTGGGCGATATGAAGTTGGCAGATGTTGATGCCATAGATGAGATAATCGCAAACCTGAATGAAACTTTTCTTTTTAGAGAACTGTTGCATAACATAAATCAGTTCGAAAATAAGAATGAAATTACCGTTGCGAATAACAAGGTTTTACATGCCATTAAATTTATCGCAAACGCACAATATGAAATTCGGTTCTCCTTAGATACTGCAGTTAGTGAGCGTGTTATTTTTCCAGTAACTGATGCGGAGAGCAACGGTATTGAAGATGCCAGATTTGTTAAGTTCACTGAGGATAATGGTGATATAAAATACTATGCCACTTATACCGCCTATAATGGCTTTGTTATTTTACCTCAACTTATCGAAACAACTGATTTCTATACCTTTAAAGTGATACCGATTTATGGTCAAAATGCACAAAATAAAGGAATGGCATTATTTCCAAGAAAAGTAAACGGTAAGTATGCCATGCTTTCAAGACATGACGGTGAAAATAATTACATCATGTTCAGTGATCAAATTAATAACTGGGATAATGAAGCTACTTTGATTCAAGAGCCAGAATTTCCTTGGGAATTTGTACAATTAGGAAACTCCGGATCACCAATAGAAACAAGTGAAGGTTGGTTGGTAATCACACATGGGGTAGGCGCTGTACGAAGATATGTTTTAGGTGCTATTTTACTTGATTTGAATGACCCCACCAAAGTTTTGGCTACGCTTAAAAACCCAATGCTTTCGGCTAATGAAACAGAGCGGGAAGGTTATGTTCCTAATGTTGTTTATTCATGTGGTTCAATTTTGCATAATGATAACATCATTATACCTTATGCTATGAGTGATACTAGTAGCGGTTTTGCCCATGTATCACTTGAAGAAGTACTTGATAACTTAACTTTTAAACACGGAAAATCTAGGTCAGTCAATTCAGGAAGTAAAAAGAAAATACTCTTAGTCGAAGATGACAAAGTCAGTGCTTCCATTTTAAACAAAATATTACTCGAAGATGGTTATGAAATTTTTCACGCCCCGGATGGGTTACAGGCTATTAATGAACTAAATAAAAAGGATTATGATTTAATATTATCTGATATTCGAATGCCAAATTTAGATGGATACCAGTTGCTAGAGTTTATTAAAGATCAAGCCATTGAAACCCCAGTTGTATTCATCAGCACTTTCAGTACTGATGAAGATGAAATTAAAGGACTGGAATTAGGAGCGGTTGAATATATTAAAAAACCAGTAAAAGGTGATGTTTTAAAACTTCGGTTAAAGAATATTTTACAACAAGTTAAATAGGTATAGTGGCTTCATTTAAAAGTTGTCGCCAAACATTTTAGCTTAAAAAAAATAGTGATTTGATTTAAACTTTCAAAAATAAAACGCCTAGCATTTGCTAGGCGTTTTTCGTTTATAGTATTCGCTTTTTAAAGTCTTGTTAGTTTTGTCAGCCTTCAGTAAAAAGGTATTGTTCACCAGGTCTTCGTGAGAGGTGAAAAACTGATTTAACGGAGCTGATTCAATCTTGGTTTGCCAAAGGTCTAGATAGTCTAGTACACCTGAAATAGTGTTTTTAACAGCTTTATTAATATTAACACTGGTAGGTTCGTCATCCGTATCACAAGCGTTAAATTCAGAATCATACACTGTCAGTAGTAAATGAGTACCACTCTAAAATCAGTTGGATGTTTACAATGTTAGAGGTATTCGAGTTACGTCGTCTTTGCAAGCCTAGCAGCTGTTAGTGAAACCTTGTTTTACAGAGGTGTTTGTCTGTTGTGAGAAACTGATTTAACAGAGCTGATTCAATTTTGATTTGCCAAACGGATAGGTAGGAGAGTACATGTGAAATAGTGCTTTTAGCACCTTCATTACGATTAATACTGGTAGGTTTAAATCTATCGTAACGCACTTTAAGTTCATCGTCAAATACGGGCAGAACTAAATCATTCGTACCCCAAAATCAGTTGAATATTTAAAATTTTTAAAAACAAAAAGCCTAGCATTTGCTAGGCTTTTATTTATAGGTATTCGGGTTATGTCGTCTTTGCAAGTCTATCACCTGTAAGTGAAACCTTGTTTTCTATCAGGTTTTCATCTGTGGTGAAAAACTGATTTAACGGAGCTGATTCAATCTCGGTTTGCCAAACGGAGAGATAAGATAGTAAATATGAAATAGTGCTTTCAGCACCTTGATTACGATTAATGCTAGTAAGTTCCAAACCATCGCAACAACCCTTAGATTCATCGTCGTATAATGGTAATAGTAAATCATTATTACCCAAAAACCAGCTAAAAGCAATATGCATTTTGCTATAATAGCTAGTATCTTTTAATACTTCAAATGCTTTGCTATATAACATCACCATAGCCATGGTGTCAATGGGCTGTTGACCGTTACTTGGTAAGGTTTCACCTTTATAGCCCCATGAATTACCAATTAAAGATAATCTGTCATTTACACAGGTTTTTTTGTCTAAAAACGTAGTGCTTTCATGGGCTACTTTATAAAAGTCCTTATCTTTTGTAAGCTCGTAAGCATGCCAAATTGCCAGGGGTAACATGGCATTATCATAACTTAGAACAGGCTCAAACCATTCCCAGTTTTCACTACTTTCATCTTTATATTGTTGAATTAATTTTGAAGTTAGTGATCGCATGGTATGAATTACCCGCTCATTATCAGGGTATCTTTTGAGAAAATGATACAGGCCTAAAATTGTGCTAGCTATTGCCCTAATCGATCGTATTTCCTCAAAATTTTGATAAGATTTAAAAAAAACATCTTTGGCAAATTGGAAATGACTGTCATTCGGTGCTAATCGTATGAGATAGCCCATCGCCCAAATTGTTCTTCCGAATGAATCTTCAGAGCCTGTTTCATCTAAAAACGATTTATCAAAAGACATATCATTGTGGAAATAACCATCATCTTTTTGCATTAATCTAATGTATCGTAAATAGGTGTCTACGAGTTTAGATGAATTCGTGTCTACCTCTAATTCCGTTGCTTTTAAGACTAGAATTAAAGCGCGAACATTATCGTCAAGGCAATAGCCTTCTTTGTAGTCTGGTATGGAGTAGTTTGCGTGTTCTAGAATTCCAAAGTCATCAGTGAGTCTTTTGATATGGGTCATTTTAAAAACGGGGAGGGAAGTAATTTTATGGTTTTGTAGCGCTGATTTTTCAGGATTGTAACCTTGCATCACTTTGTCGAGCATGGCATGATACACCGCTCCAATATTATTCCAGTAGAGTTCTTTTCCATAGGAGAACGCTTTGGACTTTATTTGCGCAATCTCTTTTGGATTATCTAGCAGATTACATACTGTTTTGGCTAAATCTTCACTGTCACCAAATGCAAAAGTTTTACCTCTACCATTTTCAAGGAGTTCTTTAGCATGCCAAAAAGGGGTTGAAACTATGCAAGCTCCAGCGCCCATGGCGTATGAAATCGTTCCGCTTGTAATTTGCGCCTCGTTCAAATATGGAGTAAGGTAAAGGTCTAATTTTTGTAAAAAAGTTTTGAGATCTTCTTCATCAAAAAAACCATCCTCAAAAACTAGGTTTTCTGAGACATTGTTCGCTACAGCAAGTTGTTTTAGATAATCGCGATATTCTTCTCCTGAGTCTTTTTTTACATTTGGATGTGTTTGCCCCATGACAACATAAACCACATCAGGATGCTCTTCAACTACCTTTGGTAAAGCATTGATTACGGTCTCTATTCCTTTACTACGGCCTAAGAAACCAAAAGTTCCCAATACTTTTTTGCCTTTATAGTTGAATTTTTCACTCTCCGATTCAACATTTGAAAAATCAGGAACACCGTGCTGTATAAGCGCTATTTTTTGTTTTGGTATTTGATAAATGGTATGAAGAAATTCTACAGCAAGTTTACTCATGACCACCATCTTTTGTGATAGTTCGCCCATTTTTTTAATAATATGACGCTCGTGATAGCTTGGGGTGTTAAGAACAGTATGTACCGTGGTTACAATCGGAATTTTAAGCTGTTCCATAAAGCCCAAAACGAATGCACCGCTTTCTCCACCGTAAATTCCAAACTCATGTTGAATGATGCAAACATCAGCGTTACTTGCATTAATTGCTTTAGCTGCATCTATATATTCGGTCTGAATTTGTTGGTTAATGGTGTGTTTTACAATTGCGGGATATTTGTGCTCTTGAAAGCCGTTTTCCATGGCAACCACAAAAACTTCAGAGTCTTTTGAATTGGAAGCTATGATTGCTTCTGCGAGGTTTGCGGTAAATGTGGCGATGCCACAACGTCTGGGTAAGTAATTGCCGAGTATTGCTACGTTCATTGAGTTATTTTTTATTAATGTAATGTAAGTTAAATCTTACTTAATTATAAGTATAATTCAACAACGCGCCTACTTGTGATTTATTGCAATACTGATGTAGAAGCATTACAATTGTAATGTGCAATCAAAATAAAGAATTTGTAAAATTGATCGGTGTAATGCTTCCTAAAAATTAGCTATTGATGAATAGCTGAAGCGGTTTTGTGAAGTTGGCATTTTTGAAATAGAATAACTTCTTTACCATTTAATAATACAAGAGTGCGAGGTGAAATTTACATGTCGTAGCGTAAGACCTAAACAGTAAGTTTCATACGTTGCTAAAGAATTTAACCTTAACATACAGCTGCCTTTATGAATAGGTATTGGAAGTAAGGAAAAGCTACTATTTTTTTAGACGACTATATGTTTTCAAAAAAGCACATATCGATATCTCTTTTTCCTTTTGCGTTTATCTTTCCACTATAGTCGAACTTGAATACAGGGTTGTTCTTGGGGGGGTTATGGGTGTTCTGAGAGCTATTACTTTAGGGCCTTGAAAGGTTTAAGTTTTAGGGTTTCGTTCTTAGGATTGCTTTCTGATTTGGTCACATGCGTTACGGATTTTGAATGCCAACTTAAATGTAATTTACTATGGATAGCTGCGCTAATAAAAAAGTGTAGTAGGGTATAATTAATAGATGATGTTATCCAATATCTTACTAAGATTACGCTCGGCCATTTGGAATTTTCCGTCACATGAAAATACTTCGCGAGTTTCCTTTTTAAGCTCGGAGAGCTCCATATGAGAATATTCTAGTTTTGCAACGGTATCTGATATCTTTGTCAAGCTAGTATCTTCATCGTCATAGCTAATTTCTCGATAAAGACGCGCAAAGGTTTTTGATGATGTTCTTGACTTGATAAGATCGAGTTCCTCTAAATCCTCAATCGAATCTGCCTTGGCACACAGCAATAGGATGTAAATTTTTAATTCAGTTTTTGACCAATGTGTTCGCTTTTTGTTCATTTTTTTAGAAATTTTCTTGGTTTCCATAATTTCTGTGTTGATTTTCTCCAAATAATGGTCAGTTTGGAAATTTTAAAAGGGTGATGCCTATTTTTATCAATGATAAAAATTTATTTTTTATGCGTATCACGGCCACTTTTTTAATAGCTACTCCTATTTATTGGCCTAATTATTTTTGAACCCTGCAATGCATAGCAGCTCTTTCTTTGAACGACCCTGCATTGCTGCACTAAAGTCACCGCCGCGGCATTTTTGAGCGTTAAAACACTCGTATTAGGCCTTACTCCGTTTGATGAACTATTCCAACCTATCCTTGTAATCTTAAAAATAGGAAGGGGTCGTATTCATAGCAGTTTGTTAGTTTGGCCCTTAAATCAAATAAACCGAACGATGTGCCCAATTTTAACCTGTTGTTGCGTAGCTTTCTCCGCTGCTCTTCAGAATCTATCATTGCTATTCTATTTGTTCTTTTTAGAGGCGTCTATCTCTTGTATTCTGGCCATATATTCCGATAAATTATAGTACCCATGCTCTTCAACTATTTTACCGTTTACAATCTGTACTGTTAAATGGACGGGGATTATCAGTTCTTTATTACTTGCAGCCATAGTGCCTTTCCAGTCTCCCCAAAAGTTCACCCAAATTTCTCCTTCATCATCGATAACTTTTTCGTAGAAAGCATCCTTGTCGAATTTGTATGAAGAGGTATTTGCCAAAATACCTCTTAGCGTTTTGTTTATTTCTTTTGCGGAAAGTGAAATGTCTTTGGTCGTATTGTGGTGTAATTTTGCTGTATCAGCGTAATGACTAAGCCAACTTTCCCATTCGCCTTTTTCATAATCAGCCACCAAGGATTTGACCAGTTCTATTTCTGATCCGGTTGTTGCATAGCGTGTGGGTCTATGTTCCTTACAAGACGCACATAAGCTTAGTGTTAGAAAGATTCCCATTACAGCTGTTTTTTTCATGATTTCTTATGATTTACTACCGTTCTGATTTAGTTGTTTTCATAGATGGCTAAAAGAATTGATTTTTATACGGATTAAGAATCCAAGAAGGACGAAAGCCTAGTTTTACTGTCCGAATACCTCGTTTTATTTACCAAATAGATTTTATTATAATTGTTGTATCTTTTCACTATACTCATTTTCCCTCGGTGAGAACCTAGACTTTAAAATGAGCAGCTATTTATTGAAGGCGATTATTATTTGCAGCTTTTCTACTATGAATTGCACTGCACTTGTTGCCCAATTTATAGATCTTTCCCGTGAAAATTCGTACAAAAAAGTTTTCGTTGAGACCGATGATTTTGATCTTAGCTATTTAGATATACTTGAGCAATCGTATACAAAGGCCAAACCTGAGTCTATTAAATTTTCGATGCTTAATGACCTTGCCTATTACTGGCATACTCGAAATCTCGTAAAAGCGCTAGCTTTTGCCGAAAAAGGCCTTGCCCTTACCAAGCAAAAAAAAGACACCTTGTGGCATGGACGATTTCAGATAACCCAAGCCTCCATTCTATTGCGCATGGAAAAACTTTATACTGCTGAAGCAACATTAGAATTGGCCAAAGTTAAAGTTAGCGAAGGAGATCTTCCTTTTCTCTATACACAGTTGGGTTATGTTTACGAACGACGAGGAGAATTAGATACAGCAGCTGATTACGCGTTAGAATCATTAAACTTGGGTATGAAAATTGGTGATAAAAAAGCCGTGGCTCTTGCGAATAGTGATTTCAGTAATCTGTTTTGGAAACAATCTAAATTTCAAACGGGCCTTGAATATGGACTCAAATCACTCGAAATTTTTGAAGAATGGGGTGTCACAGACTTGGATTACGGATTTACACTTTATGTAGTTGGCAACAATTATTTGGCATTAGGAGAACATCAGAAAGCACTTCAATACTACAAACATTCCATTAGTATTGGCGAACGTTATGGGTTTTATAACAATTTAAGTGATGTGTATATTTCCTTGGTTGATCTTTATGGAGAATTGGAGGAGTATGAAAAGGCAGATGAAGCAGGAAAAAACGCTCTAAAATATGCAGATTTACTTGAAAATGAATTCATGATCATGCGGTCTTGGCTATCAATAGCTAAGCTTCAAAATATGCAAGGTGCGTATATTTTAGCCATTGAAAGTATTCAAAAGAGCATCCGTATTGCTTCAGAAGATTTTGGAGATAAATATTACCTAAGTCAGGCATATCAGACCTTAGGAAAAGCATATGCTGGAAATCATAATTATCAAGAAGCCTATACCGCTTTTGCCCAATATGATACTTTGAAGAACATGATTTTTACTGCAGAAGCAGATCAACGTACCTCGCTTTTGCAAACCGAATTCGATGTGGCCAAAAAAGAAGGTACTATACTTTCTCAAGAAACGCGAATTAAAAGACAAAGCTACCTCCAAACCTTACTTATCATAATTGCCTTTCTCTTGTTTTTACTTCTTTTATTGGCATACAAGGCAATTCGAAATAAATTTAAAATCAACATCTTATTGCGCAAGCAAAATAACGAAAAGGAGTTTTTACTAAAAGAAATCCACCACCGGGTAAAGAACAATCTAGAAGTTGTTTCCAGTCTATTGTCGCTTCAGTCTGCTCAAATTGATGACCCCAATGTATTAGGTGCTATGCAAGAAAGCCAACACCGTGTTCAAAGTATGAGCATGATTCATCAAAAATTATACATGGGCAAGAACTTGGCTACAATTGAAATGAAAGATTACTTCGAAAATCTGAGTGCATTTATTGTTGGTGCTTACGGTGTGCAGACAAGGGTAAGCGTAACGGTTGCTATGGAATCATTTGAACTGGATGTTGATTCAGCAATACCGATAGGTTTAATTGTCAATGAGTTAATCACAAATTCTCTGAAGCACGCATTTCCTGACGGAAGGTTTGGAAAAATCCAAATCACCTTGAAAAAAACGGGTACATTACTTCAACTAGACGTGATTGATGATGGTGTAGGGCAAGTAATTGCTACTGGGGCTACTGGAAAAGGTTTCGGTTCGCACCTTATTGCACTTTTGACGAAGCAATTGGATGGCAAGATGGAGCTCAACACTCATCGGGGTACTTCAGTCTCTTTTAAATTTCAATTCACTAAGGCAGCATAATGATAAAAGAAACGATACGTATACTAGTGGTGGAGGATGACATGATCATCGGAGCAAATATTTCTTTGCAGCTCACGAATTTGGGGTATGAGATTACGGGTATCGAATCTAGAGGAGAAGAAACCATTAGTCATGTCAGAACGAACAGGCCTGACCTTATATTGATGGATATTCAATTGAAAGGGGTTTTGAGTGGTATTGACACTGTTAAGGCAATTCAGAAATTTTGTGATTTACCTGTAATTTACCTTACTGCCAATAGTGATGAAGTCACTTTTAACAAAGCCAAAGAGACTCGACCTCAAGCATTTATAGCAAAACCATTTAACAATTTAGAATTACAGCGAACTATTGAATTGGTTATAAATCAGATAGACGAAAAGAAAAACCTACCAAAGTCAATTCAAGAAATAGAAGTACTAGGTGATCGTATTTTTGTACGGCACCATGGCAAGATGGAAAAAATTCTTTTAGATGATATTCTTTTTATTGAAGCGGATCGAAATTACTGCACCATAGTAACCGATAACCGTAATTTCACATTAACCAGCACGCTAAAAGCTATGGAAGAAAAGCTTACTAAAAGCCATTTGATTCGCATACATCGTTCATATATGGTGAATATCTTGAAGTTAGATATAGTAGCAGACCATCATCTCGAAATTAATCGAAAAGTGATACCGCTTGGTAAATCGTTTAAAGAACTACTTCTCAGTCGTATTCAAACCATATAGAACTTTCTAAAATTATTCCTAGTCTAATTGCTTTGGTAATTAAAAGAGCTGTTTCGGACAGTATTACTTCACCGTCGTCCTAAATTAATTGGTATTAACTCATTTAATTTATAACATCACAACCTAGTTCGAAATCCCTGAAACCACTAGCTGTTTAACCAATAAAAATAATTATAATGAAAAAAGTACTGATTTTTGGAGTAGCGCTTATGATTGGGTTTTCTGCTCTGGCACAAGAAAAACTATTTCTCACTTTTGAGTTTATGAAAGTGGATAATGAACAAGAAAGTGCGTATATGGAAACCGAAAGTTTATGGCAGAAACTTCATGAGGCACGGGTAAAAAAAGGAGATATCATAGGATGGGATCTTTGGGCTTTGCGTCCTGGAGGTGAAGATCAAGGCTTTCAATACTTAACGGTAACACTCCATAGCGATCCGGTTAAGATGATGGAAGGGGGCGGTTTTCAGGAAGCTTTTGCTACTGCTTTTCCAAACATAACAGATAAAGAACAGGAAATCATGGATGCGACTGCAAAAACCAGAGACTTGGCGGTTCGAATATATGCCGAACAAATTTCAAGTACTACGGGTGAATTTGATATGCCAATTGGTACGATAGCATTGATGGATATGATGAAAGTCACTATGGGTAATTATAGTGCTTACGAAAAGGCAGAAGATGAAGTCTTTAAAGCACTACATCAAAAAGCTGTAGATGCAGGGGGTAAAGCAAGTTGGGGCTTGGTTCGATTCATCTCACCAATGGGTAGTGACACCTATGCCTCTCATATGACGGTCAACATGTTCAATACGGTTGAGCAAATGCTAAATCAAAGTATAAATTTTAGTGAAGGTATGACCGCTGATCAGACGAAGTTAATGCAAGAAGGTATTGCGGCTAGAGATATGAAGTGGGTATATATGGCCAGATTGATTAAAAAAGTACGTTGAAAATAAGAGCAATACAAGTTTAGTGTTTTTTATGTAAATGAACCTATAGCTCCATGGCTGTAGGTTTTTTATTTAGAAGAATAGTACAAGGTTTTACTATTCTTATTTATTTGTCATTGACTCGACACCTTTCCAGCCTTCTTCAAGCTCTTGCGTAATAAGCGTGGCAGATTTATTTAAGAAAAGCTTCGCGGTCTGGTCTTGTTGGTTCAATTTGAAGATTTGTTGAAAGGTAACTGCAGCCATTGCAAATTCTCTGTTGAGGTAAAGATCAAGTCCTTTTTGAAAAGAGCCAGTAGTATTTAACTTATGCTCGAGCAACTTGGGTTGATCTCCATTAATACACTCATACAAGTCAATAGGTTTCCGTTTTCCTTTTACTTTCACCGCACCTAAATATCTGAAATCAAAATCAGCGGGGTTTTCTAATTTTTTCTTGCAGTTGTCCGTAAGTAAGATTGACGTACCATAGTGTTTGGAAAGCCCTTCAATACGTGCAGCCGTATTTACAGTATCTGAAATAATCGCAGCATCTAATCGATCACTGTCACCAGTAATACCCATAATCAGCTTGCCGTTTTGCATTCCTACGCCAATTTTAACTGGTAGCCTTTCTTTTAGCGCACGCTCTTTGTTGTATTCCTGCAAAGCTTTGTGCATCTCTACTGAAGCTCTCAGTGCACTTTGTGGTCCTTTTGGAAATAAAGCCATAAAACCATCGCCTAGATATTGCATAATAAAACCGGCATTTTTCCTTACAATGGGCCCCATACGGTTATTAAAGCCGTTGACGAATAAGAAGTTGTCTTTGGGTGATAAACCCTCAGAAATGCTTGTAAATCCTCTAATATCAGCAAAGACTACGGTAACTTCTCTTTCCGCCAAATCGCCTAAAGAAACTTCTGTAATTTTTGCTTTCCCTAAGGATTTTATGAACTCTGATGGCACAAATTTTTGACTGGCATCGTGTATCTTTCGAATGGCCTCTTCTCGATCTTGAACTTCTTTAAGACCCTTTTGATACAAGTGAGCACTTTCAATCGCAGAAGAGGACTGTAGGGCGATTGTAGTTAATAATTTTAACTCAGCGGCGGTATATTCTATTTCATCTTCATGACCAAGAACCATAAGGCCCAAGGTGCGGTGTTTTACCTTTAGCGGCGCGTACATTGCCGCTTTAAGATGTCTTAAGGCCGGGTTTTTTACTACCCGTTCTTTTGGAACAATTGCCGACGTGCCTTTTTTAATAAGTTCTTTTAAGAGTTCTTTTTGTTTGTCAATATTGGTTTGACTGTTTGGGTTGTTTCCAAATTGTGCAATTTCAAGCACCTCGTCCTTATCAGCATCATACATTAAAAATAAACCATGGCTTGTATTGATAATCTGAACGGCTTCCTGTAGTGCGACTTCTGCAATAGATTCTGCGTCAATTTTTTCGGAAATCATCTCGCTTAAGCCATAAATCATATTGATTTCACGATACAAGCCTAAAACTTCCTTACCAATTTTCTTTTTCTCCCATTCTTTTTGAAATAGTAGTTTTATGGTTTCGAAAATATGGAGTGCATTTGCGTCGCTGTAGTAAAATGTAGCTAAGGTTGCCTCCTGGTATTCAAGAATTACAGAATTTACAAAAGCACCGCGATCACCCCATAATAGCAATTGATTACTATCTTCTATACAAAAGTCAGCATTAAATTTTTGCGACAAGGTTTTTAACAATGCTTTTGATGCATTGTCTCTTTGCAAAATTGATTTTAAGGCTTTGAGTGAAGTGCTGTGGTTCATGCTTGAAAACTGGCTAATTGTTCAGAATATCTTTAGCAATGGTCAACATTTCATCTGGATCAAAAGGTTTAGTCATATACTTATTGGCGCCCATATCTAATCCTTTTTGGCGATCAACCTCTTGCCCTTTGGCAGTTAATAAAATAATATAAACTTCAGATAAATTCAATTCTTTTTTTACTTTGTAACATACTTCCATACCATTCATTTTCGGCATCATTACATCTAGAAATACCAAATTGGGTTTCTCCTCTTGAATAATCCTCAAAGCTTCTTCTCCATTTTCCGCAATAAGTAATTCAACACCATCATCCTCTAAATCTTCGAGTGTTTGCTCAATGAGCATTCTGATATGGGGCTCATCGTCAACAATTAGTAATTTTTTAGTCATATCTTTTTTTTAATTCAATTGGCTGGTCTTCTACTCATAAATGAAGAACATCACATTCTCCATTCCTTTTTGGACTTTTAAATCTTTAATAAAGTTTTTATCTTCGTTATGCACCGAATTTAACATGATAATGTCTGGCATTGCTTCAGTTGCGGTTTCCAGCAGGTTATCTGTATTGGCTTCAAGTACTTTGTATCCTCTAGCGCTCAAAACCTCTGTCAAGGTCTTTACGGCTGATGCATCTTCATCTACGACCAGTACTTTCTTTTTTGAAACACCTTGTTCGAGCAGTTCCTCTACTTCATGAAATAATTTTTCAGTATCAATAGGTTTGGTTAGGTAGCGATCTACTCCAATTCTCAAACCACGTTCTTTATCCTCAACAATCGATAAAATAATGATAGGAATATCCATTGTGGCAGGATCGTTTTTTAATACCGCCGCAACATCAAACCCATTAATTTCTGGCATCATTACATCTAGAATAATAAGATCTGGCTTTTCTAGCCGCACCATGTCCAATGCAGCCTTACCATTGGCTGCTTCGCGCACGTGGTAACCTGTATCGGTCAATTCTTGTCGTAACAATGATCGTATAGGCGTATCATCATCAACCACTAAAATTGTGGCTTTGCCATCTGGTTTTTGCTTAGAACTATGGCTTATCTGTTTTTTGAGACTTTTAACAATACGATCGAACTGTATGGGCTGTTGCTCGCTAATTTCTCCTAAAATAGGGAGGGAAAAGAAGAATGAACTACCAACATTAAATTCACTTTTCATCCAGATGATTCCACCATGATGTTCAATTATCTCACGACAAATGGGAAGCCCTAACCCCGTGCCTTGGGGTTTATCGGTTAAGGTATCACCAGCCTGTCTAAAACGTTCAAAAATCTTGTGACGATCTTCTTCTGCTACGCCGATACCCGTATCTTGAACTTCAAAAATAAGCTGTCCTTTATCCTGATAGGCTTCTATACTTACCGTTCCTTTATCGGTGAATTTAACCGCATTAGACAGCAGATTGATGATCACCTGAATCAACTTATCTTCATCTGCTTTGATGATGGGCAGATCTTGAGGTATGTTTTTCTTTAAAACTAAGTTTTTTTGCTCAAATAGGGCGGAAGTAGCTGCTATACCTCTGTGAATGACATCTTGTAGAAAAACGGGTCTCATATTCCATTCCATCTTGCCTGATTCTATTTTAGCAAGATCAAGCACGTCATTAATGAGATTGGTCAAACGTTCGCCTTCAGAGACCACCACATCTAAATTCTCGCTCACTTGTTTCATAGTGCGCTTTATTTTTTGGTCATCTACAGTTACTGCAGGAAAAATTCGATCTTCCAAACGTTTGCGAATGATTTTAGCAAAGCCTAATACAGAGGTAAGGGGCGTTCTAAGCTCATGACTTACTGTAGATAGAAAGGCACTTTTTGCTTCGTTTGCATCTTCTGCCTTTGCTTTCGCTTCTTTAGCCTCTTCGTATAACTCCGCATTATGCAAGGCAATACCAACGTTTATTGCGATTGTTTTTAGAAGGTTTTTATCTTGCTCATCGAACCTGCTTTCTTGCTGAATACTCTGTACGCTCAACACCCCAATAACTGAGTCTTCGACAGGAATAGGAACACCCAAATAAGAAACGGCCTGCTTACCCGTATGTTTAACCCCTATTTTGTCGTAGGCTGCATTAATATCTGCATCTTTATTATGTAATAAAGATTCTCCAGTTTTAATGATTTGCGAGGTCAAGCCTTGACCGTAGGTCATGGGTTCCATCGTATCACCATCTTGGTAAGGGAAGTTGATAATGTTCGTGTCTGAATCTAGAATGGCCAAATAAGTGATGTCTGATTTAAAGAGCTTTTTCATCTCATCGCCTACCAATTGAATCAAATCATTTAATTGCAATTTTTCTGTTAGTGCTTGGCTTACTTGATTCACAGTAGCCAATT
The DNA here is from genome assembly GCA_938029725.1 of uncultured Flavobacteriaceae bacterium. Classification (GTDB taxonomy): domain Bacteria; phylum Bacteroidota; class Bacteroidia; order Flavobacteriales; family Flavobacteriaceae; genus Maribacter_C. The sequence goes on from CALHGE010000020.1 coordinate 36,875, forward strand.
CATTCATACGTTGATTGGCTTCTTTAGTGCGTTCTTCGACGGTGTCTTCTAACACTTTTTGCTGGTTGAGTAGAATTTTAGTGCGTGCTTTTACTGAAAAGTAAATAAAACCTAAAATGCCTAAAGCATAAAGAGCATATGCCCACCAGGTCTTGTACCAAGGAGAAGTAATTGAAAAAGAAACTAACGCCTCTTCTGAAATATCTCCGTAGACATTCTTAGCCTTAACCTTAAAACTATACTCTCCCGCAGGTAAATTAATGTATTCCCTTGACGCTGTTTGAGCCCACTCAGACCACTTGTCATCCAAGCCCCACAATTGTGTGCTATATTGCATTTCTTTCTGGCCTATAAAAAGAGGTGCTGCGTAACTTAAGGTCACCGAATTCTTGTCAAATGGTATACTCAGTTTTTCTAGGAAATCGATATTACCACCATATACTAATGAATCTCCTGTGATAGTCATTTTTCTGATGTTCACCTTGAAGTCAGGAATAGTTGGTTTTTCTAACATACCCTCATACCTAGTAACACCATCTGGACCGGAAAACCAAACTACCCTAGATCCATCTGATTTAACATCCTCAGGATATATAGTGTAAACACGCGTATTTTTGAGCTCTTTAAAGACTTCAGAATTTACCTCAAAATCTCCCTCAGCATTCTTTTCGGCAAACATGACCCCTGACCCTACATTGAACCAAAATGTTCCATCTTTACCTAAATTAGATGAAGAACCCGGGTCCTTCCAATCAATATACTCTTCAAAAAAGAACTTTTTCTTCTCAAAAATATTTTTAGCAGCATTAAATACATACGTTGCTTTGGCTTCAACAGCAAACACCCCTATTTCAGTATCGCTTTCAAATATCTCTACAAAAGATTTTGGTAAACCTTTAGTTTCGTCATACAGGATATATTCTGAATTGTCCAAATCTAATTTACCCTTACTATACTTTGGAATAATTTTTAATATTTGGCCTTCAGGACTTGTATTCATCCATAAGGCACCATCTTCCTTTTCTATAATACTACCACTCCCGAGTATTGCTTTACTTGTGCTTGATTCTTCTTCAAATTGTTGAGTATCCTCATTAAAATATAAACTTATTAACCCTTGTTGGTGCTCCACGAAAATTCGGTTACTATCCTTTTTTGATTGCGTAGTAATTCTTGCCCTCAAATCATAGTTTACACTTTCTCTCACATAACTAAAAGTCTTGTCCTTTATCTCTAGGAAACCCATCCCGTTCGTAGAAGTGTATAATCTATTTCTAAACTCAAAAAAATTACCTCCTTGTCCGAAAACTCCCGGAATTTGAACAATAGTATTTGTATTTTCATCAAAATATGCAATACCAGTATTAGTACTTAAATACAATATGTCATTGTGTCGATAAACTGTAAAAACAGCCGTTTTGAGCCCCATGCTTGAGTCTAAAACCGTAAAGCTAGAGTTTAAATTTACACTGCTTATACCATTAAAATGCATCATCCATAACACCCCCCTAGAATCTACATGAACATAATTCACTGTACCGTCTGGTAGGCCATTTGCAGTTGTAAACCTTTGAATTAGTTTTCCATCATGACTTATAATGTAAGCGCCATCACTTCGTGTATTCAAAACATAACGACCATCCTTTAATGCAGCTCCTGGCAAGTATAGTTCCCCCTTTACCAGTTCATCGATTTCCGTTTTAAAGGGAGTAAAGTTGGTGCCATCGTACAAATAAAAACCTTGGGTTCTGGTTCCTACAAGAACCTTATCATCGTAAGGAAGCATTGCATATATACGTTCACTAGCAAATTGTTCTCCATTGGGCACCAATTCAAAGGTATCGTCATCTTTGAGGACACAAAGCCCCCTGTCCCATATTCGTAAATAATAGGTATTATTAACAATATTACCAACATGATATCCATTCTCAGAAGTTATTACTTTCATAGCTTTCCCATCCCAACAAAAGAGCTTGAATTCTGTTCTGAAAATTACTCTTCCTTTGTAATAGTCTATCTCCCAGACATCCGCAAAGCTTTTGTGCTCTTCCGGAACTTTGTCCATCAAAGAGACGTAAGTCATTTTCCCAGATTCTGAAGGAGCCAGATAACCAAATTCCCCACCACCGCCAACATGTATTACACCTTCTTTATCTTTGGCAAAACTTCGCGTTCCAAAACCAGGCACTTCAATCAATTGCCAGTTTACTCCATCATACTGCAAAACACCTTGGCCGTTTGCAAAATACATGAAGCCATTATTATCTTCTAAACCCCACCAACTAATTGGGTCACCGCCATACTCCTGGTATTTGTAAGTGGTTATTTCCGGACTACCTACTTTTTCTTGAGCTTGAAGCGGTGTAAGAAAGAGAAAAAGGGATATTACTAAAACTACGCGCGTAGCTTTTTGAAAAAAAAGATTGTTTCGTTTCAACATGTTCCTAGTTTGGTTTGGTAATCGAAAATCGCTATTGAGGGAAGATGTTGATTTTCAGCTTTCTAAAAATAGGTAATTATTCACAAAAAAAATGATCCACCATCGTAAATTCTCTTTTTTGATTTTTTTTTAAAAGGATTTTCCGATAAAAAAATGAAACAAGTACTACGAAAAGGCCTAAAACAGAATCCGAATAGGGTCATGGACACACTTAAACTTAAAGATAGCTATGATTGAAGCTAAGGGTCTAGCTTGTTAAAAAGTTCTTCTTAAGGCGAACCTCATTTAAACGATCTCAAAAATATGCTACCAACACTTTGTTATAATCAATTTGATCTTCTTGTAAAGGCAGGGTAATTTCATTTCTATTTTCGATGGGGTTTTAGTGGTGGTCTTTTTTATCGGTTTGGTTGTCTTATAAAATTACAGTCCGTCCGCTAAATGCTACAGTTCAGTCTTTCTTTTTTCTTTTAAAGAAGGTATCTCCTCAAATTTGTGGAACAATCAAAAACGAAAGCTAACAGATTTCTGATTTCTCGGAAATATAATTAAAAGTGGCAATTATGAAAAAAGTAATGAGCATTTTAGTACTATTCGTATCAACGATGACTTTCGCTCAAGACCAGTTTGACAAAGGAATGCAAAAAGCATTTCAACTATGGGACGAAGGCGAAACGATAGAAGCGTCTAATATGTTCGAACGTATATCTAATGCCGAAATGGGTAATTGGCTTCCCTACTATTACGTGTCTTCAATAAACACTATCGCTTCTTTTGGAGAAAAGGATAAAGAAAAACTAAAACAACAATTAGAGAAAGCACAAGAGTTTATCGATGTAGCAAAAGCAATAGCTCCTAATAACCCCGAAATATTAGTGCAGCAAGCCATGATTTATACCGCTTATATTGCTTTTGATGGAGCGGCTTATGGAATGACCCTTTCTGGAAAAGTAGCTGCTTTATACGCGAAAGCTGCCCAGTTGGCACCAAACAATCCTAGAGTAGTATTCTCAAAAGCAGAATGGGATATGGGTTCAGCGGCCTACTTTGGTCAAGACACCGCACCTTATTGTAAAGATGTAGAACGTTCACTAGAACTTTTTAATACCTTTAAGGCTGAATCAGATTTTCATCCGAATTGGGGGAAAGATAGAGCGCAAGCTACTTCTGAAAATTGTAAAAAATGACAAAAGAACGTTTTTTAAAAGAGCTTTTTAGGGCTTTTATAGTAGGCACATTAATCTGGTTCGGATTTATGGCGTACTACTATTTTAACGATGTGGCGAGATTTGAAGCCATGGTAGAAAATTCTTGGGAAGAATATTATACCAATCTCATATTTTCTACAATCCTCTACATGGCAAACATGTCTTGGTTTTTGTTTCTTTTGAAAAAATGGGACCACTTTATCTACACCTTTAAACGCATGTCTATTGCTTTGCTGGGTAACGTAGTAGTAACTTGTATTGGAGTTTTTATGGCTCAAATTATCATCTTCACTATTTTTTTTAATAAATCGATTCAATGGATTTTAGCCTCCCAATCTTTTACAGAACATTATCTGCAGGCCATATTTATAGTAATCGGGATCACTTTAGCTTTCTACGCTGTATACTATTATAGATACCGTCAAGAAAACAAGGTCAAGGAGCAAAAAATCATAGCAACTACAGCTTCTGCTAAATTCGATGCCTTAAAAAATCAATTAGACCCTCATTTTTTATTCAATAGCCTGAATGTGCTCACAAGTCTTATTGAAGAAGACCCGTATCAAGCACAGAAGTTTACGACTTCTCTTTCGAAGGTATATCGTTATGTTTTAGAGCAAAAAAATAAAGATTTGGTCTCCGTCGATGAAGAATTGCAATTTGCAAAAACCTATGTACGGCTTTTAAAAATGCGGTTTGAAGATAGTATTGTATTTGAAATTCCGGAAAAGAGCGAATACCCTGAGGCAAAAATAGTACCATTATCGCTGCAATTGCTTTTAGAAAACGCAGTGAAACACAATGTAGTGACGCCAGAAAAACCTCTTCATATCAAGGTTTTTGAAAAAGATGGAATGTTACATGTAACGAACAATTTACAAGAAAAACAAGTGGTGAAAAAGAGCACCGGTGTTGGTTTACAGAACATTCAGCAGCGCTATGCTATTTTAAGTAACAAGCAGGTGCAGATAGATAAAACGGCTGCTGAATTTAGTATTCAATTGCCGATGCTTAGTAAGCAGATTTCCAGAAAAGAAACCCAAAAAGAATACCTAGAAGATAAGCTTTACGAAAAGGCCAAAGAACGTGTTGAACACATTAAGGGCTTTTATGGAAATCTAATGTCGTATTGCATTGTGATACCCTGCCTAGCTATTCTAAATTATAATACAACAGATTTTCCTTGGGTTTTATTTCCTGCAGGAGGCTGGGGCTTTGGGGTAATAGGACACGGTATGCAGGCCTTTGGTTACAATCCATTATGGGGTAGACGCTGGGAAGAGAGAAAGATGCGGGAGTATATGGAGGATGAAAATTTTTAATAGTATGGAACGAAAGCGTACAGGCTTCCCTTATTGGGAGGCCTTTTTGATTTTATAGAAATACTTAGTTTGCTAGAACACAGCTTTGTTTTGAACCTTACAATTCAGCGTCAAAAAATGACAACTCGGAAAGCTTCTTTTTCAAATATTCTACTTTCTTGAGATATTTGTAGTGTCATTAAGAAACAACTAAAAAAAACATATTATGGAAAATTTAAACGATTCTAAGTATAGAAAAGCAAAAGAAAGAATAGGGGAAATCAAATCTTTTTACTCGCATGTATTTACCTATGTAATTGTAATGTCGCTTTTGGTGATTATAAATTATAACACAACAGATTTTCCTTGGGTGCTTTTTCCTGCGATCGGTTGGGGTATTGGTTTATTGAGCCATGGTTTGGGTACATTTGGGTACAACCTTATTCTGGGTAGAAATTGGGAAGAACGAAAGATTAAAGAGCTTATGGAAAGTAATGAGTTTTAAGAATTCATATCTTTAAAACACAAAGAAATTTTCAAATAACCAGAACTTGAATCGGATACCGAAATCAGTTCAATATAAAAAAACCATCATGTATAACATAGAAGACGAAAAATATAGCAGAGCTAAAGATAGGGTTGTAGCGCTTAAAAAGTTTTACAACAGTTTAGCGTCATATGCCTTTACAATTACCTTGTTAGCGAGTATAAATTATTACGTAAATGAATGGAGTTATGCTTGGTTTCTTTGGGCTGCATTTGGCTGGGGAATCGGACTAGCTTTTAAAGCGGTAAAGCTTTTGGGAATGAATCCGTTTTTAGGAAAGAATTGGGAAGATCGCAAGATACAAGAGTTTATGAATGAAGATACTGACACAAAACGATGGGAGTAGAAATTAATTTAGGTATTCTTTTGAAATACAGTTAAATGAAAAGCATTATGGAAACAAATACTAGAAATAAAAAACAACGGGCCGAAGAGCGTCTCAAAGCACTAAAAGCCTTTTACACACACTTAACAATTTACCTCTTAGTAAATACTTTTATTACCCTTGTTAAGATGTACCATCATATGAACAACGGAGCTACTATTTTTGAAGCAATCTGGAATTTTGAGACATTTGTGGTTTGGTTTTTCTGGGGTATAGGCTTAGCCGGTCACGCCGTTAAAGTGTTTTCCTTTAATCCGTTTTTTAGCAAAGATTGGGAGAAGCGACAGATCGAAAAATATATGAATGAAGAGTTAACTGAAGCTGAAAAATATAAAAAACTAGGTGATGACAGATCATAAACAATCAAAATACGAACGCGCTCAAGAAAGGGTAGTTCAATTAAAAAAATTCTATAATCACGCGGTGGTATTTGTAATCATTAATACCTTACTTATTCTTTTTAGAAATCACTTTAGAGTAACGCTTATTAGCGAAGAAGCTTTCGGAAGCCCTGATTTTTTAAAGTGGATAGATTGGAATGTATTTGGTACCACAATAGTATGGGGCATTATTCTAGCTTTTCACGCCTTAAAGGTGTTTGGCAATATACAGGTGTTGGGTAAGAATTGGGAGGAGCGAAAGCTGCAAGAGTTCATGAATGAAGACGAAGAATAAAGTAGGAACTAACACAGAAGGGTTTTAAACGACAAATGTGATGCTAAATCCAATAGAGCATAGGGAGCGCGCTAAAAAAACGTATTAATGCTATGGAATATTAGTATGGGTTGCTACCCTTGTATAGTGCAGCCACTGCCATGATAGTTTTACTGTCAGGCCCCATAGTATGCTGGGCTTTCTTTTTTGTTCAAGGGATGAATTTATTCCTCCAAAAAACGAATCTCATCAACAGCCGGGAAGAACGGCAATTTCGAAAGTATATGGAAAAGGGTAAAAAATCAGAAGTAAAAATTACATACTAATGGAAGAGCGCGAGCAGCAATCAGAAAAATATATCAAAGCCCAAATGAGGGTGAAGCAGATAAAACAATTTTATAGACACTTAAAAGTATATCTAGTGGTCAATATTCTATTTTTTGTCGCTAAATTTAGGTTCATTGCTTTTTTTAATGAACAGGGTATTCAAGATGAAGGCTTTTATTCATGGATAGCATGGAATGCTATTTTATGGGGTATTGGCTTATTTGTGCAGTGGGTCTATGTTTTTAAATGGCAAAAACTCAAGCCTATTGTAATGAAAGATTGGGAGGCCAAACAAATGACCAAATTTTTAGAGGAAGAATATCAAAGAAACGCCACTAATAAAAAATAGATTTTGATAAGAATAATACGAAAAGTATGAACGTAATTATAATAGAAGACGAGAAACCTGCAGCAAGAAGATTATCAAGGCTTTTAGCTGAACTTAATGTGGAGATCTCAACGATGCTGCATTCCGTTGAGGAGGCTATCGATTGGTTTCAAAATAACAAACATCCTGATTTGATTTTTCTAGATATTCAACTTTCTGACGGACTCTCTTTTGAGATTTTTGAAGAAGTAGAAGTGCGTAGTGCTATCATTTTTACTACGGCCTATGATGAATATGCCTTGCAAGCTTTTAAATTAAACAGCATCGATTATCTTTTGAAACCGATAGATGATGAGGACCTGGAGGCAGCTGTTAAAAAATATCGATTGCTAAAACCCGAGCCTCAAAAACTTGCTTTAGATTTTGAAGACATCAAAAAATTATTGGTCAATCCGATAGAGCGGGAATACAAAAAACGATTTACGGTCAAGGTAGGGCAGCACCTTAAAATTATAAATGCAGATGAGGTGGAATGTTTTTATAGTGAAAACAAAGGTACATATGCTGCTACTTCTGATGGACGAAATTATTTATTAGACACCACTTTAGAGAATTTGGAAACAGAATTAGAGCCTAAAATTTTCTTTAGGGTGAGTCGAAAATTCTATATCAATATTAACCATATCAAAGACATCATTTCATATACAAATTCACGCCTTCAAATTAAGGTTAATCATTATTCTGAGCAAGAAATAATTGTAAGTAGAGAAAAAGTAAGAGACTTCAAGTTATGGTTAGAGTAGGTTGATTTAAATTATTGAATGCTAAATATTTAAGTATAACTATAGATTTTTCTTATACTGGCTTTTTTGAATAGAATCAATATAATTTAATTCATAAAAATTGCCTAAGCTAAAGCTACAGAATACGATTGAATAAATCAAGTTTTGATCGCCTTAAAAAGAGCACTAAATCGAAACAAAGTACGGCCTTGATTTTAGTAGTGCTACTCGAATAATCTAGCGTGTAATTGCATTTCTTTAGGCGCTTGATTTAACAGCTTGCGTAAAAAGTAGCTACACTTTTTATGTTGGCACTTTGATGATCTATTTTGTTTTTTTGTTTTTTTGTTTTCCAAAATAGTATGAACCAATTGGAAAGTAAAGAATACTAGGTTTTCACCTTTAGGTGTATGATAGAACTTTGCGCAAGTATTTTATATGCCATTAGGCTTCTTTGTGTTTTCAAAGAGTCGTGATTATTTCGTGATGCGGTATGTGGTAATTACCGCTGCTCTCTTTTACGTATGCATGCTGCTCGATGGAGATTTTTTTTGCGCTACTGCTTGGATAATTTCTGTTGGAGCACTTCTTATGGCTTTAAAAATTTCTGAGGAGGAAATTATTGGGTACTTGTTTTTAGGAAGGGCTTGTTAGCGGTATTGGTTACCTAGGTATACTAGGCAGCTCATGATTAGAAGAGAAACTTACTCAAATCAATTCATTCAGTTTTAGAGGTTCTGTTGGTGCTATTTTACGCGATTATCATCAAAAGATGAAGGCAATAATTTAGGAATCAATTTGATGAAAATAGGAAGTAAAACGGCCCCGCCAGGTAGAATGAAAATGGCCAGAGATGGAATCGTTTTAAAAATATCAATAAGTTGATTTTGTACTTTTTTCTTTTCTTCGCTACTTAAGTCTTGAACAGTTGATTTTGATATAAGGCTAACTAGCTCTTTGCTTTCCAGAAGCTCTTTTTGTAGGCGTTTGCTATTTCGTAAGATAAGCTTGTTTACAATTTTCAACATGCTATCATAGAACTGTACCGCAAGGTTCTTATCTTTAAGAAAAGGAATTATTTCTGCATTTCGGTCAAAGAAGGCGGCGATCTCTTCAAGAGAACGGGTAATTTGTTTTTGATCAAAACCTAAATCTTTACCGATGCCGAAAATAAACTCCGATTCTTGATATTCTAAAGATTGGTCTTCCCAAACAGTTAAACAGGCCATATCTAAGAAGTACTGATTTTCCCAAGGAGAAAAATTATTCAATAATTTTTCACGATATGAACCATCAAAATGTTCTTTCTCTGTATCAATAAAAGTTAGAGAAGCTTCAAACAACTGCGCTAAGCGTTCATCGTTTTTATTCTTTTCTCTTGAGCTTAAGGCATGATAGGTAATGTTAATTGCTATATATTCTAAATTTTGAGCGTAGTCGCGAATGCCTTCTGGTTGCTGTAAATAGCGCTTAAATGTAAGCACATCAATAAACAATAATGAATTTGTAATTATACTATTAAAGGTCTTGCTGATAAGGTTATCTGCCAAGTATACTCTAGAATCAATCAGCTTTTCAAGCTGTGATGAGGTTTTGCTACCTGTTAGAATTTTATTAAAAAAAGAAATATCGCCTAGGTTAAGGTCCTTGTAGAATTGAAAAATCTTCTCTAAGAAAACAGTGAAATTGGTAGTGTTCTGTTGAAGAGCGTAAGTTTTGTATAGCGCTGAAAGCAAATTGATTTTTGCTTTCTCGTCTTCGGAAAGCGTGTGTGCTGTCTCTATAGCTCTAGATACCTTTATATTTACGCCATAAACGAACCCAGTTTTCTTTAATTCGCTATAAATTTTTTGAAAGTCTTCAGAAGTCCCCGTATCGTTACTTACGGATGCTCCAAATTTATTAATCCAGCCTGATGCCGATGGGTTCATAGGTGTAGTTCTTCAAAAAGCCAAAAATAAAGTAAAAGTAGGATATATGATACATCTATTCTTCAGTTTTCGTCAGGTTACCATTGTTGTGGAAATCGTGTAGAACATAGTAAAACCTCTCTTTTTTAGCCAGTTATAGGTGGTGGAATGTGGTTGGTTAGGTGTTTTTTGAGGTTTGCCCTAGCGAAGTAATAGGTCTTGATTTTCTGTAGGAAATTCATAGGGTATTCATTAAACTTATTCATTATTTTCACCATTCTGAAATACCCCAAGTGTTACAGAGTTTATATTTAGTTTAACCAAAATCATCCTTAAAGCCCCTGTAAGTATGGACTATTTTTTATTCTTCCTATGGATTTCAGTTATGCTATTTTTTTTCCTTCGAATTGTTTTTGCTAAAAAACGTTTGCAGCGAAGTCTCAAACCTAAAAAGTAATTTTTCAAGTAGTTGTTTTGAGTAAGCTCTGCGAATTATAAAATTTTCTTAAAGTAGTTTCCGAATTAGTACAGGTAGTAACAAGAGGTCTAGTACTAGCGCCGCTAAGAGCGTAAAGCTTACCAACAGACCAATAGTGATACTTGGTGCGTGTATGGAGAATAGCAGCGCCATAAATCCAAAAAATAGCGAAAGTGTAGTTATGACTAAGGCTCTTCCGGTTTCTGCGAATGTGATTTCTAATGCCTCTTCTTTGGTGTGGCCGTCAGAACGACTCACTTTATACCTGCCCAAGAAATGAATAGTGTCATCTACTGCGATGCCGAAAACAATAGCGAATACAACTGAAATAGTAGCTTCAAGTGGAATACCCAAAAAGCCTAAAAGGGCTGCTGCAAAAAATAAGGGAAGGATGTTTGGTAATAAAGAAATTAGTAAAAGTTTCAAATCTCTAAAAAGTAAAGCCATGATTATAGCGACTAAAAATGATCCCATTAAGAGCCCGTTTATCAAACTCTCACGAACATAGAAGGAGTTTTTGTCCAATAGAATACCGGTGCCTGTCAATCTGAATTGAACTTTAGTAGTATCTGTTTCGAGGGCAAGAAAGCTATTTAATTCAGCATATACCTGAGTTATACTATCTAATCCGACATCAAGAACTTTTGACGTAATCCTTGATTTTGTTTCATCAGCATTGACAAATTTCCTAAACTGTTTACGAGCTAATTTTTTTACTTCCATGCGGTAGGTTTGGAATTCTTTTTCGCTTTCTGGCAAAACAAAATAGGCTGATTTGTTCAGGTTGTTGGCTTTGTTTAAGCCCTTGTAGAATGCATTGGCTGATTGTACATTTCTAATCTCAGGAAAGGTTTTCATCTTCTGTACAACCTTTTCTATCTCTTTGGCGATAGCAAAATCAGTTACTTTATGGTTTCCTTTTGTTCTTACGGCGACTTCCAAAGGTCTGAAGCCCGCATAGTTCTTCTGAAAAAACTCAAAATCATTCGCAATGTCACTATTGACTGGGAAGCTGTTTTTAATCTGATAGTTGGTATTTATTTTAGTGATTCCTAAGATGCAGAATAGTCCAAAAACTAAACTCCCTAATAAAATACTTCGTGGGTATTTCTTGGTGAAACTATTCGTAGCGAGCAGTTGTTTCGACCAGGCGTTAGCGTTTTCATTTTTCGGTAACAAGTATTTATTATCAATCAATAATAACAAAGCACAAGTAAAGAAAACGATGGTTATAAATGCGGTGAGCACACCTATGGCTGCGTTCAAGCCAAAGCCGCTAACACTGGTTGATTTTGAGGTTAATAGTGATGCAAAACCTATTGATGTGGTTACTGAAGTAAGTAAAGTGGAAACACCTACTTCTTTCAATGTTAGGCGCATAGCCTTCTCCTTTTGAAGTCCTTTCTTGATTTTACTGAGGTAATCATCCATGATGTGAATGACATCTGAGGTGCCAACAATAAGGAGTAGAATAGGGTAGAAGGCAGCTAATGCGGTAAGTTCAATTCCAAGGAGAGATAAAGTACCCATAAAAATTATTAATGCCAAAAATATGGAGGCTAGGGCTACGGCAATTACTGTAATTCTGCGGTAGACCAAAAATAAAACCAGAAAGATCAATACCGATGAGGCAATAGTGGTAACGGTGAGTTCGCGTTTTTGCATAGCAATCAATGCTTCATAGAAAAATGCACGACCCAGTAAATGATAATTTTCGAATCCGCCTTTAGCTAACCTGCTGCGTACCGCGGTTAAAAGTTCTTGACCTTGGTTGTAATTTAAGCCATCTTCTGTTTCCAAAACAAGAACTAATGACTGTGCTTTTTCGTCAATAAGGGAGTTGATGAACAAATCATCTTCTTGTATTTTTTTCCAATTTTTAGAGAACTGCGTACTATCTTTTCGATTGATAACTGGTAATCGTGTATAGCTTAGTGCTGATTTTATAGGGTAAAAAAGTGTAGTTATAGATTGATTTTCAGTTACGTATGGAAAATTATTGGCATCGATAGAGATCTGATGAAATTCGTTTAGAAAGTCTGTGTCAAAAACCGAGCCTTCGCGTTCTACAGCAATCAAAAGAAAATTATCGTCAGTACCAAAGTCCTTTATGAACTCTTGGTAAAACTCTAAATCTTCATCACCTTCAGGAAAAAACTGACTAAAATCAAAAGAAAATTTGAGGTTCGATAAAAGGAAGGTAGAAATAATTCCTAAGCTGATAAAAACTCCTATGATAGGTTTCTTGAGCGCAAAGAGTTTTAGCATTTGAAAGAATTGATGTGCATCTTGGTCTACAAATTTACCAATTGACAGGGAGTTTATAGGTGAATTTTCTTTGAAAATATAATCATTTTGAATAGTGCTCTCTGCAGAGTAACTCTAGAATGAATTTCGCCTAGCAAGGGAAACAGGGGGCTTTTGTAAACTAGCTCTAGAATTTTTTTTTAGTATCGCTAAGTGCTATTGGTTAACTTTTTGGTTGAGCAATAGGTGATTAAACGCTTCTTTTATAGGAGTAGATCTTATTTTTTTTGAATAGATAAGCTTGAGAATTAAGAATCAAGGGTTATTTATTCTAAATGCTTACTATTCCTTTAGGGCTTTTTATAAGTGCCTTAAGGCTAACCTCAGTAGCAGGTCTGATATCAATGCTATAGTTAAGAGTTTGAAAAACACCTTCGAACATTTCGGGCTTTGGATGTGTGCCATAAAACGCTAACAATTCACAAGCCATTTTAGGTAGTAATTCTGAAGGGTGTTTTTCAGTCGCACTCCAATCCAAAATAAAAGGGAGTATCTCAACTTCAGGAGCCGGTAAAGGCATAATTAATTCCCATTGCAATAAAGAACCATCAGCTGCATTTCTAGAACCCCTTCTTATTTCTCCCATATGAGGATTGTATGTTCTTAGAATTTTTGCATCTGGTTTAAGGCTGTCTGACCTCAAGGCCCAACGGGTAATTTGATTTTTTGTAAGTTGGTCAACGCCCATCCATCTCGGTTTGACTATTTCTGTATTGGAGTCATCTGCAGCCAGCAATTCAAGGTAAATTGAGTCATTCAAATTAATGAGAGCGTTTTTGGTTCCGAAGGTTTTATGGTATCCACCAAGAACCGGTCGAACACCTAATTTGTTTTCGAATTCGGTTATGGCCTCCTCTAAGTTGGAGACGGTATATACGATATGGTCGATTTTTCTCTTCATGACCTTGAATTTTAATTGTCGTAAAGATATGTAATTGACTTTATTGGCATTGACATTAACATTCAGTACATTGCCTCATGCATTTTAATTAAGAATATGACGCCAACAGTTTGGATAATAGATGATGATTTGGTTTCTCAATTTGCTACAGAATATTGCATTCGACAGGCAAACAGTATGGCTATTGTAAAGAGTTTTGATAAGGCCTCGGAAAGTCTTAAAACCTTTCAAGAGTGCATTGCGAATGATAAAGGAATTCCTCAAATTATTCTATTAGATTTGGTCATGCCTGAAATGGATGGTTGGAAATTTTTGAGCGAAATTGAGAAAATGGTAGGATGGGAAGATAAGGTCAATGTCTATATTATTTCTGCTTTTGCAAAAAGTAAAGATAGAGAGCTTGCTAAAAGTCATCGATTAGTTCATGGTTATTTTGACAAACCGCTTTCCAAAATTAGCGCTGATAAAATTTTTAGTTCTGTAAAGATTTAAAGAAACTAGGCTTTGCAGCAAATGGGTGGTAGTTTCTCAAATTGTATAATCTCCAAGAAAGAAAAATCACTTCCAAATCACCTCGTTCAACTAGTGCAACGAAACACGATTATAAACAGTAATGATACCTTTTCGAAAGCTAAGCACCCAGAGAATATCTGAGATACTCGTTCCTCGCTAGGGCTTTGCTTTGAGAATTCAGGAGCATTCAAAAGTGATATAATGCCCGATGTGGAGGGTTAAATAGTATTCTCATCTAATTTATTAGGCTCAAATTTAAATATATTTGGGTTTACTGCTTAAGTAAAACCAAGCGCTATAGCAATCCATACAGAAAGATCTAGTTGTATTTTTATTAAAATGGTTATTCATCCAAACCATTTCTATTTGTTCTTGTTTTAGGTAGGGTAAAATGCTGTTTTTAACTATAATATAATAGCGATGCTAATGACTACTTTCCGAAAATTACCATTCATTTTCTTTTTTGAACTACAATCGGCTTAGGTGTCAAAATACTTTTGTACTTCAATTTATTAGGAACGAATTCATATCTAAAACATGAACAAAAGAGCATTAATTATCGGCGGAAGCAGTGGTATTGGAAAAGCAACTGCAGAGAAACTTTTAAACGAAGGTGCTGAAGTGCATATCGTAGGAACTAATGATAGTAAACTAAAGACTTTTAAAAATGAAGCTTTCGGTAGCTTGACCACGCATAAGGTAGATATCACGAATAGTGGTGAAATTGAAGCTCTGAATAGCACCATTAGCGGTTGGGATAACCTAGATTATTTGGTGAATGCATCAGGTATTTTTGTGCCCAAGCCTTTTCTAGACCATAGTCTGTCCGATTATGATTCGTACATGAACTTGAATCGTGGGTTCTTTTTTATAACACAAACAGCAGCGAAGAAGATGGCAGTTAGCAATGGTGGTTCAATTGTAAATGTGGGTTCAATGTGGGCAAAACAAGCTATAAAAGCAACACCATCTTCTGCTTATTCTATGCAAAAATCAGGTTTGCATTCTTTGACACAGCACTTGGCGATGGAATTAGCAGATTTGAAAATTCGTGTGAATGCCGTTTCTCCCGCTGTTGTTGAAACCCCTGTTTACGATAGTGTTTTTGGAGGAAAACAAAAAGCTCATGAGGCATTGCAAGATTTTCATAGCTTTCATCCTATCGGTAGATATGGAAAGCCAGAAGATGTGGCGAATACAATTGCCTTTTTACTCTCTGATCAGGCATCATGGATTACTGGTGCTATTTGGGATACAGATGGGGGTGTAATGTCAGGAAGAAACTAATTCTATCTAAGAATCTGTACTTTTACCGCACTTTATAACTTATGCACAAGAATTTTTCAAAGTATATTATCGTTGGAGCCGGCTTATCAGGACTCACATCTGCCTATCAATTAGAAAAAGCTGGAGAAACCGATTTTGTGATTCTCGAATCACGAGACAGAATGGGGGGGCGTATTCACACAAACGACGGTATTGATTTTGGAGCCACCTGGTTTCAGACACACCATCATAATGTTTTAAAGTTATTGGATGAGCTAGGGGTCTCAAAATTTCATCAATATAGCAAAGGCAGAAGCGTTTTAGTGTATAGCACTATGGCTCCTGAGCATTATTTTGAGAGTGACCCAAATACGCCCTCGGCTTTCCGTATTGCAGGAAGTTCTTCTGAATTGATTCAGAAGTTGGCTTACGCTCTAAAAGATAGAATTCACTTACAAACGGTAGTATCCGGAATTTCTGAGATAAACAATACCGTTTCTGTTCAGACAGACAAGGGTGTTTTTACTGCAGAAAAAGTAATTGTTACCATTCCACCTAAAATTGCCACGCGTATTGAATTTAAGCCAGCGCTATCTGAAGTGTTAACTCGAGCAATGGATAGCACACATACTTGGATGAGTAATGCGATGAAAGTTGGCATGACTTTTAGACTTCCTTTTTGGCGCGATAAAAACTTGTCAGGTACGGTGATCGGGCAAGTAGGAGCGGTTACCGAGCTCTACGATCATAGTAATGCCGAAGAAAACAGCTATGCCTTGATGGGTTTTTTAAATGAAGGCTTACGCGACCTTAATGCTGAAGATAGAAAAAAACGTGTTCTAGAGTATCTCATTACATATTTGGGAGAAGAGATTGGAGCGTTTCTAACTTACGAAGAAAAAGACTGGTCGCAAGATTGGAATACCTCCTGCGAGTCGATTAAATCAGTATATATGAGTCCGTCTTATGGGAATCCCGTTTTTGCAGAAAGCTATATGAACAATAGATTAGTTTTCTCAGGAGCTGAAACGTCTCCATTATACGGCGGTTATATGGATGGTGCTATTTATAGCGGTCTTATAGCTGCTCAAAAAGTTTGTGAGAAAATAGAATAATTTCTACTAAGTTTCCTGAAATAACTATGAAACACCCGAAGCAAAAAATAGAACAATACCATTTGCATAAAGCACACCCTGAAAAGTTACAGTTCGAGGTGTACGATTTGAATATGTATCGTAAAAAAAGCGGTGATAAATCGGCAGTGCCACATTCACATAGTTACTATCAAATTATATGGTTTTTTGAAGATGGAGGAACGCATGATGTGGATTTTAAATGCTTCGACATTCAAAAGAATACTCTGCTTTTTATTAGCAAAGACCAAGTACATGCTTTCGATGATAATCTAGAAATTAAGGGCTGGTTAATCCATTTTAATGAAAGTTTTTTTATGCATTCTGATGTGGATATATTCTTAAAGTATAACTTATTTAATTCTCCTCAAAATCCTTGTTATTCAATTGGTAATGAATTAGTAGAAGTGGGTTTTTCTTATATTTCGCTAATACAAAAAGAATTGACCAAACGAGAAAGTTTTGGAAGCGAAGATGTGATTCGATTTTTATTAAAATCATTCTTAATTAACCTAGAGCGCGTTCATAGAAAAAGCGTAGATCAACGTATTGAATTGACGAGCCAATATGAATTTCAGTTTTATAAGTTTAAGGATTTGCTGGAAGAAAACTACGCCAAAAACCTTTCGGTACAAAGCTATGCCGAACAGCTATTTGTTTCTTCAAAAACCCTCTCGACCATTACTAAAAGTATGGTCAGTAAATTGCCTTCACTACTTATTTCTGAGCGTGTCATTTTGGAAGCGAAACGCCTGTTGCGATTCACCACTTTACAAATAAGTGAAATTGCTTTTCGATTAGGCTTTGATGACGCCTCCTATTTTGTTAAATATTTTAAAAGACATATGGATATTTCTCCAAGTGCTTATAGAAGTGCTACCACCAACTAATATTTTGATTCAACTTTCCTTTTTTTACCAGCAAAAGTATATTTCTCACTATTTCTTGGCGCTATTGGCATATACATTTGTATTTCAATAATCTATAAAACAAGAAGAATGAAAAAAACACTAAAAAATTCGAAAATGCTTGCCTTTGCATTAATTCTATTAACTGCAATTAGCTGTAACACGAGCCAGAAAAATGAAAAAACAATCGCTTTAAATGATATTTCAGAACCGATTTTGGATACAAAAAACGACAAAGTAGAAGCAAAAACTGGCGCTTATTTACAAATTACATTAAAGGTTTCGAATGAGAATAGACCAGCTGCTGCAGGGGTCTATTTAAAGTATAAGAAACCTTTCTTAAATCAAATTGATGGTGCAAGCTCAAAAGATTTGATCATGCGTGCTGAAGATGTACAAGTGTTGCATGGTTTCGAAACGGAGATGCAAGCAAAAGCATATCTTTCTACCGAGCTTTTTTCAAAAGATATTGTGGGTGAATTAGGGCCATTATTGGCAGCAGATCCTGAGGTACGTATATATTCAGTATTTGAAGAGTAGGTTTTCGATACTCCTGTAAACTAAAAAAAGCTGCTCATTGAGTAGCTTTTTTTTTCACCCTAAGCTTCTCGTCTTAGAATAAGCTACTATTTTAAATACTACTATACTACTATACTACTATACTACTATACTGCGATTGTGCGGATTGTGCGGATTGTAGGCCCTAAAATTGAATGGCTGTTTTACCAATAGTTTTTCCAGATTCTTGCAACTTATGGGCTTCCTTTAGGTTCTCAACTGTAAACCCAAGTAGGGTAGTGGTTAGCGTTGTTTTTAAAATTCCTTCGTCTATCATATCTGCTACTTGATTTAGAATTTGATGTTGTTTCTCGATATCTTCCGTAGTGAACATCGATCTTGTGTACATAAATTCATAAGAAAATGTAACACTCTTGTTTTTGAGAACATTCAAGTCTAGAGGCGCAGTGCTTCCTGTAATGGAAACAATATGGCCTTGTGGTTTAATGATTTCTGCAGCCAATTCCCAATAGCCTTTTAAGTCAACAAAATCAAGAATATAGTTTACTTCAGCATGACCAATTTTCGCTAGTTCTGCTTTCAGATCATGGTGATTTACTACGAAATCTGCGCCTAAAGATGTACACCATGCTGCAGATTCAGGTCGCGACGCCGTGGCAATTACGGTCAGCCCTGCTAGTTTTTTGGCCAGTTGAATAGTTATAGAGCCAACACCGCCAGCACCAGCCAAAATCAAAACTGTTTTTCCTTTATCTTTTTCTGGGTCAATTTTGATACGGTCAAAAAGAGACTCCCATGCTGTTAGTGTAGTAAGTGGCATCACAGCTGCTTGCGAATGGGTTAAGCTCGTTGGTTTTTTTCCAACAATGCGTTCGTCGATTAATTGATATTCCGCATTGCTACCACTTCGAGTTAGGTCACCGGCATAATAGACCTGATCACCAATTTTAAATTTAGACGTTTTATCACCCACTGCAGTTACGGTACCTGAAGCATCCCAGCCTATGATTTTGGGCTCGTCTAGGATGGTATCTTTTGCTGTGTTTTGTCTGATTTTATAATCTACAGGATTCACCGAAATTGCTGCTATTTTAACTAAAAGGTCGTACCCAACAGGACTTGGTTTTTTTGTTTCAAATTCAATAAAACTATTTTTTTCTGATATGGGGAGCGATTGCTTAAATCCGATTGCTTTCATATATCTGTATTTATACTATGATTTTTATAGGAGTAAAATAAGTATAGTTCAAATTAGAATTTTAACGAATGCATACCCTAAAAGCAGAAAATTCCTTAGTTATTCAAATGGAATATTCCGCATTATATGTGAAAAATAAAAAAATGATATTCAACTATCAGTCCGCTTTTTAAGTAACCTGAAATTGCTTCAATGACTGATACTACTGTGTTTTTTTACCGTTTTTGCAGTCGTGTTAGTTTTCAATCTTCTCTATCATCTCCTTGAATAAGCCTAATAAAAATTTTAGTTTTCCGGGGTCACCCGCAGCGCTAAATTTTTGATTCTCAATTTTGACACCATACCAATCTTGTTTTCCATTTTCGTTAAGTATCCATTGAATATTAATATTAGCTATAGACGTATTCGAGATGTCAATTTCGACCTCCCACCCTGGATTGTCTAAAGTGGTTATTTGAATAACCTCACCATGTTCCCATTCCCCGTCGCAATTACCCTTGAACCAATTCTGTATCCAGTCTAACATTTCCATTTCTATATGGTGATTAAAATTTATTTTTTGATGAGAAAACAAAAATAAAGCCACCCAAAGGCAGCTTTATTGTATGTTAAAATCCTTTTTTTCTACTGAATAATTCCTGTGCAACTTACACGCTTACCGGCAGCACCACTAGGCTGAGATGTGAAATCGTCTACGCCTTGGTGAACGATGACGGCTTTACCAAGAATATCTTTTGTAGCATCTTCACAGCCCATGCACCATTCGTCTGTAGCAAACTCTACGGTGGCTAGGCCTTGTGCATCAGCTTTAAAATTACCAATATCACCTTTGTGATATCCTTCTTCGGCTCCCCACTTACCATGAGGTGTACTTGTTGGGTTCCAATGACCACCTGTAGATTTTCCATCTGCTGATGAGCAATCTGCTTTGTCGTGAATATGAATCGCATGTTCTCCTTCTGAAAGACCAGATAACATTGCCCTCATACTCACTTTTCCATCTGCTTCTGTAAAAAAAACGGTTCCTTTTACGTTGCTGTCGCTTTTTGGTTCCATCATAAATTTGACAGTATTTACACTTTGCGCTATTTCTTTGGCAGCCTCTTTTATGTCATCGCCAGCCTCTTCAATAGTATCTGACGCCTTATCTGCTTCTTTCTTTGCTTCTTTACAGTTATAGGATGCTGCTATCAAAAGCCCCAATGCTGCTAATTTTATAGTTTTCATAAGTCTAATTTTTAGTTTTATTCCTAACCTTTGTCTTCGCCCAGCTTAACTTTGGTAGGAATTAGTTATTAAGATGAGGTGAAAGTTACGTAATTATTGAGGTGAAGTCAAACCCCATTCAAAATGATTTTAAGAAATCAGTTGGTAGTTTGCGATTAGTAGTTTGCAGCGGTCAGTTTGCCATTAGCAGTGAACAGTTTATAATGAACAGTTTGTGAAAAACAATTCACAGTGATCAGTATGCAATCAACAACAAACCATTTCAAGGATTAATAAGGCGTTGCTTAACGAAAACCATCAAAGATCTACTAAGGTAGTGATCACCTGAGTTGCACTATGTAAGGTTTTATGTACTGGGCATTTATCGGCTATTTGTAAAATGCGAGCGATTTGCTTTTCATCCAAATCACCGGTAAGCTTAATATCTCGATTAAAGGTGTCAATTTTGGCAGCATTATCCTCGCAATTCTCGCAGTCTTCGGCATGCGATTTTGAATATGACGTATGCACTTCGATATTCTCTAGGGGCCATCCTTTTCTTCGTACATACATTTGCACAGTCATAACTGTGCAGGCAGATAATCCCGCAGAAACCAATTCATAGGGTGAGGGGCCGAAATCATTTCCTCCGAAGGAAACAGGTTCATCAGCATTCATATAGTGATTACCTACTTTCATGGCTGTTGTAAATCCGTCTTCACGGTCTAGACTGGCAACGACCTGATGTTTAGATTTCAAATTTGATGCTTCAGGAAGCGCTACATAACGTTGTGCCCAACCAGCTATAACTTCACCTGCATAGACGGAGTCTTTTTTATCCATCAACAAATGATCTGCTCCATCTAAGGAAACAAAGCTCTTTGGGTGGCGTGCTGCAATATAGATTTCTTCTGCGTTTTTAATGCCAACTGTTGTGTCTTGAGGTGAATGCATCACCAACAAGGCTTTTCTAAGGTTCTTGGCAACTTCAGGAAGGGATTTCGACGCTAAATCATCTAAAAACTGTTTTTTGATAGTGAAATCGCGCCCACTTAAATTTACTACCGCTTTTCCGGAAGTATTTATTTCTTCGATTCCGCTTTTAAGCAAGTGTGATACATGATCAGGGTTTGAAGGAGCCCCAATTGTTGCTACGGATTTAATAGATTCAATTTCGGTTGCTGCAAAAATAACAGCGGCTCCACCAAGTGAATGCCCGACCAAAAGGGTAGGGGCTTGGTAGTTTTTTTTTAGATAATCAGCGGCAGCGATGAGATCTTCAACATTTCCTGAAAAATTGGTATCCGCAAAATCACCTTCACTTTCTCCGAGTCCGGTAAAATCAAATCGCAAAACTCCAAAACCTTTTGAAGTCAATGCTTTGCCTATATTTTTTACTGCAGATAGATTCTTATTACATGTAAAACAATGCGCAAAAATGGCGTAGTTATGTGGGTGCTGATTTACAGGAAGTTCTAATCTTCCCACTAAATTTTGACCTTCTTTATTCTGGAAAATAATTTTTTGCAAGCTCATAATAGATTGGATTAGTTTGGCTAAACCAATGGATACCAATGCAATCTGCAACTACCAATTGATTTACTCTTTTATCTTTTTTCTTAAGTCGGTATTAAAGATGACTCCTATCTGCAAGCGATCAAAATTTGCTGTCGGAAAGTGATTTTTTAAATAACCAGCTTGAACACTTAGGTTTTCTGTAACGTTTATACCTAAAGCTGCATATAGTCTGTTTTGACCATATACACGATCTTGTAAGTTTAAGAAGATTTCGTCATAAAAGTTTAAGAAAAAGACATCTGTTAGTGGTAAAGTTATTTGCAAGCGATAACGTGCACGGTGCTGTGTTTCGCTTATGTCAAAATCTTTGTCCGTAATAAACCGTTGTTCTAAACGATACCGGTGTTCAAACTTAAATTGTCCTACGGTATTCTTTAAAATCAATTGTTCAAAAATACGATGTTCTGTAATCTTACTATCTTCAACTTGACCGTCACCTCCAACTAATCTAAAGTCTTCAAAAGTTGGGTCAGTGGAAATAAAACCATACCCAAAAGTTGCAATTGCATCTGGGTTAAGGTGATAATTAATACCTGTTCTTAAAAGCAGTTGATTGAAATTATTAGCTTGTTCAAAATAGCGTAATTGACCTTCAGTATGAATACTAAATTTATCTGATATTTTGTTAGTACCGAAATACATGTACCATGAACCTAGTTGATCATCGCCAATTTCTTGTGCAAAGCTAGTAATAGTAAATAGCAGGGTAAGTAGTAAAATTATTCTTTTCATAAATGGATAATAGTTTTTTAAATTGTCAGGTTGAACGGCGTCGAGACCTAATGTCTCTAAGTTCTCGACTCCGCTCAAAGTGACAGTAATTGTATTTAAATATCTGTTTCTTTTGTCATAGTATCGCCATCTTTTATTGGAATACCTTTATCTACTTTTAAATGGATGTCTAAAAATTTCAATGCTTCGCTATAGGCCTTGATTTGATTCTCTTTTTTAACAAAACCGTGACCTTCATCTTCAAACAATACATATGCTACTGGCACTCCATTTTTACGAACACCGGCTACAATTTCATCTGATTCTACTTGAAGCACACGCGGATCTTGCGCACCCTGTAATACGATCAATGGTTTGGTTACTTTATCCGTGTGAAATAATGGAGAAATTTCACGAAGACGAACAGAATCAGCACTATTCGGATCACCCAATTCTAAATACAAAGCTTCTTTTTGTGCTTCCCACCAGGGTGGAATACTACGAAGGGTACGAATCCAGTTGGTGACACCAAAAAGGTTAACGCCAACGTCAAATTCTTCAGGAGTGAAGGTTAGGGCTGCCATGGTCATATAACCCCCATAAGAGCCGCCAATTATGCCGATTTTTTCTGCATCGATTTCTGGTTGAGATGCCAACCAATCTTTACCAGCAACACAATCTTTTAAATCTTTATCGCCATGGTTTAAATCATCCATTTGATAGAAAGACTTGCCATAACCGCTACTACCTCTGTTGTTAACTGCTAAAACGGCATAACCATGATTCACCATGTATTGCAAAAATGAATTAAACCCTTGTCGCGATTGTCCGCCCGGACCGCCATGTACCCAGACCATTGCCGGTACTTTCGTATCTGCTGATGCTTGATGTGGTAGGTAATAGATCGCGGGAATTTCTAATCCATCAAATGATTTGTATCGAATGACTTTCGCATTAACCAAATCTTGCGCTTGAATTTCATCGTTCAAGACATTAGTCAATTTGGTCTGTTCTTTGCTTTCTAGATTATAAACATATAAGTTAGAAGGCGTATGTGAACCACCGGCATAGAAACGCATCGATTTTTCATCTCTTGAAAACCCTACGTTTGTAATATCCATTCCATCAAAAGAAGGGAGATCAATGTTTTTGCCAGAAGCTACATCCATAACTTCGATGCTATTCTTTGCATCTTCATTAATATAAGTAACCTGATATTTTCCTTTTTCTGTAAAATATGAACCAACAATATCCCAACTTCTCGTCATTGTTTCTTCCGAAGTTTTATCCGCAATGTTATACTTCATCAATTTGGCAAACTCTTCGCCGTCATCAGTTGTATAATAAAGAAACTTTCCATCAGGTGAAAAATCTTCCGGACTATTTCCACTCTGATTGGTATTGATCTTCCTTATTGATTTGTCCTCCATTCCATAAAGGTGCAAATCGGCATCATTCGTATTAATTGGCTTTATCAGTGGTAAGAACTTTTTGTCTTTTGAAAGACCACCTAAGAAATAACCGTCATTATTTTGGTATAGTAATTTTGACGTATAGGTTTCTAAATCCATTTCATAGAGGTCTGCAAAGCGCTCATCCCTTTTGTTTGAAGTGTAGAAAAAACCCTTCTTATCATCGGTCCATCCGTAAAAACTTGCTCTCTTGCCTTTATCGGGAGTCAAATCTTTATGGCTGCCATCGGTGTCGCGTAAGTAGATGTGATAGATTTCATCTCCGTTGCCATCCATTCGAAAAAGCATGCGCTCATCATTAGGAAAATAAGAAATGCCGAAAACTGATGCACTATCTGATTGTGTAATAGGCATCATTTCTCCGCCTGAACTAGGTACGGTATACATATTGTAAATGCCTGATCGATTGCTAGATATCAACATTTTCGATTTATCCGGAGAGAAGCTTCCGCCACCAATGGCTTCGTTGTCCATCATTTGCTCGATGGTGTAGGTTTTCATAGTTTCCGCGATACTTGGTTCAGCGGGCTTTTGTTCTTTACAGCCCCAAATTAGAGCGATTGCAAATAGTACTGATAGTTGTTTCATAATTGTTTATTTTAAATTAGTTCTCCATGTTAAAACTCTCGGTTTCTTTGAATGGGGAAACTTTCAAACTTTCAATTAATTCTCGATACGTTTTCCACTTGTCAGTGAAGAATGTATTCGTCTTGTTTAGCGCCTTTTTAAGATCTTGCTCGGCATAACTCATCAAATCTTTTTCCGTTTTGGTAAGTCCAGTTTTTCTACTGCCAACATAGCTGCCAGCATTACCAATACGTTGCATGACATTAATGCCTGGGTTTCTTGTAATACCTTGGCGCTTATCTTCTTTGCCAATATATAAAGCCATAATAGAATCAATTGCTTTGACGATAGCGCCGGAAGCTTTAATTTGATCTTTGTACTTCTTCTTATCCATTTCTTTCAATTCTTTGGAATATTTATTGGCGACATTTTTACTTTCAACCAGTTGCTTTACAGCATCAGCAGATGTCTGCATCATGGCAGCAATTTTACTGGAAGCCTCATAAACGGCATTCGCTGAATTTGTATCTACTTTCAATCGAGGATCAGATTTTACAGTAATCATTGTTTCTTCAGTCTTATCACCATAACTCATTCTTACCTTGTATATACCAGGTTTTACAATACGACCACCGCGCTCGTTTTTCCTTTTGCTGATTTTTCGAGACGCTCTATCCGGACCTTTCTCATCCATTCTCCAATAAATTCTATGGAATCCTGCTTTTTCTGGAGTTTTATATTTCAGCGTTCGGATGACTTTATCTCCACTTAAAAACTCAAACTGAACAGAATCTTTTTTCTGAACTCCCGTTAGTTCCTTTTTATCATCGGATGCCTCATCCTCTTTCTTTTCACCATCTTTCTTTTCAGGAGTATCTGCTTTTTTCTTTCCTTCTTTGAGGTAATACGTGATCATCGCACCTAGTTTGCGATTTTCTGCATTGTACATACCGTCACCACCAAAACGACTTCCAGTAGGCTGCTGAATGGCAGCTTGATATGCTGTAGGTGGCGTAAAAAGCTTCATGTCTGCATTAAGGATTCCCTTATTTGAAGCTAAAGCTCGTAACGGACGAATATCATCTAAAACCCAAGCAGCACGGCCAAAAGTGCCAATGACCAAATCATGTTCTCTTGGATGAATCACTAAATCTTTGGTAGAAACCGTTGGAAAACCTTCTGTCCATTTTTGCCATGTGGCTGCTGCATCAAATGAGAGGTATAAACCGTCATCGGTTCCTAAGAACAAAAGATTGGCATTTTCAGGATCTTCAACAATTGATAAGGTGTAACTCTGTACGTCAGTGCCATCAACAATACGTTCCCATGTTTTACCATAATTTCTAGTACGGAAAGCATAGGGTGTGTAATTGAACCTTCGATAATCATTCGCGATTAACAATGCCTCTCCTTTATTTTTGTTAGATGCTTTGATCTGTGGAATCCAACTTCCTGCAGGTAAACCATTAATGTTTTTCGTAACATCGATCCAGCTAGTACCTCCATTTTGAGTATAGTGTACACGACCATCGTCAGAACCTGCCCAAAGCATATCTTTTTCGATAGGCGATGGTTCAACAACCAATAGGGTAGTATGATTTTCAGCTCCTGTTGCATCCATGCTCAATCCGCCACTCTCACTTTGCTTTTGCTTTTCAGGATCGTTTGTAGTTAAATCAGGAGAAATAACTTCCCAAGTCAAGCCTTTGTCGGTGGTTTTGTGAACGAACTGACTTCCGAAGTATGCTGTACTAGTATCAAATGGATCTTGCCCAATTGCTGCATTCCAATTGAAGCGTAGTTTCGTGTCAGCATCTGGCGGTGTTGGGCGCACGATATAATTATTACCTGTAATATGATCATAGCGCTGCACAAAACCTTGCTGACTCATCGTATAACCGTATTGTGAATTCTCTACATCTGGTACCACATCAAAGCCATCACCGAAACTGATTTCTTGCCAGTAGCTGTTGCGAATACCTTGGCGTTTCCAGACATAGGCAGGGCCTCGCCATGAGCCGTTGTCTTGCATGCCACCATACACATTATAAGGAAATTCATTATCTGTCGCGATATGATAAAATTGCGCTACCGGAATATTGCCAATAAAACGCCATGATTTACCACCATCTTTTGAAATATTAAACCCACCATCATTACCGTTCAGAATAAATTGTCCGTTTTCAGGATGTATCCAAAATGCGTGATGGTCAGGGTGAACACCATTGGTAACATCATTGCCATAAGCATTCATTAACTGCTTAAAATTTTTACCGCCATCTTCAGATTTGTTAATGAATGTAAATACTGAATACACTCGATTTTCGTTTTGCGGATCTACATAAATTTCAGAATAGTAGAAAGGGCGATTTCCAATATCAGGTTTATTATTAATCATTTTCCATTTAAAACCACCATCTTCAGATTTATAAAGAGCATTCTTCTTTGATTCGATTAATGCATATACCACATTTGGTTTTCCAGGAGCGATAGCAACACCAATACGACCAAGATTGCCTTTTGGTAGTCCGTCTTCTTCCGTTAATTTTTTCCAATTTTTACCACCATCGTGAGTCATGTAGAGTCCACTGCCTGTTCCTCCAGATTTAAAAAACCATGGATCTCGCTTGTGTTCCCACATGGCAGCAATTAATTTATTTGGATTAGTAGGGTCCATAATCAAATCGGCAACCCCAGTTTTATTGTTTACAAAAAGGATTTTATTCCAAGTCTCACCGCCATCTGTAGTTTTAAAAACACCGCGTTCAGGGTGCTCTCCCCAGGGAGAACCAATAGCACCAACATATACTGTATTTGGGTCGGTAGGGTCAATTTTTATTCTATGGATGTGTCTTGTTTTTTCGAGACCCATCGCTTTCCAGCTTTTGCCACCGTCTAAAGATTTGTAGGCACCAAAACCACCATTCAAACTATTTCTCGGATTTCCTTCACCCGTACCTACCCAAATTACAGAAGGGTTCGATTGTTGAATGGCCAAAGCACCTACAGATGCCGTCAATTCTTGATCGAACAAAGCCTCCCATTTAATACCGCCTGAAGTGGATTTCCAAACACCCCCAGATGCCGTACCTACATACATGATATCAGGGTTCGCATGTACCGCGTCTATTGCGGTAACACGGCCACTCATACCCCCTGGGCCAATGTTTCTTGGTTTGAGGTCTTGCACCAATTTCATATTGAAATCTTGTGCAAAAGTAGCAGTTGCTACAAAAAAGAATAGCATTGATTTAAATAAATACTTCATTTTTAATATTGAATTAGCTAGTTATTATTTTGTTTATTGGTGTCCCAAATGGCATCCGCATCCTGGTCTTGTAAAACTCTTTGATTCTTCATGCCAAGGGAAAGCCTGGCTATAGGTGTTGTTTTCCCACCAAAATTGTTCTCTATTCGTAGTTGTATTGCCTATCTCATTCATGGTAGCAGTATCATATAATCTTCCATTCACCATAGTGTAGGTTACGGTTTCAGTATTTCTGATGTCCTCTAAAGGGTTTTTTTCCAGTACGATTAGATCCGCTAACTTTCCTTCTTTTAATGAGCCAATTTCATTACCAGCACCGATGTAAGAAGCACCGTTAATTGTTGCCGCTTCTAGTGCTTCCATATGAGTCATGCCTCCTTGGTGTAGTAGCCAAAGCTCCCAATGTGCACCTAAGCCTTGCAATTGGCCATGTGCTCCTAAATTCACTTTTACACCACTATCGGCTAGGGCTTTTGCCGTTTTGGAAACTAGAACATGTCCGTTCTCATATTCTTCATCAGGCACCATAGTTCGGTGACGTGATCGCGAATCAACCAAGGCCCTTGGTGTATATTTTAAGAGTTTTTTGTTTTCCCAAACTTTATCTTTTTGATAAAAAAAGAATTCCCCATTTAGCCCTCCATAATTTACAATTAAAGTGGGCGTGTAGCCAGATTTACTTGTTTTCCATAGTTCTAGCACATCTTTGTATACCGGTGCTACGGGTATGTTATGTTCGATGCCTGTATGGCCATCCATTAGCATAGTCATATTCGTGTAAAAAGTAGATCCGCCTTCGGGTACCACATTAATTTTTAATTCTCGCGCCGCTTGCATTACTTGCTGCCGCTGTTCTCGACGTGGTTGGTTATAGCTCTTTACAGATTGCGCGCCATAAGCCTTTGTTCGTCGAATAGAGGAACGTGCATCCTCCAAACTATTGATAGGTGCTTTAAAATCCCCATCAGCACCGTAAAGAATTATGCCTGTAGAGTAAACTCTAGGGCCAACCATCTCACCACTTTTAATTAGTTCAGCCATAGCAAAAATCGATTCTGAATTTGCAGATGGATCATGAGATGTAGTTACTCCAAAGGCTAAATTCGCATAAAGTTGCCAGTGTTTTTGTGTAGTTAGACCATAACGAAAACCGCCAATATGCGCATGGGCATCTACAATGCCAGGCATAATGGTTTTGCCAGAAACATCCATTACTTTCGTATTTGAAGGAATCGTAATATCAGCAGTTTTTCCGATGGTTTCTATTTTGTTCTCATTGATAACTATAGTTCCGTTTTCAATTACTTCACCGCTTTCCATGGTTATAATTCTAGCATTTACAAAAGCTACTCTTCCTTTTGGCTTATGCATTTTTACGGATAAGCCTATAGGGCTTCCTACAGAATCCATTTTGGCTACTTTTTTAGGAGAACCAGGAAGAAAAGTATACCGGTCTTTAATTTCATTGGAAAAATACGCATCCCCTAAGGTCCAATGAATAGTTTTGCTATCTGCAGACCAGTGCAAGTTGATACCGGCATCTTTGGCGATTTCTGAAACAGGAACCACTGTTGATTTGGTATCTAAATCAATTTCTTTTCCATTTAGTAATAAGGGCGCTATATATGCTTTATGTAAGTTGGTAAAAGCGATCCATTTATTATCAGGGCTTGGCACCAGGCGATTGGCATATTTAGATTTAATATGTGTCTTTTCGTCTTCCCCGTTTAGGTTAACAGATTTTAGGGCTTTAGTAAGGCTTCCGAAATAGGTGCCGCCGGTTTGGTAAAAGATTCGATTTCCGTCTACAGTAAATTGAGGATGTTCTCCCTCTTTGGTTAGTCGCTTTAAATTGCTTCCGCTGCTAGTCATGGTGTATATACCCGCATTTTTACCAAAAGAGATTCCTTGGTCCATATTTCCTGATTCTTTTTGAAATACAATTTTTTGCCCTGAAGGACTAAAAGCCGGATTTCTAAAGATGCCTTTTTTCTTAGTCAGTTTGGTTGATGCGCCCCCTTGAGCAGAAATTTTGTGCACAGCGCCTAAGTCTGTATCATTCCAAGAAACATAAACCAGTTCTTTGCCATCAGCTGAAAAAGAAGGTTCAGATTCGAAATCAGAGGCCTTAGTTAGTCTTTTTGGCTTTCCATTAGGAAGGTTTTTAGTCCAAAGATGTCCCAAAGCATTAAATACCAAAGTTTTTCCATTAGGCGAAGTGACAGCATGACGGATAACCTTCGCTTCAAATTTATCGGCATCAACCGGGTTGTTAAAATGCACAGTTTCTGCAATTTGAATATTGGCATCAATTGTAAAGGGTATATTGGTGACTTCGAGTGTGTTTATATCTATTTTGTGCAACTGCCCTTTACTCCAAAAAACAAGCGCTTTATCGTCGGGTGTGAAACTGTAATTGGGGTATACTCCAAAAATTGCCCAGGCTTCTTGTTGGTCTTTATTTAGGTCATCAAAAAGAGGCCATTCTTCACCTGTTTCCAAATCATGCAAATACAATACTGTTTTTGTTCGTACACGTTTTACAAAAGCCATTTTTTTACCATCTCTTGATAATTGAGGACGTGCAGCTCCACCCGGACCTCTGGTTACAATGCCCGTTTCTCCTGTTTCAAACTCGTAGCGTTTGATGGCGTATATCTGTTTATTAGGGTCTTTGTTGTACTGAAAATAGCCGCCAGGGTATACATCTTCGCTATAATAAAGATATTTGCCATTAGGAGATATACAAGGTTCGTTAACATCTTGTTGGTCATTTTTACGTTTAGTCAATTGTACCCCAGAGCCACCCGTGATATGGTATTGCCAAATTTCACCAGCACCTAAAGAACGCTGCGAAGTAAAATGCTTTCTCGCAACAATATAGTTTCCATCTGGTGTCCAGTACGGATTATTTAATAGGCGAAATTTTTCTTTAGTTACCGCTTTAGCATCCGAGCCATCGGTATTCATAACCCAAATGTTATCGCCACCGCCAGCATCGCTAGTAAAGGCGATTTTTTTACCATCTGGACTAAAACGTGGTTGTACTTCAAACGGAATTCCGCTGCGAAGAACTTTCGCATTTCCTCCCGTAATAGGCATGCTGTAAATATCACCTAGTACATCAAAAACGATGCTTTTTCCATCGGGACTCACATCCAAGTTCATCCATGTGCCTTCGCTTGTTGAGAATTGATGGTTTTTGTAGTTGAAACCTTTTCCTGGATGAGCAACATCCCATTTTTCTTCTTTTGGTTTCTCTTGTGCAACAAGAGAAACTGAAGCTCCTAAAAAGAGAAGAAGCAGTAGTTTTTTGGTCATTCGTTAAGTACGTTAATTAGTCAAGCTAAATGTAAGGAAAACTTTAGATGTGATTTCTTAAAGGCTTGTTAAGACCTTTTCTTAATAAACTAAAAATTTTAGGTTTTGACCTATGATAATTAAGCTACTATTTTACAAATGTCTATCTTGAGTTTGTAAAACAAAACATATGCACACGATCCTTGGGGCAAACGGTATCATTGGGCGAGAATTGGCTAAGGCGCTAAGAGCCAATTACACGAATGAAATCAAATTAGTAGGCCGAAACCCTGAAAAAGTTCACTCTAATGATGTTTTATGTAAAGCTGATTTATTTGATATTGAAGATGTTCATAGGGCACTTGAAAATACAGAAATCGCTTATTTGACAGTCGGATTACCATATACTTCTGAAATTTGGTTGCGCGATTGGGAACGTATTATGAGTAATGTTATTGAAGCTTGTAAAAAGCAAAATTGTAAACTGGTCTATTTTGACAACACCTACATGTATCCGCAATACATCACTGTTCAAAATGAGAATACACCCATGAGCGCTACCGGAAAAAAGGGTGTTGGTAAAAAGCGCGCTACTGAATTATTATTAAACGCAATTGCAAATAATGAGATCGAAGCTTTAATCTGTCGTGCCCCTGAATTCTACGGCCCTGGTAAAACGAAAGGTTTTACCAATATGCTTGTTTTTGAAAACCTAAGAAAAGGTAAAAACCCGAAGGTTTTCATGAGTGACAAAGTGCTTCGCACCTTGATTTACACACCAGATGCTAGCAAAGCTATGGCTTTACTTGGGAATACATCAGATGCGTATGGACAGACATGGCATCTGCCTTGTGACGACAATCGTCTTAATTATAAGGGGTTTATTTCTGAAATCTCCAAACAATTGGGTAGGGAAGTAAAATATACGGTATTGAATTCTTTTATCCTTAAAGTGATGTCTTTATTCCACCCAATGATCAAAGAGACAAAAGAATTGTTCCCCAGATATCAAATTGATAATATTTTTGATTCATCAAAATTCAAAACGCGCTTTCCTGATTTTACCGTAACGACCTACTCTGAGGGAATTAAAAGAATAGTAGAAGACTACGAGATCAAATAGAAATTTCACGGTAGTTTTTGTTTGAATGGAATGTAACGAAATGCTAAAACAGACGTCACATATTCAATCAATCAAAATCAATACTCATGAAACTACCACTGCGCCTTCGTATAGTAATTACCCTAATTGTCAGCTTTTTGATTTGGGGTCATTTGGCTTGGGACCATTTTCACGGAGGCATTCCGTCTCATTTCCTTTTACACAACAAAGATCTACCCGGAATACCCAATTGGTGGGGTGGTATAGTGTTGCCATTTTTTACTTGGTTATTGCTATATCGTATCCATAAACGAATAGATAGCGCTGACACTTCTCTTGCCACTCAAAACCTTCGAAGTACAGTACTACCGTTTATTTCGGCTGCTTCGGTTTCGATAGTAATTGCGGTTTGCTTTAGCAATAGTATTGAAGTAACCGACTATATCATGGGCTCTATTTTTATTTTGGCCTTCTTTTTACCACTCTACAAATCTGAGTATCTTTTAGGCTGGGTACTTGGTGCAGCCTTTACTTTTGGAGCCATTATACCTATGGCCTTTGGAAGTTTGTTAGCATTGGTGTTCTTTGGTTGTTATAAGATTCCTAGAGGGCTTATAAACTATTTTGGGTCTAAAAAAACTTGATAAATTCTTTTTATTTTTTGCTAAAAATTCCAAACAATTCTTTGTCCATCCTAGGTGGAATAGAATTAGTACACCGTTGAAAAACTATACTTTTAAAATGCGTATTCAAATACCGTAAGTATAGCTCTTTATCTCCCCCAAAAGGGCGTTTTTCCATATCAGCGGTAAGCGGAATATCAAACCAAAGACCTACAAGTTTTCCGCTAGGCTTTAAAAGGAGTGCCATTTGTTTTGCATAGGCACTTCGATTGACATCAGTGGGTAAAAAAGAACAGAAAAATGTCTGTTCTAAGATGAGGTCGTATTGCATGCTATGCTGAAAGAAATCATCTAATACTAATTGATTCTTAGGAAAATCAGGATTCCGTTCTTGAAATTGCTGCAATGGAAATTCAGAAATATCCATGACAAAAACATTTTGAAAACCTTTTTTCCAAAGATATTCAGCTTCATAGCCATTACCAGCACCTGGAATCAAGATAGAAATAGATTTATCTTCTAGTTGATCTATATACTCTTTTATGGGAGTAGAAGGGTAGCCAATATCCCAGCCAGTGCTTTTTTCTATGTAGCGTTGGGTCCAGTAGTTTTGTTCTTCTGGTTTGTTCATAAGGGAAAGATAATACCCAAAACTAAAATTACGTTAAAAAAACGCTAGATTTTATCCCTTTTGCTATCTTTCACCACAACTTCCAATTACACCATGTATTGTATGAAAACCAAACCGATTTTTATTCTAGCCTTACTTTGTTCTGTTTTTAGCTTTTCTCAAATTAATCCGCAATGGGCGCGTTATTCGGCCATTTCCCCTGATGGCAGTACAATCGCCTTTACGTATAAGGGTGATTTATATCGTGTTTCTTCTGGTGGGGGAGATGCTACACAACTGACCTTCCATGATGCGCATGACTATAGGGCTGTATGGAGCAAGGACGGTAAAATGTTGGCATTCGCTTCTGACCGGTACGGTAATTTTGACATATTTACAATGGATGCTTTAGGCGGACCGGCGACCCGCTTGACTTTTCATAGTGCGGATGAAACGCCCTATTCCTTTTCAAAAGATAATACTGCAATCGTATTTGGAGCGGCACGTCAAGATGATGTTTTACATCGACAATATCCCATTAGCAGGCAGCCTGAGCTGTATAGCGTTCCTGTAAATACAGGTCGTGTTCAGCAAGTACTCACCGTGCCCGCAGAAGATATTCAGATAAATACGGAGGGTAATCAAATCGTGTATCATGATAAGAAGGGATATGAAGATGAGTTTCGAAAACATCATACTTCGGCAATAACAAGAGATTTATGGAGCTATTCGGTTAGTACCGGTACTCATACCAAACTGACTTCTTTTAACGGGGAAGACCGGAATCCGGTGTATTCCAAAGATGGGAAATCCATATTTTATTTAAGCGAGGAAAGCGGTACGTTTAATGTGCATAAATTGAGTTTGGAAAATTCTTCAAACAGCTTGCAAGTAACCCAGTTCAAAACCCATCCTATTCGTTCATTGAGTAGCGGAAATGGTATCCTTTCTTTTTCTTACGATGGTGAACTGTACACTTTGGACGAAGGAGGAGAGCCAAAGAAAGTACAAATCAATATTCGCACACAATCGGGATCCAACGCTGACAAATATGTTTCAGTGAATGGAGAGGTTCGAGAGATGGATATATCACCTAATGGAAAAGAAATTGCTTTTATCTCTCGCGGTGAGGTATTCGTTACCTCGGTAGATGGATCCTTGACCAAAAGATTGACAAATACACCTGAGCAAGAACGTTTTGTCAAATTTACACCTGATGGAAAGGCAGTAAGCTATTCAAGCGAGCGAAATGGAAAGTGGGATATTTACCAAACAAAAAAACTGCGAAAAGAAGAGCCCTACTTTTTTGCTTCTACTTTGGTAAAAGAAGACACACTGATTAGTAATGACAAGGATAATTATTTGCCTGAGTTTTCTCCAGATGGCAAATCTGTCGCTTACATTGAAGGTCGCCGAACGCTAAAGGTGATGAATTTAAAGACGAAGCAAACCGTCACCTTGTTAACACCTGAAGAATTGTATCATTTTTCGGATGGAGATAAATACTTCAAATGGAGTCCGGATAGCAAGTGGCTTTTGGTAGACTGGGGCCAAACGCTAAGTAATAGTGAGGTTTTATTACTTTCCGCAGATGGAAAAAAGCGTGTGAACCTTACGGAAAGTGGTTACTATGATATGACTCCAAAATGGGTAAATGAAGGGAAACAGATGTTGTGGTTTAGCAATCGAAACGGACTTAAAAGTTATGCAACTAGCGGAAGAAGCGAGTTAGATGTGTACGGCATGTTTTTTACAAAAGACGCTTGGGATAAGTTTAACTTAACCAAGGAGGAGTATGATTTGATGAAACAAATCGAAGAAGGAGATAAGAAGGATAAAGACGATGAGAAGGATGATGGCGCTGATGAAAAAGATAAAAAGAAGAAAAAGGAGGAGCAAAAGAAAAAAGAGCTTAAACCGTTGACCTTTGATTGGGAAGATTTGGACATTAGAAAAAGTAGACTAACCATTCATTCTTCTAAATTGAGCGATGCAGTACTGTCTAAGGATGGTGAAAAATTATACTATCTAGCGCGTTTCGAGAAAGACCTCAACCTTTGGGAAACCGAACTGCGAACAAAAAATACGAAGATGTTGATTTCCTTAGGTGCTAAATCAGCTAGCCTGCAATGGGATGCAAAGCAAGAAAATTTGTTTTTACTAAGTGATGGTAAAATTGCCAAGGTTGATTTAAAGGGCTCTAAAATAGAACCCGTAAAAATAAAATCGGAAATGCAGTTGGATGCCGATGCAGAGCGAAAGTATATGTTTGAACATATCTGGCTGCGCACCAATGCCATATTCTATCATTCAAATTTTCACGGTATCGATTGGGAGGCAATGCGCACGGAATATGAAAAGTATCTACCCCATATTGGTAATTCGGTTGAATTTGCTGAGATGACATCAGAACTTCTAGGAGAACTAAATGTATCTCACGCTGGAGGGCGTTACAATGGAAATATAGAAAATGGGGATGCAACAGCATCGCTAGGTATTTTTATGGATTATAGTCATCAGGGCAACGGTATTAAAATTGCCGAAGTTATCAAAGGTGGTCCTCTTGATAAAGCGGATTTTAAATTGAAACCAGGGATGCTAATCGAAAAGATTGACGGAGAAGTAATCAGGCCACAGAAAGATGTAGCAAGGTATTTAAATCGAAAAGCTGGTACTTTCACTTTGTTGGAAATTGTTGGGGAAAAAGGAGGGCGCAAACAAATTACTGTGAAACCTATTTCACTTCGAGAGGAGTCGCGATTACTCTATAGAAGATGGGTGAAGCAGAACGAAAAAGAGGTCGACGAAAAAAGTAAAGGAGCGTTAGGCTATGTGCATATTCCAGGAATGAGCGATGAACCTTATCGCTCTATCTACGAACAAATGATGGGGAAATTTTCAGACAAGAAAGCGGTTATTGTAGATACGCGATTTAACGGAGGTGGTGATTTGGTAGCAGATTTGGCCATGTTTTTTACGGGAGAAGCTTTTCTATCGTATGAAACAGAAAAGAAAGTAGTAGGTGGAGAACCTACTTCAAGATGGACCAAACCCACACTTGCCATGTTTAACGAATCAATGTATAGTGACGGTTCTTGCTTCGCAAGCGGTTATAAAGATTTAAAAATTGGAAAGACTGTGGGTATGCCAGTTCCTGGTACGTGCAGTTTTGCTGGTTGGGAGCGATTGCCAAACGGAGGCGTTTGGGGTGTAGTGCCTGTAAGTGCAAAAAACAAGGCAGGAGAGTGGATGGAGAACAATGAAACCAATCCGGAGATAGCGGTTAAAAACGACCCGGGAATTATTAATACAGGTCGTGATGAGCAGTTAGAGAGGTCAATTGAGGAATTGCTAAAAGAGGTTAACTAATTTTAAATACCGGACCGAAAGCTGATAAACCTGGTCCGGTTTTTTTTGTTTTACTTGTTTTTATAAATAACCCCGTCTTTCATCACAAATTTCACCTTTCTCATATTTTTAATATCATTAATAGGATCACCTTCTACAGCAATGATATCAGCTAAGAAACCCTTTTCAAGGTTTCCTAAAGTATTCAAATGGAAAACGTTTGCATTTGATGAAGTTGCTGATTTTAAAACATCTGTAGGTTGCATACCATAGTCTACCATAAGTTCTAATTCTCTATAATTTTCTCCGTGGGTAAAAACACCCACATCACCTCCAAAGACAATTGTTACTCCTGATTCTAATGCGAGTTTAAAAGATTCTCTTTTTTTAGTAATACGTTCAGGTTCAGCGTCAGTTCCTTTTTTCCATCCTTTATATTGCGTGATTGCATCACCTGCAGCTAAAGTAGGGCAGAGGGCAACACCTTTTTCTTTCATCAGTTTAAAAATTTCTAAGGTGCCACCAGCACCATGTTCAATAGTTTCAACGCCTCCTTTGATGGCACGTCTCATTCCTTCAGGAGTACTGGCATGAGCGACAACATATTTTCCTGCGGTAGTTGCTGTTGCTACCATAGCGTCAATTTCTTCCTGAAGAAAAGTGGGTTCTGAGTCGGCCCCCGGCGTCCAACGGTAATCTGCGTAGATTTTAATCAAGTCCGCTCCATTTCCCATTTGGCGACGAACAGTTTTGATCACTTCGTCAACGCCACTTGCGGGTTCTGCACCCAGCGGGACTTCAACTCCGTCATGAAAACCTTTTGGGCCATAAGCTCCTGTTGCTACAATAGCCGGACCTGCGACTAACATTCGTGGGCCTGGAATGACCCCATCATCAATCGTCTTTTTTAGATACACGTCAGTATAGCCAGCACCTTCTGCACCCAAATCTCGTGTTGTGGTAATACCAGCCATCAGCGTTTTTTTCGCGTGAACGGTAGCTCGAATCGCACGCTCGACGGGTGATTCTTTAAGTACTTGATCGTTCCAAGAAGTTTCGTTGTATGGGTGTAATAATAAATGAGAATGGCCTTCGATCAATCCGGGAAGCAGTGTTGTGCCCTTTAAATCAATGGTTTTCGTTCCTGGCGGAACTTGAACACCAGCTATTTTGCCTACATAGCTAATTTGATTGCCTTCGACCAAAACAATCCAATTGGGATGTATTTTTTCTCCATCAAAAACGCGGTCGGGTTTTAGTAGCGTTTGTGAATGGGTGCTAACTGTTGTTAGCGAGACTAGAAAAAGAAAAAGATATTTCATTATTTTTTTTGTATTAATTTCCTCTTTCAAGGAAAAAAGCTATTTCACAACCGCTTCCTCTAATAATTCTTGAAGTTGCTTTTTAGAAAAGACTTTCTTGCCTTTAACTACGCTGTGAATCTTCTGGGTATTTTCAATGTTTTCTAGAGGATTCGCATCCAACAAAACCAAATCAGAAACTTTACCAATTTCAATACTACCAAAGTCAGTTTCTTGTTTTAAGAATTTAGAACCATTATACGCTGAGGTTTTTAAAGCCTCGAGAGGAGAGATACCATTAGCGACCATCTCTTGTAATTCTTTATGTAGAGAAATTCCCGGATAGGTATATGAATTGAAAGCACCACTATCTGAACCTGCTAATAAGCCAACACCTGCATCGTTTAAAGATTTAGCTAGTTTGCCAAAAAACGCATCTAAATCTTTACGATCTGCAATGGTTTTTTTAGAGGAATTTTTCACGCTATTGATGCGACCTTCATAGGTTTTGAGAATGCCATCGCTCATATATTTTAAATATGCGTCACCGCTATGGTCGACTTCATCTAAGTAGCTCAAGGTCTTTCCGATATGTAAAGTTGGCACCACATAAACTCTATGTCCTTTTAAATGAAAGAAAGTCTTTTGTGCGGTAGCCTCTTGATAGCCGTTCATTAATAGTGGCATGGCATCCCAGAAGCCAATTTCTTTTTTTTGCAGTTGGGCGGTAACTTCTTTTTCGTTTGAGGCACAGCCCTTCATTACATAGTACAAATGTTCTATCGCATCTATACCTGAATCAACAGCTTCATCTAATCGAACCGTAAAAGGCATATGGCCCGAAGTGATCAGTCCTCGTTTTTCTGTTTCGGCAATAGTTTTTAGATACATTTCTCTCGAAATTCTACTATCATAGAGTTTAATAAAATCAGATGGAATGCCTTGAAGAGAATCTAATGCTATTTGTATATCAGTTTCGGTTTCTACTTCTAATGAGCCAGCCCAAGTACCTTTTGCACCGTCTATTTTTGGCCCTGATGTGAAAATGGTCGGACCCACTAGGCTTCCTGAAGCAATTTGTTTTCTCCAATCTAAAACAGAACTCGTTAAGTCACCTCCTGCATCGCGAACCGTTGTAATTCCGTTAGCGATAAATAGTGTTAAGAAGTTTTTATTCGCGTTTATTAGACTATCACCTCCACGAAAATGTACATGGTTATCCCAAAAGCCAGGTAAAATGAACTTTCCTGTAGCATCGATGGTTTGCTGAGTTTCGAAAGAATTTTCATCATTCGTAGTGCTTATTTTTCTAATTCTTCCGTCGGAAATGAAAATAGTTTGTTTTGAAATGTTTCCTGTTTCCAAATCGATGCTGTTTCCGTTTTGGATAACTAAATCAAACTGTTCTTTTTTTTCTGAAGAACAGCTAAAAATCAGAAAGCTAAGAGAAAGTAAAAAGTATAAAATTCGCATACTTGAAAAGTATAAAAAATTAGCGATTTATCAGTCTTCGAATAGCAATAAATACCAGTATAAAAAAAGAGTATCCAATAAAGAATGGAATGATATATTCTTTCAAATCAAGAGCTAACATAACTCCTATAAGAAGCAATTGGAAACCTAATCCGAAGGTGGAAACGCCTGTCATAAACCAATTGGGAAGGTTTTGTGCGTTTACCGCATTTGGGTCTAGTTTGTATATTATCTTATCAAAAACCCCGTAAAACAAAGTATAAAGCCCAAATAGAATATTCACATTTCGTTGCTTTTCACCTTTTAATGCGGTGGGGGTTTTATTTTCAAAAACTCGGCTGGTCGTATCTCCATTATGTTTGTTTCTAAGAATAACATAGTAAAAATTATAGAGTGTGCCTTGTAATTGAATACCGAAAAAAGCTAAAATTGTAAGCGGCAAAGAGGCATCAGTCACGTACCAAATGGTTATTAAAATTAGCAGATTTAGAATGATATCTGAAACGGAATCCAAATACCGCCCCGTATACGACGGTGTATTTTTGACGCGCGCTAATTCTCCATCTGCAGCGTCTAAAATGGACTTTAAAACCAAAAAGAAAGCAGTGGCCCAATACTGATGATTCAGAATACAGACGATTGCAACTAGTCCTGAAATGACAAATGCAAGCGTGACGTGAATAGGAGTGAAGGAAGTGTTTTTTAAGGATTGTGCAATAACTCTTGCTACTGGCCTTCCATAATCAGATAAATCCAAGAACTGATTTTCCTTGGGTAATTTTGACATAGCGTTCAAGCTCTTGAAGAAAACTGGTAACGGAAACACGTTTGCCCAGTACACTCCACAAAACTTAAAGCAAATGTAAGCTTAAATTTGGGTTTGCTAAAAGATAGTTTAATCTGTTATTACTTTCCTTTTCTTGAGATTATAGCGATCTCCGTGCTGTAAAAAATAGAATATGTGTTCTGTTTCAGGTGGGTTCTGAATATCGTTTTGATCTCTTGACCAAAAGGTGCCATCGTAGATCAATACATTGCTTTTTCCAATAACCTCAAAAGTATTTTGCTTCACCACAATAGCGGTGCTTTCATCAATACCGATACCTAGTAATTCAGGTCTATTTTTTAAAATAGCAAACATATCAAACTGTCGATTTCGGGCGAGCACATGCTGGTCAATAGCAATATTTTTAATATAACCAAAACCCTTTTCATGGTCTCCCATCATGATTTGATTGGTTTTGGTGTCACCACGAGCTAGATATGAACCTTGAATGGTAGCACCAGCGGAAGTTCCTCCAATCACGCCACCATTCTTTAAAACTTCGCTTAGTGCAGCTTCTGTTTTTGTATCTGCATACGCATCTACCAAACGCCATTGTCTACCGCCACTAAACCAAACACCAGTCGCCCGTAGTAAGGGTTTAATAAAGCTATCAGAATCTGCTATGTTTTTATCGTAGGTGTGCAGCATAACGACATTCGTAGCTCCAAAGGCTCTTAATTGTTTGGTAAAACCGCTGTTGTCATCATATTCTTCTCTGCCACCTGCAGTAGGAATTACAACAATATTTGCATTTTTACCGCCCGCCAATTCCACAAATTTTGATACTATTTCTTCGCCCATATAACTGCCCCCAGCTATAAGTAGTGACCCGTTTTTAGGGCCTGTAGTACTATGGTTTTGTGCAAAAAGCGAAACTGTAAATAAAAAGAAGAAAAGAAACTTTTTCATAAGAATAAGATTAGGTATAAAGATAACCGTATCTGAGTTCTGTGCAACATTCCAATGGTTCTTAGTATCTTCCCAGCAGATGAAACAAACAGCAACTTGGTATTACCTCACCCTTTTGATTTTGGCAGGTGAAGCCGTATTTATTCTTCCTTTTGTATTACCTCGTATTTTCAGACCTACCGTATTGGATGTTTTTCAGATGACCAATATCGAATGGGGCCTAAACGGAGCCATTTATGGCATTGTGGCCTTAGTCTCATACTTGCTAGGTGGGCCATTGGCGGACAAATATCCGCCGAGAAAATTGATGGCTATTGCGCTTTGGATGACTGCTTTAGGTGGCTTGGTATTTGCGACATTCCCTAGTTTTGGAGTATTACAAGTTTTATACGGCTATTGGGGCTTTACAACAATATTTCTGTTTTGGGCACCAATGATTAAGGCAACCCGAGTTTGGGGTGGTGCTACTTCTCAAGGTAAGGCCTTTGGGCTCTTAGATGGTGGTCGTGGGTTAACGGGTTTTCTTTTCGGGCTGCTAGGGGTGTTTATTTTTTCACTCTTTATTTCTGAAAATGTGGAATCGGCTTCCTTGCTTGAAAGGCAAGAAGCTTTTAAATATGTCATTTATTGTTCGGGTCTTATTATAACGCTTATTGGCATTTTAACTTGGTTTTTTATGAAGTCTGATGTGGATGAAAAGGATATTCTTTTAGAAACAATATCTATTAAGCAGATACATACGGTTTTAAAACTTCCATCAGTATGGCTTTTGATGGTGATTATACTTTGTGCCTATGTGGGTTATAAAATCACTGATATATTATCTCAGTATGCGAATGAAGTTATGCGCTATGATGAAGTTAAATCGGCACAGGTGGGCACATTTATACAGTTTTTACGCCCTGCAACAGGGCTTTTAATTGGCTTAGCTGTAGATCGTTTTAAAATCACCTTGTGGTTAGTTTTTAGTTTTGTGGCTACTATTTTAGGAGGTGTCTTATTTGCAACAGGAATTATTGAGCCCTCAACTACCGCCCTTTATTTTCTTTCCATTATTGTTATTTCTATCGGTGTTTATGCGGCAAGGGCTTTATATTTTGGTGTTATGCAAGAGGGTAAGATTCCTTTAGTGATAACAGGTACTGCTGTAGGAATGATATCGATAGTAGCCTATACACCTGATATTTTTGCAGGGCCTGCTTACGGGTATTTACTAGATTCTAACCCTGGTGCACTTGGTTTTCAGCATGTGTTTTGGATGTTAACCGGCTTCGCTGTAGTTGGCGGTATTGCTTCCCTAGTTTATTACAGGTTATACGGCCGAAAAAGCGAAGCTTAGCTGCCCCATCCACCGCGAGCTTTGATATTTTTGGTGCAGAGGGTGATGATTTCGAGAACTCTTTTTTGACGCGTTTCTTCTCGCTTGGCTTGATTTAAATAATATAAATAGCTTTTTCGCTGCCCACGAGTAAAGTTATTGAAATGGCTTAATGCGAGCTGGTTTTTATCAAAGGCACGCTGCAGTTCTAGAGGTACAACTCCGTTTTCAACATCGTCTAAAGAAGTCCAAGAACCATTCTTTTTAGCCCGTTTTATCGATTCTAGTCCGCTTTTGTGCATCAAATTATTTTTTTTAAGCTCTTTGATGTGATCTTTGTTAACTCTGCTCCACACACTTTTAGCCTTTCTAGGACAGAAGTATTGCCTCCGTTTACCCGGCCCAATATTTTTTACGGTACTATCAATCCATCCATAACAAAGTGCTACGCGAACAGCTTCTTCCCAACGCATACTTTTATTCTCGTGTGATACAGCATAGAAAATAAGGTACATTCCCTCAGTTTGAGTATGGTTGTCATGCAGCCAGACACGCCACTGCTGGTCATCTTTGAAATAATATTCTTGAATTTCTTTCACTAGAACTAGTTGCTGGGTTGATTTCAGATAAAATTAGTGCTTTCTAGCATATGTTTTTCTAAGATTCCATGGCTTATGTGTATTTTAGGAGCTTATTTAAACCTAAGGAAAGTCGTTTACTGGGCTGGAAATGATATTAAAGAAACTATTTATGAGAAAATTAGCGCTAGCACTGGTTGTTATATTCGGATTAACACTTGCCAGTTGCGCAGATAATAAAAGGGAAGGTAGCCCAAAAGTATTGGTCTTTTCAAAAACGATGGGGTTTAAACATGCTTCCATTCCCGCAGGAATAGTTGCCCTGCAGAAATTAGGTATAGAAAATGGGTTTGAGGTAGATACCACTAAAAATGCAGCCTTATTTAATGAGGAAAACCTGAAGCAATATGCGGCTATCATATTTTTAAGCACGACAATGAATGTGCTAGATCACAACCAAGAGGCCGCTTTCGAGCGTTACATTCAATCGGGTGGAGGTTATGTAGGCATACATGCCGCCACTGATACGGAGTACGATTGGGGTTGGTATACGAAGCTAGCTGGGGCGCAATTTTTGAGCCATCCCACAGGCACACCCGAAGCAGATTTTATCATTAAAGATAACAGCTTCGTGGCTACCAAACACTTTAAAGATTCTGTTTGGCACAGGGCTGATGAACTTTACAATTATAAAAAACTCAATCCTGATGTGCATGTTTTGATGACGGTAGATGAGTCTACTTATAAAGGAGGTGAAAATGGAGATTTTCATCCCATTTCATGGTATCACGACTTCGATGGGGGCCGCGCTTTCTACACTGGCGCAGGTCATACAGATGAGAGTTATACTGAAGCGGATTTTGTAAAGCATTTGTTAGGTGGAATTCAATATGCCATCGGAGAGAACCTGAAACTTGATTTTAGTAAAGCAAAATCGCAATTACCACCAGATACAGATCGTTTTTCGAAAATTACGCTTTCAGAGGGTGCCTTCTTTGAACCAACAGAAATGACGATTTTACCGAATAATGATGTCTTGATAGCACAACGACGTGGTGAAGTTTTGCGTTATAATGCTGCGACTCAGGAAATAGTTGAGGTTGCAAAACTTGATGTGTATCATAAAACTTTGAACACGCCAGGAACAAATGCTGAAGAAGGCTTAATGGGCTTGCAAAAAGATCCAAATTACGCCACCAATAATTGGATCTACGTATACTACGCCCCAACAGGCGATGACGAGCTAAACCGCTTATCGCGTTTTAAATATAGCGACGGCAATTTTGATATGACCTCAGAACAAAAAATTATTGAGGTGTATTCACAACGTGAAATTTGTTGTCATACGGGCGG
Source organism: uncultured Flavobacteriaceae bacterium (assembly GCA_938029725.1). Lineage (GTDB taxonomy): Bacteria > Bacteroidota > Bacteroidia > Flavobacteriales > Flavobacteriaceae > Maribacter_C. The sequence goes on from CALHGE010000020.1 coordinate 81,523, forward strand.
TTCAATTGCGTTTGGAGGCGACGGCCTGTTATACCTTTCTACAGGTGATAATTCGACTCCTTTTGATGAAAAAGGCGCGAAATTTGTAAACAATGGTTTTGCACCTTTGAATGATTTACCAGGAAAAAAGCAATACGATGCGCGACGTTCTTCAGGTAACACCAATGATTTACGAGGTAAAATACTTCGTATTAGAATCAATGAAGATGGGAGTTATGCTATTCCCGAAGGTAATTTATTTGCAGTAGGAACAGATAAAACGCGCCCTGAAATTTATACGATGGGACATCGTAATCCATATCGTATTTCTGTTGATTCTAAAAGAGATTATGTATACTGGGGTGATGTTGGCCCTGATTCAGGCCAAGATCAACTCGAAACAAGAGGCCCGCGAGGCTATGATGAAATGAACCAAGCACGTGAGGCGGGTAATTTCGGATGGCCCCTGTTTATTGCAGATAATAAACCTTATGTAGATTACGATTATGCCACAGGAGAAAGTGGTAGCGCATTCGATCCAGAAAAACCAGTGAATGATTCTAAAAATAATACAGGGTTAACACAATTACCGCCGGCCCAACCAGCGTATATGTTTTATGATTATGGAAGATCGCAAGATTTTCCGCAAGTAGGAGGTGGCGGTCGTAATGCCATGGCTGGTCCTACCTATTATTCTGATGAATATGTAAATGGTGGTGGTTTGCCAAGCTATTATGATGGTAAAGTTATGATATATGAGTGGATGCGCGGCTGGATGATGGCCGTACACCTGTTTGAAGATGGTAGCTTCAATAAAATGGAGCCTTTTGCCTCAGATATCAAAGTGAATAGTCTGATTGATATGGAAATGGGCCCAGATGGGCGTATGTATTTATTGGAATATGGTAGTGGTTGGTTTACTGCTAATGCTAATTCTTCTTTGAGTTTTATAGAATTTAATGGAGGAAACCGACCGCCTGTTATTGACAATATGATAGTTGATCACACTTCAGGAAAACTTCCATTAACAATACAGGCGAGTGTTGAAGCTAGAGATCGAGAGAAAGATGCTATCCGCTATATTTGGAATTTAGGCAATGGTGAAACCAAAGCAACCACCGATCCGAAAATTTCACACACCTATAAGATTGCAGGGACGTATAAAATTTCAGTAGAAGTTGCCGATGCTGCTGGTGAATCAGCTAAAAGCGCTTCGACCTCAATAGTTGCAGGCAACTCAAGACCCGAAGTTACGATCAATATTGAAGGTGGTAATAGTTCTTTCTATATACCAGGGCAGTCTGTGAATTATGAGGTGTCGGTAATAGATGCGGAAGAAGGAGCTATTGATATATCAAATATTTTTGTTTCTGTAGATTATTTAGAGGGCATGGATAAAGTGGCCATGTCTTTAGGACATCAACAGGTTTCTGCTGCGGTTACAGGAAAAGCTTTGACACAGACTATGGACTGTAAAATTTGCCATAAGGAATTAGAAGCATCAATAGGACCCAATTACATGGACGTGGCTAAAAAATATAAGGACGATAAAAATGCAATACCCTACCTTCAAAAGAAAATAAAGGAAGGCGGTTCAGGTGTTTGGGGTGAGGTGATGATGGCGGCACATCCTAATATTACTTCAGATGAGACAAATCAAATTGCAAGGTATATCATGTCTTTGAATGGCAATGCTAATATAAAGCCTTCTTTGCCTCCAAAAGGATCAGTAAACGCAGAAGCTACTTCGGCTAGCAGTTTGATGGTATTGACCGCTAGTTACACTGATGGTGGGGCAGGGGGCGCTATTCCTTTGACAGGCTCTAGTTCTATAGCCTTATCAAGCAACACGCTAGAGTTTTCAGAAGCTACCCCAACGCAAGGAATGATGGCGGTTAACTTCGCTGGACAAGATTTATTGCTACTGCAAGGAGCAGAAGGATGGTTGGAATTAGATGCTATTGACCTAAGGGGAGTTGGCGCTGTAGTTTTAGCAGTAGGATGGCAAGAAGCCCCTAAAGTAGCGTATAATTTTGATGTTCGTTTAGGAGCACCAGATGGCGAGATCATCGCCAAAGGTACTTTGGCTGTTCAGCCAGCAGGAGCACAAGGTGGAGCTATTGTGATGCCATTAACCGCTGCGCCATCAGGCAAGAACAAGCTCTATATTACTGGAGCAGTAGAAAAAGGAAAAACGCCTGCTATGGTAGCGCTCATAAACGCTACGTTTAACTAAAGAACTAGCTTAAAAAAAAATAGTATCGGCGCCCTAAGATTTACTTTTAACCTCATGGTGGGGGGCGAAGCGACCTTTAGTTTTTTTTACGATTAACAAACCTCATTACTTCGCTTTGCTAGTAGTGAGGTTTTGTGTTATATTCGGCTCAATGATAACCAATACGACAAGACGATTTTGGTATGCGCTATTGATGTCAATAGGCTTTTTGCTGCGAAATCGTGGTATGAGAAAATGGTTGTGGGTGCCCTTGCTACTTATAGGTCTAGGTTTTTTGATTCCGCAAAACATGATTATTCCTGTAAAGGGTGCTAGCACTAAAAGCTGGGATGATAAATCGTTTTGGGCCTACCCTTGGGGGAATTCAATTACGCATAAAGGAATTGATATTTTTGCAGAACAAGGTGTTGCTATCATCGCTGCTACTAATGGCATCGTAGTATACACCCACGAAGGTGGAAAAGGAGGTAAGTCTGTTATGGTGTTGGGCCCTAAATGGCGTTTTCACTATTATGCACATATGAATGAAATCAAAACCTTTGTTTTTAAACCTTTGAAAAGAGGAACCGTAATCGGAACAGTTGGTGATACCGGAAACGCAAAAGGAAAACCACCACATTTACATTATGCCATTACCTCGCCTTTTCCATACCCGCAATTATATGATGATGCATCTGTTCAGGGCTGGAAGCGCATGTTTCATTTAGATCCTGATATCTGGTTGCGCGAAACGAATCAAACGAATTAGCTTGGTTTATTTAAAAATCGGTAATTAAGTTCTACGAATAGGTCAAATTTTGAATAGAATAATCGCATTTTTGCACTTTTAAATCGTAACGTTTATGGACTATTTTATAATTACTACAATACTCATATTTTTATCTGCAACCTTCGGGTATATAAACGTGCGCTTATTGAAACTACCCAACACCATAGGTTTGATGTTGATTACAATTGTATTTACCCTCGCGGTATTTGCCCTTAGTTATTTTGATTCTACGCTTTTAGACGCTGAAAAGTATATTATTAGACAGATCGATTTTAAAACGGTGCTTCTTGATATTATGCTTAGTTTTTTGCTTTTCGCTGGTGCCTTACATACCAATTTTGAGCAATTGAAGGTACAGCGATGGCCCATATTGGCTTTCTCCACGCTGGGCGTTCTCATTTCTACATTTTTGGTGGGTGCAGCGATGTACTACGTGCTACCGTTTTTAGGTTTTGATATTGATTTTGTGTATTGCCTGCTTTTTGGCGCCTTGATTTCGCCAACAGACCCTATTGCAGTTTTAGGAATATTAAAACAAGCTGGGGTACCTAAAAAATTAGAAACTAAAATTGTAGGTGAATCTTTGTTTAATGATGGTGTTGGTGTAGTCGTGTTTTTGACCATATTTCAGTTTGCATCTTCTGGTGAGACTACTGTCGGGGTACTTGAGGTACTAGAATTATTTGGCGTCGAAGTAATCGGCGGTGTCTTATGGGGTCTTTTTATCGGCTGGGTTACCTTTAGGCTCTTAAGATCTATCGATGATTACGATATTGAAGTTATTATCACGCTGGCTGCGGTCATGATGGGTACTGTGATTGCTCAGCAATTACATCTATCAGCACCACTAGCTATGGTATCGGCTGGCCTAGTTGTCGGTAATGATACTATTCGTAATAGTGCCATGTCAGATATTACAGAGGTTTACGTAGATAAGTTTTGGGAGCTAATAGATATTTTATTGAATATGATTTTATTTGTGCTCATAGGTATGGAAATGTTGGTATTGACCTTTGAGCTAAATTACTTTTTAGCAGGAATGCTCGCTATTTTTATAGTCTTGGGTTGCAGGTATTTGAGTTTATTATTGCCTATCAGTTTCTTTGAGAAAAAACTTGATTTTGTACCGAACACGCATCTAATAATGACATGGGGTGGACTTCGAGGAGGAATATCAATTGCACTTGCTTTAGGGTTAACCCAAGAAATGCACCGTGATTTATTTTTAGTAATTACCTATGTGGTGGTAGTTTTTTCTATAATTATCCAAGGCTTAACAGTCGGGAAATTAGTAAAAAAATTAGGTTAATGCACCGCAGAAACTGCTATGGGCAGTGCACCGCGAGCAGTTCGCCCGGAGTAGTATGTTTTACATTGAAAAGAGAGCAGTGAAACCCAAACAATAGCAGTTTGTAATAAAAGGAATTCGGCCTATTAATGGCAACCTGAATTCATGATAACTAGTTAATTAAACCTAAAGATTAGGCGCGAACTTCATTTTTATTAATAATCAGAATACGCAGTAGGATATAAAAACAGGGTGACATTCTTTGAAACGGTATTTTGATATTTTGGCATCGCTTTCAATGTATTCCATTCCGGTGAATCAACAAAGGCTTTCCAGTTGAGGTCTCTAGTTTCTTGATTGGCATGAGTGGTCATATACATTAGATTAGGCATGTTGGCACCTGAAAGGACCTCTGCATAAAAAACAGCGTTAAACCCCAGTTTGTCAAAGAGGCTGACCTCGCCACCAGCGTTAAACATAGCTACTTTCTTTTTGTAGAGCGCTTCAGTTGCTGATTCATAGCTTCGTAATTCATAAATACGGTCTTTACGTGGCCCATCTAATTTTGAAGCCTGCATACGAGGCATTTCAATAAATGCTTTCATCAAGGTAGATTCTATGCGTCGATAAGGAGGGGTGTCATGTTTAGCCTCTAAATACGCTTTCCCATTTATTTGATAGGTTTTATTTGTAGCTAAAGCATCATCAAGTAATCTAAACTGAACTAAGGATGCAAATGGTATCAGCACATAAGTCTGTTTAGAGGTTATAGCAGCTGTTGGTCTTGGTTTAAATACTCCGATATTTTGAATATCTAAGGCCTTTAAAGCAGGTATAAAAGTATTTTTAAGATAATCGTCAGTTCGCTTTTCTTGCGCTTCGGAATCAAACGAATAGGTTTTAAGTTGATAATATTCTTGGGTTTGGGCGCTTACCTGAAAAATGCCTAAAATGCAGATAAAGAGCCAAAGCTGTTGTAGTGTTCTCATGAGAAATGAATTTAGCTTATGAAGATAGCTTTTTTTGAAAACAGACGCTATTTTCTATTCCTTGATATGGTGCGTAGTTTGGTATGATAAGATAACCACCTTTCTTGTAAAGTGCAATAGCTTCTGGTTGTCTTTTACCGGTTTCTAAAATACATCTCGTGTTTTTAAGCTCCTTTGCCCAAAGTTCTAGAGCCTCTAACAGCATAGTGGCATATCCTTTTGATCGCTCTGTTTTTAGAACAAACATCCGTTTGACTTCCATAGTGAGCTCATCAATTTTTTTTAGTGCACCGCAACCTACTGGCGTTTCATTAGCGTATAAAACCAGCACATGATTTAAATCGACTGTGCTATTGAATTGATTATAAAAAGCGTGCTCATCGCCATCTCGCGCGTTTAAATCAGCATCGAGTTGAGTTACGAGTATAATGAAATCAGAATTTTTAGAATCTGTTCGAATTAAGCTGAGCATAGTAAAAATAGATCAAACCATTAAAGAAACTCCACTGGCGCTGTTGTTTTTTGAATGGTCAAAATAGAAATCAATTCGCCCTAGATTTATTCCAAAGCAACCCACTTGGTTTACGAGAACCTCTTTGTCTTTGTTGTTTATGACAATCTCAGGTTTGTCTAAGAAAGTATGCGTATGCCCACCGATAATGAGGTCAGTATAGTTTGTTTTTGAGGCCAGTGTTAAGTCGTCAGGCTTTTTTTCCCAAGCCTCGTATTGGTAACCCAAATGTGATAAACAGATGATCAGATCACATTGTTCTTCCTCTTTTAACTGTCGTTCTGTATCGCGTGCAATTTCATAAGGATCTAAATACACCGTTTCTTTAAAAAGCTTCTTGCTTACAAGCCCTTCTAGGGCTATGCCGATACCGTAAACACCAATTTTTATACCATCTCTTAGATATGTTTTATAGGGTTTGGTGTGGCCATTCATTGTGGTGTTGCTAAAATCATAATTAGCAGATAGTAGATCGAATTTTGCGTGGGGTAGTTGTGCGTACAATCCGTTTATTCCATTATCAAAGTCATGGTTTCCAATGGTAGCGGCGTCATACTTCAGCATGCTCATGAGTTTGAATTCCAGCTCTCCACCATAAAAATTAAAATAGGGAGTACCTTGAAAAATATCACCTGCATCAAATAATAGGGTGTTGCTATTTTCTTTTCTTATTGAATCTACTAGCGCAGCTCTGCGCGCAAGACCGCCTAGATTAGGGAATCTTGAATGGTCTTTTGGAAAGGCATCGATATGACTGTGTACATCATTGGTGTGCAAGATGGTGATGTGTTTGTTTGAATCTTGAAAACAAGAGTTTAACGAAAGGCCACTTAGGCCTGCAAGTGCAGCTGCTGAGGTGTTGGATAAAAATTTTCTTCTTTCCATTTTCTAATTTGTCTTATAAAACCGATCATCTACCTTGGCGCTAACGGTGTCTACTTTCATAAAATAATCAATCATCGCATTTCGTATTAAATATTCAGTATCCGTTGCGCCAAGCATTTCCTTAAAGAAGTTCATATTGTCGCCTCCAGTGACTAAATAATTGGAAGAGGCTATAAAATAATTTTTGTTTTCATCAAAAACACTCCCCTGAATCAGTAGTGATTTAAGGCTGTCATTTTTATCTAGAATAATTTGTAAACCTCCAATAGGGTGAGCACGATTCGAACTCATTAGAAAATCAACCATTTTAAGAACTGATTTTCCACTGAGCTCCACAACAACAATAGAATTTTCAAAAGGCATTACTTCATACGCTGTTCTGGCTGATACGTTTCCTTTAGAGACTACAGAGCGAATTCCTCCATGGTTTAAAAGCACAAAATCAATATTTTTTCCCGTACGTGATTTAAAGATGGGGTTCGCTTGTTCAAGAATGATATCTGCCAATAGATTTCCAGCAGAAGTGTTGTATCTGCCATCTTGTTTGGTAAGCATTTCAGGGGCATACGCTAAAGTGCTATCTAAAACTTGGTCTATTCTTTTTCTGTATGGCGCGACAAAGCTTTCTATAGAATCGATTGCAATCAATGTGCTATCAATGACCAATTGTTTGGCATTAATCTGTGACACGCTAGTAGTTGCCTCTTGACAAGAAGCCATAAATAGAGATGTTATAATTATAACAAAATGTTGTATTTTTAAATTCATAATCCTTTTTATCTTGCGACTGAAAATGTGTGTTGATATTCTTTACATTTGCTAGACGAGTACTAAAGGTAAAAATACATGTTTAAGGGAATAAAAGACAAATTCAAGCACAAATCAGGAGTTAAATTTCTGAAAGAAGAACTCAAGAAGTCTTTTGATGAGGTGAAACGAAAAAAAGGAATTACTTCAGTTGCTTGCTTAGTTGATTTAGATGTTTTTGAAAACGCAAACCTCTTCTATGAATTTGTAGAGGATTATGGGCTGCGCCCTAACGCGGTTAAAATAATAGGTTACAAAAGTTATTATGATAAAAACTCACCTTATTCGACCCCAGTGTTTTCAGATAAGGATTTGGGTTGGAACGGAAACATTGAAAATAGCTATGTTCTTGAGTTTTTAAGCAGAGAATATGACATGTTGGTGAATTATTACACGGAGGAGAATCTTTTGCTGCAGATTATGAGCGTTAAAACCAAGGCGAGAGTTCGCGTGGGCTTCAAGGAAATTGATTCGCGGTACAATGATTTGATTTTAGATACTCCGATAAAAAATTTTAAAATTTTTAAACAAGAACTTAAGAAATATCTCAAAGTTCTTAATGAAATTAAATGATGAAACAAGTAGTAGGCACAGGTGTAGCATTAGTGACGCCTTTTAAAAAAGATTTTTCTGTTGATACCGAGGCTTTAGAGCGTATCGTAAACTACTGCATAGATGGGGGTGTAGACTATCTTGTAGTTTTAGGAACAACCGGTGAATCTGTTACTTTGAACAAAGCTGAAAAAATGCTTGTGATGGCCACTATTGTTCAAGCCAATGCAGGCCGTTTGCCATTGGTTTTGGGTATTGGAGGAAACAGCACCTATCGTGTTGCGCATGAAGTACAAGCTTTTCAATCTGATGATTTTGATGCTATTCTATCTGTTTCACCGTATTACAATAAGCCAACACAGGAAGGAATTTACCAGCATTTTAAAGCAATCGCTGCGGTAGCTGCAAAGCCGATTATTCTTTATAATGTTCCCGGAAGAACAGGTAGTAATATGTTGCCAAGCACAGTTCTTAGGCTTGCGTCGGATTTCAAAAATATTGTAGCCATTAAAGAAGCCTCAGGAGATAGAAATCAAGTTCAGGAACTTTTAGATGGAAAATCGGATGATTTTCATATCATTTCTGGCGATGATGCTACCGCCTTAGAAACGGTTTTAGCTGGCGGTTCTGGAGTGATTTCAGTTTTGGGACAAGGACTTCCAGAGCAGTTTTCGAATATGATTCGCTTTGGATTAGAAGGAAACCAAGAGGAAGCTTCAAAGTTACAAGAAGCCCTGTCAACTGGGATGCATCTTATTTTTGAAGAAGGAAATCCAGCTGGAATAAAATCTATTTTTGAAACTTTAAAGCTCTGTGATGTAACCGTAAGACTTCCTTTAATAGAGGCTTCACCTCAGCTAAAAGAAAAAATCAGAACTTTTGTAAAACCCTTTATCAAGGTTATCGCCTAAAACGATTTAAAACTAAAACCGTTAAATCTTAGCTAAAAGTATTGTTTATCGGTATTTATCGATCTATTTTCGTTAGGTAAAATGTTTTTTATATCCATTGATAATCCCTAATTTTGCAAAATGTTTTTAAAAATGAGACGCATTCTTCCTTGTTTAATTATTCTTGTGCTTTTTGCATCATGTAGTGAGTACCAAAAAGTACTCAAGCAGGTTGATGTTAAGCCAAAGTATGATATGGCACAGAAGCTTTATGATGCAGGAGACTACAAAAGAGCACTTCGAATTTTTGAGCAGATAGCTCCTAAATATGTTGGGAAACCTCAAGGAGAGAGAGTAATGTATTTTCTAGCAGACAGTTATTTTAAGCGAAAAGATTTTAACATGGCGGGTTATCAATTTGAACGTTTTATCAAATCGTACCCAAAGAGTGATAAAGTTGCAGAGGCAGCATTTTCAGGCGCAAAAAGTTATTACAAACTTTCACCTAAGTATTCTTTAGATCAAACAGATACTGATAAGGCACTCATGAAGTTGCAGGGATTTATAAATACATATCCAGATTCAGAGTTTTTCGCTGAAGCGAACGATATGGCCAAGCAGTTAACGACAAAAAAAGAGCGTAAGGCATTTGAAATTGGTAAGCAGTTCAATAAATTAGGAGAATTTAATTTTGATGTACTACGATCTGCTGTTGCTTCGTTAGATAATTTTGTTTCCGATTATCCGGGTTCTATCTACAGAGAAGAAGCACTATATCTAAAGCTTGAAGCGAGCACAAATATGGCTGTTAACAGTTTTGAGTCTCTGAAACAAGACCGTTTAAAAAATGCAAAGGATGCGTATAAGGTGCTCAAGAAGCAGTATCCGGAAACACAGTTTATCAAGAAGGCCGATAATTTATTAGAAAAAATAGAGAGAGAATTTCAAAATTCTTCCGACATAACAGCAACAAAATAAATAGCTATCATTATGAATATGAATGATTTAAAGAATTCAAAAGCTCCTGTTTCAACAACAACGATAAACAAGAACGAATTTGATGCACCAACTGGCAATATTTATGAAGCAATTTCAATAGCTTCTAAAAGAGCCATTCAGATTAACTCTGATATCAAAAAAGAACTTCTTGAAAAATTAGAAGAGTTTGCTACCTATAGCGATAGTCTTGAAGAAGTTTTTGAAAATAAAGAACAAATTGAAGTATCAAAATTCTACGAAAAATTGCCCAAGCCGCACGCTTTAGCTGTTGAAGAGTGGTTGACAGATAAGATTTACTATAGAAATACAGAGAAAGACGTATAGTGTATGTTAAGTGGTAAAAATATCCTTTTAGGAATTACAGGAGGAATAGCCGCTTATAAAACTACTTTTCTCGTTCGATTACTTATAAAAGCTGGTGCTAATGTCAAAATTGTTTTGACGGAAAGTGCCAGCTCTTTTGTTTCTCCACTTACCCTTGCTACGCTTTCAAAGAACCCTGTATTATCCTCTTTTGTTCAGAAGGATGCGAATAGCACTGATTGGAACAACCATGTAGAATTAGGCCTTTGGGCTGACTTGGTGCTGATAGCTCCTGCGACAGCAAATACATTGTCAAAAATGGCAAATGGTACCTGTGATAATTTACTCTTAGCTACCTATCTCTCAGCAAAATGTACCGTTTTCTTTGCTCCGGCTATGGATTTAGATATGTATAAGCACCCGTCTACAAAAGCCTCCTTCGAAAAGTTAGGGTCTTTTGGAAATATCATGATTCCAGCAACTTCAGGTGAATTGGCTAGCGGTTTACATGGAGAAGGGCGTATGGCTGAACCTGAGGATATTGTGAACTTTGTAAAGCAATACTTATCTATAGGTCTTCCTTTGAGTGGCAAAAAAGTTTTGATAACAGCCGGACCAACATATGAGGCGATTGATCCAGTTCGTTTTGTTGGAAATCATTCTTCAGGATTAATGGGTTTTGAATTGGCAAAAGAAGGGGCAAGATTAGGTGCTGAAGTAATTCTAGTTTCAGGCCCATCTCACCTCGATGTAAAACATGAATTGATCTCTTTGATACGCGTAGTTTCAGCAGATGAAATGTACGATGCGGTTCACTTGCATTATGAAAACTGTGATATTGCTATTTGCGCAGCAGCTGTTGCTGATTATCGCCCTAAAACAGTGGCGGTCCAAAAAATCAAAAAGGCTTCAGAAGATTTGTCCATAGCCTTAACAAAGAATAAAGACATTCTTTTATCCCTCGGAAAAGAAAAGAAAAATCAATTTTTATTAGGGTTTGCTTTAGAGACTGAAAATGAGGTTGAAAACGCCAAAGGAAAGCTAAAAAAGAAGAATTTGGATGCAATAGTTTTAAATTCTCTAAACGATTCTGGAGCTGGTTTTGGAAAGCAAACAAATAAAATCACTTTTATAGATAAGAATTCTACTATTAAAGCGTTTGATTTAAAAAGCAAGGCAGCTGTAGCTGTTGATATTTTTAAAGAAATCACAAGCAGAATCAATGCGTAATCTCTTTCTCGTCATTTTTTGTATTCTTTTTTCCATGGCCAGCAATGCTCAGGAATTAAATTGCAAGGTAACTGTAAACTCAGATCAAGTATCGCAAGGAGATTTACCCGTATTCAAAACTCTAGAACGTTCATTGAACGATTTTGTAAATAAGAGTAAATGGACGAACCGTACCTTTAAAGAGAGTGAGCGGTTGAATGCGCAAATGTTTATTACCATTACGAAATATGAATCGAATAGATTTGAGGGTAATATACAGATTCAGTCAACGCGACCAGTTTTTAATACGTCATATGAAACACCTGTATTTAACTATAAAGACGGTCAATTTTCATTTCAGTATATAGAGTTTGAGCCTTTGGTATACAACGCGAATGTTTTTGATTCTAATTTGGTGGGTGTAATTTCTTATTACATCTACATTATGCTTGGCTTAGATGCGGATACTTTTTCTCTAGAAGGTGGTAATCCGAACTTTAAAGAAGCGCAAAGAATTGTTACCCAAGCGCAAGGAACCAACTATAAAGGTTGGAGTGCGACAGGAGACCGAACGCGTTTCGAGTTGGTAGACGACTTGTTATCAAATACCTATCGCGAATACCACGTGGCTATGTATAATTACCACAGAAAAGGACTAGATATTCTCGGCGATAATAATAGTACAGGCAAGCAGGTAATTGCGGGTACTATGAAGTTATTCGAAACGATGCAAAAACGACGTCCGAATGCTTTCTTGACCCAGACTTTTTTTGAGACCAAATCTGAGGAGATTCGAAATGTGTTTTCTGATGGTCCTAAAGTAGATATTGTCAAGCTTAAAGAAACACTGAATTCTATTGCACCTTACTTCTCTAGCACTTGGAATGATATTAAATATTGATCCCTATTTTATTTAAAGATATCATTTATCTTTACGGCACTAATATTCTTAGATTGTGCTATCAAACCTTTCCATAAAAAATTACGCTTTAATAGATCATTTGAATGTTTCCTTTGCGAATGGTTTCACGATTATCACGGGTGAAACAGGAGCGGGTAAATCAATACTGTTAGGGGGGCTTTCTTTGGTGTTAGGAAAAAGAGCCGATTTGAATTCGTTACGAGATAAAGAACAGAAGTGTATTATTGAAGCTGAGTTTGAGATAAAAAAATATAAGCTTAAGTCCTTTTTTGCTGCTAATGATTTAGATTATGAGGATAGAACCATAGTGAGGCGCGAAATACTTCCTAGTGGAAAATCAAGAGCTTTTATTAACGATACCCCTATTACCTTAGCGATACTTTCGCAGTTAGGAAACCAGCTCATTGATGTGCATTCTCAACACCAAACCTTGCAGCTCGCAGATAATGATTTTCAATTAAAAGTCATTGATGCCTTAGCGGATAATACCGCTACACTTGAGCGCTATTTTGAAAAATTAGACTCATACAGAAAAACTTTAAAAGAGCTAGAGCAACTGGTTGATTTTCAGAAAAATGCAGATAAGGAGTATGAGTATAATAACTTCTTGCTAAAAGAGTTAGAAGAGGCTTCACTGAAAGTCGGCATGCAGCAAGAGCTAGAGGAACAACACGAGCAGTTGAATAATGTAGAAGGCATCATGGAGCAGTTGTCAAGAAGTGGACAATTGCTAAGTGATGAACAAGTAGGTGTAGTCAGTTTATTGAGTGAATTAAAGCAAGTGTCAAATAAATTATCAGGATTTGGAAGTCAGTATTCTGGATTAAATGAACGCATACAATCTGTTTTTCTTGAGGTAGACGATATTGCAAATGAGGTACAAATGTTTCAAGAGGGTATAGAGGTGAACCCACAATTGTTAGAGGAAGTAAGCGGGAAACTACAAATCCTATTTAACTTACAAAAAAAGCATGGAGCTCTTGATATTGAAGAGTTGTTGAAGATGAAAGAAGAGCTTTCAGAGAAGGTTGGTGTTACTGAAAACTTAGAGTCAAATATTGAGAAGTTACAACAAGAACTAAGGCTTACGAACGGGGCGCTAAGTGAAATAGCCAAAACGCTTACAAAGAGAAGAAATTCGGTTATAGCAAGTCTGAAAAAACAATTGGAGCGCAGTCTTGAAACATTGGGAATGCCAAATGCATCATTTCAAATAGAATTGCATACCTCAGCCAATTTTAAATCAAATGGCAATGACGAGCTTAGCTTCTTATTTTCAGCTAATAAAGGGAGTAGTTTTGGCGAGTTAAAGAAAGTAGCCTCAGGCGGAGAGCTTTCAAGAATTATGCTGGCTATAAAAGCAATCTTAGCGAAGTACGAACATTTGCCTACGATGATGTTTGATGAAATTGATACAGGGGTCTCAGGTGAAATATCAAGTAAAATGGGAGATATTATGTCAGCAATGAGTAAAACCATGCAAGTGTTTTCCATCACACACTTACCACAAGTTGCGGCAAAAGGAGGTGAGCATTTTAAAGTCTTTAAAACAGATGAAGGTGAGATTACGCAAACCAGAATGAAAAAACTATCTACAGAAGAAAGAGTAGTGGAGTTGGCTGAGATGCTTGGTGGTAGTGCTATTTCCGATTCTGCAATAGCCCACGCAAGACAGTTATTGAATTAGTGTTTAACCTTAGATTTTTGGTAGCATGAACAGTGGTTCTTTACGAGTAAATAGCAAGAACTCTTTGGCGCAGATCTAGTCAATTTTATCTTTCTGTATACTGCGACTGCATACTGCCACTTTTTAAATATCTTTGAATTCTTTAAGAAACTACAGAAAACGAGAATACATGTCTTACAATTTATTAAAGGGAAAAAAAGGAATCATTTTTGGCGCTTTAGATGAGAATTCCATTGCATGGAAAACTGCAGAACGAGTGCATGCTGAAGGTGGAACTTTTGTATTGACAAATGCTCCAGTTGCTATGCGAATGGGGCAAATTAAAGTTTTGGCTGAACAGACAGGTTCTAAGATCATTCCGGCAGATGTAACGAGTCAGGAAGATGTAGAGAACTTGGTGCGTGAGTCGGTTGAAATTCTCGGTGGTAAATTGGATTTTGTTTTACACGCTATAGGTATGTCAATCAATGTCAGAAAAGCAAGACATTATACAGATGAAAATTATAGTTTCACGGCTAAAGGTTGGGATATTTCTGCCCTTTCGTTTCACAGAGTAATGCAAAACCTTTACAAGGCAGATGCAATGAATGAATGGGGAAGTATTGTAGCCTTGACTTATATGGCTTCACAGCGAACATTTCCTGATTACAATGATATGGCTGATAACAAGGCATACTTAGAATCTGTAGCACGTAGTTTCGGTTACTTCTTCGGAAAGGAAAAGAAAGTACGAGTCAATACCATTTCACAATCTCCGACCGCCACAACGGCAGGAACGGGAGTAAAAGGTTTTGACGCTTTTATAAATTATGCTGAGAAGATGTCACCGCTAGGAAATGCCTCGGCTGAAGACTGTGCTGATTATACAGTTTCCTTGTTTTCAGATTTGACTCGAAAAGTGACGATGCAGAATTTATTTCATGATGGAGGTTTTTCAAATACAGGTGTAAGTCAAGAAGTTATCGAACGCTTTTCAGAAGAATAGTCTGCTAAAAGCAATTTCCGCTATGAATTGTACAAATTCAAACAAATGAAACTATCTTTTTCTTTTATTATTCCTGTTTATAATAGGCCTAATGAGATTAAAGAGCTGCTCGATAGTCTGCAGCAACAAAGCTATAAAGATTCTTTTGAAATTGTTATTATAGAAGATGGTTCCACTGAATCGTCGGAGGAAATTATACGCCTTTTCCAAAACGAATTAGCTATTTCGTATTACCAGAAAGACAATACGGGTCCTGGAGATTCTCGGAATTACGGAATGCGAAAAGCACGTGGTTCTTATTTTATTATTTTGGATTCTGACTGCATTCTTCCGCCAGAATATCTAGAAATTACGAACCAAGCTTTACAAGAACATTACGTGCATTGTTTTGGTGGGCCCGATAATGCTCATGAATCTTTCAGTTTGGTACAGAAAGCTATAAACTATGCTATGACTTCTGTTTTAAGTACGGGAGGAATACGGGGAGGAAAAAATTCAATAAATAAATTTCAGCCTAGAAGTTTTAATATGGGTATTTCAAAAGAAGCTTTCGAAGCTACTCAAGGTTTTGGGAATATTCACCCGGGCGAAGATCCTGATTTAACCTTTCGGCTTTGGGGAAAAGGCTATGAAACGCGACTAATTGTAGATGCCTTTGTCTATCACAAACGACGTATTGACTGGAGTAAATTTTATACGCAGGTCAATAAATTCGGAATGGTACGACCTATTTTGAACAAGTGGCATCCAAATACAGCCAAGGTCACCTATTGGTTTCCTAGCTTGTTTTGTATTGGTTTTATTGCTGCGGTGGTATTGGCAGTACTAGGTATTTCGACTCCATTAATGCTGTATGCAGTCTATTTTCTGCTAGTTTTTATCGATGCGATATTCAAGACAAAAAGCATCGCTATTGCTTTATGGGCCGTTCTGGCCGTGCAGATTCAATTTGTGGGGTATGGCTTAGGCTTTTTAAAATCAACAGTTCTTCTTAACTTCACAAATAAGAAAGTCCAAGAAGTTTTTCCGAACTTATTCTTTTAAAATACCTACTTGTGATACAAAAAATAAAAAACAGTTTAAAAAAGCGCAAAGTAAAGGTCTTTTTAGTTTTTTTATTTTGTTCAACTTCAGCATGGTTCTTAAGTAAACTATCTGAACCTTACATCAGCGCAACTACCTTGAGTTTAAATTTTATGAATTCAAGTGAAGACCTTTTGCTTGTAAGTTCTTCGCAAGATAAGATTGATGTGAAATTAGAAGCGGTAGGTTTTCAATTTTTAGGATTTAACTTTAAAAAGAAGGCCGTTGCTATCGATTTATCGGCCGTTGCGAAAAAAGGGCGTCAGTATTATTTATCACATCAGAAGTATAAGACTCAGATTGAAAAACAACTACCCAGTTCAATGCGCTTGGTTGCGATCGATACAGATACTTTATTTTTTGATTTTCAGGAAGTGATTTCAAAAGAGGTTCCTGTAAAACCTCAATTGCAATTAAATTTAGCTCAGAATTACCTACTCGACGGAAAGTTGCAAATCACACCTTCAATAGTGGTGGTGAAAGGACCAAGAAATGAGGTAGATACAATTACCAGTGTTAAGTCGAAGAGAATTGATTTAGTTGATTTGACTTCTAATTTTTCCCGTAAATCGACAATTATAGTTCCGGATGGATTGCGCTATACATCGTTCTCTGAAACATCGGTTACGGTAGCTGGAAAAGTATCTCGATTTTCAGAGAAAATGATGTCTGTTACGATAAAAGTGTTGAATCTTCCGAATGGTACCGCTATAAAAATGTTTCCTGACGAGGTGCATATTTTATGTAAGGGAACTTTAAATACACTCAAGAGCTTAAAGGATTCTGATTTTGAAGTTGTTGCGGATTTTGCTAACGCAAAGAGTAATAAATCTAAAAAATTAGTATTAAACCTTCGTAAAAAACCTGAAGAATTAGCAAGTGCTTCCCTAGAAGAAACCCAAGTAGAATATATATTAAAACGAGAATAATGATTGTTGGATTAACTGGAGGAATAGGTAGTGGTAAAACAACCGTGGCCGGTTTTTTTAAAGAATTGGGTGTGCCGGTTTATAACTCTGATAAAGAGGCGCGTAAATTAATGAAGAATTCAAAAAAGGTAAAAAAAGCCATAATTGAACTTCTTGGCGAAGATGCATATAAGGGCAAAAAGTTAAACAAAACACACATTTCTGATAGAATTTTCACTAATGAAAAATTACTTCAAAAGTTAAATTCAATTGTGCATCCAGCGGTTCGAAATCATTTTTTGAAATGGAAAAATAGGCAAGATGCGCCTTATGTAATTCAGGAAACTGCTTTGGTTTTTGAAAATAATTCACAAGATTTTTATGATAAAATAATTTTGGTAGTTGCTCCGAAGGCCTATAGAATACAAAGGGTCGCGCGGCGTGATGGCATTTCTGAACAACAAATTAAAAATCGCCTGAGAAACCAATTAGAAGACCGTGAAAAAATACCATTAGCCCATTATGTTATCGATAACACTGAGTTGTTAGAAACTCAAAAAAAAGTAAAAAAAGTACATACGACACTATTAGGTTTTAGTCAGTAGTCTCGATTTTTTTAACATTTCTGTTAAGGTTTGGTTAAAGACTTAATTTGATAGAGGTATAATCTTTAAATTAGCGCAAAGATGAATAAAAGATTGTTTGTTCTTTTGGTAATCTTAATGAGTCTCTCACTTATTGGAATAATTTTCGTTCAATTTTATTGGATAAAAAAGTCTGTTGAAGACAAAGAAGAGCAATTTTCCAATGCAGTTACTGAGGTTTTAAATAAGGTTACTGATAAGATAGAAGGAAGGGAGCAGAAGGATTATTCTGATCGCTATTTGAATCAAAAAGATAGCATTGGCGAATTGAAAGACGCCAATTACACGAACATCATGTTTGGGTATCGTGACTTTGATTCTAATGAGCTACGAGTATATGAGCATGGTATCTTAGAAGAAGATTACAACATTCCCTACACGTTCTTTGACACTGGCGGTAGTGATACAACTACTATTAAGAGTTATACTAGCAAGCGTACCACTACGGTTTTGAAAGAAGAGTTTGGTTTAGATGGTAAGGAATACCGTTTGACTCCAATTCAAAAATTCAATAAAATAGGAGGCTTAAGCGCAATAGAAAAAGCACAATATGAAGATATTTTTAGTGAATTTGCTAAGAAGGTTCCTATTCATCAGCGGGTTTCTAAACAAGAAATAGAGCTTTTATTGAATCGGGAGCTTAAAAATAGAAGTATTGATACAGAGTATGAATACGGAGTTTATAGCAATGGTTTACCAACAAAAGTAAAATCTAAAGGGTTTAAGTATAAAGAAAAAACTTTTTATAAAGCCCCAATTTTTGTGGATAGCGAAGGCGGTTCTAACTTTTCTCTTTTGATTTCTTTTCCAGAGAAAAAGAAATTTTTGATTAGTTCAATTCTTGGCTTGGCAGTTTTATCGCTCTTATTCACATTGGTAATTGTAGCGTCTTATTCTGGAGCGATTTATCAATTGATTCGACAAAAACAGATTTCTGAAATTAAATCTGATTTTATCAATAACATGACGCATGAGTTTAAAACCCCGATTGCAACTATAAACTTGGCGGTGGAGGCGATTAAAAACCCTAAGGTAATTGATGACAAAGAAAAGGTGATGCGTTATTTACAAATGATTCGAGATGAAAATAAGCGAATGCACGCCCAAGTTGAAAATGTGTTGCGTATTTCGAAACTTGAAAGGAATCAGTTAGATATTAGTAAGGATAGGGTAGATGTTCACGACATAATACAAGATGCAATTGCTCATGTAGAGCTTATCGTTGCTGACCGCGGTGGATATATAGAGACTCATTTAGATGCTAGTAGAAGTGAGGTTTTGGCAAATGAGATGCATTTCACGAATGTGATTGTAAATGTATTGGATAACGCGGTCAAGTATTCAGTAGAACCGCCTAAAATCGATTTGTATACCGAGTTAGTGAAAAACAATATCATTATAAAAGTACAAGACCAAGGAGCAGGAATGAGTAAGGCGGTGCTGAAGAAAGTTTTTGAGAAATTTTACCGTGAACACACGGGTAATATACATAATGTAAAAGGGCACGGATTAGGGCTCTCTTATGTGAAAAAAATAATAGACGATCATCAAGGTGAGGTTTATGCAGAAAGTGAAAAAGGAACAGGAAGCACTTTTTATATTAAACTGCCTTTAATTTAAATTTTATGGAAGCGATAAACAAGAAAATTCTTTTAGTGGAGGATGACCCAAACTTTGGTATCGTACTGAAGGATTATTTGTCAATGAACGATTTTGACGTTGTTTTGGCAAAAAATGGAATGGAAGGCTTTGAAAAATTCAAGAAGGATAATTATGATATTTGTATTCTAGATGTGATGATGCCTTATAAGGATGGATTTACCTTGGCCAAAGAGATACGTGAGAAGAACGAAAATGTTCCCATTGTATTCCTTACTGCTAAGACCATGAAAGAAGATGTATTAAAAGGCTATAAGGCTGGCGCAGATGATTATTTAAACAAGCCTTTTGATTCAGAGGTGTTGTTGATGAAGTTAAGGGCGATCCTACAAAGAAAAGCTTCAAACACTTTAGCAGATAGTAGAAAATTTGAATTCCAGATTGGTGGTTTTCATTTGAACTCAAAACTTCGGTTTTTAAAATATAAAGAAACGGATTCTATCAAGCTGTCACCGAAAGAGAATGAGTTGTTACGTCTATTAGCACTGCATGAAAATGATTTGATGCCAAGAGAATTAGCGCTTACAAAGATATGGAGAGATGATAACTACTTTACTTCAAGAAGTATGGATGTATATATCGCTAAACTAAGAAAGTATCTAAAAGTTGATGATACTGTTGAAATTTTGAATATTCACGGTGAAGGATTTAGGCTTGTTGTAAAGACTGAATCGTAACATTGCGTTTACAAACTAAAAAGCCTTGGTCCTAAATCAAGGCTTTTTTGTTTTATATAGTGCGACAATTTTTGAAGTTATCTCTAAGGGGGTCTTTAGAATAGAAATCGTGATTGCCTTTGTGGGTGCTTCAAGCGTATCAAATTGTGATTGTAGTAAGCCTGCGGGCATAAAGTGATCTTTTCTTTGCTGTAACCTTTCAGATATTTCTTCGAAAGTGCCTTCCAAATACACGAACTCCAATTGATTGGTTATTTTTTGACTTAAAATTTCTCTGTACCTTTTTTTTAGGGCAGAACATGCGATAATTAGACCTTTATTTTTATGCGCTACGAGCAAAGCATTCAAGCGCTCAAGCCAGGCCTTTCGGTCTTGATCGTTTAAAGGAATGCCCGCTGCCATTTTTTTTACATTAGCTTCGGAATGGTAATCGTCTCCATCAAAGAAGGGAATATCAAATTCTTTTGCTAAGCGTTTTCCTATGGTGCTCTTTCCGCAACCAGAAACTCCCATAACACAAATAATAGGAGTTGTATGCATTGAATGAATGTGCTTTTCTACTTTATCAATAACCTCAGCGGCTTTAGTTTCAAAATCAACCCAAAGGGTATTCTCATTTTTTTTAAACCAAGTCAATTGGCGTTTTGCAAATCTACGCGTGTTTTTTTTGACTTCAGATAGGGCAAAATCTAGTTCCCATGCTCCATCAAAATGTTTAAACATTTCTTTATAACCTACGGTTTGTAAGGCGTTGAGTTCTTTGTGATGATAAAGAGATTTGGTTTCTTCTAGAAGTCCACCTGCTAGCATTAGGTCTACTCTGCGATTGATGCGGTCGTATATAATTTCTCTATCTGCAGTAATTCCGACACTGCAAATATCAAATGGTCTTTTTGGTTTTACTTTACGAATAAAAGAGGAGTAGGGTTTTCCAGAACCGATACAAACTTCCAGGGCACGAATCAAGCGATGTGGATTTTCTAAATCTACTTGTTCGTAGTAAGATGCATCTAAGGTTTTAAGTTGCTCTTGTAAACGAATTAAGCCATGCTCTTGCAATTCGGCATTCAAGCGTAAACGTATTTCTGGGTTTATTTTAGGAAAATAGTCTAAGCCTGTCGTAACCGCATCTACATATAACCCACTACCACCAACGAGAACGACCACATTTGTTTTTTGAAAAAGAGTTCTCAGTAGCAGTAAAGCTTCCTTTTCGAAGTCTCCTACGGAATATGATTCTTGAATACTTTTATGTTGTATGAAATGATGTTTGGCGCTTTGAAGTTCTTCATCTGTAGGTACGGCGGTTCCGATTCGCATTTCTTTATAGAACTGACGAGAATCTGCCGAAATAATGTCTGTTTTAAAATGCTGCGCTAAGGCAATAGCTAATTTTGTTTTTCCTATGGCCGTTGGCCCAACAACTGAAATAAGTGTTTTTTTTATCACAATTCGCCTCCACAATTAAAACAGTGCGATGCGTCGTCACGATGACCTTCTAAAGAGCAAGAGGGACAAGATTGTGTGTTTAGATGTATCTCGTCTTCTTTTGAGCCATGTCTTGCGAATTCCGCTGTTACTATTCCAGTAGGTACTGCAATTATGCCATAACCCATGATCATTACGATAGTAGCGATTAACTGGCCCAGACTGGTTTGCGGAGCGATATCACCGTAGCCGACAGTTGTAAGAGTGACAATAGCCCAGTAAATACTTCTCGGAATACTTGTAAAACCTGCGCTGTCATCTTCAATTAGATACATAACAGTTCCCATGATTACAGACAATATGAGAACTACATAAATAAAAACAGCGATTTTTGCTCGACTCGCTTTAAGTGCCTTGCTGAGTTGAGAGGCCTCACCAAGAAACTGAACTAGCTTTAAAATTCTAAAAATACGTAATAAGCGAAGTGCACGAACAGCTAATAAAACTTGAGAGCCTGCAAATATGTATGAAATATAAAGCGGAATTGTAGAAACAAAATCAATGATACCATAAAAGCTGAAAATATATTTAAAAGGTTTTTTTATACTGATTACTCTTGCAATATATTCTATGGTAAAGAAAATGGTAATGACCCATTCTAATATGAGTAATATGCTATGATACTTCGCGTCAATATCTTTAACACTCTCTAGCATTACGAGAATAACGCTTACAATAATTAAAATAAAAAGTACAATATCAAACCATTTACCCAAAGGTGTATCGGCTTCATAGATCATCTCATGAAGTTTGCTCTTAAAGCCTTGTTTTGATTTTTCCCTTTTCAACGTTCTTAATTTAAAGTTCTATAATCTTCCTGACGCGTCGTTTTCTTAGATATGATTCTATGATATGAATGGTGTTCGCATTACTTTTCATAGGGGTAATTATTGATTCTAAGATATGAATATTATTTATTTGATGATTTAAATCGTAAAAGCCCATGCCTTTAAATTCTCCATTTTGAATCAAAATAGCGCTATACTCACCCACTTCGCGACCCTTATCCACAATAATACAGTTTTTATATGGTAAAGAGACGGTCTTTAAAGCTTCGAACGTTCTTTGATTATATACCTCAACATCTTCTTTTTGAATACAGGCTCCATTACAATTGCCTTCGTCGTATTTGGAGCAATTGGTTTTAGCATTAGAAAGTCCGTTCAACTTATCACATAAATTAAAGTCTTTGGAGACTTTAAAAAGCAAATTTTTAGCACTGGCATTGCTCGTACAAGTAGTAACTAAACCAGCACTTCCTTTTGCATTTACTGCGGCGGTATATAACTGCACATAGCCATCTTCCGAAGCGCTTTGATACAGGCCGTGAGAAAATAGTTTTGGTTTTACCTTTTGATTAAATTTTGGGGTATTTCGTTTTAATTCTTCATTCTCTTTTAAGAGCGCTACTAATTCGCTCCCTGTTTTTTCAAAGGTGACTTTTTTGGTTTCTTTTTGAAGTTTGCGAGCTTTATCTCCACTTTTGGTAAAATGTTGATTTACCCTTTTTTTAATATTATTACTTTTTCCTAGCAAAATAATTTCCCCGTCTTTATTATGCATGTAATAAACTCCGGTCTCTGACGGTAGGGTGTCAACAATATCTAATTGACGAATAGATAGCTCTCCCAGAGTTTCAGCTCGAACTACAGTCTTGATAATTGACTTATCTAGATCTTTGGCTAACAATAATTTAAATAACTTTAAAGTGGCTAGTGCATCACCATTGGCTCGGTGTCTATCACTTACGGCAATGCCTAATGAACGCACCAATTTACCTAAACTATACGACTCCGCATCGGGTAATAATTTTTGAGATAATTCAACTGTGCAAAGTGTTTTTCTTTCAAAATTATAGCCTAACCTTCTAAACTCTGTTCTTAAGATACGGTAATCGAATTGTGCATTATGAGCAATGATTACAGCGCCCTCAGTTATTTCTACAATGCGCTTGGCAACTTCGTGAAATTTAGGAGCTGTTTGTAGCATTTTATTGTTGATGCCGGTGAGCTTGACAACAAAAGGTTGGATGTCTTTCTCAGGATTAACTAAAGAGATGAATTTGTCTACAACCTCGTGGCCATCGTATTTATGGATTGCAATTTCAGTGATGCCTTCCTCATTATATTTTCCTCCGGTAGTTTCAATATCTAGTACGACGTACATGTAAGGTGTTTTATAGAACAGACGCTATTTTGCAATTCTACTAGTGTATATTTCTAGCTCCAAAGATACTACTTCCAATGCGTACCATATTACTACCTTCTTCGATAGCTATTTGATAATCACCGCTCATGCCTGTCGAGAGAATACTAAGGGTTTCTATTTTTTCTTCAAGCGAATTGTAAAGAGTTTTTAACTGTTTAAACTCCCTTCGAATTTGCTCTTGATTAGTTGTAAAAGTAGCCATTCCCATAAGTCCGACCACGCTAATGTTCTCTAATTGTTGAAACTCATCGGAGGCAATCATGGTATGAAGTTCGTTTTTATCTAATCCAAATTTGGTATCCTCTTCTGCGATATGTATTTGTAATAAACAATCGATAACACGATTGTGTTTTTTAGCTTGTTTGTCGATTTCCTTGAGTAATTTGAAAGAATCAACGCCGTGAATCAGAGAAACAAATTCAGCCATATACTTGACTTTGTTGCGCTGTACATGACCAATCATATGCCATTGAATATCTTTCGGCATAACTTCCCATTTCTGAGTCATCTCTTGAATTTTATTCTCACCAAAAATTCTTTGTCCTATCTCATATGCTTCCAGTAAATCGGAGACAGGTTTTGTCTTAGATACCGCAACAAGTGTCACTTCTGAAGGAAGCGATGTTTTTATTTCTTTTAATTTTTCCTTGATAGACATAAATCTATTTAATTATATTAAAACCAGTTGGCTACAATTCATAAATTGCCAAGCCACTACGTAATTTTGGTTCGATATAGGTGCTCTTTGGGGGCATTACTAAGCCCGCATCTGCAATAGCTTTAATCTCAGAAATCGTTATGGGCACCAGGCTAAATCCAACAGCATATTTACCTTTATCTATTTCATCTTTCATTTTGATGACGTTGTGTTTACCAGAGCCATACTGAATGCGTTTGTTTTTTCGCAAGTCATAAATTCCTAAAATCGGTTCTAAGATGGTTTTAAAAAGTATTTGGGTATCCAATTCACTTAAAACATCAGTGAACTGGTATACTTTTTTACGGAGGTACAAGGAATAAAATTCACCATCTAAATACATGCTAAAATGATGTTTTTTAGTGGGTCTGTAGTCTATATTTCCTTGGTTTTCAATGCGATAAAATTCATCTAAACGTATTAAAAATTCTTCTTTACGAAGTCCGTTCAAATCTTTTACCATTCGATTGAACTCATAAATGCGTATTTCAGATTCGGGAAGTAAATAGCTCATAAAATAGTTATAGGGCTCTTTTCCTGTATGTTGTGGGTTTTTCTTTTCGGCATTCTCCGCCAATAAATTAGAGGAGGCACTTCTATGATGACCATCAGCAATGTATAGTGAATCGACTTCTTGAAACGATTTTTGAATGTTACGAATCGTTTTAGCATCAGAAATAGGCCATAAACGATGAGTTATTTTATCTCTGGTGGTAAAATGATACTCAGCCTTGGCGAGCATTTCCTTTTTTAAAATGGAGGCGATGGCTTCATTATCAGCATAGGTCATTAAAACCGGCTCTGCATTGAACTTTACCGTTTCTAAATAGTTGGCAAAAAGTTTCTCTCTACGTTGTAAAGTATTTTCGTGTTTCTTTATTTGATCATCGCGATATTCTTGAACACTTGTGCCGCAGAAAAGCCCCGTAAAGGTTGTGTTTCCCTTTTGCATCTGATAGAGGTAAAATGAATTTTCTGTGTCTTTTAGAAAAACTGCATCCTCTAAAAATTCAAGGTACCGGTTATGAACTAACTTAAAACGCTCCTGTCCAGAGACGCTTTTGGCGTATTTATATCCCGGATTTATAATATGTAAAAAGGAGAATGGATTAAAGTCAAGTACTGAATTTAATTCTCTTTTCGAATACTGTTGATACGAACGAGAGGCCACTAAACTAACTATGTCAGTAGCTGGTCGTATGGCTTTAAATGGTTTTATAATTGCCATTTAGCTGAATTGTTTAGCAACAGTTTCTGCTTTCCTTGACTGTGAATAATCATAAAACCCTTCTCCTGATTTTATTCCTAATTTTTCAGCCATCACCATATTCACAAGAAGTGGGCAAGGTGCGTATTTTGGATTTTTAAACCCATCGTGCATCACATTTAAAATTGATAGACATACGTCTAGACCTATAAAGTCAGCCAATTGTAATGGCCCCATCGGATGCGCCATTCCTAATTTCATAACGGTGTCAATTTCTTGAACTCCTGCAACACCGGTAAATAAAGTTTCAATAGCCTCATTTATCATTGGCATTAGTATTCGATTTGCTACAAAACCAGGGTAATCATTTACCTCAGTTGGTGTTTTACCTAATGCTTTGGAAAGGGTCATTATAATTTTTGTGGTTTCGTCAGAAGTGCTATATCCTCTGATGATTTCAACCAACTTCATAATCGGAACAGGGTTCATAAAGTGCATGCCAATAACCTTTTCTGGTCTGCTAGTTACTGCTGCAATTTGTGTGATCGAAATGGAAGATGTATTTGTCGCTAAAATTGTTTTATCAGCACAAAGTTCATCTAGCTCTTTAAATATTTTTAATTTAAGTTCAAGATTTTCGGTAGCGGCTTCAACTACTAAATCAATACCAGCAACGCCTTTAGCAACAGAAATGAACGTGTTTATGTTATTTAATGTTGTTTCTTTAGCACGCGCTGAAATCTTTTCTTTGACTACCATACGGTCTAAATTTTTACCTATAGTTGCCATTCCTCTGTCTAATGAGACTTGTGAGATATCAATCAAGTTCACTTGATATCCGTTTTGGGCGAAAACATGAGCTATTCCATTGCCCATAGTTCCTGCGCCTATAACTGCTATATTTTTCATTCAAAATTTATTTAAGGACCATTACATTAAGTAGAGAAACCTATATGGCTATTCTTGTTACTACTACTGGGGGGTTACCTGTTAATTTTCTAAACCTTCTATTGCGCTCAGTTTGACCTCTTATTTAAAACAATCAATAATCTGCAAGGCTACTTTTAAAGCTTGAGTACCTTGTTTTAATGTAACCACTGGAGTTGTATTATTTATAATTGCATCAGCAAAAGTTTCCAGTTCATCGGCAATGGCATTATTTGTTTCTATAGCAGGATTCTCAAAATAGATTTGTTTTTTAACACCTTCAGCATTTTGTAAAATCATATCAAAGTCCCCAGCTTTTTCTGGAGCATCTTTCATTTTTACAACCTCTACCTTTTTCTCCAAGAAATCAACAGAGATGTAGGCATCTTTTTGAAAGAATCGCGATTTGCGCATATTTTTCAAGGATATTCGACTAGCGGTCAAGTTAGCGACACAACCACTTTCAAATTCAATCCTTGCATTTGCAATATCAGGAGAATTACTAATTACAGAAACTCCGCTTGCATTAATAGTTTTTACTTCAGAATTCACAACGCTCAAAATGGCATCAATATCGTGAATCATTAAATCTAGAACTACCGGAACATCTGTACCGCGAGGATTAAATTCTGCCAACCGGTGCGTCTCTATAAACATCGGGTTTTCGATTTGATCTTTAACTGCAGTAAATGCAGGATTAAAACGCTCTACATGACCCACTTGACCTTTTACATTATATTCTGATTCTAGAGAGAGCAATTTTTCTGCTTCCTCTAAAGTATTGGTAATTGGTTTTTCTATAAAAATATGTTTTCCTTTTTCTATGGCCTTTTTGGCACAATCAAAGTGTGAAAGGGTAGGAGTTACAATATCAATTACGTCTGCAGCAGCAATAAGGGTGTTGATGTTTTCAAAATAAGGATACCCAAATTCTTCAGATACTTTTTTAGCATTTATAGCATCAGGGTCGTAAAAACCGATCAGTTCATATTTTTTAGATTCATTGAGAAGACGCAGATGGATTTTTCCTAAATGTCCAGCTCCCAAAACACCAACTTTGAGCATAGGTTTAATTTTACTCAAAAATAAACATAGTTTAGAAGTTTATGAGTTTAGAAGTTTAAAAGTTTCGGGTTCTAATTTTAGAAAACTATGTAACTTTGTATGCGAATCAAGAAACTTTAAACGTTTAAGGTTTCGAAAGACCAAAACCATACTCTTGCAAGATACCCTCAAACATCGCGGCATGCGCAATAAATTGGCTGAAGTGCTTATGGCTAAGGGCATAAAGAGCACCAAAGTATTGAATGCCATACGAACTATTCCAAGACATTTATTTATGGATAGTAGTTTTGAAGCTCATGCCTATCAAGATAAGGCTTTTCCGATAGGGGCTGACCAAACAATTTCTCAGCCGTATACCGTAGCCTTTCAAACAGAGTTGCTAGATTTACAGGAGAATCATAAAATTCTCGAAATAGGAACTGGTAGTGGATATCAAACGGCAGTTCTTTTGCTTTTGAAAGCAAAGGTTTACTCTATAGAAAGACAGCTTGAGCTCTTTAAAAAGACCAGTATATTTTTTAAAAAGTTAGGGTATCGCCCAAAGAAAGCAATCTTTGGTGATGGCTATAAAGGTTTTCCAGAAGAAGCACCCTTTGATGGTATTATAGTTACTGCTGGTGCGCCAGAAGTACCTAAGCCTTTGATGGCTCAATTGAAAATTGGAGGTAGGTTAGTTATACCTGTTGGAGTAGATGAACAGGTGATGACGCTTTTTATACGCAAATCAGCTACTGAATTTGAAAAGAAAGAATTTGGTTCTTTTCGTTTTGTGCCTTTATTGGAGAATAAGAATTAAACCTAATTATTAAAACCTTTTTTGACACGGGCTAAATCTCGTTTGTTATCGCGGTCTTTCATAACTTCTCGCTTATCATAAAGTTTTTTACCCTTTGCCAATGCAATATTAATTTTAGCCAAACCTCTTTCATTTAAAAATAGGTTTAATGGTATAATAGTGAGTCCCGAATTGTTTACCTCTTTATTCAGTTTTTTTAGTTCTTGTTTATTTAGTAATAATTTACGTTCTGCCTTTGGTAAATGGTTGTAATGTGAACCATGAGAATATTCATCGATTTGCATATTTATAATAAATAATTCTCCGCGATCATTGAACTCACAAAAGCTTTCTGAGATGGAGGCCTTGCCTTCGCGAATGGATTTGATTTCAGTGCCACCTAAAACTATTCCTGCCATAAACTTGTCAAGTAGTTCATACTCAAAGCGGGCTTTTTTGTTTTTAATATTGATGTTTTTCTGAACCATAGCACAAAAATAGGAGTTTGACTGCTATCTTCCGTAAGATTAATGCATTTTTGCGTACTGATAGATAATGATTTTTCCTTCTCAAGGATTACATAAAATAATTTATTCATGAAAAACGTAGTATTCATTTTACTAGCAATAATAGCCTTCTCTTGCAAAAACGAAGTAAAAAAGGGCTTGTCAGTTCAAGAGATCGTCGATAAGAGTATTTTGGTTAGCGGTGGTGTTGCATTGCATGAGAAAAGTACAATTAGCTTTAATTTTCGTGGAAGAGATTATATTTCTGAAATGAAAGGAAAGCGAAAAACCTTTAAAAGAATACAAAAGAATGATACTATTAATTTAATAGATGTGCTTTCATCTGAGGGGTTTCAAAGGTTCAATAATGATAGTTTAGTTTCTCTTCACGATACACTAGCTACGACCTATGGAAACTCAGTTAATTCAGTGCATTACTTTTCAAAATTACCTTACGGTTTGAATGACCCCGCAGTGCATAAAGAGTTGCTAGGTGAAACTGATATCAAAGGGAAGCCGTATTACAAAGTGAAAGTTACTTTTAATCAAGAAGGCGGTGGTGATGATTTTGATGATACCTATGTGTACTTTTTTAATAAAAGCACTTTTAAACCTGATTACCTAGCCTATGATTTTCATGTAAATGGCGGGGGAATGCGATTTCGGGAAGCCTATAATGAAAGATACATAAACGGAATTCGCTTTGTAGATTATAACAATATGAAACCTAAAGACGAGAATGCTTCCGTTTTAGAAGTTGATAGTTTGTTCAATAATGATGGTTTAAAATTAGTATCTAAAATTGAACTAACGGACCTAAAAGTTAGTCTGGACAATTACAACTGATGTGTAATCGTTGCGAAGTAACAGCGCCGTTTGCTATTTGAACAACAAACAGGCTACCGTTGTCGTCGTCTGACATCGCAGCATACTTTTCTTCACCAATAATACCGTTGACAAAATCTGGAGTTGTATTGCTATGCCCTACAACTAAAACGGTCTGGTTTCGATTGTCAGTCTTAAACTGTTCAATATCAATAATTCTAGCGTCGTAATATTCTACATCGATGTCTTGTTTAATGGATGTTGGAGCTGCCGTCATTGAGGTTCTGCTGTAGTCTGTACTGTAAATGGCATCAAGTTCAACATCTCTTAAAATTTCCGCCCAATGCATTGCTCTACCTAGGCCTTTCTGGGTTAATTCTGGATCAGAGTTTTCTGAATCGCTTCTATCTTTTTCGGCATGACGGATAAAATAGAAGGTAGAAACTCCAGCATCTAAAGTGTTCTCAGCTGCTGCTTGCGAATCTTCTTTGCACCCTAAAATGCTTAATATGAAAAATGAAATCAGTACTACTTTTAGTTGCCTCATAGTTAGTTAGTCGAAATTGTTGAAAACTTTTCTTTTATTTTAACTAAAATTACCGAAAAATAGTATGTAGAACTATCGGTTTTTTGTTTTTTTGTATATGTTTAAACAAGTTGCAGTAGTAACTCTTTTTTTACTTTCTTTCATTGGTCAAGCACAAGAAGTCTCGCTTCCAGCTGATTTGAGACAGCATGCCCTTACACAATACAATTCTAGCTTATTTAACCCTACTTTTTCACTCGATAGAAATAACCCACAGTCTTTATCTTTCTGGACGAGATGGCAATGGCAAAATATCGATGCTGATCCCACGACCTTATTTTTAAACTACTCTCGAAGTTTGAATGAAAATTCTGTAGCGAGTATCGGTTTTTTTCAGCATAATACGGGAATCTACTTCAATACAGGTGCTGCATTGAATTATGCATATCAAATTGAGTTTAATCGTCTTATTAAGCTTTCTTTTGGCGCTAATATTTTTGGGTTTAAGCAACAACTAGCTGATACCCGTTTTCCGATTACACCGATTTTAGGAATTCCACAGTCAATACCAACAGATGACTTTATACTCCAGGTAGCGCCTGGTTTCAATTTACAGGTTGAGAATTTTTCATTGAGTTTGGCTTCAGAAAATTTATTTGATTATAATTTTACAGATAATGCGGCTAATACAGCTGCTTCAGATAAGAGCTTTATGGGTATGGCATCGTATGACTTTCCGGTAAAGGCATCCGATTCAACGGCATATGTACGCCCTTCTATCTATTTGCGAACCATTCCAGAGCAGGCAAATCAAATAGGTCTCAATGTTCTTTTTAGCACTCAGAAATTTTGGTTGCAATCGGGTTACAATAATTTTTATGGAATTTCTGTTGGTGCTGGTGGAACTTTTTTCAATCGCTTCTCTTTAGGCGCTTTGGTAGAATTAGGAACAGCTGCTTCGTTGAATTCTAAGGATCCATCCTTTGAACTAGTTGCTTCCTATTTTCTAGGAAAACCTGAACAAAGGAGACCGTTGGTAGCCAGTGGTATTCTCGAGGAAAATAAGAAAGAAGTCGTTTTAACAGAGGCTAAACTTACAAACGAGCAAATACAAGAGGAGCTGGAAAAAGCACAGCAGTTGTCTAGTAAAGATGAGTTAAAAAAGATGGCGCCTATAGATAACCAAGAGGGTTTAGATGAGGATCAGCTTGCTGATAAAAACACAACTAAAGAAGCGAAGAAGGCGTCTAGAAGGTTGGCTGCTGATCAAAAGACTTTAGAGAAACAGCAACGTAAAGACGAAATGGCAGCGGTAAAAAATGAGAAAGAAGTCTTAGTGCTCTTAGAAGAACAGAAACAACAAGAACAACTTAGGAAGACAAAAGAGGTAGCGGCCGTAGCTCAGAATCAAAGAATTGAACAGCAAAGAAAATTAGATTCTATTAAAAAGGCTAATGAGTTAAAAAAAGCTACCGCTCAGAAGGAAACACAGGCGGAGGCTAGCGCAGATAATGTCAAGCAAGTAGAACCTGAAGTAGTTACCTTAAAAGCGGGGGAAAAATATGAAGAGGTGGCCAAAGAAGAAGGCTTGGAACCGGGGTATTATTTAATAGCAAATGTCTTTGGCACTAAAAAGTATTTTGATGCTTTTATGAGAGACCTTATCAATAAAGGAATGCGGCCAAAGTCATTCTATAGAAGTGCGAACAAGTATAATTATGCCTACCTAGAGCGTTATGATACCATACGCGCAGCAAGACAAGCAAGAGATAGTAAGTTTAATGGTGAGTATAGTGGCAAAACATGGATTTTTAGGGTAGTAGGTAACTAAATTTATCTCTATTCAATACCATAAAAAAGAGGCTCAATTGAGCCTCTTTTTTATGCCTTTAAACTTATGAGAATTATTTTTTTGTTTCTTTCTTAACTAGCTGTTCTAGATATGCTACCGTATTTATCAAATATTTTCTATCATTGGTGATTGTTGACATCGCTACGGCGCCTTGAATCATTGTATATAGTTGTTTCGCAAATTGAAGTGGAGTTACTGGTATTCGTAGTTCGCCAGAATTTACCCCATTTTCAAAGACCAAGGCTATTTTACCCTCGATTGTTTTTATGGTTTCCTTTGCTGCAGCGCTTAATAAAGAATTGTTGTGCTGTGCATCAACACCTACGTTTAAAATAGGGCATCCCCCCATGTCTGTCGTAAATGCATCATAGTTACGGTAAAAGCCCGTTAGTTTTAATATTTTTTCCATAGCGGTATTCCCTTGGCTTAATTTCTCCTCAATTTTTTCCAATAACTTATTGCTGTTGTATTGAAATGCAGAAAGAGCCAAAGCTTCTTTATTTTCGAAATTACCGTATAAAGCTCCTTTTGTTAGCCCTGTAGCTTCGGTAAGATCGCTCATGCTGGTGCCGATATAGCCGTGTTTATTGAAAACAGGGGCAACTGTCTCAATAATAAAAGCGGTAGTTCTTTCAGCTTTGGTTGACATAGGGTGTAAGCAATTTAATACGAATATAAATAAACTATATACTGTGTGGTATATATATTTACAAAAAAAGCACCCTATGGTATTTCTAACCTAAGGATGCTTTGAAATTAACTAAACTATTTTATTTTACCAATTCATTTTGATTTCTAAACACTAATTCATCATTAAAAGAATCTATTAAAACAATACTATCTGCTTTGATTGTGCCGCTTAATAGCTCCTTAGATAGATTATTCAATACCTCTTTTTGAATTACCCTTTTAATTGGTCTTGCTCCATATTGAGGGTCATATCCTTTTTTTGAAAGGTAGTTAATCGCTTCGTCAGTAGCATCAATGGTAATGTTCTGTTTGGCTACCATTTTTTTCAATTGATCTAACTGAAGCCGTACGATTTTTGTGATGTGCGCCTCACTTAAAGGCGTAAACATAATGATGTCATCAATTCTGTTTAAAAATTCAGGACGAACAGATTTTTTTAATAGGGCTAAAACTTCTGTCCTTGCTCTTTCGGTGGCAGTATTGATATCTTTTATACTATCAAAATTTTCTTGAATAATATGACTACCAATATTACTGGTCATAATAATAACCGCATTTTTGAAATCAGCAACTCGTCCTTTGTTATCTGTAAGTCTTCCTTCATCAAGAACTTGCAGTAACACATTGAATGTATCGGGGTGTGCTTTTTCAATCTCGTCCAATAATATGACAGAGTAGGGGCGGCGTCTAACGGCTTCGGTAAGTTGCCCTCCTTCATCATAGCCAACATACCCTGGAGGTGCTCCAACTAAACGGCTCACAGAATGACTTTCTTGATACTCACTCATATCAATTCGTGTCATTGCGTTTTCGTCATCAAAAAGATATGATGCTAGCTTTTTTGCTAGTTCTGTTTTACCTACACCGGTAGTTCCTAGGAAAAGAAAAGAGCCAATAGGTTTTCTAGTGTCTTGCAGGCCAGCTCTACTACGTCTAATAGCATCTGAAACGGCAGTAATAGCCTCTTCTTGGCCAACAACTCTTTTGTGTAAAACTTTTTCTAGTAGTAATAATTTTTCACGTTCACTCTGTAGCATTTTAGTTACTGGAATTCCAGTCCATTTAGCGATAACCTCTGCGATATCTTCGGTAGTTACTTCCTCTTTTATAAGTGTTCCTGCATCTTGTTGCGCTTGTAATTCCAATTGTAGAAGCTCCAATTTTTCTTGGGCGTCTTTAATTTTTCCATATCTAAGTTCTGCAACTTGACCGTAATTTCCATTTCGTTCAGCGCGTTCTGCTTCTTGCTTGTAGTTTTCAATATCTTGTTTTGTTTTTTGGATATTGTCTACTACTATTTTTTCACTTTCCCACTTTGCAAAAATTTCATTTCGTTCCTCTTTTAAATTTGCAAGGTCCGCATTCAGTGATTTTAATTTCGCCTTGTCTTCTTCTCTTTTTATAGCTTCAATCTCAATTTCTAATTGCATTACCCTACGATCTAAAACATCTAGTTCTTCAGGTTTTGAATTGATTTCCATTCGGAGTTTGGAGGCGGCCTCATCCATTAAATCAATAGCCTTATCTGGTAGAAATCGGTTTGTGATATAGCGTTGAGAAAGTTCGACTGCAGCAATTACAGCTTCATCTTTGATGCGTACTTTGTGATGTGCTTCGTATTTTTCTTTGATGCCTCTTAGTATTGAAATCGCACTTTCTGTATCTGGCTCATTAACAATTACCTTTTGAAACCTTCGCTCTAAAGCCTTGTCTTTTTCAAAGTATTTTTGATATTCGTCTAAAGTGGTTGCTCCAATTGCTCTAAGTTCACCACGTGCTAAGGCCGGTTTTAAAATGTTTGCCGCATCCATTGCTCCTTGTCCGCCTCCAGCACCGACTAAGGTGTGTATCTCATCAATGAAAAGCACAATGTCACCATCGGAAGATGTTACTTCTTTTATAACGGATTTTAAGCGCTCTTCAAATTCACCTTTATATTTTGCGCCAGCAATTAAAGCACCCATATCTAAAGAATAAATGACTTTGTTCTTTAGATTTTCTGGCACGTCTCCTTGTATAATCCGATGAGCTAAGCCTTCTGCGATTGCTGTTTTTCCAGTGCCGGGTTCTCCAACCAAAATCGGATTATTTTTTGTTCTACGCGATAGAATTTGTAGAATTCGACGTATTTCTTCGTCTCTTCCAATCACAGGGTCTAGTTTTCCGCTATCTGCCAGGGCATTGAGGTTGCTAGCATATTTATCTAAAGAGTTATAGGTTTCTTCAGCACTTTGCGAAGTCACTTTTCCACCTTTTCGGAGTTCTTCAATAGCCGCTTTTAAATCTTTTTCTGTTGCTCCTTGATCTTTTAGAATTTGAGCAATTTTACTTTTTGATTTAAAAATTGCAAGTAACAAATGTTCAATGGATACAAATTCATCTTCCATTTTTTTCGCTACAATACTTGCTTCAGTTATACTTTTGTTTGTCTCGCGCGAAAACATGATATCTGCGCCAGACACTTTTGGAAAACTTTCTAATTCTTTTTCAAGTATTTGATTCAGTAGATCTAAGTTAATATTTAGTTTTTTCAGTATGAAAGGAAGTACATTTTCATCTACCCTTGAAATAGCTTTGAAAAGATGTTCGTTTTCAATTTGCTGATGTCCCATAGCTTGAGTCAGCTGTTGTGCTTGCTGCACAGCTTCTTGAGATTTTATTGTGAAATTATTAAAGTTCATATCTATATTCTTTTAGGTATGTTTATTTTTGACTGATATAAGACAACAATCTTACCAATACCGCCAGTGCGACAATTTGTCACTTTTTTTTAATAAAAATAAGACATTTAGGCAGGTGTAAGTAGTGGTCTAAGATGCGACTTAATCAATATAATTAATAGACTTGAAAATTATGGGTGTTTTTAACGGCTTATTTGGTGGTACTGGAAATAAAGAGAAGAAGGAAGAAAAAAGCATTCCGTGGATTGCCTTAAACTCACTCGATCAATTGGAAGATATTGAAAAAAAATCGCTAAGTAAGCCTCAGTTTATTTTTAAACATTCTACTACTTGTGGTATCAGTAGAATGGTTATCAATTTATTTAAAAGCAGTTATGATCTAACAGAGAAACAAGCAGATTTATACTATTTAGATTTGCATGCATTTAGGGAGGTTTCAAATGAGGCAGGGTATAAATTTCAGGTGATGCATCAATCGCCGCAATTATTGGTGATTAAGAACGGAACAGCTGTAGCGCATTCCTCGCATGGAGCAATTGCTGAAATTGATTTGCAGAAGTTTATATAACGAAAAACGTCTTTGCTTAGCATGTAGCTAGTGCAAAGACGTTTGAATGTATTAATTAGCTTCTAGTTAAATCGGTGTCTGCCTACGATCGTTTTAATCCTTCCTTTTAAATCTTCGCCGGCATCGTACACCATCTGTTCATTAGTCGGAAATGGTAGAGAAACACGATCTAATATTGTAATTAAATCGGTATCTAATGCTCTTTTATCTCCATTGCTACTAGCGTAGATGTGCTCAAATATAAACTCACTCGCAAGCGGATATGAGTTCAGCTGTTGTTTTGTTTTTAAATCCATATAAACCACATTTCCGGCAACTCGAGCAGATTTAAACTGAGTAAATTGATTAAAAGTACATCGAACCGTTTTGAATTTATCTACTTTAATCTTTTTACCTAGGCTGTCTTTTACGACATTTCCGTTGGTGTCAACGGCATATTTGTAGCCATCCTTTACCTGCTTCTCTTTGATGATTTCTTTTTCGCTCAATTGCTCAGGAGAAATATCGATTTGTTCAAACGAAACTTGCATGCCATAGTCATATTTGATATTTGACAAAGGCTGATTGTGGTATTTCGTCCAAAGGTCATCTAGACCTAAGGTGTTGAAATTCAATAGCTCTTCAGAGAGTCTGCTTGGAATAATTTTATTAGAGTTGTTCACTAGGTGAACCTCGACATAATCAATACCTTTTGCATGAGCCTCTTCTATTTTCTGACTTGTATCTTCAAATCCAGGATTGATTTGTTCTAAATAAACAAAATCATCGTATGCTTTTCTGAAATCAAGTTTACTTGTCGCATTTGTCAACAAACCTTCTGCATTGTCAAATAAATACTCGGATAGGTCTTCTTTGTAGTCGATAATGTTATTTTCATAATCGCTAAAAGAAAATTCAGCATTTCTATTTTCCTCAGTAATTCGAAGTGGCAACAAAGGTCTTATTCGCTCTTGAACATTCTTTAGGTTGACATAGCTTTTGTAAATATTTTCATAGCTAGCCTCATTACCATCCTTTTCTAAAAAGGCGATATGCTTTAATTCACGATCAGTATTCTTTTTAAATGCTTCCTCCAACAGAACAATATAGGCTTGATGCCCTTTTTTTGTTTTGTTCTCTGATAAATTTTGAATCGCATTATTTATGGCGTTCGAATAGTCACCTGCATTTATGGCCTTCTGCGTTTTTTTTACGCCTCCGCATGCAACCAATAAAACCAAAACAGGTACGAATAGTATAATTTTTTTCATAACGATATATTTAAGGTTTTAAGGTGTTAGTTCAACAGCCGTGCCAAAAACGTATCTACTGCTAACGCAAAACTATAAACTATCGTATAACTTCGATAAACTAAAGGCTAAGTGAAATAATCAATCTTTAATTTTTAATGCAGGAAGTAGTTTTGTTATTACTTCGCCGAAACCAATATGAACGCCGTTTTTTTTACAATGCCCCGTTAAAATAACCGTATCATTATCCTCTATAAATTTTCTTGTTTGGCCATTTTTTAGAGGTACGGGTTTTGTTCCCTGCCATGAAAGTTCTAGCATAGACCCATAAGAGTCTGGCGTGGGGCCCGATATCGTTCCACTGCCCATCATGTCACCGCTATTTACAAGGCAGCCATTTATGGTATGGTGGGCCAATTGCTGAGACATTGTCCAATACATGTGCTTGAAATTTGACTTTGTAATCGATGTGGCTTCTTCATTTTCAGGCTGTATAGCCACTTCAAGATGAATATCAAAACTGTGTTTTCCTGATTGTTGTAGGTATGGAAAAGGCACTGGGTCTTGCGCCGGACTAGCTACTCTAAAAGGTTCTAAGGCATCCATGGTGACGATCCAAGGTGAAATCGAGGAAGCAAAATTCTTTGCTAAAAACGGGCCTAGTGGTACATATTCCCATTTTTGAATGTCTCTTGCACTCCAATCATTGAAGAGGACCATTCCAAAAATATTGTCTTCTGCCTTATCAATAGGAACCGGTTCTCCTAATACGTTTGCATTACCCGTGATAAAAGCCATTTCCAATTCAAAATCAACTAAACGTGAAGGTCCAAAAACTGGTTTTTCTGCTCCTTTTGGAAAAGTTTGCCCTAAAGGCCTTTTAATTGGTGTTCCGCTAGGAATAATGGTTGAACTTCTACCGTGATAGCCTACTGGTATGTGCAACCAATTCGGAAGTAATGCATTTTCAGGATCACGAAACATGGTTCCTACATTCGTTGCATGTTCTTTGCTCGAATAAAAATCAGTGTAGTCACCAATCTGAGCAGGTAGCTGCATTTCTATTTCATCTGTAGAAAAGAGAATTATCTTTTTATCTTCTTCCTTATCTTGCAGGCTGTGATTTTCTTTGTCAAAAATTTCGCTAATACGATTGCGCACCGCTCGCCAAGTGGTTTTTCCTTCTGAAATAAATTTGTTTAGCGTGTCTTGTGAAAAAACATCTTCCTTAAAAGAAATACCGTCAAAATAACCCAATCGATGCAACGCACCTAAATCAATGGCATAATCACCTATTCTAGTTCCAATTGTGACAATGTCATCGCTTGTCGAAAAAACACCAAAAGGAATATTTTGAATTGGAAAATCAGAATTTTCGGCTACTTTTAACCATGTTTTTTTATTTGGATTATTTGTGTTTGCAGGCATATAGAAATTGTTTGTTTTTTTTTAATAAATTCCTGTTCAAATATATTCTTTTCTTATAATTTTACTGCTTGCAATTTGTATTTTTGCACTTCATTTAACATAAACCTTGAATATGCAACGCGACGAGATAATATTTGACCTGATTAATGAGGAGAAAGAACGTCAACTTAGTGGTATAGAGCTTATTGCTTCTGAAAACTTCACTAGTCCGCAAGTGATGGAAGCCTGTGGTTCAGTGCTCACCAATAAGTATGCAGAGGGCTATCCAGGAAAACGGTATTACGGAGGTTGCGAGGTTGTTGATAAAATTGAACAATTGGCAATAGACCGTGCCAAAGAATTATTTGGAGCAGCATACGCTAATGTTCAACCTCACTCGGGGTCGCAAGCTAATGCTTCGGTATATCATGCATGTCTAAAGCCAGGTGATACCATTCTTGGTTTTGACCTATCGCATGGAGGGCATTTAACACATGGGTCTCCTGTGAATTTTTCAGGAAGACTATACAATCCGGTTTTTTACGGGGTAGAGGAAGAAACGGGAGTTTTAAACTACGACAAAATACAAGAGATTGCTACGCGCGAAAAACCCAAAATGATTATTGCCGGCGCTTCTGCTTATTCTAGAGATATGGACTTTGAACGTTTTCGTGAAATCGCGGATAGTGTTGGCGCGCTTTTGTTAGCTGATATTTCTCATCCTGCAGGGTTAATTGCTAAAGGGATATTAAATGATCCTATTCCACATTGCCATATTGTGACCACAACTACGCATAAAACATTGAGAGGGCCTAGGGGAGGGCTTATCTTAATGGGAGAAGATTTTGATAATCCGTTTGGAATTACTTTAAAAAATGGAAGTCTTCGAAAAATGTCGGCCTTATTGAATTTGGCTGTTTTTCCAGGAAATCAAGGTGGACCACTTGAGCATATTATAGCAGGTAAGGCGATCGCATTTGGAGAGGCTTTAGAAGACAGCTTTTTACACTACATGCTTCAAGTGAAGAAAAATGCCGAAGCAATGGCTGCTGCATTTGTCGCAAAAGAGTACAAGATTATTTCTGGAGGAACAGATAATCATATGATGTTAATTGATCTTCGCAACAAGAACATCACAGGAAAAGACGCGGAAAGAGTTTTGGTAGAGGCTGATATTACTGCGAACAAAAATATGGTGCCGTTTGATGATAAATCACCTTTCGTTACTTCTGGAATAAGATTTGGTACCGCTGCGATTACAACAAGAGGCTTAGTAGAAAGCGATATGGCTTCTATTGTTGACTTGGTAGACCTAGTCTTAACAAACCCTGAAGATCAAGTTAAAATTGCTGATGTTAAATCAAAAGTCAATCAATTGATGGAGGGTAGAGCCCTTTTTAATTCATAGCGTATGCTAAGAGTAAAAATCAATTAAGCTATTGAAAAGGTAGTCTTCGTTAGCGATTTAGCATTTGAAGATTACCTTTTATAATCGACTGGCTTTTCGAATCATAAACTAGGGCATCATCCTCTGAGTAGTAATATAGGCCCCAAAAACTGAAATAATCTTTTTTGTTGTTATTTCTTGGGTTTGTATTCATCATAAGACTGTGTTCATTTTCTATTACACTGTCCTCGTATACTGGAAGGTAAATTTCAAAGGGAATTTCAGAATATCCTTTGGTGAAATAGATGGCGTGTTCTTTCAGTTGTATGAAAATATGCTCAAGCTGTAAAGAAATGCTCTGGTCGTATAATTTGCTAACGATAATAGAGGTGTCTTTTAGGAAAAGAGAGAATTCTTCTATTTCGATTGATAAATCATTAGACTCCCTTAATTTTTTCAAGGCGCCTGCGAAAGAATTTTGTTGAGATTTGAAATTACCCCAAGTATCTTTTTCAAAATGATGCATGGTTTCTAAAAGCCCAAAATTACAATCTAGTTCTACAACAAGGTGAACTGAATTGATAGAAGTTGAGCAATTTCGAACTGTTACTTGAGAAAAAAAGTGCTTTTCTAGATTTTTCACAAAACAATCAAGACCTTCTAATTTTAAAATTTTATTGAATCCAACGCGTGAATTGTTGTCAAAATTATTGTTGTTTAACGGCATACGACAGTACTAAAATGATTATCTCTTCTTAGTAAAGTTAATTTTAAACCATTTCACCACACCATAGGAAAACCACATAAATACGGAGGTTTTCATAGGTTGGACAAACAGAAGTCCTTAAAAGACTCTATTTCAATTAGTTAGGAGAGTGTTGGGTTTGAGAAATATTGATTAAATGAAGCCTTTTTTTCGCGCTTCTTCAATTAAAGTAATGTCGTTTCCAGTTTCTATACCAAAAAGGGTCTTTAATTGTCGTTTGCGCGACTCGACAGTAGTAGTAGCTGATGAAATTAAAGGGCCAATATCTTTTGTTCTCGTTCCTATTGATAAATAGTATAATATTTTCTTATCTAATTCATCTACTACAATGTCACTCGTCATTCGTCTGCGTATAGCTGCAAAGGCTCCTGCAGTATAATAAGGTGGCTTGGTGATTACCGTTTCGACCATAGTGCGGAGCGATTTTTCATCTATTTCTGATTTTACCATATAACCATCTGGGTCTACTGACTTGAAAATACTGTTGATTCGTAAGTTGTCGCTGAAAGAAGACATGAAAACCACTTTAGACTCTGGAACTAAATTACGTGCTAAAATACCTAAGTCTTCACCACTTCTTGTTTCATTAGATTGGGCGGGAAACAGTTGTATGTCAAGTAAAATGATATCGTATGTTAAGGTTCGAGCAGAAAATTCTATTTTTTCTTGGCCCATATCAAATGAAGTTGCGATATCGACTTTTACTTCAAAATTATCAAAGGGCTCACCTTCTAAGATATATTTATAGCCGGTGGTCGTCATTTCGTGATCGTCAATAGCCAGAATTCTTATTACTTTCATAGGTTATACTTCTTGCAGGTTAGGTTCTGTTTCAGCTGTGATACGCGGAGCATTTTCACTATCATTTGAAACTAGGGGTATTATAAAAGTGACCGTAGTTCCTTTACCAACTTTACTTTTAATATTCCAGGTGCCATTTACTTTCTTGATTCTAGATGACATGTTTCGCATGCCAATGCCTTTTTTTTCTCTTTTTTGTACAAATCCTTTGCCGTCATCGGCTATATCAATGGTCAATAAGGCTTCGTCGGCATAAAAATTTATATAAATATTTTCGCAGACAGCGTGCTTTACTGAATTTTGAAGACTTTCTTGTACGATGCGATATAAGTTAATCTTGATTTCGCCACTTAAAGCATCCCAATCTAGCTCTTCGGTAAATTTAAAATCAATATTTATTTTGGCGCTACTTTGAATAGTTTGTACCAATTCTTTAATCGAAAGAATAAAGTTATGAATTTTTTGATAAGCGGCATGGCTTAATTCATGTGAAATAGAGCGAACCTCACCCTCTACATCTTGTAAAATTGAAATAGCCTTTGCTCGTTCTGCGATTGCTTCAGGGTTTATTTTTTTGTTTAGGCCAATTAGCATCATGCGAGCACCAAGCATTTTTCCTAAAACACCATCGTGCAATTCTTCAGAAACACGCTTTTGTTCCATTTTTTTGCCCTCCTCGACCTTTTCGCCTTGGGCAAGCATAAGGTTAAATATCTCTTGGTTATTCGCTTGTTGTTCTTCTCTAAACTTAAGAATTCGGTTTTTTACACGCTGATTGATCATTGTAAAACTGGCAAGCCCCAATAGAATTAGGGACACCGCTATACCTGCCCACAATTGTTTTTCGCTTGCTAAGACTTCATTTTCGGCTATAAATTCATCAGTTTCAAAGCGTATACGTCCAAATTTATTTAAAATCTGGCGCTCTTGTAGCTGCAGACTATCATTTAGTGCAAAGTAATGCTCTGTATATTTTAATCTGTTTTTTGGGTCGGCTCTTGACAACACTCTCAACACTTCAAGTAATTTTTTGCTATTGCCTGTTGCGGTAGTGAGATCTTTGGCAAGATGTAGGTTTTTTAAAGCACTCGAAGAATCTTTTTGCCTAAGATAATATTCAGCTAGTTTTAATGTAACTGCTGATTTACCCCCAAGATCATTAATGCTATCTTGTATATGTATCGCTTTAATAAAGGGTTGGGGTAGTTTTTCAGTTTGGTTAGTTTTTAAATAACTGTAGCCTAAATTACCAAGTAGGCGACCACAGAGACGCGCTTTTTTTTGATATATACTATCAAAAGCTAATACTTCTTCAAAAACGCTTATCGCTTTTTCGTGCCGCCCTTGTTTTTGATATACTAAGGCGATATCATGTTTTAGAGAAAGTATAGCAATAGGTGAACCTTTTGCTTTTTCTAAATACTTTAAAGCTTCATCATAATGCACTAGTGCTCTTTCTGTTTCGCCGAGTAATTTGGCATTATCTGCTAGTAGTGAATAACATTTAGACAGGGCTGCATATTGAGTTAGGGGTTTGAATTTTTCAATAGCCTTTATAATAGTAGCTTCTGCACTAGTATAAGCGCCAACTTCAGATTGAACTCTGGCCATGGCTGTTAGTAATTGGCCAGATTTATAGGGTTTATCAATTGCTTCAAAGGTCTGTTGCGCCACTCTATAATGATAATAGGCACTGTCTTTAATAGAATAGCTATTGTAAAAATCAGCTAAATCCCAATGGGCATAGGCAAGATTGAAAGAATCTCTAACGCGTGTATTGAATTGAATCGACTTGGTATTAATTTTTCTAAAATTAAGAGAGTCTTTAATTTGATAATAGCGATACGAAAGTTGGGTTAAGTATGTACTTTTAAGCGAATCATTGGAGATCGATAAAGCATTATTTTGCGCCTTTCCTAACAAATAAGATTTAGTTGCTACAGGAGTTTCTGATAATTTACTTTGATCAATCCAAATTTGAATACTATCAGTTCTCAAAACACTAGTTTCTTTGTTAGAAGTTCTTTGGTTCTGACAGGCTGATATAAAAAAAATCAAACATAGAAAGCTGAAGTCGATTGTTTTCAAAAGAAGTGGTGGCTTGAACATTCAACTTTTTGCTACAAGATAAAAAAAAAGCTCTAAACCTTACGGTTTAGAGCGGCTATTTTTTGGAGTTTTAATACCTATGCATTTCTTGGATCTCTTGGATCATCACCTCCAGAACAATCTCCGCAAGCTAGCATGTTCTCAATATCAAAATCTAAATCTATTTTATCTACTTGCGTTACGATCATACCAACTGCGAATGCTACTACGGCTAAAATACTTGCTACTTTCTTCATGTCCTTATTTTTTTGTTGAGATTAGATACTATGTTTTTATCACATGGTAAAAATAGAACACAGTTGTTCTGAAGAAGGTGCTTTTAATATTGTAGCGGTGAACGACGCTGTTTTGAGTGTATTTGGATGTATTGTGAGAGTATTCGGTTAATTTAAGGAAGAAATCGCGTTTTTTGTCAACTCTTTCTTAAGAGCGTCAATATTTTCGCGATATGATTTGGAGAAGGGGAGCTGTTCTTTTTTGTTCTTTATTGTGCAGCTCGCTTTACCATAGCTAATGCGTGAGATGTAATTGATATTTACAATATAACTTTGGTGTATGCGTGTAAAGTTAGTAGGCATCTGACTCTCGAAAGTCTTCAACGTTTTAAAGGCATGATTTATTGTGCCATCTTTCATCACGAACTCTGTGGCATTGTTGTCTGCCTTTAAATAAAGAATATCATTGGTATTTATATACTGAAAGTCACTATACGATTTTAAACACAAGGTCTGAGATGGAACCTCTGCAGGCATGTTGCTTTTCAATCGCAT
This sequence comes from uncultured Flavobacteriaceae bacterium, assembly GCA_938029725.1. Lineage (GTDB taxonomy): Bacteria > Bacteroidota > Bacteroidia > Flavobacteriales > Flavobacteriaceae > Maribacter_C. The sequence continues at coordinate 125,989 of CALHGE010000020.1, forward strand.
CATAGATTTTCGAACCTCAAATTCATTATAAGGCGATAACCAATAGTCAAAAAAGTTATTTTTTATGGCCTCGTAAGCATGGTTTTTTGTCTTTGCGATACCAATAAAAATTGGAAGTTTACTTGTAAACTGATGTAGCTCAATTGTCATTTGAAAATAAGAGCTGGCATGTTCATTTAAATTAACAAAAACAATATCAGGGCTATACTTTAAAATTGCATTCAGCCCTTCGCTACTATTTTCTGCTATAGCCGCGCAATCAAAGTCACCACATTTCGCCAAAAAATGCTGCAAATTTAGTGTTGCAGAAGTTTCCGAATCGATTATGGTGTATGTATAGGACAACTAGTATATTCTATGTATACGCAAAGTACCGATAGTGTTTGTTAAAATGGAGGAGGTAAACCTTATAAAAATAGAGGTTTCCTTTTATAACCGGTATTTTGTGTTAATTACTCAACCATAAAGTAAGAATTTTCTTATGTTTTAATTTTATTGTGAAATTTGGTATGCTCCAATAGTAGGTGCAGATGTGCGATCAGTTCCTAGAATATCGACGGGGTTCTGCTGCGCTATTTCTAGGTTTGCTTTTCCGTTTACCGCAGACGGATTACCAATTCTGAAATCGTTGTTGTTGACATTCTGAAAGTTAGCATCTTCGTTTAATAGGAGTTCTTTAAATAGGTTTACATTGTTGAAATCATATCTTGGGTCTGATGTGAAATTACCACTCGTATCTCTAAACCTTAATAGGCAATTTGTAAACAGATACTTAAAGGAACTTGTGCCGTTATCTCTTAAAATAAGTTCAATAGCATTATTGCCATCTATAATACAGTTGAGGAATTCCGCTTTTTCAAGATTTCCAAAAGTGGCTGTTGTAAAATTATCGATTTCCAAGGCCGACCCGCCTCGAAAACTCGAGCTCCAATAGTTCGCTATTGTACAATGTGTAAATTTGTATTTACCGCCAAGATTACAATATAGCGAGGTGTTTCCTGAGCTTCCTAAGACTACATTTTTAGCTTCTATAAAAGCAGATTTTGCCCAAAGGTTGACACTTGCACTATTATATACCTGCGAGTTGGTAAGCGAAAGGGTAGGTGATTCGAGTAAATTGTCTCCTTCGACCAATAAGCCTATGGTAGCGTTTTTAAGTGTTAAATGGTGTATGTTATTATTGATGCTTCCAGAGCTAATCCAAAACGTTCCCCATTGGCCAGGTACATTTGCTAGCTCACGTTCTAGTCGGTCTCCTTCGAAAATCACTTCATTTTCTAATACCTGCTGATCCTCACTTAATGTGCCATTGATTTGAACTGAAGCAGTTGCTTTTATCAATAGCCCTGAATCTTTATGAAAATGAACACGGCTACCAGCAGCAATAGTGAGTTCTTTTCCTTCAGGCACTGCGGCATAGCCATAAATGATATAGGGCTTTTGCTTGGTAAAGTTCAGTTGATCGTCTTCCAATTCAAATCCTTCAGCGCGAATTTCATTTCCTGAATTATCTAAGCCAAGTAGAATCGTTTCTTTACTTCCATCAGAGCGCTTTCTCGGATACAAAAAAATAGCATCTTTCACCAAGGTAACTAGCTGTATTTGCTGCAAATTATCACCACTGTCAAATTGAATAACATCAGTGTACAAAAACTCATTTTGTAAAGCCTCTTCGGTATCAAAAGTGGTTTCAATAAATATGAAGATACTGTCTTCTGCTTGTATAAGGATGTTGGTGAACTCTTTTCCTGCTTCGCCGTCAACGTTCAGTCTATAGCTGCTATTTTGACCCTGTGATAAGGTAATGGAGGGAATTTCAACATCATTTCTAGTATTGTTGTAGACTTTTAAAGTACGGGTACTACTACCGATATTACTGAAAATAGTATCTAAAAATATCGTGTCTTTTGAGAATTCCAAATTCCCTAAACTCGATGCATATTCCATGTCTTTACGACAGGAACTACCCAGAACAATAAGGGTTAAAATAAATAACGAAATTAAACAAGAGCGCATAAGCAAAATTCAAATATCGAATTTATAGGGTCTTCACGAAAATACCTGTTTTATTTCTTCGGAAATCCGTGTAGGTCGTAAGGTCTTTGCATTTAACAAACACCATTCAGTTTTTGAACGTAATAAAACCTTATTTGTTATGGCGTTATACATTTCTACAATACGAACACAGGTTGCTCCGCTACTTTCAGAAATGTGGGTTTGTATTTGAATGTCCTCTCCCAATACGGCAGCATTTTTATAAGTGATGTTATGATTCATTACTACCCAAACGACTTCTTGTTGAATTTCGTTAGAAGCAAACTTCTGCCAATGCTCTTTTGAAATATCTTGAATCCATTGTACATAGCGTACATTATTTACATGATTTAAATCGTCTAAATCATCATTGGATACGGTCAATACCTTTTCATAGTGCTGCATAAGGCTATTTACTTTTTCATGATTATAACCTCGAAAAGCTTGTTCCAGTCCTTACCGGTTACGAAAAATGTTTTTCTAGTCGGGTGGTATGCAATTCCGTTAAGCACATTATCGGTATCAACCCAGTTGGGGCCTTTGGCTATCTTTTTACTTAAGCCTCCAAAATTAACAACTCCTTCAATTGCTCCGCTCTTTGCATCAATTATCATAACGCCAGATTTTTGGTAGACGTTGGCGTATAGTTTTCCGTCAACATATTCCAGTTCATTGGTTTTATTAAAAACAGATGAATTGGTTACGGTTTGCATATGGCCTTCCTCAACTAGTGTTTCGGGGTTTAAAAACCAAATTTTTTCGGTACCGTCACTTTTAAAGAGTTTTTCGCCATCGTTTGCAAGGCCCCAACCTTCTTTGCTTTCACCGTATTGAAAACTATCTATCTTATTGAAATTTTTAACATCATATATGAACCCGATACGACTTTGCCAGGTAAGTTGATATATTTTTCCATTCAGAATGGTCATGCCTTCTCCGAAAATAGTATGGTCTAGGTCGATTTGATTTAAAACAGCACCAGTCTTATAATCTACTTTCCGTAACGAAGAACGCCCTTTTTTGCCAGTGCTTTCGTACAGGGTGTCTTGATAAAACTCTAAGCCTTGGGTATAGGCACGATCGTCGTGTGGATATTCGTTAACGATTTCATAAGTGTACAATTCAGGAGCTTTAGCCGCTAGAACTTTAATTTTTTTTGAAATTTCTACTGATGTGTCTTCGTAAGATACCACTGCTTTTAGTATTTTACTACCTAAGGTTGGAATATCCAATTGTATTTTATCATTCTGTAGCGAAAGTTCTTTACCATCAATACTATAGGTAGTAGTTCGGATAGTCTTATCCATTTTATTCTTTAAGCGAATACCAACTGATTCATTTTGTTGAAATTGGCTTTTGTCTGCGTCAAAAGTAATGGCAAAAAAATCTTGTGGTTGTGCATTGTCTCCGCCACAGGCCATGAAGAGAAGTAGAAAGGTACTTGAAATGACTATTTTGAGCATATTTTTAGTGTTGTTCTTATTAATTTTATAAAAGGCTTCGTCCTTTATAGACAGTGCAAGATTAGTATTTTTTGCTAAAACCCTACTATTGAAACCTTTGGAACAAAAATAACACCAAACCACAAACCAAGGGCAATTTTTACCTTAAAATTGTCAATGTAAAATCGAAAAGATTGTATATTTGCAACTGGCAAGTCCTACACGACCAGCTCCTGTAGAATCCCCCAGGGTGGGAACACAGCAAGGGTGTATAGTCGTAGCGGTGCGATGTAGGTAGCTTGCCTTTTTTTTCTACACAAAATTTAAGCATCTCCCTTATTTTAATCGCTCGTTTTATTGTATTAATTTGTGGCAATTATGAATTCTAAAGTTGTTTTAATTACAGGAGGGTCTTCAGGAATTGGAAAATCTATCGGAGTTTTTTTGAAGACTAAGGATTTTACGGTTTATGGTACAACTCGAAGCTTAAATAAGCAAGCAAATTTCACTGCGTTCGAACTTCTTGAAGTGAATGTTACCGATGTACATACGATACAGAACGCTGTTGCTGATGTAATCGCAAGAGAAGGCAAACTCGATATTTTGATAAACAACGCCGGTATCGGAATTACCGGACCCATAGAAGAAACCCCGCACGAGGAGATTTTGAAAGTTTTTGACACCAATTTTAACGGACCCTTGCATATGGTGAAAGCTGTTCTTCCTCAAATGCGCAAGCAGCACCATGGTCTTATTATAAATATTACTTCAATTGCTGGCTATATGGGGCTTCCATATCGGGGTGTTTATTCTGCTACAAAAGGAGCACTTGGTTTGATAACGGAAGCTTTACGTATGGAGGTTAAAGATTTCGGTATACAGATCACTAATCTAGCTCCGGGTGATTTTGTAACTAATATTGCTGCCGGGCGATATCACTCTCCGGTTTCAACCAATTCGCCTTATAAAACTCAATATAGTGCGACCTTAGATTTGATTAACGAAGGAGTGCATGATGGTGAGGATCCTATTTTAGTAGCACGTACGGTTTTAAAAATCATCAATACCAAAAAGCCAAAAGTACATTACAAAGTGGGTACGTTTATGCAAAAATTTTCTTTGTTTCTAAAAAATGCTTTGCCCGATAAAGTATATGAGAAGCTATTATTGAACCATTATAAATTGTAATTTTGACCTTAGGATAAAAATCCTAACAACAAATCCTTTTTAATCATTTCCAAAAATAGATAAGAATGAAGTTTTTTATTGATACAGCAAACCTAGATCAAATACGAGAAGCACAAGCACTTGGTGTTCTTGATGGAGTTACTACAAATCCTTCATTGATGGCCAAAGAAGGTATTACAGGTAGAAATAACATCCTGAAACACTACGTAGATATTTGCAACATTGTAGAAGGAGATGTTTCTGCAGAAGTGATCTCTACTGATCTAGAAGGAATGATAAAAGAAGGGGAGGAGCTTGCAGAACTTCATGAGCAAATCGTTGTTAAGATTCCAATGATTAAGGATGGTATAAAGGCATTAAAATACTTCTCTGATAAAGGAATACGTACCAATTGTACCTTGGTGTTTTCAGTAGGTCAGGCGCTCTTAGCAGCAAAAGCTGGGGCAACCTATGTTTCTCCATTTATAGGAAGACTTGATGATATTTCAACAGATGGCTTAAATCTGATAGCGGAAATTCGCCTTGTGTATGATAATTACGCTTTTGAAACCCAAATATTAGCGGCCTCAATACGTCACACCATGCACATTATCGATTGTGCTAAAATAGGAGCAGACGTAATGACTGGTCCTTTATCTTCTATTGAGGGGCTTTTAAAGCACCCATTAACCGATAGTGGTTTGGCAAAATTTCTCGCTGACTATCAAAAAGGAAACTAGTAGAATTCCAAAGATATTTTCACATAAAAAACCCTTGAATACATTGTATTCAAGGGTTTTTTATGTGCTATTGTGAAGGTCTAAAAATTAGCAGCCCACATCGTAGTAAAAGCATCTACAATTTTAGCATTTTCAGTAATAATACATTTGTTTGCGGGGTAAATGATAAGTGCTTTTGTCAGCTCTTCAAAATTGTCAGCCTTATACTGATGCGCTGGGTTCAGCTTCGCCATTTGCACTAGACCTTTCCATGTTGTTTCATCTGTACTATGATTAATACCTACGAAAATATACTCTTTTTTAGAACTTGTAAGTTGAGCTACTCTCTTATTGATATCCTTAAAATATCTCTTGTTAGCACCTGTCCAAAAATAGAAAACTACTTTTTTGTTTTTTGCAATTTCTTGTAGAGAAATCTTATTTCCATTAACATCGCTTACAACAACATTCGGAATTTGCTTTTCCGGTTGTATGTTCCGTATGCCTTGATATAAGTCATTGATTTCTTGAATATGTCTATTGCTTGCAGACTTTAAATGAAAGTCTTTTATGAAAATTTCATTATTACTTTCGGTATCATGAGCCATCAATAAGTAGTCGTACGCAACTTTTCTAAAAAGGTTGTCTTTTAGCGCTGTCTCCTTAACTAAACTGTCAATAAGCTTTAATTTATGCTGATTGAAATGTAGGTGATTGGTAATTTTTTCATTCTTGACGCCGCATTTTTTAGCGCAACCCATATAGGAAAGATTGTTCAAATGTGATTTGATGAAATCGTAATACGGTGTTAGGTAGTTAAGGCGACTTTGGTTAAAATCGACTTTATTTCTGTAGGCATAAAAATTTTCAGGAAGTTCATGCAATGTGTTTTTTCCTGTTTTTCTGCGATGTTCAAAAGGATATTTTTCTTTGTAGTTATAATAGGTGTAATTTATACTCACTTCTGCAACCTCTTGTTCTGCTGATGATAGTATAACTTCAGATTTAAGTACTTCTAGATTTGAAAGCTTTTCGCTGCGTAGTTTTTCAATTTCACTATTAAATTCGTCAGGCTCCAGAGTAAAGTACGTTGAGAACATACGCTGCTCTTCTTCCTCGTTCACTAAAAATAAATCTATTAAGAAATTATTTATTTCTGAGCCATCACCTGAGAAAACTAATGACTCGTCGAAATCGATAGTATTCAATCGTATTTGAATACTATCCCCAGATTTTAAAAATATATATTGATTTTCTGGGCCATGATTGAAGTGATGTAAACCTTCTTCAACAGATTGAAGCGTTAAAGAAAAACGATTATTACTGTCTAATTTCACAGAGTCAAGCACATCTCCATCTTTATAGAGAAAGACTTGATTACTTGTCGGGTTCACAATCTCTCCAGCAAAAAAAACGTTGGAGGACTTTTTTTCATCTTGGCTACAACTTGCAAAAATGAAAGCAAAGAGATATAGTAAATGTTTATTCATATGAGAATATCTACATAGTAACGCTCAAATCTACTAAACCCATATGTGGCTTGCTGTTAATAGTGCGTTAAAAAAAACTAGCATTTTGTTAAGGTAATCGATGAAATACACCTGTTTATTTTTTTTCGGATAAGGACTTTAATTTATCTATTTTTGCACGAATTTTAAAGCGTTAGTTATGTTATCTGTTTCAAATCTTTCGGTACAATTTGGTAAAAGAGTTTTGTTTGATGAAGTAAATGTTGCCTTTACTCAAGGGAATTGTTACGGTGTTATTGGAGCCAATGGAGCCGGAAAATCTACTTTCTTGAAAATTCTTGCTGGAAAACAAGATCCTACTTCAGGGCATGTGCATTTAGAGCCAGGCAAACGGATGTCAATCTTGGAGCAAGAACATAATGCGCATGATAATTTTCCAGTTTTAGAAACGGTTGTGATGGGCAATAAGCCCTTATATAAACTCAAGACACAAATTGACGCCCTTTATGCAGATTATAGTGATGAGAATGCTGATAAGATAGGGGAGTTGCAAGTTCAGTTTGAAGAAATGGATGGCTGGAACGCGGATAGTTCAGCCGCTGCTATGTTATCTAACCTTGGTATTTCAGAAGATTTGCATTTTACTTTAATGTCGGAGATGGATACTAAACTAAAAGTTAGAGTGCTTTTGGCTCAAGCGTTATTCGGTAATCCTGACGTGTTGGTTATGGATGAGCCTACCAACGATTTAGATTATGAAACAATAGGTTGGTTGGAAAACTTTCTAGCAAACTATGAAAATACTGTAATTGTAGTATCTCACGATCGTCACTTTTTAGATTCTGTTTGTACTCATATTTCTGATATTGACTTCGGAAAGATGAATCATTATTCTGGTAATTACACTTTTTGGTACGAAAGCAGCCAATTAGCGGCTAGACAGAGAGCTCAGCAGAATAAAAAATCAGAAGAGAAAGCAAAAGAACTACAAGAGTTTATTGCTCGTTTTAGTGCGAATATGGCTAAGAGCAAACAAGCTACTTCGAGAAAGAAAATGCTATCTAAGCTTAAGATTGATGATATCAAGCCTTCAAGCCGCAGGTATCCTGCTATAATTTTTGAGCGCGAACGTGAGGCGGGTGACCAAATTTTAAACATAGAAAATTTAGCAGCGTCTTCTGCAGATGGTGATTTGTTATTCAAAAAAGTTAATATCAATTTAGCTAAAGGTGATAAAATTGCTATTATTTCAAAGGATTCAAGAGCGACATCTGCTTTCTATGAAATCATTAACGGTAATAAAAAAGCAGATTCAGGAGATTTTAAGTGGGGAGTTACCACAAATCAATCGTATCTGCCTGCAGATAATTCAGACTTTTTTACGCAAGACATTAGTTTGGTAGATTGGCTGCGACAATTTGTGAAAACCGAAGAAGAACGCGAAGAAGTGTATATCAGAGGGTTTTTAGGAAAAATGCTTTTTAGCGGAGAGGAAGCCCTAAAAAAATGTACGGTGCTTTCTGGAGGTGAGAAAATTCGGTGCATGTTGAGCAGAATGATGATGCTAAGAGCTAATGTCTTGATGTTAGACGAGCCAACTAACCACTTAGACTTAGAGAGTATTACTGCCTTTAACAATTCTCTAAAGAGTTTTAAAGGAACGGTTATGTTTACAACTCATGATCATGAATTTGCACAAACTGTTGCAGATAGAATTATAGAATTAACACCTCAGGGCAATATTGATAGGTATTTAACGTTCGATGAATATATGTCTGATAAGACAATTAAGGAACAACGTACCAAAATGTACACCGCTTCTTTGTAGTTACTAAGTGCCAGCCCAAACACGATATTAACTATAAAATTCTGTCCTATGAAAACCTACACAATTCTTTGTGCAATTTTTGCATTGCTTATTTTTAGTTGTTCTAAGTCTGAATCAGTTTTAGTAAACGATGAAGAAGGCGAGAACGAAAGTCCAAGTATTGACGTGAACTATATCACGCTTTTAAGTAAAAATGGCTTTCTCAAGCCCCAGCTTCTTACTGCAAATGGAGAAGCTATTGCCTTAAACCCCACAGAAAGCTCCTTAGCTGAAAAAACCATTCCAGACCTCAGTTTTGTTGATGGCTCTTATTTTATGCAATATCATAAAGTTGGTGCCTGTGCCGGAGAACTAACCACGCATGATTTTAATAGTGATACGACGGCTGAGATAGCTGTTTTTACAGATTTGAACGATTGTGACTTAACAGCAACGGCAATCGCTAAATCTGGTAATTTAATTTTTATCTCCTATCAAGTAACAAGTTCGAACCCTAGCGATTATTTGGTAAGAATTATAGATTTGAACTCATCTGAGTTCAGCGCTGTCGACATTAGTTTGGATAATAAACCAGTTGATTTAGCCATTTCCAACAATCGCTTATTTATTTTAATTTTTGATGAGTTGATTACTGATGAATATAATCTTACGGTACTGGATATTTCTACGAAAGCTTTCATACATGAAATGGGCTTGGGTAATAGTGTAAGGCGTATTTTTACTGACACGAAAGATAATGTTGTGATCAGTTATGATGAATTGCATACCACATTGAATAGTAACACATTAGACTTTGTATACACACAATATCCTAATGGTACAGCGCCTGAATTTGGTAATACAAAATCTACTAATTTTGATTTGGAAGGAAGACTTTTCTACCCTATGGATCCGAGTGCGAATAGTACGTACCCTTTGGTACCTGCGATATATGATTTTTCTAAAAAGCTAGTCGTATTATATGCCTATGAGAACTTTTTAACCGAAGAGGAACGCAATTTTGAATATGAGATTGAGACGACTACTGGGGTGGCGTATGATGAAAAGAACGGGGTAATGCTAGTGGGATACAAAAAAATGAGTACTGCCGATAAGGAAGGTGGCGTATTGAGAATTAAATTGGCTCCCGAACCCAAACTGATTGATAACATTAATTTGGACGGAGTGCCCATTGAAATATTCATTAATTAGAAAACAATACTAACTATATAAAAACCCTATTAACTTGAATTCAATAGGGTTTTATATAGCTACTAGTACTACTTAAGCATTGAAATACTTACTATTCCAGATGGCTGGATTAAAGTTTTTACCCAGCGCAAAACCGTAAAAAATTACTACAGCGGCGATGGACTTGAACATAAAGAAGAAAACAATCCAAAATTCAGCACTTGTACTCGTTTTTGAGAACAAACCTTCTGGAACCATTAAAGTAACCGCATAGCTTATTAAAAATAGTAATAGCGCAAGATTAACGATGTTCTTAAATGGCCACATCAATATTTTACGTAATGGGTGCAAATCGTTTCCCCATTTGTGAATAAGGTAAAAATAATCATTCCCGATTGGCGCAAATAATAATGGATCGTCCTTATCCTTTAGCTTAAATAATTTTGAAGGAGCTACAATTTTAAATCCCTTGACCTCAAGATTGTGATTTTTTTCAAGCGCTTTTATTTTATGGAATGCTTCCTGAGGAATAACTCCTTTGAAATACTTAGAATTAAGAAAGCGTAACCTATAATCAATACAGATTTGCCTTATTTGGTCTATGTGATATATTTTATTTGTTTCGAGTTGATCGAAATCGAATTGATTTTCGATAACTTTTCGACCTCCGGAAATATTTTTTTTAATCCGTTCTTGATTGTCGGAATTATCTTTTAAGATCTCACGAACTTCCAGCAGTAGATCTTCAGATTTCAGGGTATCGATTTTAGCCATAGCAAGCTTTTCCTCGATATTAGTTTTCTTTAATAACATTTTCTTTTTTTTAGCAATCACTCAAAGTTAATAAATTCTCTTATAAATGATTTTTAGGGCACAGACACATATGTTAATGTTTTGTTAATTTTCATCAACAAGCTTAGCGTTAGAGGCAAAGATTAGCCTAATGTTGTACATTACCGATGAACATTTACCGTTCATCGATTAATCCTATTGTTGCAATACCTAGAACTGAGAACTCTATGAATCATAAGACATTCCCCCTGTCGCTAATCGCGTTGTTGTTTTCTTTAACTACAATAGCCCAGAACGCACATTCAAGTACCTATTTAGAAGCCACAATGGATGCCGATGCTTCCATTATTTCCCATACAGAAAGTTCTAAAACTCACAAGACGCTGTTAGCGGCTATGAAAGCTGCAGACTTAGATAAAATACTTGGTTTTGATGGTCCATTCACAGTGTTCGCACCATCTGATTTGGCATTTGAAAAATTACCTAGCAGTACGGTGGCTGAACTTTTAAAGCCCTCTAATAAGAAGAAGGTTAAGGCACTTATGACTTATCATATCATTGCAGGGAATTTTTCAGCATCAAAAATTTTGAAAGCAATGTGCCAAGGAAGTGGTACGGCTTCTTTTACTACTGTTAACGGTGATGAACTTATTGCTACAATGCAGGGTGTTGATATTATAATTGCTGATAAGTTAGGAAACAGAGCAAAAATTACCTCCGCTGATTCCAATCAATGCAATGGTGTTGTACACGAAATCGATACCGTAATTCGCCCTAGTAAACTTTAGTGATTATCTAGCGTAACTGAGCGTTTAACTCACTTTCATAACGTTTTTGAAGCTTACCCATAATCTTATCTATTTGCTTATCTGTTAGCGTGCTATTCTCATCTAGTAGTGTAAAACTTACTGCATAAGATTTTTTTCCTTCAGGCAGTTTTTTTCCAGTGTAGACATCAAATAGATTTACTTGTTTTAAGAATTTTCTTTCGGTTTGAAAGGCCAGATCATGCACTTCTTTAAACGTAGTGTTATGGTCTAATAATAAAGCAAAATCTCTTTTTACCTGCGGGTATTTGGGAATGTCTTTAAATACAATTTCTGTTTTCGCTACCAGTGCTAAGAGGTTATCCCAGTTGAAATCGGTATAGAATACATCTTGTTTAATATCAAACTTTTTTAAGATTGATTTTTTCACCAAACCAAGTACTGCTAACTCTTTCTTATTTGCTTTTAGAACTATTCCTTCAGAAAAATCAGAATCAGTTAAAGGCAGAGAACTGATTGCAGTAATTCCTAATCGGTCAAGTATATTTTCTGTGGTAGCCTTCAGGAAATAGAAATCGGTCTTTTCGGTGGACTTTGCCCAACTATCTTCGTTTCGATTTCCAGTTGTGAATACCGTTAAATGCTTGTTTTCGACTCTTTCTGATTCATATTGATGATAGGTCTTACCGAATTCAAAAAGTTTTAAATTTGGTCGCTTCCTGTTAATATTATGAGAGATAGCGCTTAGTCCTGAAAATAACATAGACTGGCGCATTACCGATAAGTCGTTGCTTAGCGGATTCAATATTTTTACACTATGTTCTTCATTTATATTTGAAGAAAGTTTTTGATATTCCGTAGTGGTAAGACTATTAGATAAAATCTCAAAGAAACCTTGAGCAGCCAAATGATTGCCAACCACGTTTTGCACTTTGTAATCCTCAAATTTCGACGTTGGGGCAATTGAGGCATTTAACTTTTCAGTAAACAGAATGTTATTATAACCGAACACGCGCAATATTTCTTCAATTACATCTACATCGCGCTGCACATCTACGCGATAGGAGGGAATCATTAAGCCCAAGCCTGTTTCTGTAACGTTCATCACTTTGATATCTAAGGAGGCTAAAATTCTCTTAATAGTGTCTCTTGGAATTTCTTGACCTATCAAGGAATTTATTTTGTCAAAACTTAAGAATACTTGATGATCAGCCACCTTATTGGGGTAGAGGTCAACAACGTCAGAAGTAATATCGCCGCCAGCAATTTCTTTAATCAAAACAGCAGCTCTTCGTAAAGAAAATTCCACATTTTCGATATCAATGCCACGTTCAAAACGGAATGACGCATCGGTGTTTAAGCCATGTCTCTTCGCAGATTTTCGAATAGACACAGGGTTGAAATAGGCGCTTTCTAAAAAGATAGATGTCGTATGTTCGCTTACCCCCGAATGTACTCCTCCGAAAACACCAGCAATACACATAGGTTTTTCAGCATCACAAATCATCAAATCCTCTTCATGCAATTCACGCTCAACTTCATCTAATGTCGTAAACTTGGTGCCTTTTGGAACCGTTTTTACTATTATTTTCTTTCCTTTTATTTTGTCAGCATCGAAAGCGTGCAAGGGCTGCCCTAATTCATGAAGTACATAGTTGGTGGCATCTACCAAGTTGTTTTTTGGAGTAACACCTATAGCTTTCAATCTGTTTTTTAGCCAATCTGGAGAAGCTTGTACGATAAGATTGCTCAAGGTGATTCCGCAATACCGTGGTGCTAATTTACTATCAACAACTTCAACATCAATCTTTAAAGACCGTTCTGTGATATTGAAATTTATGATAGGTGGCGTAATCAATTCCAATTCTATTTCTTGTTGTCTGAGGCCAGCTCTTAAATCTCTAGCGACACCATAATGACTCATAGCATCAGCACGATTAGGAGTTAATCCAATCTCAAATACTTGATCATTTTCAATTTTAAAGATTTCTGAACAGGGTACACCAGCCTTAATTGCCTCATCTAAAACCATGATGCCACCATGACTTTCTCCTAAACCTAATTCATCTTCGGCGCAAATCATTCCATGACTTTCCTCGCCTCTGATTTTGCCTTTTTTAATGGTCCATGGTTCGCCATCACTATATAAAATAGTGCCAATAGTGGCTACAGGAACTTTTTGTCCGGCAGCAACATTAGGTGCTCCGCAAACAATTTGAACAGGTTTGTCAGCTCCGATGTCTACGGTAGTTAGTTTTAACCGGTCTGCGTTTGGATGTTGAATACAAGTAAGAACATGTCCTGCCACAACTCCTTTTAATCCGCCTTTTATAGACTCAAAAGGAGTAACTCCTTCAACCTCCAAACCTAAATCAGTTAGAAGTTCAGAAGTTTGATCTACTTCCCAATCTATATTTATGAATTGTTTAAGCCAGTTGTATGATATCTTCATGGATTGTATTTAAAGGGCGTAAAGATAAAACAATGCATTAAGACATTCAATAGTGTGGTATTGGAATTGCTTTAATTTTTAAGTGTTAGTTTTTTGTTGTTATTTAGGGTTTAGGAATACATAGTCTACTTATGAAAAAACTAGCCAGCTTATTGCTCTTGATACTGTTATCGAATTCATGTACAGAAGAAAAAAAGAATTTTCTTGCGGAGGGCGTGTGGCTTGCGGAGTTAGCTACCATGGATAACGCAATACTCCCCTTTAATTTTAAATTGATTAAAACAGAGGCAGGGCAGTACCAAATCGAAATATACAACGCTGAGGAAGTCATACTGGTTGATGAAATTGAAACCATAAATGATTCGATTATCATAAAATTTCCTGCTTTCGAAGGCTATATCGCAGGAAGGTTTACAGAAAACACGATTGAAGGCGATTATATAAAAGAAAGCTTAGACCGCATTGTTCCCTTCAATGCCACATATGGGGTAACTGACCGATTTAGGAATAGTGATTCAGCCAAAGTAGATATATCTGGAATTTGGGAAACTAATTTCGAAGCGGACACGGAAGTTGCGTATAAGGCAAAGGGCATATTTGTTCAAAGTGGTGCTAAAGTCTCGGGTACCTATCGCACGGAAACGGGTGATTACAGATACCTCGACGGCGTGGTGAGTGGTGATTCGCTCAAAGTGTCAGCATTTGATGGGGCTCATGCTTTTGTTTTTAAAGCAAAAGTTACTGACAGTACTATGAATGGTGCTTTTTATTCAGGAAATCACTCCAAAGAACTTTTCGTAGCAAAACGAAATGAGGCTTTTGAGTTAAGAAGCGCTGATTCCTTAACCTTTATAAAAGACGGCTATGATAAGTTTGCTTTTTCTTTTCCAAATGCCGCTGGTGAATTTATTTCTTTGGAAGATGAGCGATTTAAAAACAAAGTTGTGATTGTGCAAATTATGGGGTCATGGTGCCCAAATTGTTTGGATGAAACCAAATATTATATTGAGTACCAAAAAAAGAACCCAAATACTGAGGTAGCCTTTGTTGCTTTGGCATTTGAATATGCTAAAACTGAGGATAAGGCCTTTAAAAGTATACAGCGAATGAAAGATAGGCTAGGTGTTGCCTATCCGATTGTATTGGCGCAATTTGGGTCTTCAGATAAGGTTTTAGCGCAAGAAAAGCTGCCTATGCTAAATCATGTGCTATCCTATCCGACCTCTATTTTTATTGATAAAAAAGGAAAGGTAAGAAAGATACATACTGGTTTTAACGGCCCAGCAACAGGAGACAAATTTATGGAGTTTCAAAAAGAATTTGATGGTTTCGTAAATCAATTACGATCAGAGTAATTTGTTAAATAGTACTATAAAACTAGGCACTGTTCTTGGTGACTGAAAAGGTTTTTAAATAATAGTAGATCTTCCCAATCCAATATTTTCATCATTAATATTCGGATCCTCATCAGCATCCACAATATTAGCGGCGATAAAATCACCAACATAGTCAGTGCCATATTTGCCGCTTCCTAAAATATCTGTTGTGGTTACCTTTTTTATAAATGATTTTTGAATTGCGGCAGCCACCGCATTAGCTTCTTCGTAGAGCCCAAAGTGTTGTAGCATTAAAACTGTGCTAAAAATGGAAGCTACTGGGTTGGCAATATTCTTTCCTTTTGCCTGCGGGTATGAACCATGAAAAGGAGAAAACATTGCATTTTCGTTTCCTACAGAAGCGGAGGGTAATAAGCCCATAGAGCCAATTACAACACTGCCTTGGCTGGTAAGGATATCTCCAAACATATTTTCCGTTAGAATGACATCAAATTGTGTTGGGTTCGTCATCAACTGAACCACTATATTGTCAATAAACAGGCATTCAAAATGTACCTCAGGGTAACTATCGGAAATCTCTGTAACGACCTTTCTCCATAGGCGTGAAGTTTCTAGAACATTTGCTTTATCTACAAGAGTAAGTCGGCCTCTACGCTTTTTGGCAGCCTTAAATGCTAAGTGTGCTATTCTGGAAATTTCTTTTTCTGAATATTCACAGAGGTCTGATGCCACTGTACCATCTTCACTCAGGGTTTTCTCTCCATAATAAATACCACCCGTTAGTTCGCGATAGATGACAAAATCGGTTCCCGTAATTATTTTTTCTGGAAGCACTGAATTCTTAGCAAGAATTGGAAATACCTTTACAGGTCTAATACTTGCGAAAAGGCCTAGCTCTTTTCTAAGTTTTAATAAGCCTTGTTCAGGTCGAATACGAGCTTCAGGGTTGTTATCATATTCTAGTTCTCCAATAGCGCCAAATAATACGGCATCCGAATCTTTACAAAGCTGAAGTGTTTCTTTGGGTAATGCCTTTCCGTCGTTGGAGATAGCTACAGCTCCAACTGGTGCTTCTTTATATGTGAATTGGTGATTGAAAGTTTCTTCTATTGCGCGAAGGCACTTTACCGCTTGAGCCAACACTTCAGGCCCAATTCCATCACCTCCTAATAGTGCTATTTTTAGATTCATAGTTAGACCTTTTCGATGGCTATATCGGTCAAAGCTATAATTTCATGAATATCCTCATCCATGACTTCTTTTCTTGTATCCGCGTACTTTAAAAACTCTTGGTAGACGGTATCTAGTTGAATCTTAGTTAGTTCATATCCAACTATTTTTGCGCGATAGGCCAATGCAGCGCGTCCACTTCTTGCGGTAAGAATAATTGAAGATTCATTGACGCCGACATCTGCGGGGTCAATAATTTCATAAGTTTCTCTGTTTTTAATAACACCATCTTGGTGAATTCCTGAACTGTGCGCAAAAGCATTTGCGCCAACAATTGCTTTGTTGGGTTGTACCATCATTCCCATTTTTTGAGAAACCATTTGGCTGGTACTATACAAAAGCTTGCTATTGATATTGGTGTCTAAACCTAAATTTGGGTGTTGGCGAAGTATCATGACAACTTCTTCTAAGGATGTGTTTCCAGCGCGCTCACCTATACCGTTTATGGTACATTCAATCTGTCTAGCCCCATTGACAACTCCTGCAATAGAATTTGCAGTTGCCAGTCCTAAGTCATTATGACAATGACAAGAAAGTACAGCTTTGTGAATTCCTTTGACATTCTCTTTTAGGTATCTTATTTTAGCACCGTATTCCTCTGGCAAGCAATAGCCTGTAGTATCTGGAATGTTTAAAACAGTAGCTCCTGCTGCCACTGCCGCTTCGCAGACTCGTGCTAAAAACTCATTATTTGTTCTTCCAGCATCCTCTGCATAAAACTCTACATCTTCAACAAAAGTTTTTGCATAACTCACAGCAGCTACTGCTCTTTCTATGATAGCATCTCTATTGGAGTTAAACTTGTATTTTATATGTGAATCTGAAGTTCCAATACCGGTATGTATTCTTGGTCTTAGGGCAGGTTTTAAAGCTTCCGCTGCAACTTCGATATCTTTTTTGACAGCCCTGGTTAATCCGCAAACAGTGGCGTTTTTTATGAGTTTAGAAATTTCAAATACAGAATTAAAATCGCCAGGACTAGATACCGGAAAACCAGCCTCAATTATATCAACACCCAAATTATCTAAACGCTCGGCAATCACTAGTTTTTGCTCGGCGTCTAATTTGCAGCCAGGTACTTGTTCTCCATCCCTGAGTGTTGTATCAAATATTTGTACTTTATCTTTGCTCATCGTAATATTTGTGTAGTTTTATGTACCCTATACGAATATATATACAATAGGGGAAATCTCCTAAAAAAGCAATTAAGATTTACAATGCTTAATTGCTTTTAAGGGTGTTATAAAACTGACTAACAATTCTTTAAATCAATTTTTTTACGATGACAAATGCGCATAAAGATGCTTTGTTCGTGCTGGTGAAGTCTCTCTCAAAGTCAGAGAAGCGACAATTTAAGCTCTATGTTGGGCGCTTAGGGGTGAATACGGATGCCAAATTCATTGCCCTGTTCAACTTAATGGACAAAATTCGGGAGTATAATGAAAAGGTGATTTTGGACAGTGGTATCGTAAAAAAATCTCAAGTATCAAATCTTAAAGCCCATCTCTACAAACAGATCTTAATTAGTTTACGCTTGAATCCTGTGAATCAAAATATGCGGGTTCAAATTCGTGAACAGCTTGATTTTGCTACAATTTTATATCAGAAAGGATTATATAAACAAAGTCTAAAAATATTGGACAAGGCGAAATCTATAGCCATTGAAAATGAAGAAAAGAATATCGCTTATGAAATTGTAGAACTTGAGAAGATTATCGAGACGCAATACATTACCAGAAGTATTCCCGACAGGGCCAATGAATTGGCTATTCAAGCGAAAGAACTTTCAGCACATAATGTAATGACTAGTAAACTTTCGAATTTGTCTTTACAGCTCTATGGTTGGATGCTAAAAGTTGGCCATGCCAAAAGTGATGAAGACCTCAATAGAGTAAAAATATATTTTGAAAAACATGTACCGAAATATCGTATTGAAGACCTAGGTTTTCGAGAAAAGCTTTGGTTGTATAAGGCGCATTTATGGTATAGCTTTTTGATTCAAGATTTTCTTTCGTGCTATAAATATGCCAATAAGTGGGTCGAGCTTTTTTATGATAATAAGGAAATGATTTACATGAATCCTGTTTTCTTTTTAAAAGGAAATCATTATTTATTAGAATCCTTATTTTATGTAAAGTATAGTTCTCAGTTTAAAAAAACACTTGATCGAATGGAAGTGATGGCAGAGAGCAAAGACTTTCCAAAAAATGATAATATTTCATCACTTACATTCTTGTATATCAATTCGAACAAATTGAACCTTCATTTTATGGAAGGAAACTTTAAAAAGGCACTTTACTTGGTGAAAATTGTAGAGTATGGTATTGCGAAGCACAAAGACCGTATTGATGAGCATCATATCATGATGTTGTACTATAAAATTGCCTGTTTATACTTCGGAATAGGAGATAACAAGACGTGTATACAATATCTAAAGAAAATAATCAGTAACAAGAATTTAAAAATGCGTGAAGATCTCATGTGTTTTGCAAGAGTATTAAGTCTAGTGGCTCATTATGAAGCAGGAATGGATTACCACCTTGAAGTACAACTAAAAAGTACCTATAAGTTTTTATTAAAGATGGATGACCTTCATGAGGTGCAGAAAGAAATGATAAAATTTCTTCGAAATTTAGGAAGTATTTATCCAAGTGATCTTCGAAATGAATTTCAGAAATTACATACGCAGCTAAAGAAATATGAGGATCATCCGTTTGAGAAAAGAGCTTTCTTGTATTTGGATATTATTTCATGGTTAGAAAGTCATTTGGAGAATAAACCAGTAGGAGAAATCATTCGAGAAAAAGCAATTGCAGTTACCCGATAAGCCGTGCGTGTAAAAAGTCCACCTCTTTCTCACCTTCTAGAAATTAATTTAGCCATGCTTTTCATAAGTACCTCTGGCGCGCTAGGTAGGTATATTGAATTACCAGTACCGATTACAATTGGTGCTAGAGCTATTTTGGCTTTTGTGCTCTTGGTTTTATACTGTCGATTTAAAGGAATTTCCTTCAGCGTAGAAAAGAAAGACCTCCCCATGATAATCTTGAGCGGAATCTTTATGGGGGTACATTGGGTGACCTATTTCTATGCGCTACAAATGTCAAATGTGGCTATAGGAATGATTTCTATGTTTACTTATCCGGTATGGACGGCCTTTTTAGAACCGGTACTGCTCAAAACAAAATTCCAAAAAATTCATTTGCTATTGGCAGTGTTGGTATTGTGTGGAATTTACTTTTTGATTCCAGATTTTAATTTAGATAATTCATATACCATTGCAATCGGTATGGGCATATTTTCTGCACTGATGTATGCGCTAAGGAATTTATTGATGAAATCGAAAGTAGGCAAATACAATGGTTCATTGTTAATGTCATATCAAACAGGTATTATTGGTTTTTTACTTTTACCAGCCTTGTTCTTTGCAAATGTCAATGAACTTCTAGGGCAATGGGAAGCCCTAGCAACCCTAGCCTTGTTGACTACTGCAATTGGGCATACTTTGTTCCTTCTAAGTTTAAAACATTTTACAGTTACTACGGCTAGCATTCTCAGCAGTGTACAGCCTGTTTATGGAATTATAATAGGAATGATTTTTCTATCTGAATTTCCATCATGGGCCACTGTTTTCGGGGGTGTTCTGATTTTGACAGCTGTTGTTATAGAGAGCGTACGAACCTATCGTTAAGTGACTTTTATTTGCTGAAGCACTAAAGAATAAAACAATAGCTTGCCCGTTGTGAGTTTTCTACTCTTCTTTATGATATACTACTTTACCATCAAAAATAGTCATGGCGATTTCGGTTTCTAAAAGCTTGTCTTCAGCAACTTGCATTACATCTTGAGTATAGATTGTAAAATCAGCTAGTTTTCCAACGGAAATAGAACCTTTTATTTTTTCTTCAAATGCGCCATAAGCTGCGTCTAAAGTGTATGATTTTAAAGCTTGCGCTCTTGTCATTTTTTGTTCAGGCTCATAACCTCCTTCGGGCAGGCCTTTTAGGGTTTTTCTACTGACACTAGCATAGAAGCTGGCAATAGGGTTTAAAGGTTCTACAGGTACATCGGTACCATTAACAATGGGAATACCACTTTTCAACAAGTCTTGCCACATATAAGCACCTTCTTTGATACGTTTTTCGCCAAGCCGATCAATAGCCCAAGGCCTGTCAGAAGACATATGAACTGCTTGCATAGCAGGAATAACCCCTAGCGCTGCGAAACGAGGAATATCATCTGGGTGTATATGTTGGGCGTGCTCTATTCGAAACCTATGGTCAGTTTTCAAATCTGGTAATTCGATGAAAGCGGCTTCATAACGGTCTAGTATTTCTCTATTCGCTCTGTCACCAATGGCATGAGCACAAACCTGAAAGCCATTACGCAATCCGCTTAAGGCCGTTTCTTTGACAATTTCCATAGGCAGTGTTTCATGACCAAAATGGTCAGGCCTATCTGTATACTCTTCTAATAACCAAGCCCCACGAGAACCTAATGCTCCGTCGCAGTTAAGCTTCACAGAACGTATGGTCAATAAATTATCTGGGTCAACCAAAGGGCCTCTTTCGTACCATTTGGTAATCAAATCTTTGTCCCATCCGGTAAGCATCGAATATAAACGCACCTTTAATTTTTTTTCTGTTTTCATTTGTTGGTAAAGTGAGATGGTCTCTGTGCCAATTCCTGCATCGTGAAAACTTGTAATGCCATGTTTATGACACGCGGCAACGGCCATTTCGAAGGCTTTTATATCTTTTTGAGGAGTATTCTCAGGAATATGTTTCCGAATTAAGCCCTGGGCACGCTCGTTGAAAATACCAGTTGGCTGTCCTAGTTTATCACGCATTACTTCGCCACCTTCTATGTGAAGCTTATCGATTCCATCTTTGGGAAGCAGCTGTAAACCAGCAATCTCCATAGCGCGCGCATTAGCGAAACCCGCATGACCACTAGCATGACTTAAGTAAACAGGGTTATCAGGTGAGACTTGACTTAATTTGTAATGCGTCTGAAAACCATTTACGGCGTCAGCGGGTAACTTGTCCCATTTGCTTTGATGCCAACCTCTGCCAGTAATCCATTCGCCGGGCTCGGCAGCTTTTACAGCCTCGGCTACGATATCTACTATTTCTTGATAACTTGTAGTATTGATTAAATCTATGTTCAATTCATTATACCCTAAGCCCATAAAATGACCATGACCTTCTATCAAACCAGGCGTCATGGTTTTACCCTCTAGATCGATTATTTCGGTTTCCTCAGTTTTATAATTTTCTGCTTCTGCCAGACTACCTGCAAATAAAATTTTGTTATTTTTTGTAGCAACCGCCTCAACTGTTGTTTGAGTTGAATCTACTGTATAAATAGGGCCACCATAAATTAGTAGTGTAGCGGATTCTTTCTTCGGATTTGAGCAAGAAGTGATCATAAGAATTAGGAAGCTTAAACTAAAGAAAAGGGTATTTCGGTATTGCATCGCTTTGTTTTTTTAGGAAAGCTTAATTTACGATTTTATACTATTATCTATAAAAATGTATTGATTTTAATTTTTAAGTGTGAGGCTAAGGTTCGTTGCTATTATTCGTTCGAAAGAGAATCCCGCTGAAACTGAAAATAGCTTTTTGCAAGTGATTTCTGTTTATGAAATCAGCAAGCAATGAATATTAGCATCCATGAAAAAGCAGCAAGTCGAGTATCTTTAAAATGAACTAAAAATTAAAGATATGATTACTCAAATTACTGCAGTACCGAAGTTATATATTGGGATTGACATTCACAAACGCAGCTGGAAGGTTCATTGCGCAACAGATCTGTTCTCAGGTAAGTCTTTTAGCATGCCACCCAATCCAGAGCAATTACGTGCATATGTTTCAAAACATTTTTCCGATCATCAGGTTAGCACCGCTTATGAGGCTGGTTGCTGTGGTTACTATGCACATCGTTGCTTTGAGCGTTATGGTTGGCGAAGTCTGGTAGTCAATCCAGCGGACATTCACAGAAAGGGCAAGGAGAAACATACCAAGACGGATAAGATAGATGCGCAGTTGATAGCTAGGGAGCTAAAGGATAATCGATTGGAGAGTATCATAGTGCCGGACAGGAAACGAGAAGAACTTCGCAGTTTGTTTAGACGCAGAAATGACCTTGTAAAGGATTTTAGGAGGGTCAAGAGCTATATAAAGATGCAGCTGTTGTATTTCGGCATCAAGGAACCGGAAGAGTTCGACAATGACCATTGGAGCCATAAGTATCGTAATTGGTTGGATGATATAATGTTCGAGTACCCAACGGCGAAGGCCACATTAGAGAGTAGAATGCGTTTCTTTCGTTTTGTGGACCAAGAGCTTCGCGATGTATCGACCCAACTCAGAAGGTATTGTAAAGTGCATTACAAGAAGGATTATCTATTACTGAGAAGCATACCCGGTATCGGAGGTATCGTAGCCTGTGGCATATTATGTGAACTAGGGGATTTAAGACGTTTTAGCAACATTAAACATTTGGCAGGTTACGTAGGTCTGGCACCAAGTATGTATCAAAGTGGAAACAGTCAAAGGACAATGGGAATGACTCCACGGGCGAACCGTTTATTAAGGAGTTATTTCGTGGAGGCTTCCTGGCAAGCTATTCGTGCAGACCCTATTATGCAGGCTTACTATCGCAAACATCAAGGAAAGAACGTAAAGAGTATCATTGTCAAAGTAGCCAGAAAGCTATTGAGTAGAACCTTGGCAGTAATTAAGACGGAAGTCCCATATACCATCGGGGTTATTGAATAATAAGTAGAAAACTAATAAAATAAAAATCATAACAAAGCTCTAATATAGTAGTGAGAACCGTATCACAAAACAAAACCCGTGACCTGTACTATTCAGGATCACATTTTTAGCAAGTGAACGGTTTTATTATAATTTATAATCATACAGATGCCGGTGACGTTTCAAGAGTTGAAACGATCACACATAGGAGTGCGAGCAAGTTATATTAAAAGAAAAAAAGGTG
>CALHGE010000021.1 GCA_938029725.1 uncultured Flavobacteriaceae bacterium
AAGATGAAAGTTAGAGCATCAGTTAAGAAAAGAAGTGCCGACTGCAAGATTGTTCGCAGAAAAGGTAGGTTGTACGTAATCAACAAAAAGAATCCTAGATTTAAACAAAGACAAGGGTAATTATGGCAAGAATTGCAGGTATAGACATACCAAAACAAAAAAGAGGCGTCATAGCGCTAACCTATATTTTTGGAATTGGTAGTAGCAGAGCTAAAGAAATTTTAGCCACAGCAAAAGTTAGTGAAGACACTAAGGTGTTGGATTGGAATGATGACGAAATTGGTCGTATTCGTGATGCAGTTGCTGATTACACAATAGAGGGTGAATTACGTTCTGAAACGCAATTGAACATCAAACGTTTGATGGATATTGGTTGTTACAGAGGTATACGCCATAGATCGGGTCTTCCGTTGAGAGGACAACGTACAAAGAACAACTCTAGAACCAGAAAAGGAAAGAGAAAAACAGTTGCAAACAAGAAAAAGGCAACTAAATAATAAGTAGTGTAGTATGGCAAAGACAAGTACTAAAACAACGAAAAAACGTAAGGTTATTGTAGAATCTGTAGGTGAAGCTCACGTTACAGCGTCTTTCAATAACATTATTATCTCGTTAACCAACAAGAAAGGTGATGTAATTTCATGGTCTTCTGCTGGTAAAATGGGATTTAGAGGTTCTAAAAAGAATACGCCTTATGCAGCGCAGGTAGCAGCAGAAGATTGTTCAAAAGTTGGTCACGAAGCAGGACTTAGAAAAGTAAAGGTTTATGTTAAAGGACCTGGTAATGGAAGAGAATCTGCAATACGTGCGATTCATAATTCTGGAATTGAAGTAACTGAAATTATTGACGTTACTCCAATGCCACACAACGGATGTAGACCTCCGAAAAGAAGAAGAGTTTAATAAATCATTATATAATTTCACAGAAGTGTAGTACACGATTATCGAAGGAGGAAGCCTTAATTCATAATCACACTTCAAACTAAAAGAAAATGGCAAGATATACAGGACCAAAGAGTAAAATCGCCCGTAAATTCGGGGAAGCGATTTTTGGAGACGATAAGTCTTTTGACAAGAAAAATTACCCACCAGGACAGCACGGAAACGCTAGGCGTCGTGGTAAAAAATCTGAATATTCTGTTCAGTTAATGGAAAAGCAAAAAGCAAAATACACATATGGTATTTTGGAAAAGCAATTTCGCAACCTATTTACCAAAGCAAATAGAAGTAAAGGAGTTACTGGTGAAGTGCTACTTCAGTTGTGTGAAGGACGTTTAGATAACGTGGTTTACAGAATGGGTGTTTCTCCTACAAGAAGTGGTGCAAGACAATTAGTTTCTCACAGACATATCACAGTAAATGGTGAGTTGGTAAACATTCCTTCATATGCGTTAAAGGCAGGTGATGTTGTTGGAGTTAGAGAGAAGTCGAAGTCGCTTCAAGCGATTGAAGATTCGCTTTCTTCTAACAGTGCAGTATACGAGTGGATGACATGGAATAATGAAACAAAACAGGGAACGTTCGTTTCGATTCCTGAAAGAATGCAGATTCCGGAGAACATCAAAGAACAATTAATCGTCGAGTTATACTCTAAATAAACAACACCAATCCAATTATGGCATTATTTAATTTTCAGAAGCCCGATAAAGTAATAATGATCGATTCCTCAGATTTCGAAGGCAAGTTTGAATTCCGCCCTCTGGAACCTGGTTATGGATTAACTGTTGGGAACGCCTTACGTAGAGTGTTGCTTGCTTCATTAGAAGGTCATGCGATTACTTCGATAAGAATAGATAAAGTAGAGCACGAATTCTCTGTTATTCCAGGGGTTGTTGAAGATGTAACCGAAATCATATTGAATTTGAAACAAGTACGTTTCAAAAAACAAATTGAAGATTCAGAATCAGAAACGGTATCTGTATCTGTAAGTGGTAAAAGTCAATTGACTGCTGGTGATTTTCAAAAGTTCATTTCAGGGTATCAAGTTTTGAATCCTGATATGGTTATTTGTAACATGGAGTCAAAAGTTAGCATCAATATGGAGCTAGTGATTGACAAGGGTAGAGGTTATGTTCCTGCAGAGGAAAATAAAAAATCTGGTACGCCAATGGGAACCATTGCTATCGATTCAATCTTTACACCGATCAAAAATGTCAAGTATAGCATTGAGAACTTTCGTGTAGAACAAAAAACGGATTATGAAAAATTGGTTTTCGAAATTGAAACTGATGGTTCAATACATCCAAAAGATGCTTTAACTGAAGGAGCTAAGGTTTTGATTCACCACTTCATGTTGTTTTCTGATGAGCGTATCACTTTAGAAGCTGATGAAATTGCTCAGACTGAAACGTATGATGAAGAATCACTTCACATGCGTCAGTTGTTGAAAACGAAGTTAGTTGATATGGATCTATCAGTTCGTGCTTTGAATTGTTTAAAAGCGGCAGAAGTAGATACTTTAGGAGACTTAGTTTCTTTCAATAAGAATGATTTGATGAAATTCAGAAATTTTGGTAAGAAATCATTGACTGAACTTGAAGAGTTGGTAATCAACAAGGGTTTAAGCTTCGGTATGGATCTTTCAAAGTACAAATTAGATAAAGATTAAATAATCATATTTTGCTCCTCGGTCTAACGAGTTTGGCAGCAAGATGATAAAACAAGAACATGAGACACGGAAAAAAAATCAATCATTTAGGTCGTAAGACAGCGCATAGAAAGGCGATGTTGGCTAACATGGCTTGCTCATTAATAGAGCATAAGCGAATTAATACAACGGTTGCAAAAGCAAAAGCTTTAAAACAATTTGTTGAACCATTAATTACAAAGTCAAAGGCTGAAAATAATCAAACTACTGAGAAGGGTACGCACAACCGTCGTATTGTTTTCAAAAGCTTGAGAGATAAACATGCGATTACTGAGTTGTTTAGTACAGTTTCTGAAAAGATAGCTGATAGACCAGGTGGGTATACAAGAATTATCAAATTAGGTAATCGTCTTGGAGATAACGCTGATATGGCAATGATTGAGTTGGTTGATTTCAACGAAATCTATAATACTGAAAAGACTGCGAAGAAAACTACGAGAAGAAGTAGAAGAGGTACTGGAACTAAAACAGAAACTGCGCCAGTTGCAGTTGAAGAAAAAGCAGATGATTCAGAAGAATAGAATTGTTAAAATATTTTAATAAGTGAAAAAGGATAGACCTAAAGTCTATCCTTTTTTTATGTTTATTTGTCAAATATTAAATTATATAGCAGAACATGAAGTATCAATCTAGAAAAAGAGCATTTATTTTATTAGCGGATGGCACTATCTTTCACGGTAAGGTAGTTGGTGATAACGAAGGAACAGCCTTTGGCGAAGTCTGCTTTAACACCGGTATGACGGGGTATCAAGAAATATTTACAGACCCATCTTATTTTGGGCAACTAATGGTGACTACCAATGCACATATTGGCAATTACGGAACCAATGAAAATGAGATAGAATCTGATTCTGTTAAAATCTCAGGATTGATTTGTAAAAATTTCAGTTATAATTATTCTAGAGCGGATGCTGATGCTAGTTTGGAAGAGTTTTTGGCAAAGAGTAATCTTTTTGCTATATCAGATGTAGATACTAGGGCTCTCGTAGCGTATATTAGAGATAATGGTGCAATGAATGCAGTCATATCTACTGATGTTGACAATATTGAACAACTAAAATTAAAGTTAGCCGACTTCCCAAGTATGAAAGGTTTGGAGCTTTCATCGAAGGTCTCCACAAAGAAGCCTTTTTTCTATGGTGATGAGAAGGCTGCTTATAAAATTGCAGCACTAGATATTGGAATAAAGAAAAACATCTTAAGAAATCTTGCAAAACGTGATGCATATATTAAGGTCTTTCCTTACGATGCTAGCTTTAAAGAATTGGAAGCTTGGGGCCCTGACGCCTATTTTATATCCAATGGCCCCGGTGACCCAGAACCCCTTACGCAAGCTATTGCTACTGCAAAAGATATTATAGCGAGTGGTTCACCCTTATTTGGCATCTGTCTAGGACACCAAGTAATTGCATTGGCAAACGGTATATCTACCTACAAAATGCATAATGGGCATAGAGGAATTAATCATCCTGTTAAAAATTTAATTACAGGAAAAGGAGAAATTACTTCTCAGAATCATGGATTTGCAATTAACAAGGAAGAGACGGAGGCGCATCCCGAAATGGAAATCACGCACGTGCATTTGAACGATCAAACCGTAGCAGGTATTCGTATGAAAAACAAAAACGTTTTCTCTGTACAATATCACCCTGAGGCAAGTCCGGGTCCGCATGATGCTGAATATTTATTCGACCAGTTTTTTGAGAATATCGCAAAAAGTGACAAGAAATCAGTCTCAATTTAAGAAATCGTTATATTTTATCAATCCGTTCATTTCCAGAGGGCAAACAAATGGCTCTTTTGTATCTTAGCGGACTTAAATAAACAGTAAAAAAATAGTATACAATGAGTATCATCCTAAGCGTACACGCAAGACAAATATTAGATTCAAGAGGAAACCCAACCGTAGAAGTTGATGTGATTACAGAGAATGGAATTATGGGCAGAGCTGCAGTTCCTTCGGGAGCTTCAACAGGAGAGCATGAGGCAGTAGAGCTACGTGATGGTGGAGATGCATTTATGGGAAAGGGCGTTCTTAAGGCAGTTGCTAATGTAAATACACTTATTGCTGAAGAGATTTTAGGAATGAACGTTTTTGAACAAAATCTAATTGATCAAGTAATGATCGATTTAGATGGTACACCAAATAAATCAAAATTAGGTGCAAACGCTATTTTAGGTGTTTCTTTAGCTGCTGCAAAAGCTGCAGCCAATGAGTTAGGCTTATCGTTGTTCAGATATGTAGGTGGCGTTAGTGCAAATACACTTCCGGTACCTATGATGAATATTATCAATGGCGGTTCACATTCTGATGCTCCTATAGCATTTCAAGAATTCATGGTAATGCCGATTAAAGCGAAAAGCTTTTCGCATGCTATGCAAATGGGTACAGAGATTTTCCACAACTTAAAAAAGGTATTGCACGATAGAGGTTTGAGTACTGCTGTTGGTGATGAAGGTGGATTTGCGCCCAACTTAGCAGGAGGAACTGAAGATGCCTTAGATACTATAGCTGTAGCTGTTGAAAAGGCAGGATACAAATTAGGAGATGATGTAATGATTGCTTTAGATTGTGCTGCTGCCGAATTCTTTGTAGACGGTAAGTATGACTATACGAAGTTCGAAGGAGATAAAGGAGTTGTTAGAACATCTGAAGAGCAAGCGCAATATTTGGCTGACCTTTCTGCAAAATATCCTATTCTGTCAATTGAAGATGGAATGGATGAAAACGATTGGGATGGCTGGAAGTCGCTAACAGAAAAAATTGGTGATAAGGTGCAATTGGTAGGTGATGATTTATTCGTAACCAATGTTGAAAGACTTGCTAAGGGTATTAAGAATGGCATTGCAAATTCTATCTTAATCAAAGTAAACCAAATTGGAACACTTACAGAAACTATTGCTGCGGTGAATATGGCGAAAAATGCAGGCTATACTTCTGTAATGTCACACAGGTCGGGTGAGACCGAAGATAATACAATTGCTGATTTGGCGGTTGCATTAAATACAGGTCAAATTAAGACGGGTTCAGCCTCACGTTCTGATCGTATGGCAAAGTATAATCAATTACTTCGTATTGAAGAGGAGTTAGGTGATACCGCATATTATCCGCAAGAAAAAGCGTTTAAAATCAAATAAAATTAATTATCAGTTTTTTAAAAGCCTTTCTTATTAAAGAAAGGCTTTTTTTTGGCTTCATCAGTTAGAATACTTATCTTTTTCGACCTTAAACTCAAGACCCGATTCTATGAATAACTTTCTTTTTGTTGCTGCCGAAAATGATGCTATTGCAAATTGCAAAGCAGGAGGTATGGGAGATGTTGTAAGAGATGTTCCACGGCAAATTTCTGAAAGAGGAGATAAGGCTCATGTTGTAGTTCCATCCTATTCTCGTTTGCATCATAACGGAACCTTCAAAACAAATTTGAATTTTCAATTACGAGGTGAAACCTACACGGCTGAATTGTATGAGGTAATTCCTAAGAAAGAATTTAAGAATGTACATCATTATGTAATTCATCATCCTGAAATAGAGGCAGGGGGTATAGCACATATTTATCATGATGATCCAACAGAACCCTTCTACACTGATTTTATAAAGTATGTTATCTTTTGTACTGCCGTTGCGGAGGCAATTAAAAAAGGTGCTTTTGGTAAGCTTGATGTAGTGCATATGCATGATTGGCATTCTAGTTTGCTCCTTTTCTTGAAACAATACCACCCTGCATATAGGTCGCTTAAGAAAATGCGTTATGTGTATAGTATTCACAATTTAGCCATTCAGGGTATCAGACCATTTGAAAATAATTATTCTTCAATGAGAAACTGGTTTCCTGAAATTCCATTAGATCATAAAGGCTTGATGGATTATCGGTACCAAGATTGCATCAATTTAATGGCAGTGGGTATTCGACTTTCTGATGCGGTTCATACCGTTTCTCCATCGTACAAAGAAGATGTTTTGAAGCCTAGTTCGCCGCCCGAATTTATTGGAGGTGAAGGCTTGGAGACTGATTTGCAGAAAGCGGATAATGAAGGCCGACTCTTTGGTATTTTAAATGGCTCTAATTATAATAATATTAGAGCTGCAGATTCAGGAAAGTTATATCGCAATACGGTTAAAGCTCTTTTTAAATGGCTTCAAGAAGAATCTAAAAATTACAAAGCTGACTTTTTAGCGCATACCGGTGAAAAGGTAATGGAGTATGTAGATCATCCGCCAAAATTTATTGTTTCAAGCGTTGCGCGTTTGACTGAGCAGAAATTTTATTTCTTCAAACGTTCTCCGGAAGCCTTTGTTGAAATTTTAAAAAAGTTAGATAAAATCGGTGGTATTTTTATGCTCTTAGGAACAGGTGCGCCTGAATATGAAGAGCTATTTCGTCAGATGAGTTACGATCATAAAAATTTTATTTTCACTAATGGTCAGTCAGAAGATTTGATAGATTCTATTTATTTAGAATCTGATTTGTATTTTATGCCAAGTCTTTTCGAACCTTGCGGAATTAGTCAAATGCTGGCGATGAGAAACGGAAACCCCTGCCTTGTGCATCATACGGGTGGCCTTATTGACACTGTTTCACCGATGAAAACAGGTTTTGCATTTGCTGGTAAAACGTATGATGAGAAAATAACTCAAATGCTTTCTAGTTTTGATGAAGCATTAGCTGTTTTTCAGAACGATAAACCAAAGTGGAAGAAGATCAAATCGAATGCTAAAAAAATGCGCTTCACCTGGGAGAAATCAGTTGATGCATATTACAGCAAATTATATCTTATTTAAAAAATGAACACAATTCAATATCGCATAAGCGGGAATCTTAAAGATTCTATAAATGAGGAGCAATAATTGCCCATCTTCCCCGTTTTTCCTAACTTCACCATCAGTATAATTTTAAGAAAAAAATGTCAATGTCAGAAAAAGCGACTTTAGAATATAATGGTAAAAAATATGATTTCCCGGTCATAGAAGGCTCTGAAAATGAGCATGCAATCGATATCAAAACGCTACGCTCGGCAACAGGTGGTTTAACTACTATCGATCCAGGTTATAAAAACACTGGCTCATGTGAAAGTGGGATTACTTTTTTAGATGGAGAAAAGGGTATTTTACGCTACCGGGGCTATTCTATTGAAGAATTAGCTGAAAAAGCTGATTTCTTAGAGGTGTGCTATCTCTTGATTTTTGGAGAATTACCAAATAAAGAGCAACTAAGTGCATTTCATATTGATATCAAGAACGAATCACATGTAGATGAAGAAATGAAAAAGATATTGGACGCTTTTCCAAAATCTGCACATCCAATGGGCGTACTTTCTTCTTTAACTAGTGCCTTGATTGCTTTTAACCCGATTTCTGTAAATGTAACGTCTGCAGATGAAATGTATGGCGCAATTGTTCGCATATTGGCTAAGTTTCCTGTTTTGGTGGCTTGGACGATGAGAAAACAGAAAGGTCTTCCTTTAGATTACGGTGATGATAGCTTAGGTTATGTTGAGAATATTCATAAAATGATGTTCAAAAAGCCAAGTAAAGAATATGTAAGGAATAAGGTTGTTATAGATGCCTTAGATCAGCTTTTGATATTGCATGCGGATCATGAACAGAATTGTTCAACTTCAACAGTTCGTATGGTTGGTTCATCGCATGCAGGTTTGTTTGCTTCTCTTTCTGCGGGTATTTCCGCTCTTTGGGGTCCGCTTCATGGGGGTGCTAATCAAGCGGTTCTTGAAATGCTCGAGGCAATTGTAGCTGACGGTGGTGATACTAAAAAATATATGGCTAAGGCTAAAGATAAAAGTGATCCGTTCCGTTTAATGGGCTTCGGTCATCGTGTCTATAAGAATTTTGATCCTAGAGCGAAAATTATTAAAAAGGCAGCAGATGAAATTTTAGCTGATCTTGGAATTGAAGATCCTATTTTGGAAGTTGCTAAAGGACTTGAGAAAGAAGCTTTGGAAGATCAATATTTTGTGGATAGAAAATTGTACCCAAATGTAGATTTTTACTCCGGAGTAATTTATAGAGCCTTAGGTATTCCAACAGAAATGTTTACTGTAATGTTTGCCCTAGGAAGATTACCAGGTTGGATTGCTCAGTGGAGAGAGATGAGATTGCGAAACGAACCAATTGGGAGACCAAGGCAAGTTTATATTGGTAAAAATAGCCGTCCTTTCGTCGAAGTCGACGCAAGGTAGATTGCTACCTTTTAAAAAAAACAAACTAGCTCTTCTAAATTTTTAGAAGGGCTTTTTTTATACCTGAATATTGGGTTTTATACTTATCAAAACAATACGAAATGTTGAAGTTGAATGTGAATGACGAAATCTCACGATTAAAATCTGTAGTTCTGGGTACAGCGAAAAGCTGCGGCCCTACTCCGAAGCCTGAGGAGGCTTACGACCCAAAATCTTTGGAACATATCTTGGCAGGAACCTACCCTAAAGAAGAAGATATGAGAGAAGAGATGAATGCCTTTGCAGCTGTTTTTGAAAAGTATGAAGTTGAGGTATTTCGCCCCGAGGTACTACAAGATTGCAATCAAATTTTCTCAAGAGATATTGCTTTTGTGATAGAAAACAAACTTATTTTAGCAAATATTCTTCCAGATAGAGAGAAGGAGATTGATGCTATTCTACATGTTCTTGATAAAATACCTGAAGAAGATATTATTCGACCGCCAGAAGAAGTACATGTTGAAGGTGGTGATGTAATGCCTTGGAATGACTATATATTTATAGGAACATATACTGCTGCTGATTATGCAGGTTGGATTACGGCAAGAACTAATAAGGCAGCAGTTGATTTTATTGCAGCACAATTTCCACATAAAAAAGTAAAATCTTTTGAGTTAAGAAAATCTAAAAATGCAAGAGAGAATGCCTTGCACTTAGATTGTTGTTTTCAGCCGATAGGAAAAGGGAAAGCTATCTTACATAAAAATGGATTTTTAGTTGAGGAAGAGTATCAATGGTTGGTTGATTTCTTTGGTAAAGAACATATATTTGAAATTACTTCAGATGAGATGTACCAAATGTTTAGTAATGTCTTTTCGATATCGCCAGAAGTCATAGTTTCAGAAAAGAACTTTGTGCGACTCAATGATTGGTTGCGAAATCAAGGTTTTACCGTTGAAGAGATTCCCTATGCTGAAATAGCCAAACAAGAAGGCCTATTGCGCTGTAGTACACTACCATTAATTAGAGAATAATATGAAAATTATGCAGGTCACTAACACCATTTTAATGATTCGCCCCGTTAGCTTTCGTATGAATGAGCAGACGGCAGTAAATAATTATTTTCAAGAAGAACTTGAAGTATCGGCAAATGTGGTAAATACGAAAGCACAAGAAGAGTTCGATGCCTTTGTAATTATTCTAAGAGCTAAGGGTGTACATGTTATAGTTATTGATGACACCAAAGAGCCAGATACGCCCGATAGTATCTTTCCGAACAATTGGGTTTCTTTTCACAAGAATGGCACGGTATGTCTGTATCCGATGTTTGCAGAAAATAGAAGAAACGAGCGTAGAGATGATATTCTGGATCGCTTGGAAAGTGAGGGTTTTCACATAGAAAATGTTATGGATTATACTTCTGCTGAGGGTGAAAACCTTTTTTTAGAAGGAACAGGAAGCTTGTTAATTGATCGTGTGAATAATATCGTTTATTGCGCTTTGTCTGCTCGTGCTGAGGAGGAGTTAATAATTGAGTTTTGTGAAGATTTCGATTGCCTGCCTGTAATTTTTACGGCTAATCAAACAGTAGAAGCTGAGCGGCTACCAATTTATCATACCAATGTAATGATGTGTTTAGCAGAAAACTTTGCGGTAATCTGCTTAGATACTATCGATGATAAAAAGGAAAAGAAAAATGTGAAGCACCACTTAAAAGAAAGTGGTAAAGAAGTTATTACGATAACAGAGAATCAAATGCATCACTTCGCGGGTAACATGCTTCAAGTTTTAGGAGCTGATAACAAAAGGTATTTAGTGATGAGTTCTCAGGCGTATAAGAGCTTGAATACGTCTCAAATTACTGCAATAGAAAAGCATTGTGAAATTTTACATAGCTCTCTCGAGACAATAGAAACTTGCGGAGGTGGAAGTGCTCGCTGTATGATGGCTGAGGTCTTTTTGCCTAAATTTTAAGCCTAAGTCAGGCTTATTTAGTTCAGAAAAAGTACTTTAATTCCGTCAATTAGCATTTGAACTGCCATCATAACCAATATCATGCCCATAAGTCGCTCTATGGCATGTAATCCGCGTTCGCGAAGTATTTTGAAGAGGAACGGGGCAGCCAATAGTATGATAGCTGAAAGCCCCCAGGCTAATAATACAGCAAAGAGCCAATTTGACATTTGGCCTGTGCCATTTTGCGTTAAGAGCATCAACATGGCTAATACAGAAGGACCAGCAATCATAGGGATGGCTATTGGTACAATAAGTGGTTCGCCGCCAGGTTGCTTGCCCATAACGCCGTCTTTGCCTGGAAAAATCAACCGCAAGCCAATAATAAGAAGTATGATTCCGCCTGCAATAGTTACAGACTCTTGTTGTAAGTGCAGAAAATTCAATATGTTCTGGCCTCCAAAAAGGAAGCTTAGTAAAATACCTAGCGCAATTAATAATTCGCGGATAATAATAAACCGTTGTCGCTTAGCAGGTATTCCTTTTAGTACGGAAAGTAAAACAGGAATATTTCCTAAAGGATCCATTAGAAAGAAAAGTAATACAGCAGTTGACCAAATTGAAGTGCCTATTTCATTCACGTTTAAATTCTTTTATTTTTAAAATTAGATAAATCAATCCACCCAACAAGAAAGAATCGACCAAATAGGTAGCTGTCAATTGAAATAATTCTAATTAGGCGAAGAAAGTAACATTATGTAGACGGTGTAACGGATTAATGCAGCATGCGTATGCTTCGAATAGTACTAAAGTTCTATTATCCTTGCAGAAAACCAGATTAGCTATTTATCATTTGAACCAATTTCAGTCTACTATTGATTCCAATTTTAGAGTAGATTCTATGCGTGTGATCTTTAACGGTCTGCAAACCAATAAATAGCTCGTCTGCGATTTGTTGATTGGTTTTACCTTGACATATCTTTTCAATGATTTCCTTTTCGCGCTTGGTAATCTTGTATTTGCTAAACAGCACAGATTTTTTTTCTTCACTAGGTTGCGCTGCACTTACAGGGGTGAAAATTAGATCTGACTTAAGTCTCAGGTAAAAAAGAGGAACGAAATTGGATAAAAAATAAAATACAAGTAAAGGAGCTAAAAGGAACAAATTCGCCTCATGTAATGAAAGAACGAGTACTCTAATAAACAGTCCTAATAGCATTAATAGAACAAATTGTTGAATAGTGTTTTTGTAGGTGTTTTTATACTTTTTGGATTCAAACAAAACGACCGCAGCGAATAGGCTCATATAAATGAATTCGACTAGTATTAGTATGCCAACTTCTGTATAGGCTAGATGTTCTTTGAAAAGCCAATGGTCTTCTTTTAAAATAATGAAAAGCCCCAAAACCAATATTGAAATTAGAGTTAAGATTAAAATGTGAATGTGGATGAGGTTTCTTTTTGGATTAATTTGAACTAAAGCATATGCCATTTTAGTGAGCATAATCCACGAAATAATAAGAAACGGTACGCCAAGAACGGGTAAGAAATTAGCAACTGTTTTTATGGTTTCTATATCGGTTTCTGTTGCAGCGAGTAATGAGTTCATGAGAATTTGAGACCAAATTCCATAAAAACCAAATCCAAAAAAAGTAATGAGATAGTAAAAATACGTTTTGTGGAATGTTGTATCGTAGGTTGTTATGAATTGATACGCAATCCAACAACCCGCTATGGCTATTGCGAAACAAAAAATAAATACGATAATAAAGACTATGCTTAACAATTAGAGATGATTTATAAGTTAAAAGTAGATAAATACCTTTAATACTAGTTCCAACTTTAGTAGTGATTTTAAAATCACTACTAAAGTTGGAAGTGTTTTATTAAAACGTCGGCTATTTTTACACAAATAATAAAATCGATACCATTATGGAACTTATAAACAACGATCTAAAGCCTCATGCAAGCATTTCAGGTAGTTATGGCTATGGATGGCAGCAGATGAAGAAACACTTTCTTTATTTTTTTTTAATACTACTTATTGTTGGCATTGCGGAATCTCCGACCTCTATTGCTCAAGAATCTGAAATAGATCAATCGGTATTTACGGTATTGGCGCAGCTATTTTCGGCAGGATATGCTTTGTTGCTTTTACCGGTGATTATCTATGGTGCAGATCTTTTGTATTTGAGAGGTATTAGAAATGAGGAAATTGATTTTTCAGAGCTTTTCGTGGGCTTCAAGGAAAAGTATGTTCACATAGTACTAGCAAATTTGCTAAAAGTTGCCATTATAGGCATGGGTTTTGTTTTTCTAATCGTGCCTGGTATTATTTTATTGTGCAGATTGGTGTTTGTCTCTCTTTTGGTAATGGATAAAGGTTTGGACCCCATAGCAGCAGTTGAAAAAAGTTGGCAAATGACGAGAGGCCATGGGTGGAGAATTTTTGGAATGGGGCTGCTCGCTATTCCGGTTTTTATAGCAGGGTTGCTATGTTTTATTGTAGGAGCTTTTGTTTCGTTTATGTGGATATCCGCAGCATTTACATCGCTATACCACGCAATCGATTTGGATGATCAAAAAAATATGATTGAAAATTATCAACAGAACTAAATCTTGAAACAGTTGAGGGCCATTGGCTAGTAATTTAGTGTGGTATCAGAACCCTGTGCATGGTGGTTATTCTTTTGTTTTTTATTTGGATAATAGGGTGGTCTAAGATGTTCCTTTTGCAATGTTTCGAATCATTCCTCCAAAGATAAAATAATGTAGCGGTACGATGCTATACCAGTACAAGCGTCCTCGCAAACCACGAGGTCGAAATGTTGCTGTTTGATGTAAGACATTATTCTCGTCAATCTTAAATTCAAGCCAAGCTTCGCCTGGTAGTTTCATTTCTGCGAATAGTAAAAGACGTTTTCCTTTTTTATCAGCTAAGAGTACCCGCCAAAAGTCGAGGGCGTCGCCGGGGTAAAGTTTATCAGGGTGTGTACGCCCACGCCTTAATCCAACGCCGCCAGAAAGCTTATCTAAAAACCCGCGAATCTTCCATAACCAATTTCCATAATACCAGCCTTTTTCACCACCGATGCTCCATATGTTTTCAAGCACGGCCTCTTCATTTGTAATACTACGTTTCTGTTCATCTTTTAAAACTCCGAATTTCGGTACCTGAATATACTTTTCTAAGTCTTGTTGAAAACGGCCGCTTATCATGCTATCTTTCCAACTACTAATCACTAAGTTTTGTTCGATTTTTTTAAAGGCCATGTCTATCGCTTCCGCATAGGTGTGTGGCTTTATGTGAAGTAATTTCTCTAGACGGTTATCGTTTGCAATAACTTCAATTTTCATGCTGTCAACCAAATTGAGTGCCAATTTGTAGGAGGTTGAGGTAACAAAATATAACCAATACGAAGATATTTTTGGGGTCATAATTGGAACAGTGACAATCCAGTTTTTAAATCCTCTTGCTTTGGCATATTGTTGCAACATCTTCTTATAGGTGAGTACGTTTGGCCCTGCGATATCATAAGATTCGTTATAGGTTTGTTTATGACCCAGTACACCTACTAAAAAACTCATTACATCACGAATGGCAATAGGCTGTGTTTTAGTTAGAACCCACTTTGGGGTAATCATAAAAGGGAGTTTTTCACTTAAATCACGTATAATTTCAAAAGAGGAACTACCTGACCCGACTATAATTCCAGCTTTCAAAACGGTAAGTTTAAAATGACCTTCCGAAAGTATTTCTTCTACATTTTTTCGAGACCATAAATGCTTGGATAGATTTTGATCATTCACAATTCCACTTAAATAAATAACCTGCTTGACTTTGGTGTAGTTGAGGTAGATATTAAAATTTCTAGCGGTCAGAGCCTCCATCTCATCAAAGTCTTTGTTGGAGCTACTCATAGAATGAATAAGAAAATAGGCGGCTTCGATATCATTTGGAATTTTCCCTGCTACGACCTCCTCTAAAAAATCAATTTCTATGATTTCAATCTTCGCACGCGTTTCACTATCAACAGACAAACGTTCTGCATCACGAACGGTGCAAACAATTTCATGACCAAGTTTTAGTAACATTGGAAGTAGTCGCATTCCGATGTAACCATTGGCACCAGTTAGGAGTATTTTCATAAGTCTTCTATAGCTGTTGGAGCATTATCGGCCTTGTAATCTAGCATTTTCCGAAAGTATTTTTGAATGGCCTTTGTGTCTGATTTTACTTTGATGAAATAACTATCTCTGTAGATGGAATAGATCGCGAAATCACCTTTGTAAACGGTCAATTTATAATACGGAATTACCAAAGCAAAAGTTTCTAATAGCGAACGAAACCGAACTATAATTCCTTTGGGTCGCATTTCAATATTACAAGAATCGGTATTGTTATCAAGAATTAGTAAGTTTCGAATTTCAACACTGGTTTCTTTGATGAAAAGTTTTGGAGAACCAATGCCATTCATCGCCCAGCGTTCTTTTAGCTTAAAGGGTTTTCCAACTGCTTCATCCACTTTACGGGTAACTTCTTTGTTGGTATAGGATACATTTACTAGCATAACTACATATTTTCTTCTGATTTCATCAAATTTTCATGCTCATTGCTGCTTGAATTAATTGTGGGAAATACCCAAATTTCCAAGTTTGGTCAAATACTACAACAATTAAATTCGCTAAACACCCTTGTCTTCTTTTCAGGTATAATTAGTGAATACATCTTGCCTTGAAATAAGCAAGACTTCTTTTTATCATGTGTCGTATGCTCGCACATTAAAATAGCGTACTAATTTTTAAAGTCTTCTCATGGTTTCATTCTGGCAACCAATGCTCTGAAGGCTTAGGTTGTTTTACTGAAATTTAAGTCAGGCATATTAGCAAGCGCTGGAACGGCTTTTTGAAGATGTTCCATAAACAATTCTTTTTTTTCTAAAGTTAACGAATACTTCGTTCTGTTTTAACAATCAATTTAATTATTTCTTCGCTACTCTTGTGAAACTCCTGCGCTCGTTGTGCTTAAATTCAGTATTGGTGAGATACGGGTCATATGTGCTGATAAAAGCCCAAAAATTGATTAGTTTTGCAGCTTTATAAACCCATTTTTCATGAGTATTCAAACTGTCTTAGAAGCTAAAGTTAAAGAAGCTATTCTTTCCATATTTGGTGCGGAATTAACATCTGTAGAGTTTCAGCCTACCCGAAAAGATTTTGAGGGTGATGTCACGGTAGTAGTTTTTCCGATGTTGCGCGTTGTGAAGGGAAACCCAGTTCAGATAGGGGAGCAGTTAGGTGCTTTTTTGAAAGATGCTGTAGATGAGGTTTCTGATTTCAATGTAGTCAAGGGGTTCTTAAATCTTGTACTCAGGGATGCATTTTATGTTGGTTTTTTTAATGGGATAAAAGAAGCATCTAATTACGGGTTTGTAGAAGAGCGTACTGCGGATGCTGTAATGGTAGAATATTCATCGCCTAATACGAACAAGCCTTTGCACTTGGGGCATATTCGAAATAACCTCTTAGGATATTCAGTTGCTGAAATCTTAAAGGCTTCTGGAAAGAAAGTATACAAAACCCAAATCATAAATGACAGAGGTATCCATATTTGTAAAAGTATGGTAGCTTGGCAGCGCTTTGGAAATGATAAAACACCTGAAAATACAGGCTTGAAAGGTGATAAGTTAGTGGGTAATTATTATGTAGCTTTTGATAAGGCCTACAAAGTTGAAATTGCGAAATTGGTGGCTGATGGCGTTGATGAGAAAATAGCTGCTAAAGAAGCTCCGATTTTGAAGGAAGCGCAAGAAATGCTTATCAAATGGGAAGCTGGTGATGCAGAGGTAACATCGCTTTGGAAAAGAATGAACGCTTGGGTTTACGAGGGATTTGCCATTACCTATAAAAATATGGGAGTTAATTTCGATAAACTCTATTACGAAAGTGATACTTATTTGCTAGGAAAAGATGTCGTTGCAGACGGGCTTAGAAAAGGTGTTTTCTTTAAAAAAGAGGATGGAAGTGTTTGGATAGATTTAACTGACGAGGGCTTAGATGAGAAAATTGTACTTCGTTCTGATGGTACCGCTGTTTATATGACACAAGATATTGGTACGGCTATTCAGCGTGTTAACGATTATCCTGATATCAAGGGGATGGTCTATACCGTAGGTAATGAGCAAGATTACCACTTTAAGGTCTTGTTCTTAATTCTTAAGAAATTAGGGTTTTCATGGGCAGAACATTTGCATCACTTGAGTTATGGCATGGTAGATCTTCCTAGCGGAAAGATGAAGAGTCGTGAAGGTACTGTTGTAGATGCTGATGATTTGATGAATGATATGACCACTACTGCCCGAGAATTATCTGAAGAGTTGGGTAAGTTGGAGGAGTATTCTCATGAGGAGAAACAAGAACTTTACAAAATGGTTGGGATGGGCGCTTTGAAATATTATATTTTAAAAGTAGACCCTAAAAAAAGAATTCTTTTTAACCCAGAAGAATCGGTAGATTTTCAAGGAAATACTGGTCCTTTTATTCAATATACCTATGCTCGTATTCAATCGATTTTACGAAAGGCAAATAACGCGGGAGTTGTCTTGTCTCGCACGATCGAAACCTCGTTTAAATTGCACGAAAAGGAAAAAGAACTCATCAAGCAATTGCAACTTTTTCCAGAAACTATTCAATTAGCTGCTACTAACTTTAGTCCTGCGCTATTAGCAAATTATGTATATGATTTGGTAAAAGAATTTAATTCCTTCTACCAGCAGGTTTCGATTTTAGGGGAAACAGATGAACAGAAAAAAGCACTTCGTGTTCAGCTTTCGCAAAAAGTTAGCGAGGTAATCGAATCAGGGTTTAAACTACTAGGTATAAACGTTCCTGAGCGCATGTGATCTAATCTTAGACGGCTCATAGTTTTTCTAAGGTTCTGTGTCTATGCCGTTATGTCATTTTTTGGAATAAAAACGGCCTCGATGTAAATTGTCGCGCAGACATTGTATGCGATTGATTTATGGCTATTCAGTCCTTTTTTAAAACGAAAACCCCGGTCTCTAGAAGAAGAGAAATCTATCTAAGATGGCTTTTCTATTTTCAAAGAACTAATACTATAGCCTAAGACGAAATATAGTCACCATATCATTCGGTTTGGTGATGCGTAAAATTAGTTCTAAGTAGCTATGTATAGCTGTAAACCAAAGTACTGCAATAGGTATTAAAGAGGATAAGATTGCTTCACTATCGCCTTATACCTGTCTTTAAAAAGAGTTGCTATTGTTCAAGATAAAATCGCAGAAAAGAGGCAGGGGAATACACTTTCAATTTTAAAACGATGATTCTTTCTACTTAAAAGCTATGGGAAGAATTTGATGTTTTAGTCGATCAGTGAAATCTCAGAAGTCATGAGTTCGGATATGGATTCAGTTATGAGATGAAAATAACTAGATGATATAATTGTTTAATCAATTATATAAAATGATAAACATATAATTTAATTCAAAGGACGTCTTTAGAGTGGCATTCGAAAAGTATAATTCAAATCTTATTTCAAAAGAATTATGAGCCAAAAAAAAGACCGACGAAGCGGTCTTTCCCATAGCAACTTTACATAATAAACCAACTAAACAATAGTTGCTAAGCAGTTTCTTTATTAGCTGTGGCTTGTACTGCTAGGTTGTAGACAACTAAGCCGAATCCAATTTTATTGATTGCATCACCGATGTTGTAAACAACATCAAGGTTTAAGCCTCCAAAAATACCATCATACCAACCTGGTGTTCCGGCCATGTAGCCAATCGGGTATATTGCCCAACCAACTAGTACAAACCAACATAGAGTCTTGTGTGCTGATAATACGGCACCTCCAGCTGCAACGGCAAGCTTTTTTGCCTGACCTAGCCAGATGTCATAAACGATAACAAAGTATGCAGCACCTGAAATAGCTCCCCATAAAGCTGCATTGCCTCTATCAAGGGTTTCGCCGATATAGCCTGTAACTAGCATTACTACTGAAAGAAAAATCAATCGCCACATTAGCGACTTTTTTGCGCCAGCAACTTTCAGTATTAGAAAGAATTCAACGCACATTAGCGGCACAGTAAGCACCCAGTCAACATATCTGAAGAAGGTTGGTGATTCGCCAACTGTAGCCCAATAATCTCTCATGTACCAGTAGTGCACTGCGGCAATAAAGGTTATTAGTCCGGATACCAAAATAGAGGTTCTCCATTTTTTATCAAAACTATTCATTGATAAAAAGAAAAATGCTGAGGCGGCCATCATAGCCATACAGCCAACGAAAAAGGTAAAGCCGACATAGTCGTCAGGCATCATTTTAGTGGCAAGCGGAAGTGTACTCATTAAATTCATCATAGTTTTAAGGATTTAATTAATTTTGTTTAAGTAAATTTACAAAAAGTTAAACATTAATTGTTTAATTTTTTAATATAAATTTTAAACTAAATGAAAAATAATGCTACTTTAAATATGAATTTGAGCAGTTTTATGATTGTTTCTACCTTTTTCGCATTATGGTTGGCTGTACAGTTTGAAGAATCTATTGAGAATATATTTGCTTATATTTTGATTTTATCCTTCGGAATTCTTCATGGAGCGAATGATTTAAAATTGATTCAACGTTCAGATTCTGCAGAGGTTCGTAGTAAAAATTTTCTAAAGACCTTAGTTTACTATATACTTTTTGTAGTGTGTAGTGCACTTCTATTCTACGGTATGCCCGCTGTAGCATTGTTGTTATTCGTGATTTTCAGTGGGTACCATTTTGGTGAACAACACTGGATATCAAAAATTAAAGGGCATTTATTAAGAAGAATCTTCTTTTTAGTCTATGGGTTATTTATTCTTTCCTTGCTTTTTTATCGTCACGAGGATACCGTTACTGTAATTATAGCGAACATTACAGGGGTGACGCTTTGGGGGCGTATTTATTTTTATTCGCTTATTTTTTCTGCAGGAGCAATGATTTTGCTCTATTTGCGGCTGGCTTTTGAGAATAAAAAATTGAGAACTAGCTTTATTAAGGAGTTGTTCTATATCGCCGTGTTTTTTGTAGTATTTAGCACAGCATCACTATTATGGTCTTTTGCTATTTATTTCGTGCTCTGGCACTCTATCCCCTCCTTGGTAGATCAGATTAACTATTTGTATGGACATTTATCTAAAGATACCATGTGGAGTTATGCGAAGTCCTCTTTTCCGTATTGGATGATATCCATCATAGGGCTATCCTTATTGCTATTTTTATTTAGAGATAACCTTGAAACTTCCCTTTCCTTTTTCTTTTCTTTTTTAGCGGCAATAACTTTTCCTCATGTCTTAGTGATAAATAGGATCAATACTTCTTAAAACTTTAGTCTGAAGCTGAAGTTAGGTGTTATTCCTAAAGAAAAACTCTCTACTGTTTCGATCGTATTGGCCTCATTCACGCGATAATAGGTGTTTAAAATATTTTGACGATTCGTGAAAT
This sequence comes from uncultured Flavobacteriaceae bacterium, assembly GCA_938029725.1. Taxonomy (GTDB): domain Bacteria; phylum Bacteroidota; class Bacteroidia; order Flavobacteriales; family Flavobacteriaceae; genus Maribacter_C. The sequence goes on from CALHGE010000021.1 coordinate 20,271, forward strand.
TCAGAACAGAAACTCCTAGTGAAGCTTTAACTTCATTAGAGATGTTCAGACTGTATATAGCGGAGGCATCGGCTCTTAAGTATTCAGAAAGTCTTTGATTGTTAGGTTCTCGATAATTAATTGTGCCTGGAAAAAAGCTAGTGTCAAGAGGGTTTTCTAGTGCTGGCTCAGTGTATGGTTTTCCTGTTCGGTAATTTAAGCCCACACCAATTTTTAATTGCTTGAAAGTAAGCGTTCCTGCAAAGGTGGCGGTATGTCGTATGTCGAGGTTATTAGGAAATGTAGATGGGGTAATTGCATCGAAAGTGTAGTTGTTGAGATTATAGGCATAGCTGGCCCAAACGCTGTATTTTGATGTTTTCTTATTGATTAAAAATTCTATTCCTTTAATCGCATACCCGCCTATTTCACCACCAAATTGATTTTGATTTTGAAATCCTTGGGTTGCTGTACTAATGCCGTTTACTTCTTTGTAAAAGCCTTCAATACCAACATAGACATTCTTTGAGTCGTAGTTCAAACCTAATGATATTTGTTTGCTTTTGGTTAATGGAAGGCCTTCGCCGTCCGATAAAATCCAGCGACGCTTTTCAATGCCTAAGAAATTCTGCTCCAAGTCTATTTTTTGATTGATAGCTTGACTTTTAAATTCGCCTAGTAGCTTGACTTTTACTTCTCTAGTAATAGCATAATTGAGATTTATACGAGGTTCAACAACAAAGTCTGTAAATGTACCGGGGTTATCAAATAAATTCAAACGTATGCCCCCGCTCGTATGTAACTTTTTATTGGGCGATATGTAGGTCAGTTCTGAAAATAAAGAATGCACTTTAATTAGATCTTTGGTTTTACTACCAAATAGTGGTTGGGTGACTTGGGTTTCGTTTGTAATACTTGTTTCTGTAAACTGATATCCATTCAACCAATTGAGATTTTGTTTAAGTTGAAAAGTAGTATTGAGTTTAAAAGCCTTTTCAACTACCGTATTGTTTTGCAATAGTATTTGTTGTCCTAATACCGTACTATTTCTTGCGTCTACATTATAATTACTATAATAGGTATTCATAAAGGTGCTGAACCTTTTTGACCATTTGCTTTCAAGGCTTCCACCAAGAGAATAATTGGTTTGGTATAGTTCACTAATAGTTTCTCGATTGATACTCGGAATTCTTTCTGTATAATCTAAAAGATTATTGATATTAATAAAGCTGAAGCGTAATTTTTGCCGAGCGTTGATATCGTATAATAACTTACTCGTGAAATCGTAAAAGTAGAACGTGTCGTCTCTTTCAATCTCAAGTTCTTGAGCCAGGCCGTCTTTAATTTGATTATTTAAAAATGCCTTAGTGAAGAGATTGTCGAATGTAGTTGTGGTGAAGAAATCGGTAAGAGAACGTCTTCCTGAAAATTGAAAAGCAACCTTTTCTCCTAAGGGTACTTGCCCATATAAATCACCACTGATCAGATTAAATCCGGCACCACCATAATAATTTTCACTGAGTTCGTTATTAGTTTGCATTGCTATTATACCACTAACGCCATCTCCGTACTGTGCACTAGCTCCATTTTTGATAAGGGTTACTTTATCAGTGAGAAAAGGGTTGAAAGCAGAAATTAATCCAAAAAAATGACCGGATTGATACATTTTAATGCCGTCCCATAAGATGAGATTTTGATCATTACTGCCTCCACGAATATTAATATCTGAAACGGTTTCGTCGATGCTTTTTATTCCTGGTAACGCTTGAATGGTTTGCAATACATCAGGTTCTATTAAACCCGGAAGAATACCGAATTCATCGGTATTCATTTGAATACTACCATCTAGTTGTTGCACCAAGCCTTTTGTTAAGAATTGGTATACAATAACTTCTTCTAGTTTTTGATAGAATTGGCCAAGTAGTAAGGTTTTGCAAGGGCTTGAATTCGCGAGAAGTCTGGCATCAATGAAGAGTGTTTTAAAGCCAATGTGTTTGATTTGAATTTTTGCATCCAAAGGAAGATCTTCGATAGTAAAGTTTCCAACGGAATCAGTGATGACTGCGAAATCAATTCCGAGGACTTCAACGGTTGCGCCAGAGATAGTGTTTTGCCCATAATTGTCGAGAACAGTACCGCAAATAGAAATCCTATCAGTAGTTACAATCGTATAATACCGCTCATTTAGCTTCTGTATTTGAAGCTTGGTTTGAATTCGAATGTGATTGAGAATCTCAGCTAAAACCAGCGATTCGGTTATTGTAATTTGTATGTGACTAATATCCGCATCCGCAAAGGAGAACTTAATCTCAAATTTATTTTCAAGTTGCTGTATGTACGGAATAAGAGGAGTTTTTTCTGTAATCTTTTCTTGGGCATTCACTGCCGAAAAGATGCAAAACAGTCCTATGCACAGGATTTCTAAAAATGTACGATTAGTTTTCGGCATAGAAGAGCACTTTGTTGCCCTCTAATGTAAACTTTATACGGGAAGGCGTACTAATGCTCTGTAAAGCCAAATTAGCATCTGTATTGCTAAATGAACCCGTATACAGTAGGTTCGTATCAATATTTTTAGTCTCAACAATAATGTTGTGCTGTCTTTGAAATTCGTTAAGAACAAATTTTAAAGGGATGCTTTTAAAAGTGCTTTCAGCATTTATCCATGAAGGAATTATTGAATTTTGTTTTTCATCGGTGACAATTTGACCATCAATAGCTACAAAAGAACTACCTGCAGGTAGTTTGGTTTCTTTTCCGTTAAAAGAAACGCTTACCAAGCCCTCAAAACAAGTTACTTCAAAGAAGCCCTTTCTATCTTCTACATTAAACTGAGTACCTAAAACAGCAACCTCACCTGCTTCTGTAGCAACTGTAAACCGTTTTCCTTTGGCAACTTTGAAAAATGCTTCACCCTCTAAGCTAATATTACGGTTAGCATTCCAATTTTTATTGCTGTAGATAAGCCTAGAATCTGCATTTAAAACCACCTCAGAATTATCAGGAAGAACGATTTCCTTTTTTTCTGCGTATTGCGTACTAATTTGCTCATCTAAAGAATTTACATAAAAGTAAGTGCCCGTAAGCAAAATAGCTACGGCAGCAGCCACGCTAAGGAACTTCTTAAACGGATTCAATTGAACGACCTTCGTGTCGTTGAACAAATGCACATTCTTTACAGCAGCTAAAGCCTCCTCAGTATTAAAACTTGGAGATTCTAAAGCATTTGAAGCATCAATAATTTGCTGATAAGTAGCATATGTATCAGAATTTTTAAATTCTTCAAGTTCCGCTTCAGAAAGCTCATTGTTCAGCCATTTTGCTAAATAATTTTCTTGCATTATTTTTGTCTTACATTCTTAATAACAACTTGTTAGGTGAAAACCCTACTTCAACCCTGGGCTGTTTTTAGTTTTTCGCTAACCGGACAACTCTTTCCGTTTAAATGAACAGAATAGTAGTAAAAATTGCTTTTTACCACCAACCATTTTAAATTCCATCTATTTTCTCACGAAGGCTTTTCAAAGCCAAATGCATTCGTTTTTCAATAGCCTTTACACTAACTCCTTCCAACGCTGCAATCTCTTTGTATTTTTTGCCGTCAATACGATTTAATAGAAATGTAATTCTTTGATTGTCTGGCAAATTGTTAAGCGCATGATCTAATTTGGCTTTAAACTCACTCTCTTCCATCAAAAATTCAGGGGTCTCATGGGTTGTCTTTAAAGTCTTATCAGCATATTTTAAGCGCACCTTCTCCGCTTTAATAACATTCAAGTATAAATTATTGGCAACGGTATAGACATATGATTTTGCTTTTGCAGGGCTTACTTTTGCGCAGTTTTCCCATAGCTTTACAAATGCCTCTTGTACAGCGTCATATGACTTCTCTTCGTTGCCGAATTTATAATATATGTAATTATATATCGTTTTAGAATTAGCTTTAAAGATTTCGCTAAAGACCTTATCGTTACAAATGTTGTCTTCGTTTTTGATTTTCAAAAAAGTTGATTTTTTTCAAAGGTATTTAGAAAAAAGTAAATACCAAAAGTAGGGTGTTTATAAAGTCAGTTGTTTTAAAAGCATAATACCCAATAAATTCCCAAAAATTATGAAAAAGTTATTTAATTTTTCTGCCTATGCAATCCTACTTGCATGCGTGTTAGTTTTTACTGCCTGTTCTATCGAAGATCCAGTAGATTTGCCGTTAGAATATAATCCAACACTTACTGCTAATTCAGCAGCTTCTCAGTTGATGCAACGTACTGTTTCAAATGATGGTTCATATGACAATATTATTGACGGTTCAAGTTGTTTTGATATTCGATTTCCGTATACCGTTATGGTAAACGGACTTGAAATCACTATTGACTCAAAAGATGATTTAGAAATAATCGAAGAGTTATTTGATGCTATTGATAGCGATAATGATATTCTTGACATCCTTTTCCCTATTACTATTACAAAGGCTGACTATACGGATCTTGTAATCAATAGCAGCGCTGATTTGCAAGTGCTAGCGGAGCAATGTATTGAAGGTGGTGGAGATGATGATATTGAATGTATTGATGTTGTTTACCCGGTTACACTTTTCACGTACAACCCTAACCTAGAACAAACAGGTTCAGTTACGGTAAATAGTGATGAAGAGATGAAACGTTTTTTTGCTGGTCTTACTGAAACTGATCTAATTAGTTTTGATTTTCCGCTGGTGTTCGAAATGTTTGATGGCACTGCGCTTACCGTAAACAACAATAGTGAATTAGCGAACGCCATTGAAGGTGCTAAAGAAACTTGTGATGAAGACGATGATAATGATCATAATGATGATGATTTCAACAAAGAAGAATTGGATAGCTACTTGGTGATGTGCCCTTGGCTTATTGACGAAATTAAAATAGATAATCTCGATATTACAGAACAGTACAGAGGTTATGTTTTGAATTTTAAGGAAGACGGTTCTGTTATAGCTCGCGATATAAGTGGGAATATGTTAGCCGGAGAATGGAGCACGAGTATTAGTGATTATAAGGTAAAATTAGTTCTAAAATTCGAAGCTTTAGTTGACTTTAGTTTAGAATGGTTTGTTTATGATCTTGATGAAGGTCGCATAAAGTTCTATGTAGACGATCACAGTAAAATTATAATGAAAAAAGTTTGCGGATTTGAAGAATGCAGCGAAGCTTTTATTACCGATACCTTACAAAATTGTGTTTGGGCAGTTTCAAATGGAGAAAGCGCAAGTTTTCTTGATATGCTCAGAATTGATTTCTCATATATGAATATTCATGTTAAAAATCCTAATGAAATAGTGGTTGATGAAGGAAATTGGGATATTTATGGAACAACCATAACGTTTAATGCCCTAAGTATGGAGATGGCCAATTACATAGGAGAATGGGAAATTATTGAATGCAGTGCAGTACGATTTAAGATGAAACGAGGTGAAGAATATTTAGTGCTTGAAAAAGACTGTGAATAATAGCTCACTCAAAATAATTAAAATTAGTCCCTACCTTTTTTGCCCCACAACCAAGTAAAAAGCATCCATCGAAAGATGGGTGCTTTATACTTTTGATATTTTTGTTGCCATACTTACTTGATTCACGTTGTAATTCTTAAATTTGCTTTTCTTCAAAAGACAGCAAGACGATGTTTGATAATTTAAGTGAAAAGCTAGATAAAGCGTTACATGTTCTTAAGGGGCATGGGCAGATTACAGAAATTAATGTTGCAGAGACAACTAAGGAGGTCCGAAGGGCTTTATTAGATGCCGATGTTAACTTTAAAATAGCGAAAGAGTTTACCAATCGTGTAAAAGAGAAAGCTTTAGGTCAAAATGTATTGACTACTTTACAGCCAGGTCAATTGATGGTGAAAATTGTCAAAGACGAACTGACTGCATTAATGGGAGGTGAATCTGAAGGAATCAATCTTTCAGGAAACCCTTCGATAATTTTAATGTCAGGACTTCAAGGTTCTGGTAAAACCACATTTTCTGGTAAGCTTGCCAATTACTTAAAGACAAAAAAAGCCAAAAACCCTTTATTAGTAGCCTGTGATGTATATCGCCCGGCGGCAATCGACCAATTAAATGTAGTTGGAGAACAGATTGGTGTTACCGTGTTTTCTGACCGCGGAAATACAGACCCTGTTGCGATTTCTAAAGCAGGTATTGCATACGCTAAAGCAAATGGGCATAATGTAGTCATCATAGATACCGCTGGTCGTTTGGCTGTGGACGAAAAAATGATGGATGAAATTTCAAATATCCATAAAGCGATACAGCCTCAAGAGACACTTTTCGTGGTTGATTCCATGACCGGTCAAGATGCTGTGAATACGGCAAAGGCTTTCAACGATATTTTGAACTTCGACGGAGTTATTCTAACAAAGTTGGATGGTGATACGCGAGGTGGTGCGGCTATTTCTATTAAATCAGTAGTCAATAAGCCTATTAAGTTTATTGGTACTGGTGAGAAGATGGAAGCTATTGATGTTTTCTACCCAGATCGTATGGCGGATCGTATTTTGGGAATGGGTGATGTTATTTCTCTTGTGGAAAGAGCTCAAGACCAATTTGATGAAGAGGAAGCGCGAAAGATTCAAAAGAAAATAGCCAAGAATAAATTCGGATTTGATGACTTTCTATCTCAAATACAACAAATCAAAAAGATGGGTAACATCAAAGATTTAATGGGGATGATTCCTGGCGCTGGAAAAGCTTTAAAAGGATTAGATATTGATGATGATGCGTTTAAGCATATTGAAGCCATTATTCACTCAATGACTCCTGACGAACGTTCAAATCCTTCAAAATTGAACGCTAGCCGCAAAAAGAGAATTGCTAAAGGCGCTGGTCGCGATGTTCAAGATGTAAATCAATTGCTTAAGCAGTTTGATCAGATGAGTAAAATGATGAAGATGATGCAAGGTGGTGGTGGCAAACGCATGATGCAAATGATGGGCGGAATGAAAGGAATGAAGTAAAAAACAGAAGTAAACAGCAAATTAAATAGTGACCAAATGCAAATACTGGACGGAAAAAAAGTATCAAACGAAATAAAAGAGGAAATCGCTATCGAAGTTGCAGAGATGAGAGCGAAGGGTGAAAAAGTGCCGCATCTTGCAGCAGTTTTGGTAGGAAATGATGGCGCTAGTTTGACCTATGTGGGTAGTAAAGTCCGTTCGTGTCAGCGTATTGGTTTTGAATCTACTTTGGTGCAATTGCCAAATACAACAAGTGAAATTGAATTATTAGAAAAAATTGAGGAGTTAAACCAGAATGATGATATAGATGGTTTTATAGTGCAATTGCCCTTGCCTCCGCAGATTGATACTCAAAAGGTGTTGCTAGCAGTTGATCCTGATAAAGATGTTGACGGTTTCCATCCAATGAATTTTGGTAAGATGGCTTTGGATATGAGTACCTTCATTCCTGCTACACCCTTCGGAATTTTAGAATTATTAGAACGATACAATGTAGACACCAAAGGCAAGCATACCGTTGTAATTGGAAGAAGTCATATCGTAGGTCGTCCGATGAGTATTTTAATGGGAAGAAAAGGTTGGCCAGGAAACTCTACCGTAACTTTAACGCATAGTCACACTAAAAATATTACACAGATTATATCTCAAGCTGATATTGTTATTTCCGCTTTAGGGGTGCCCAATTTCTTAAAAGCAGAGATGGTGAAAGATGGTGCTGTTATTATTGATGTGGGTATTACAAGAGTGCCTGATGAAACGAAAGAAAAAGGATATTATATTACTGGTGATGTAGATTTTGAAAATGTAAGCAAAAAAGCGTCTTTTATAACTCCTGTGCCTGGTGGGGTTGGACCAATGACTATTGCCATGCTACTTAAAAATACATTACTAGCTAGAGAGCGTCACAGAAATAGAAGGTAGAAGAATAAAAATAAAAAAGCCCTCTTAAAAGAGGGCTTTTTTATTTCTATAATTTTGTTTGAATGATTCCTGTTGCGGTACTATCAATTGGGTTGAGTACATCAATATCATTGCTATCATCGTAATCACAACTGCTCATCACAATCAGAGAGCCAAATATTATTACGGCTAATACTATCTTTTTCATAACTACAGATTTAATAGGTGTTATACCTAGTTAGCCTTTTATTAACGCAAAAAATAGGCAACATATTGCGAGAAGCAAGTTGGCCACATGATCGAATTTTGGCACTATACATAACGCGATTGAAAATAAATCTAAGTTTGAATACTTCCTAAAAATGAGTACCTTTTGTGGTAAATCAATCCACCATGAAAAAGCTAGGTTACTTTTTGATATGCTGCATTTTATTAGGCTGTAAATCCAATTCAACAAAAGCAGTAACTAATTCTATTAAGGTCTCTTTTTCTAATGTCGCTAGTACCGATGCCAAAGATGGTCGTTTGTTACTTATGCTTTCGACTAATGATGAGAAAGAACCACGCTTTCAGGTCAATGACGGTCCTTCTACACAATTAATTTATGGAATGAATGTAGCGGCAATGACCCCAGAAAAAGCAATGACTTTCACCAATGAAGTCTTCGGATATCCTTATCCCAGCTTGTCTGAAATTCCGCCCGGAGAATATAGGGTTCAAGCTTTATTGCATGTCTATGAAACGTTTAACCTTTCAACGGGGCATACTGTAAAACTGCCTATGGATAATGGGGAGGGCCAACAATGGAATAGATCACCTGGAAATATCTATAGTAAACCTTTTAAAATTACAGTAACTGAAAATGGAATTCAGAATGTTGACGTAGTTATGGATCAAGTGATTCCGCCAATAGAAGAACCTGAGGATACAGAATGGATTAAGCACATCAAAGTGAAATCAGAAAAGCTTTCTGAGTTTTGGGGAAGAGATATTTACTTAGGTGCGCATGTTCTTCTGCCAAAGGGATTTGATGAGCACCCAGAAGCAAAATACCCTTTGATGGTTTTTCATGGACATTTTCCATCTGATTTTGGTGGATTTCGTACTACGCCTCCAGACCCTAATATGAAGCCTGAGTATTCTGCACGTTTTGACCTTGATGGATATAATGTAACCCAACAACAAGAAGCTTATGATTTTTATCAGCGATGGAATGAACCTGATTTTCCGCGTATGTTGGTGATACAAATTCAGCATCCTACACCGTATTACGATGATTCGTATGCGGTGAATTCTGCAAATCAAGGTCCATATGGCGATGCGATTACCTATGAGCTCATCCCAGAAATAGAAAAACAATTTCGCGGAATAGGTGAGGGCTGGTCTCGTTTTTTATATGGTGGTTCTACGGGCGGTTGGGAAGCTCTGGCCGTTCAAGTAAAGTATCCTGAAGAATACAATGGTTGTTTTGCTGCTTGTCCAGATCCTATTGATTTTAGAGCTTATTGCTTGACTAATATTTATGAAGATGAGAATGCCTATTACTATACTAGTGATCACAAGAAACTAGAAGTCCCATCCCATAGAGATTATTTAGGAAATATTCAATCCACACTTAGGCAAGGCAATCACTTAGAGCTTGTTTTGGGAGATAAATCGCGTTCGGGCCAGCAATGGGATATTTGGGAAGCTACGTATTCTCCGCAAGGAGAAGATGGTTACCCTGTTCGCATTTGGGATAAAATTACTGGAGATATTGACCATGAAGTTGCTGAGTATTGGAAGGAGAATTATGACCTGAAACATATTCTAGAACGCGATTGGGATAAACTAGGTAAAAAGCTACAAGGCAAAATAAATATCTATTGTGGTGATATGGATAACTATTACCTCAATAATGCCGTTTATTTGATGGAAGATTTTTTGGAGAGCACTACAAATCCGCATTACGATGGTGAAGTTTTGTATGGTGATCGAGCAGAGCATTGTTGGAACGGTGATCCAGACCAACCAAATGCCATAACACGTTTGCGTTACAATAGTATGTATGTGCCAAAAATAATGAAACGTATTGCGGAAAGTGCGCCGAAAGGAGCTGATTTAACCAGCTGGAGATATCAATAAAGTATGAGAAGCATTGAAAATAAAATAGCTTGGTTTTTCTTTGCATTTTTTGCGATTGGCGTTAGCCTGTATCCACTGCTATACGGATATCTCGCCTATATTGGTTTGGATGAAGCATTACGATCTCGAAAAACAGTAGCGCTGTTGGCGAATGTTGTTTGGAATACAGGTTTTTACACCCACATATCTTTTGGCGGTTTGGCTTTGCTAGTAGGTTGGGTTCAATTTAGCAAACGATTCAGGAATGCGAATTTAAAGCGACATCGAACTATTGGCAAAATTTATATGATAGCTGTACTTATTAGTGGTTTGGCAGGGCTTTATATTGCTTTTTATGCCACTGGTGGTCTCGTAGCCAAACTAGGTTTTGTTAGCCTCGCCCTAGTATGGCTGTATACAACCAGTATGGCCTACCAAACGATTAAAAATAGAGAGGTGCGAAGACATGAAGTTTTTATGATTTACAGTTATGCTGCCTGTTTTGCCGCTGTCACGTTGCGCATCTGGTTGCCTTTACTGACTGCCGCTTTTGGCGATTTTATACCCGCCTACCGCATCGTTGCTTGGTTGTGCTGGGTGCCAAATATTGTTTTTGCTTATTTCTGGGTGAAGCGAAAGAATTTTGTGTTGGTATGATCTAATTGCCATATTCGTCTTTAATATTCCATCAATAATACCTATAAAATGAAAAGATTAGGTCCCATATGTTTGCTCTGTTTGTGTTTCGTAGTATGCTCTTTTGCCCAATCAGGTAAAGTCTTTGACAATCGTGCCATGACAAGCAAAATTTTAAAAATGGAACGCAACTACGCGGTTTACCTTCCGCCAGATTATGAGAGCTCAGAACGTAGTTACCCCGTTTTATATTTGTTGCACGGTGCCACTGACGATCATACAGGTTGGGTGCAATTTGGTGAGGTTTTACGAATTACAGACAATGCGATTAAAGACGGTACAGCTACGCCAATGATTATCATCATGCCTGATGCTGATACTGTTAGAATGGGATATTTCAATGTAGCCGACTGGAAGTATGAAGATTTCTTCTTCGAAGAATTTATGCCACATGTAGAAGAGAAGTACCGAATTAAAGGAGAAAAGCGATACCGAGCAATTGCAGGGCTCTCTATGGGTGGTGGCGGTTCATTTATGTATGCTTTGCATCATCCTGAGTTGTTTTCATCGGCATGCCCGCTAAGTGCTTATGTGGGGCCGTTAACATTGAATGATTTAAAATCACGATGGTTGCGAGCTGGAGTAACATATAGCGAAAAAGAAGCTCAAGACTACTTTAAAAAACACAATGCTCTCGAATTATTAGAAACAGTGAAGGTAGAAGATGTGAAATCGGTAAAATGGTATATTGACTGCGGTGATGATGATTTCCTTTTCGAGGGAAATAGCCTGGTTCATATTGATATGAAGAAAAAAGAAATACCCCATGAATATAGGGTAAGAGACGGTCGACACAACTGGACCTATTGGCGAGAAGCCTTACCAACAGTTTTGGGTTTTGTGTCAGATACTTTTCATCAATATTAAATTAAATTTAAAAATGGATGTAAAAAAGATAGGTGTACAAGCAGTAGTTGCAGCCGTAATTTTTATTGTTTTTTCTGTAATTATTGCTGGCGATTATTCGCAAGAGATGTTGATTCATAAGGCATCACGAGGACTAATTTTCGGCTTGGTTTATTTTGTCTTTTTAATTTTAAAAGAGAAGTATAAAAACAATAAAGAAGAAAAATGAGGTATCGAACTTTTGGAAAAACGAACTGGCCCGTAAGCGAGATAGGTTACGGTATGTGGGGTATGGCAGGCTGGACTGATAGTAGTGATATTCAATCAGCTAAATCTTTAGATTTGGCAGTAGAAAAAGGAGTCACCTTTTTCGATACTGCTTGGGGCTATGGCGAAGGCCACAGTGAAGAACTTTTGGGTCAACTCGTGAAAAGACATCCCTCGAAAAAATTAGTTACCGCTAGTAAAATTCCACCTAAAAATTTTCAATGGCCGGCTAAGCCTGAATATACTTTTGAAGAATCGTATCCGACAGAACATATTTTGGAGTATACGGAGAAGACTTTGAAAAATTTAGGTTTGGAGCAAATAGATTTGATGCAGTTTCATACTTGGGATGATGGCTGGAGTCATAGAGAAGAGTGGCAAAGAGCGATCGAAGATCTAAAAGCTTCAGGAAAAATTGCAGCAATGGGTATCAGCGTAAACCGTTGGGAACCAGAAAACGGCATCAAAGCCCTAAAAACAGGAATGCTAGATGCTGTACAGGTGATTTATAACATCTTTGACCAAAACCCAGAAGATGTACTTTTTCCACTTTGCGAAAAATTGAATATTGGGGTAATTGCACGGGTACCTTTCGATGAAGGAACATTAACCGGAAATATAACCAAAGAAACTATCTTTCCTCAAGGTGATTGGCGCGGAACTTATTTCGTGCCTGAAAATCTGAATTCAAGTGTTGATCATGCCGATGCGCTTAGGCCATTAATTCCAGAAGGAATGACCATGGCAGAAATGGCACTTCGGTTTATTACCATGAATAAAGTGGTACGTACCATTATTCCTGGTATGCGAAAAGAGCGTAATGTAGTAGCAAATACTGCTACTAGTGACGGAAAAGGTTTGAATGTTGATTTACATCAAGAACTCAAAAAACACCGTTGGGATAGAACTCCTACGGCTTGGTCGCAGTAGAAAACTTAGCGAGTTCTGCATTTAAAATTTTTCTCAAAGTACGATCTCCTTTTTTTTCTAAGAGCCAGTTGTCAACATAGACTTTGAACTTTTCATCTTTTTGAAATAGATAAGCCAAATCAAATGAATTAAAAGGTGTGTCGTAGTTCACAGCCTCTAACTCAGGGTGAATTTGTTCCTGTACTAAGGTTTCAATAGCATCGGTTACCATGACATCAGCGTTACCTGCAACGATTTCTTGGAAAATACTAATATTATCTTTATTGCGAACTAGAGTGGCATTGGGAAAATTTTCAAGCGCAAATTTCTCATTGGTGCCTCCAGGATTTATAATAACACGAACTCCCGAGGAATTAATTTCTTCCATTGTATCAAAGTGTTCCACATTTTCATCTCTGGTTATTACTGCTTTTCCTGAAGAAATCACAGGAATGCTGAATGAGGCTTCTTTCTGTCTTTCAGGGGTAATAGTTATACCACTCATAGCAATATCAAACCTATTTGATTTTAAATCTGACATCAAATTAGGCCATGAGGTTTTTACAAATTCTACTTGAACCCCTAGTGATTTGGCTAGATCCTTTGCGAGTTCAATATCCATGCCTTGAAACGTGTTCGTTGTATGATCTAGTTGATAGGAGAATGGACTGTAATCCCCGGTTGTTCCAATTCTAAGGATCCTATTTTTTTGAATATTCTCCAAAATAGAAGGAATTTCTGCAGCAACCTGCACGGTTCTTTTTTCCTTTTTAGATTGGTTAGAGGCACAGTTCCAAATTAGAAGATTACTTACGCAGATTAATCCTAAAAAAAATGATTTGCTTAGTTCTCTCATGCTACATTTATTTATGGTTTTAGGTAGCAAACAATTGCCCCATATCTTTGAATGCTTTAAACTCTAAAGCATTTCCCGAAGGGTCTAGAAAAAACATAGTTGCTTGTTCGCCGGGTTCGCCTTCAAAACGGATATAAGGTGCTATAACAAATTCGACGCCTTTCGATTTTAGTTCAGAAGAAAATGATTGGAATATATCCCAGGGTAGTACTACTCCATAATGAGGTATTGGCACCGCATGACCATCAACTGGGTTATGATGCAAATCTTCTGTTTCAGCTTTAGGCTTGTAATGAATTACTAGCTGGTGACCGAATAAATTAAAATCTACCCAATGGTCGCTACTTCTACCTTCTTCGCAATTGAGAATTTCACGATAAAATGTTCGGCATTCCGATAGATTATGAACTGGAATTGCAATATGGAAAGGGCTTAGGTTTGACATACTTGTTTTTTAGTTTTTATAGCTCCCTTTCTTTTTAAGAAGAGCATGATTTTTTTTAGAGGAAGAACGGGGTTGTGAAACTCAAGGCTAAGCTATTTATCCTCAAACCTTCGCCTAACAAGTTAAACGCTTGCTTTTATATAGCAAGAGCTTCTTTTGCTTTCTAAATTTAAAAATACAGTATTCTTACGATTTCAAAAAATCTATAATCTGTTTGTTGACATTGTTATCTTGAATTGAGTGCCCAAGTCCTTCGGTGGTGATGAATTCACTATTTTTCCAATTGGCATGAACTTGTTCTGAACACCAATACGGCGTGTTGAGATCTCTTTTGTCATGAATTAGGAGACCTTTTTTTGTGTTCGTTTTTGCGAAGTGAGCAGTTGAAAACTCATGAAACTGAAATCCAAAGGTAGTTTTGATATAGTTCTCCAGCTCAGACATAAGCGTGTCACTTAGTGATAGTAGCGTCTTATAATACCTCATCAATTCAGAATATTCAGAAGGTGAGGCGATAGAAATAATTTTTTTGATACGGGCATCAGGGTTTTTATACTCATTGTACATAACGGTCATGCCGCCCATGGAATGCCCTATGAGATATGAAGGTGTATAGCGTTGTTTGATTTTTTGAAGTGCAGTTTCATAAAGCGGATGGTGTAAAATTGCTCCAGATGAGTTTCCATTTCCTGGGGCATCGAAGGCGAATATATCAAAATCGGCTTCTTGTAATTTTTTTATAAGTATTCGCCAACGATAGACATTACTCTCCCAGCCGTGAACTAATAGTACTTTTTCTCCAGTTCCTGGCCAGTGATAGGTTTGTAAGTTACCGGTAGGTATTTGAACTAATTCATGTTTTGCGGGTTCTAAAAACGTCTCTTGAAGTGGACTTACTTCTCCTTTTCGAACAGTACAATAGACCTTAAATGCTTTTTTTGCTGCTGCCTTTTTTGAAATTAAAGATTGCAAATTTAGCGTAAAACCATAAATTTTCGGAATGATTGCTTTCAGCATGGTTTAATTTTTCATGCTGATTATTCCCAGCCGAGCATCATGTATTTTATCTTGGCTTCATCAGGTATTTGGACGGCCTCTATATGCACACTTGAAACATACCGAAGGCTAGAAGGAAGTTCTTCTTTGTCGATAGTAAAGTAGAGATCGCTATCTTTTATAAATACAACAACGTTTTTTGTTGAGGTCAATATCTTCCTTATTTCATATTTATTCTTTATTTCTTTAAAGGTGCTATTGAGTCCAATACCCATTTCGGTTTCAAAGCGTGAATCTTGGATACGAACATTTTCAATACTTGGGATACTATCTGAACTTGGAGTTAAGGTCAAAAGAAGGCTGCCTCCCTTTTCAAAAATATCAACTTTTTTTGCACCAAAGCCCACCGAAAGTTTTGCGGTATCCTTTACAATAGAATCTTGCTCGTAGATTATTTCCAAATCTCGGGCGAGACTAGATTTATCGAGCTTTCCAATACTTGATTTGGTAATTAAAAAAGTGGTGTCTTTTGATTTTTGCTCACATTGTAAGGATACAATTCCCAAACAAAGCAGCACTGCAATTGCAATTTTCCTCATAAGCTAGCGTAATATTTTTTTTAATACTCCAAGTACACCTCTGATAAAGGTCGCACTGGTTAATACTTTAATTATAGGGTTTTGGCGTGTACTTCTTCTTGTGCTTGATCGCGCTTTTGGCTTAGATTTCTCGTTTTCAGCAATTTTTTCGGCTTTTTCAATTTTTTCATTCAGAATTTCATACGCACTTTCACGATCAATTTCCTCACCATACTTTTTTACCAATTTAGAGTTTTTAACAACACTTTCTAACTCTTTATCGGTAAGTACATCCATACGACTCATAGGGGCTCTTAGTAAAGTTGCCGCTAGGGGAGTAGGTCTTCCTTTTTCATCTAAGGCAGAAATCAAAGCTTCACCAATTCCTAGTGAAGTCAAAACTTCTTTCGTATTATAATATGCTGATTCTGGATAGTTTTCTGCCGTTAGCTTTATTGCTTTTCTATCTCTAGCAGTAAATGCTCGCAAAGCATGCTGTACTTTTAAACCTAGTTGCGCTAAGACCTCGTTTGGTACGTCTGTTGGATTCTGAGTTACGAAATACAATCCTATTCCTTTCGAACGAATCAATTTTACTATACTTTCAATTTGATCTAGCAAAGCTTTAGAAGCTTCCTTGAATATGAGGTGCGCCTCATCAATAAAAAGAATAAGCTCTGGCCTTTCGCTGTCACCCTGTTCAGGAAAGGTAGCATATATCTCAGCTAATAGACTCAACATGAATGTTGAGAATAATTTAGGCCGATCTTGAATATCTGTTAAGCGTATGATATTGATATATCCTTTTCCGTTTTTATCAATACGCGTCAAGTCGTCTACTTCAAAAGACTTTTCTCCGAAGAACAAATCGGCACCTTGTTGTTCTAACTCAATTATTTTTCTCAGAATGGTTCCGGTAGAACTGGTAGAAATTCGACCATAATCCTTGGCGAATTCTTTTTTGCCTTCTCCGGTTGCGTATTGCAGTACTTTTTTGAAATCTTTTAAGTCAAGTAGCGGTAGTTTATTGTCATCACAATATTTAAAAACTACGGCAACAATACCTTCTTGAGTTGGTGTTAAATTAAGAATGCGTGATAGGAGCGTGGGTCCGAATTCGGAAACCGTTGCTCTTAGTTTAACACCGTCTTGTTCTGAAAGGGATAAAATCTCTACAGGAAAACCTTTGGCTTCAAATGGAATTCCAATTTTTTCGTGACGTTCATCTATTTTTGCATGCCCAGGACTAGGTTGTGCAATGCCACTTAAATCGCCTTTTAAGTCCATTAACAAAACCGGAATACCTTTCTCAGATAAATTTTCGGCGAGTACCTGCAATGTTTTTGTTTTACCTGTACCTGTTGCTCCGGCAATAAGTCCGTGACGGTTTAAGGTTTTAAGAGGTATTTTTACAAGGGCGTTTGTGACCGCTTCGCCGTCTAGCATTGCTGCACCCATCGTTATGAAATCTCCCTTTGTGGTATATCCCTTTTCAATATGTGAAAGGAATTCTTCTTTGGTACTCATTTGGTATTATTTGCCATAAAAATAGGTGATTTTTAGGCAATAGAGAAGGAGATATTCTTTTGCTTACATAATTTTATTGATGAACTTGAAGCATGATTGTTCTTGAGAATGTTTTTAGATGGAAATCCAAGTTGCTTATAAAAAGTAGAATCTCCTAGAAATAGTTATATAGTGCCACAAGACCATTATAGGAGATTACACAAGAAAAGAATAATGCAGCGAATAAACCTATATTAAGCCAAATGCTTGCTTTGTATGTGGTCATCAATTTGGTATTGTTGACCAATAGAATTATGCCAAGGATAACCAAAGGCAATACGAAGACGTTGAATACTTGTGATACAATTTGAATTTCAATTGGATTGGCACCAAATATGGGAACAATCAAAGCGAACAAACAGGCAATCGCGGTTATAATTTTAAACTGTTTTGAACTGGTGTCTAACTCCCCAGACTGATAATCTGCTAAGAGAATAGGAGCAATCAATAAGCAGGGGAATATGGATGATAAACCTGCGCTGAGCGTTCCGAAGAAAAAAAGTGTCAAAGCAAATTTCCCCGCAACAGGTTCTAAAGTATGTACCATATCTAGTACTTCGGTTACAGGTTGCCCTTGATGAAAGAGCGCGCCTGAAGCGACGGCCATTACGGACGCACTAATTAGAAACACCAAAGAGGCGGCTATAATAGCATCTTTTTTCTGCTGGTCAAGATTTTTAATGGTCCAACCCTTTCCCTTTACGAAAAGTGGTCTCGATAAAAATGTTGCTGCTGCCATGGTCGTTCCTACAAAGGCCGCTACCATCATTTGACCACCCTCGACCTTTGGAATTGACGGAATTAATCCCTTAGCTACTTCAATAGGTAAGGGGTATACCATAAAAAGAGAAATGACAAATGAAAGAGCCATGATCGTTACAAAAATGACGAGAATCTTTTCAAAGAAGGCATATTTACCTACCATCAGAAACCCATAAAAAATAACGATTACTACAATAGCGATTGTCAGTACCGATTCATACTGATAGCCCAACAAGCCAGGAAAGTAAATCAAAAATATTTCAAAAATAATATTTGAGGAGATGCCTAAAATTCCCATTAGTGAATTCCATTGCCCGAACGAAATTCCAAGAATAATTAGCATGGCGATGAGTTTGCCCCACTTTAAATGCTTTTTAAAAGCGTAAAGTGCAGTTTCACCTGTCACTAGTGCGTAGTTGCCATAGGCAAACATTAAAACTCCTGAAAAAATACAGCTGAGTAGCAATACCCAAAGCAATTGCATACCATAGGTGCTTCCCGCAACAATCATCGAAGTGACGCTACCTGTTCCGATGGTATACCCAATAGCAAAAATGCCTGGGCCAAAAGCCAAAACCAAAGCAAGTAGCTTTTTAAGGATAGAATTACTTGTCTTTGGGGCGTTCATTTGCTTAGGATTTTAGACGCTTAATAGTAGCTAAGGCTTGTCTAACAGCATCCTCCAACTGCGCGAAGTCTTGCTTCGCTAAGATTTCCTTGCTAATTAACTTCGAGCCCATACCAACGCAAGTTACACCCGCATCAAACCATCCTTTAAGATTCGATTCTTCAGTGCTAACACCTCCGGTAGGCATAATGCTTGTCCATGGTTGCGGACCTGTTATTCCTTTTACAAAAGCAGGGCCATAAATATTACCAGGGAATAATTTTACAATTTCACAACCCATTTCCTCGGCCTTGTTTATTTCGGTCAATGAACCACAGCCTGGAGACCACAGCACTTTTCTTCGGTTACAAACTATAGCAATGTCTTCACGTAAAGACGGAGTGACAATAAAATTGGCACCCATTTGCATGTACAGTGAAGCAGCGGCAGCATCAGTGATTGAGCCTACGCCCATAATCATTCCTGGCAATTCTTTTATAGCAAACTTATTTAATTCGGAAAACACTTCGTAAGCGAAATCTCCTCTAGCCGTAAATTCTAGCAATCTAGCACCACCATCATAGCATGCTTTTAGAACCTTTTTTCCTAATTCAATATCGGGGTGGTAGAATAGAGGGACCATGCCCGACTCCTTCATTACCATTGCAACTTCTATTCTTGTATATTGCGCCATTACATGAGCTTTTATTTTTATTTCGGTACTTGGTATTCTCTCAAAGATAAACTTCGGTGAGAAGCTATGAATTAGTTTGAGGGTTTACTTTACTATTGCCTTGATAAGATTAGAGCACTTCGACTCCGTTCGGGTTAGTTTTTATCTTGCTACTCTACCTGAAGAATCTCCGCCCATCAATTTTTCTACCTCAGCCACGGTTACTAAGTTCGCATCTCCTTTGATAGTATGTTTTAAACAAGAGGCAGCAACGGCAAAATCTAATGCATTTTTGTCATTTTTCGGGTATTGCAATAGTCCGTAAATCAAGCCGCCCATAAATGAATCGCCTCCACCAACACGGTCTACAATATCTGTAATTTGATACTGCGTTGTTTCGTACATTTTTGAACCATCCCATAATACTCCTGCCCAGGTATTATGTGATGCAGAAATAGAACCTCTAAGGGTAGTAATAACTTTTTTTGCTTTAGGAAATTTTTTCATCATTTGCTTACAGACTGATAAAAAAGCTTCTGCTTTCACATCATGACCATCTTTATGAACATTCAATCCTTCTGGATGAATGCCAAAATGCTTTTCGGCATCTTCTTCATTACCCAGAATAATATCGCAATAGGATGTTAGCTCGGTCATAATAGCCTCTCTATCTCCACCGTAGTTCCATAATTTAGCACGATAGTTTAAATCTGTAGAAATGGTAATACCTTTCTTATTGGCTGCTTTGACAGCTTCCAAACAAACATCTGCGGCTCCTTGAGAAATGGCAGGGGTAATACCCGTCCAATGAAACCATGCAACATCATCAAAAACAGTGTCCCAATTGATCATGCCTGATTCAATTTCTGCAATGGCAGAATGGGCACGGTCGTATACTACTTTCGAACCACGAGAAACAGCGCCAGTTTCCAGAAAATATATTCCAAGGCGGTCTCCGCCGTAAACAATTTTATCGGTGCCAACACCTCTTTTTCGCATTTCCATCAAGGCACATTCCCCAATATCATTTTTTGGTAAACGGGTTACAAAATCAACTGGTACCCCGTAATTTGCCAAGGATACAGCTACGTTTGATTCTCCGCCACCATAAACGACATCAAAACTGTTGGTTTGAGAAAACCTAAGATATCCAGGGGGTGCCAAACGGAGCATTATTTCTCCGAATGTTACTGCTTTTTTCATCTAAAATCGTATTAACTTTATTATTGACTTGATCTTATAATTTACTGTGTTTATTT
This sequence comes from uncultured Flavobacteriaceae bacterium, assembly GCA_938029725.1. GTDB lineage: Bacteria > Bacteroidota > Bacteroidia > Flavobacteriales > Flavobacteriaceae > Maribacter_C. Next base: position 40,703 of record CALHGE010000021.1, read on the forward strand.
CTAAATTCCTAAAGCTTGGCCACCACCGATTTGGATAGTTTCAGCGGTAATAAATGATGCGTCTTTACTGGCTAAGAAAGAAATAACACCAGCTACATCTTCAGGTTGACCTAATCTTCCTAACATAATATTGTTTGCCCAAGAAGCAAAAACTTCTGGTTTAGTTGCTTTAATTTGTGCATGAAAAGGAGTGTCAATTGTACCAGGCGAAACTGCATTAACCCGAATACCATATTCTGCCAAATCTTTAGCCAATGCTCTGGTTATCGCATGAACACCTGCTTTAGAGGTGCCATAAATTCCTGCTCCAGGTCCACCAGCTGTCCATCCTGCGTTTGATGTATAGTTTATGATAGAAGGATGCGCTCCTTTTTTAAGAAATGGTATCGCAGCTCTTGAAGCGAAAAATACCGAATCAAGGTTTAATGCCATTACATTTCTGTAAAACTCCGTTGTCATTTCTTCAAATCTGGATCTTCCTCCTAGTCCACCTGCATTGTTAACCAAAACATCAATTCTCCCGTATTTTTCTCCTATAGCTTTAATATTTGATGATACAGCTTCTTCGCTTGTAACATCAAAACCACGATATTCTGCTGTAATTCCTTCAGCTGTAAGTTCTTTTACTCTATCAGCTCCTATTTCATCTTGGATA
>CALHGE010000022.1 GCA_938029725.1 uncultured Flavobacteriaceae bacterium
GATCTCAACCAGAAGCTGGAGACTTGGTTGGTGGCCCCTTTGAATTTACCGTTGATGGCAGCCCTGATATGGTATCAGGACTTTCACTTAGTGGTGAGCGTTCAGGAAGTAATAAGACCTTTGTGATTACTGATGACCAAGGAAAGATTTTAGGATTACCGCCAACAATGGAAGCTGTGGAAAGCGTAAACTTTGATGGCGCTGGCACAGGAACTTGTTTGATTTGGTATTTACGTTATGAAGATGGACTTCAAGGCGCAGAAATGGGTTTGAATGCAAATCAACTTATGGGTTGCTTTGACTTGTCTAATCCAATTGAGGTTGTGCGTATTGATGAAATTAGCACAAGTGGTAAATCAAGTGCAATAGTATTTCCCCTGCCAGCGATAGCTGTTTTAAAAGTATCATTAAAACATTTTGGAAATAGCGATGTGCAAATCACCATGGTTGACTTAGCTGGAAATTTCGTTAAAAATGATAGGAAGAAAGTGCATAATAGCGGTATATCTCTAGATATTCAATCAGTTCCTTCTGGATTGTATATTCTCAATATAACGAATGGAGAAGGAAAATCAGTCTCCAAAAAAGTTATCATAAGGTAATATTAGAAATACTTAGAACTGAAACCAGCTTCATGTATAGTTAAGCTGGTTTCAGACACTAAAATAGGGCTATGGGTAAATTAGTAAGGTTATAAATCGCCTTCATTAGCTATTGAAATTGTATTAGAATACTTGTTTAATTAAAAATGCCTTGTGAATTTCTTCATGAGGCATTTTATTTTTGACTGTAACTAAGCGTGTTTATTCCCAAGAATCGATGTGATTCAAATCATCAAATTTATATGCTCCAACAAGATCTTTTCTATATTTAAATAGTAATAGACTTAAACCAATAAGCAGAAAATATAAAAAAGTTATTAGTATTCCTATCGGTAAAAATGTACCCGGTAAAGCATGGTTGCCATAATCAGAATACGTGCTTAAAACATAGATGCTTTCAAAAGCTTTATACACATAAACTAAGAAAATTCCATACAGTACATATTCTAAATTCCGCATTTGGGGATCTGTCATTTCGCCTTCCCTTATTTTAAACCGAAGCACATATAAAAAGATAAAATGGCCAACGCTTAATATTGGAATAATGTAGTTTCCTGGCTTAAAAAAGTAAAATTTACTGGTATAGGCTCCATAAAAGCTAAATACAATGAGCATTCCTAATACTATTGCAGACAATACTAAGGTTAGCTTTAAAGTAAATATATTTAAAATAAACTTCATAGTTGGGAGGCGGTTATAGCGTTGGTTAAACGCGTTTAGTTATAAAGAACGAACCTTGCCTTTGTTTTATTTAAAAAATTCGATGAAGTGCAATGAATGTTGACTAGTGCCTAAAATATGTGGTGAAATCTTATATTTCTGGTTTTAAAGTAACACTTAAGACAGCCACTTACGATCGATACCAATTTCGGATAATATTACTAAAAGGCCAGCAATAGTAAGTACTAGAATGGGTACAATTGTTCCTTGAATCATATCAAATACATCCGTAGCATTAGTCATAAAAAAATAGTAAACCGTTCTTGCTATAATTGCTAGTAGCGATATCCAAAACAAAGGCTTTGCCCATTTCTTTCTTAGTAAGAGTGCCATACAAGCAATGGCCCCAAAAAAAACGGCTATTGCATAAGCGCCGGTAATCCAAGTCGGTTGGTTTTCGAAAATACTTTTTTGAGCTTCAGAAAAAGCAGCCCTAGTTTCGTCTTTCATATAGGCATCCATAAGATAAGCAGATACTCCCATTAAGTTCCAAAGCAGCGCGAGCACGCCTACTATCCAAAACCATAAAGGTGGTTTGATACTACTATTTGCTGTCATAACAGTTTGTTGAATTGATTATTCTTTCAATGTACAAAAAAATGGTTTGCTTAAGAAGTGTTTTTATATCTAGCTTTGATGCGGACACCAGAAACTTTAGAATTTTAAGCATGCAGAAAAAACGTTTTTACTATTTAATCAAACTACAATATTTAGGTTTCCGCTATAGTGGATGGCAAAAACAGCCTAATCAGAAGACTATTGAGCAAATGCTTCAGAAAACTTTAAAATTTGTTGTTCAAGATAGTAGTTTTAAGATTTTAGGAGCAGGGCGTACCGATGCTAAAGTTTCGGCTTTAGATGCTGCATTTGAACTTTTTATAGATGAACCCATCTACGATTTAGATCAATTTCAGATACTATTTAATAAAAATCTGCCGCCTGATATAAGAATTACAGCGATTAAAGAAGCTAATGAACAATTTAATATTATCAAAAATAGCAAGGAAAAGGAGTATGTGTATCTGTTTTCTTTTGGAGAAAAAAACCATCCGTTTGCCGCGCCATTTATTGCAAATATTCATGAAATATTAGATGTCGAGCTCATGAAAAAAGCTGCAAAATTATTTGAAGGAGAGCATGATTTTTCGGTCTATACAGCAAGAATACAAAAAAACACCCAATCAGTAAGAACAATTGAGCACTGTGAAATTAGGCCAAACACAATTTTAGAAGCTAACTTTTTTCCTAAAACCTCGTATGCATTGCATGTGAAGGGAAAAGGCTTTATGCGCTACCAAATTAGAATGATGATGGGAGCTTTGATTCAATTGGGTAGCGGAGAGCTCACACTTTCAGATATCCAAGAATCCCTTAGAATAGGCAATTCTATTCAATTAAGCTATGTGGCACCAGGTTCAGGGCTTTTATTGAATTCACTTCAATTCGACTGATTAATGCAATACTTTAGTAACTTTATTAAAAGGATAATTCATGTCAATCAAAAATACCAATGTATCCTCTAGGAAGCCAAAAATTTCACGAGCCAATAAAAAAGTAGGGAAAGCTCCCGGCACCATAACGTATCTGGGTTATCGTGAAAAAACGGGTAGTGTTTTGCATGTTATCAATTACAATGAATCTTCTTTAGATGAGAGTTATCCTAAATCAATAGAAGATATATTGAAGGCTAAGAAAACGAAACAAACCACTTGGATAGATGTTGTAGGTATCAGTGATGAAAAATTTATTGGAAATTTAGGAGAAAGTCTTGGTTTGAATTCACTGGTACTAGAAGACGCTGTAAATACCCAGCAACGCCCAAAGGTTGATGAATATGAAAATCATATTTTTGGTGTTTTTAAGATGTTATACCTTGATGAGGATAAGGAATTGGTCAGCGAACATGTAGCACTTGTTTTATTTAAAGATAGCGTTTTGGTCTTTCAAGAATTGGAAGAGGATGTCTTTGATGGCGTACGAAGCCGACTAAAATCTAAAGCAAACCGCATACGATCAAAAGGAGCCGATTACTTGTTCTTTGCTCTTATTGACGCTATTATAGATAATTATTTCTTCATTCTTGAGAATATTAACGCTAAGATTGAACGTTTAGAAGAAGAAGTATACAACAATCCTTCACCAGAGATAGCTAAAGAAATACAAAAACTTAAGAAAGAGGTATTGAAAGTCCGCCGTTTTGTTTTTCCTGTTCGTGACCTTTTGGGGCGGCTTCTTGAGTCTGAAAGTACCTTAATTACTAAAGACACCAAACTTTTCTTAAGAGATGCGCTTGACCATTGTATTGAAATTAATGAGAGTCTGCAGATTTACCGTGAAATGTCTATGAGCCTTATGGAAATGTACATGAGCAATATGAGCAATAAAATGAATGAAGTAATGAAAGTACTTACCATCATGGCTTCTATTTTTATTCCACTAACTTTTATAGCCGGTATCTACGGAATGAATTTTGACAACATGCCTGAACTACATTCAAAGTATGGTTATTTCATCGTTTTGGGGGTTATGACAGTTCTTTTTCTTGGTATGATGCTATATTTCAAACGTAAAAAGTGGTTATAGGCTTTATAAGGGAGTAAAGCCTAACTTTTTGTATCTTGAACAAAACTACTATTGATGTCCTATTGGCTTTATTTATTACTCGTGATTTTGGGCATTTATGTGGCCATAAGCGTTTTGCTTTATTTTTTGCAAGATTACCTGATGTTCAAACCTGAAAAACTAGAAAAGAATTTTCAGTTTCACTATGCTAATCAAGAAACAGAGGAGTATAACGTGGAAACCAGAGATGGAGCAATCATCAACGGGCTTCATTTTAAAGTTAAAGAACCAAAAGGGGTGGTGTTTTATTTAAAAGGAAATTCTAAAAGCATGAGAGGCTGGGGTAAATTCGCAGTCGATTTTACGAGACATGGGTATGATGTTATCATGGTTGATTACAGAGGTTTTGGAAAAAGTACGGGCCGACGAACACAAAAAGCCGTTAAGCGTGATCTTCAAGTAGTCTACAACAAAATCAAGGAAAATGTCGACGAGAAGTACGTTATTCTTTACGGTCGATCGCTAGGTTCTGGTTTTGCTACAAAATTAGCCTCCATGAATAACCCAAGAATGCTAGTTTTAGATGCACCCTATTATAGTTTAAGTAAGGTTGCGAAGCGTTATGTTCCGTTTATGCCGCTTTCTGTACTTATAAAATTTCCAATGCCTACCTATAAATGGTTGAAGTATGTGCAGTGCCCGGTTCATATTATCCATGGAACTGATGATAAGCTAATTCCTTACAAAACCAGTGTAAAACTCTCTAAGATCAAACCAAAATTAACCACGCTACATACCATTATAGGAGGGGGGCATAAAAACTTAAATACCTTTGAGTATTACCACAAAGTTTTGGATGAAATTATAACATCAAAACCGAAAAAAATTAATTTAGAAGGATCAAGCATGCGTGTAAAACACAGTTCTAAATCAGCTAACGCATAGCACAAAAAATACGTCACTTATAAACTTATAAACCCTTCATGAGCTTAAAGATTATAAGGTTTATAAAAGGCTTTTGAATCAAGGTTTACCTGCAATCAAACAAACCTGAAGATAAGTAGCGATCACCTCGATCACAAACAATAGATACAATTGTTCCACTATCTAAGGTCTCAGCTAACTGTAATGCTGCTGTAGCTGCTCCTCCGCTACTCATTCCTGAGAAAATGCCTTCTTCTTTTGCCAATCGTCGCGCCATATTACGGGCATCCTCCTCACTTACTTCAATTATTTGATCTACTTTATTAGCATTGAAAATCTTAGGTAAATATTCTTGCGGCCACTTCCGAATTCCTGGAATTCTTGAGCCGTCGGTCGGCTGTACGCCAACAATTTGAATATCCTTATTTTGTTCCTTTAGATAAGTTGAAGTTCCCATAATGGTTCCTGTTGTTCCCATAGAGGAGACAAAATGTGTGATGCTTCCTTTTGTATCTTTCCAGATTTCAGGCCCTGTTGATTTATAATGCGCCTTCCAATTATCATTATTAGCGAATTGGTTCATCAGTATAAAACCTTCTTCTTTCACCTTGTTTTCTGCATAGTCACGAGCAGCTTCAATACCATCAGGTGTCAAAGTCACCTTAGCTCCATAGGCCCTCATCGTTTGAACTCTTTCCTTAGTTGAGTTTTTTGGCATTACAAGTTCTATGTTCAATCCATAAATACCTGCAATCATAGCTAAGGCGATACCTGTATTTCCACTAGTGGCTTCTATGAGTTTTGAGTTTTTATCAAAATCACCGCGTTCTAATCCACTCCTGATCATATTAAAAGCGGCACGGTCTTTTACGCTGCCTCCAGGGTTATGTCCTTCCAATTTGAAAAATAATTTCACGTTCGGATTAGTGTTTAGAACTTTCGACGCTACCAACGGTGTATTTCCAATTAAATCTAATAAACTATGAGGCATTTAATTTCGTTTTTATTTTAATTTCAGGCGTATGAAAAACCGTAGAATTTGCTGGAACAGAATCGGTTAGCCAAGCATTACCCCCAATTATAGAATTTTCTCCAATACTAGTTTCTCCACCCAAAATTGTAGCATTAGCATAAATAGTAACGTTATTTTCAATGCTTGGGTGTCGCTTAGTTTTTTGAAGATTTTTGGCAACAAATAAGCCTCCTAAAGTAACCCCTTGATAAATTTTAACATGGTCTTTGATAATGGCAGTTTCTCCGATAACTACGCCAGTACCGTGGTCAATATGGAAAGAATCACCAATGGTGGCTCCAGGGTTTATATCAACTCCGGTTTGCCTGTGGGCGTATTCAGTCATCAATCTTGGAACCAAGGGAAAACCAATCTTGTAAAGCTCATGGGCCAATCTGTAGATGGCAATAGCATAAAAACCGGGGTAGGCCATATAGACTTCTTCTATAGACAAAGAGGCAGGGTCACAGTTTACCGTTGCTTCTGCATCTAGATTCAACCGTTCAAGAATCATTGGTAGTTTTTCGACATAGTTTTGCCAAACTTTTTTACAAGGTTTCTCTGTATCCCAGCAAGAAAGATTTACTAAAGTATCGAATTCAATTTCGAGTTTATCTAGACTAGATTCAACCGGAGTCTCAATATCAAATAAAGTATAAAATAACAAATTTGAAAATACCTCAGTTCTTTCTTTAAGCTGGTATCTAAGATTGGGTTGTTTCTTATGTTCCTTTATCTTTTCAATTATTAATCTTTTATCCATAGACTTCCTAGATTAGTTTTAATAATTACCAATATTACAAGATTGGTTTTTTAAAATCCTTAACTTTAACTCAAATTTACAAGGCTTAAGTCGCATGCAAAACGAAGTAATTACTCCGGCTATTTTTTCTTTTTTAAAAAAACTGGAGAAAAACAACAATAGAGATTGGTTTACGGAGCATAAAAAAGATTTTGAAGTGCAGAAAACTGATATGAACTCTTTTTTTACAGCTCTTTCAGAAGATGTAAAGCAAAATGATGAAATTGAACGGGTAAAGATTTTTAGAATTTACCGAGATGTTCGTTTCTCTAAGAACAAAACTCCCTACAAGATCAATTTTTCAAGTTCGCTAACTAGAGCAGGAGCGAGGTTAAGAGGGGGATACTATACCCATATTCAGCCAAACAATTCTAGTTTTATTGCTGCAGGGTTTTGGGCTCCTGAAAAAGAAGATTTACTGCGTATTAGAAAAGAATTCGAATTAGATACCTCTGAATTTAGGGAAGTTATTGGGACTGAAAAATTTAAAAATACCTGGGGTGAATTGGAAGGCGATGAATTAAAAACTTCTCCAAAAGGTTTTGACAAAGAACACCCCAATATAGACCTGATAAAAAAGAAGCAGTTTATTTTCACAAGAAGCTTTAGCGATAAAGAAGTTCTCGACAGTGACTTCAAGAAGGAAATAGGTACAGCATTTAGAGCGATTCGACCATATTTTGATTTGATGAGTGAGATACTTACAACAGACCTCAATGGAACGTCGCTGTTAGATTAAAACTGTTTTGTCAAAAAATTGAATCTGATCTTGAAGCCGTTTGATAATCATACTCATCATTCGCTTATTTAAAGCTGACGAATTTAATAGGTAGTGTTTATATTCTTCAACGGTGAATTGACCGATGACCATGCCCTTAAGAGAATTTCGAAATTTAAGGTCTTTTTGAATTGCGTGAACAATATAATCAAGACGCTTTTGAATGGTCAACTCATAAAATACATTCTTCCGCCTAACGATGTAGTTCTCAAAAACAACTAAAAATAAATCATTCTGTAGCTTGATAATAGGGCGAAGGCTTACATTCTGAAAACGCTCGTCATCACTCATGTTATCGGTAATCTGGGCCGATGATATTTGGGGGCGGATCTTTTCAAGATTATGCGATCTTTCACTCATCATATTGGGTTTTATATAAAGATAAGGATTAACTAAGGAGTGATTTATAATCCATATTTTATTTTTTAAAAGGCTTATGAACAAAAAAAGCCATCTTTGAAGATGGCTTTGAATTCATGTATTAAAATACTATTTACCTCCAACAAATTGTTCAAAAGACTTCATTTTTATAGGCTCTAGGGCTTTAAATTTCTTCTTTAGTTTCTCGAAACTACTCTGAGCAGTACTAAATTTTTCAGAAATAATTTCTAAATTTTCCAAATCAGTACTAGATGGCTTGTCATAGGTATTTGCAATCTTACTGTACAAAGAAGCCATTTTACCTCGAAGTTCAGGAGGTGCTGCTCCTACGTAGCCATCGCCTGTGGTAACCACAAGTGTTTTCTTTAGCTCCGTAAGTTTAGCTATCATTTTCTTATTTTTATCTGATGTGGCTTTCGTAGTTAACTCATCAACTTCATAAACTAAAAATGCTAACCTTTGAGTCATATCATGTAATTCTTCAGCAGTATTAATTTTAAGCTTTCGGTCTTCTTCGGAAAGTGTAGAATTTTCATCATATACCAATTCAAATGGGTGTTCATAGGTTTTTTTCCCTTTTGTAATAACCACTTTATAGCTTCCTGAAGCTACGGTGTGTGTGGCGAAGCCACTTCTCGTAAATGTTTTTCCTTTAGCAATTTTCGGAGCCTTTTTTGAAAAATTCCAATTGACAATATTAATCCCCTTTGATTTACCAGGGCCTAAATCTGTTATGACATTCCCAGACATATCATGAATTTCCATAGTCATTTTTCCAAAGGTGTGCCTTTTCTTTAAATGATATTTGAACTGTAAATCTTTGGTTTTACTAGCTCCTACAAACTGAGTCTCTGAACCAAAATTTCCAGAAAAGCTGCTTTTTTCATTAATCACTGCTGGCGCATTACTGAAAAAGTGCAGGTCTTTTGAGAGAACATCTTCGCTAATTTCTCGCAGTGGCGAAATATCATCTAAAATAATTACTCCACGACCATGCGTACCCATTACAATATCATTAGTAGCTTTTTGCATATCAATGAAATGGACAGCAACTGAAGGCATATTGTTAGTAAACTTATTCCAGTTTTTACCACCGTTAGTAGTGACGTAAAGACCAAACTCTGTTCCTAAAAACAATAAATCAGGGTTCACATAATCCTCCTGTATATTGCGAACAAATCCTACTACTTCATCAGTAATAATACTTTTCCATGATTTTCCGAAATCAGTAGTTTTGTAGGTATAAGGGGTCATGTCTCCACTGCTATGTCCTTCGAATACCGCGTATGCTGTTCCTTTATCAAAACTGCTTGCCTCAATATGGTAGCACCACGTATTCTTTGGTAAGCCTGATATATTAGCTACTGTATTCGTCCATGTTTTACCACCATCTTGCGTAATTTGAACATTACCATCATCTGTACCTACCCAAATAACTTTCTCATCGATTGGAGATTCAGCTATCGTAAATATTGTGGTGTAGTTTTCAGCACCTGAATTGTCAGTACTTAAACCACCAGAATCTTTCTGACCTTGCTTGGTTGCATCATTTGTAGTTAAATCAGGAGAGATGATTTTCCAATTATCACCCATGTCTTCTGATTTGTGAAGGTATTGGCTCCCCATATAAAAGCGGTCTGGTTGATGCTCACTAAGTGCCATAGGAGGATTCCAGTTAAAACGCAGCTTATCCACATCTTTGCTTTGTAAAGGTTGAACGGTTTTCAATAATTCATTGTCAATATCATAGCGCCAAACCATTTCCGCATTATACACTTCTGAATACACAAAGTTTTTAGTAGGATGTTTTAGTACACGAAACCCATCACCACCGCCTACAGAATTCCAATCACCAGCATTTACCCCGCCTGATGATGAAGATGGTCCATACCAAGAGCCATTATCTTGTAATCCTCCATAAACATTATAGGGTGTGTCATTATCAACGCTAATGTGATAGAACTGTGATAAGGGTAGGTTTTCTACAATTTCCATAGTCGTGCCACCATCCCAAGAGCGATATATACCCCCATCTGTACCAAAATACATAATGTCAGAGTCGGTAATACTAAATGAAATATCATGAATATCACTATGCATGAATCCCAAATTTTTAAAGGTTTTACCGCCATCGCGAGATATTGATCCGCTAAGTCCTCCTTTAACAATAACATTTTCATCTTTGGGATCAACCACGATCCTTGAAAAATAGAATGGACGTACTGTAATTTCAAAATCATTATTCATTTGCTTCCAACTCTCACCCGCGTTATCACTTCTATACAAACCCTTTTTTGCTTCTTCTTCGGCTTCTATCACCGTATAAAGTACATTTGAGTTAGAAGGAGCAACTGCGATGGCTAATCGGCCCAATTTGCCTACAGGAAAACCGGTATGGATTTTGTTCCAAGTCTTACCAGCATCAACTGACTTATAAAGGGCACTTTTAGTACCTCCAGAATTGAAGCCCCAGGCGGTGCGACGAAATTCCCACATAGAAGCATATAGAATATTTGGATTCTTAGGGTCTATAGTTAAATCGGCAGCACCCGTCGTTTGATCAACATATAATATGTTGTTCCAAGTGGCACCCCCATCCATAGATTTATAAACGCCACGTTCTTCGCTATCGCTCCAAAGAGCACCTAGAACCGCAACATAAACTTCATTTGAGTTTTCTGGGTTTACAATAATATTGGCAATACGTTCTGATTTGTCAAAACCTAACTTTTTCCAGTTTGAACCGCCATCTACCGATTTATACAATCCGTCTCCTACGGAAACACTATTTCTTGTCCAAGTTTCTCCAGTACCCACATAAATAGTATTGTCAGGGTCATTTGGGTCTAGGGTAACAGCACCTATAGATTGACAGTATTCATCAAAAATAGGGCTAAAGGTAGCCCCTCCATTTCTTGAGCGCCAAACACCACCACCGGCAGTACCCGTATATATAATTCTATTATTGGTAGGGTGTACTTCGAGATCATTGATCCTACCGCTCATGCCGGCAGGACCAATATGACGTGCCGTCATATCTCCAAAAAGCTGTTTGCCGTTTGTGTTTTTATTTTGCGAAAAGCTTGAAGAAAAGCTCAGCAGCCCGCTTATTAATATTAAAATATAGAACTGTTTCATAGTAAAATAGAGTTTAATGTAAATAAAAAAGACTCTTAAAAAAGAGTCTTTAATTTTGTTCTGAATTAATTTTTATCACCTTCTATTTCATCTGGAAAAGCAAAGGCGTCCTCTGCTACTTCAGGATTGAGTTGAATACTTTCAATACTCATTGGAGCACCCGGTTGCCCCTTTACACCTTGCGTCATAGAAAACGGAAAGTATAAACCTTCTACTTCTTGATAATCACTCATGGTAGTAAAAGAAACCATTCCTTTTCCAGGGCCAGATTTAAGTTCGGACTCCACAGCAATAGGAACGAAGTTTTCAGTGTCAAAATAATAGAAAGATACATCTTCTTCAGTTTTTCCATCAACCATAATAGGCTCCTTGACTAATTTAACTTTAAAAGTTTCCGCTCCATCAATGGTTTCCTTACCTAATAATTCTACAGTATATCCTTTTTCTTTATAATCAATAAAAGGCCCAGGAAAATCATTTGCATTTAATTTAAGGTTTGCGGTAGCTTCAGCATCGCTCTTTTCTGCTTTCATCGTCATAAAATTACTTGCCCAAAGCGTTTCTCCATCAAAAACACCCTGTTTGTATTCATTTCCTTGAATACTAACAGTCGTCATTTGTCTACCATCGCTTAATTGCACAACCTCCACAGGAAATTCCATGCCTTGTTGGCTCATTTTAATATTCATTTTCATACCCTTTAGGGCTTTCAATTTTTCAAGACCGCCGACATTCTCATAATAGTTGCTAAGTATTTCATCAACTGTCTGCGCCTGGGTTGGTAATGCGAATACCAAGGTCAATACTACAATGCAAAGTTTTACTGTTTTCATTTTCTAGTTTTAAAGTGTTCTACTCTTTAGTATTAAATAGGTTTGAATTGTTACATAATTAGTAATTTTTTTTAACTTTTTTATTTTTTTAGAGAAATACAACTTCAAATGTGAAATACTAACTCAGAAGTAGATGTAAATTAACTTCGAATCTAAAAATTAGTATCCCGTTGGTTTTTCCATACGATTATTGAGAAATCGAATACAAAAATGAGAAGCAATCTTTAAATTCCTAAAAAGCATCATGATTATGGTCTAAGGTTATTTTAGGTCACTTTTGTTCTATAATTTTGTTGATTAAATCAAAATATTATGAGATTCCATACAAGAAAACTGGTAAAGCCCGAAGACTTAAATGCCAACGAAACTCTATTTGGAGGAAAGTTATTAGCTTGGATTGACGAAGAAGCCGCGCTTTATAGTGTGATCCAATTAGAAAATAAAAGAATCGTCACCAAATATATGTCTGAAATTAATTTTATGAGCACTGCTCAAAAAGGAGACGTCATAGAAATCGGAATTGAAGTTGTTAAATTTGGAAAAACCTCGCTTAATCTAAACTGTGAAGTGCGGAATAAGATAACAAGAGAGCCCATTATTACAGTTGACAATATTATAATGGTCAATCTTGGGGAAGACGGAAAACCGACTCCCCATGGTAAAACCAAAATTGAATATGTTAGAGATCGTTTAGAAAAGAAAGCCTAACTTTTTTGAATACCTTTCGCTACAGCCTGAACCTCGTCTAAAACACGCATCAAGTTACCCCCCCAAAGTTTTTCTATTTCATCTTCGGTATACCCTCTTTTTACAAGTTCTAAGGTAACATTGAATGTTTCTGAGGCATTTGACCAACCTTCTATACCGCCACCGCCATCGAAATCAGAACTAATCCCTACATGTGCAACACCTATCAATTTTACCATATAATCAATATGATCAACAAAATCACCCACATCAACCGCTGGTGGTAAATTCGACATTGTCTTCGTTTTTGTGTCTACAATAGCCCTTACTTTCATATATTTTGAGATATAGGCATCACGTTCATCACTAGCTAAGGCCATTACCTCTTGACGAGATATTGATGCCATTCCAATAGAATCCATTACTGCTTTTTCTATTTCTTTAATCTTCTCAGCGCGGGCTTCGTGCTTTTCTGTATTTAAATAAGAACTAAACGCAACCGTTTGGATAACGCCTCCGTTTTCTTTCATCAAAAGTAACTGCTCATCATCTAAATTTCTACTATGATCGCACAATGCTCTTGCTGAAGAATGTGAAGCTATTATAGGTGCTTTTGATAAATTAATCATCTGCTTCATTGCTTCTTTAGATGGATGAGACACATCAATCATCACGCCCAATCTATTCAACTCTTTTACTGCATCTTTACCTAATTGACTTAAACCGTTATGTAGCCAAACACTATCTGCTTCTCCTGTATTAGAATCTGAAAACTGGCTATGTCCGTTATGTGATAATGAGATGTATCGCGCGCCTAGTTCATAGTACTTTTCAAAGTTTGACATATCTATTCCAATTGGGTAGGCATTTTCGACACCAATCATAGCGACTTTCTTACCAGAAGCGTCGATACGTCTTATATCATCCGAGCTTAGAGCGAGTTCAATTTTTTCAGGAGCGATTTCCTCACATAGCTTATGAATAGCTTCAAACTTAGAAATGGCATTGGCTTCTGCCTTTGCATATCCCTCATCAGTTAAAGAATCTTGACCAGTATAAACAATCAACCACGAAACATCTAAACCGCCTTCTTCCATATTTGGAAGGTTTACCTGAGTATCTAATTTTTGAGTGTAGTTAATACTATCTGTAAAATTCTTTACATTAATGTCGTCGTGAGTATCAATTGTAATCACTTTTTCGTGAATAATTTTTGCGCGTTCTTCTATGCTCATCTCTGCTTTTTGCTGTGTTTCACCACAAGAATAAACAGCTAAAAAAGTCAATACTAGGAGGTAGTTTTTCATGTTATCATAGTTTATACATACAAATAAAGCCATTTGACAACAATAAAGGAAACCTATGGAACATTTAATTGCCTAACCTACTTTAATTCAAGACTTTTAGTGTCAACGCGTACTAGTTTTTTTTGTAAAAAACATCACAAATAGATGTAAGAAAATTAGCCAACGATTTAATTTAACCAATCGCCCCCAATAAAATTGAATACAAAAGACCTACTTTCTCAATTAATTAGATTAGAGCGCTCGCTAAATGATTTTTCATTTGAAGAACTAACAACTGCAGAAGCATCTCACTTAAAAAAATCTTTCCAAGCCTTTCGAGTAAGTTTAGAAAATAAAATATTCACACCTTCTAGCTCCTTTTTAAACGATACTGAAATTGATACTCCGGCTGATGTAATACTACCTGAAGATCCAAAGAAAAAAGAAATAAAACCACCAAGTGCTGACATGCTAGTAGCTAAAGTTAGCCACGAAATTAGAACACCACTTAATGGAATTATAGGATTTACCGACCTTCTTAAGGAGGATGAACTTACCAGCATGCAGTTAGAAAGGGTTAACGCCATTCAAACGGCCTCCTATTCTTTAATGGACATTATCAATGAGTTACTAGAATATTCAAAACTCTCTGCAGGTTTAGAACAATTTGAGTCTATTGATTTTAATCTAAATAGTGTTGTTGATAATGTCATGTATTTGTGTGATACGCTTATCATCGGTAAGAATATTGAACTTATAACTACTATTGATAAAGATATCCCAATGGGCTTAGTTGGCGACCCGTCTAAATTATCACAAGTGCTGTTGAATTTAGTAGGAAATGCAGTGAAATTTGTAGAAGAGGGAAGCATAATCCTTTCTATTGAACTGATAAAACAACGTGGAAATAAATTATTCCTAGCGTTTTCAATTGCCGACACAGGTATCGGAATCTCAGAAAATAGTTTAGCGCATATTTTTGATGCCTACAAGCAAGCTGAATATGATACACAAGCCAAATATGGAGGTTCTGGACTTGGCCTTAGTATTGTTAAACAAATCATCGATACTCTTGGAGGAGAGATATCTGTATTTAGTAAGCTTGGAGAAGGAACAACTTTTCGTTTCATGCTTCCATTTCAAAAAGGAAGTATCGAAAATATCGTAAAAGTAGCTGCTGCTTCGGGTATCACTAGTGATGTGCTTGAAGAAGTGGCAGGAATGCATATTCTTGTCTTTGAGGATAATGTAATAAACCAAAAGTTAATTGCTCAACGTCTCAAATCTTGGAAATGTAAAACCTATGTTACGGATAATGCACTATATGGCTTGAATCTTCTTGAGACCAACCCAATTGATATGGTCCTTATGGATTTGAAAATGCCTGGCATGAACGGGTTTGAAGTAACTCAGCTTATTCGTAATAGCAAAATAAAGTCTGTTCTTGAGATACCTATAATCGCTGTCTCCGCAGACTTTTCATACCAAGATCGTGAAAATTGTCAACAAAATAAAATCAACGACTTCATTTTAAAGCCTTACAGCCCCGATGAACTCTTAACCAAATTGGTGAAAAATAAAAATCGAATGAAAACAACGCTCACCATCGAATCGAAAACAATTAACCCGGCGGTTGAGCTCTATACAGATGCAACAAAAATCAACCTTTCAGTGATTCTAGAAGATTGTCTCGGACAGATGGATTTACTTGAAGAACTGATCCTACTTTATAAGCAGAATGCGCTAGAATTTATTGGGATAGTGAAACTAAATCTTGACAAAGACGATTTAGATGAAATAGCTTTCGCAGCACATAAAATCAAATCAGGTCTAGCGATGCTGCAATCGAAGAGTTTGCACATAATTGTGGAGCAAATACAGGCTATTTGCAAAGCGAATGGAGACCGTAAGCACTTGATGTTTTTACATAATTGTTTCATTGATGAGTATCCATTAGTAGAAAACGCTATTGATGAACAAATCAAAGCCCTAAAGAATAATTAGATGGAAAAGAAGAAGCTTTTACTTGCTGAAGATGATGAATTACTGGCATCGCTACTGAACTTTCGACTTGTAAAAGGAGGGTACGAAGTTAAAGTAAGCTCTGATGGTAGAGCGGTAAAAGAACACCTCGCTGAGCATACACCTGATTTAATAATTAGTGATATCATGATGCCTTATTTCTCTGGAATAGAACTTATTGATTATGTGAGAAAAGAATTAAATCTCAACACTCCAATAATTATCATATCATCGGCAGGAAATGAAGAGAATGTTTTAACAGCCTTTGAATTAGGCGCGAATGATTTTATATCAAAACCGATTAGTCCTTCTGAATTGATAGTTCGTATAAAAAGAGAGTTACTAAAAGTATAATTTGATTTTAAATAGCCAAACATATAACCAATTAGCCTTGATTACTGCCCCGAAAATCCACACGGATTTATTATGGGACTTATCATTCTTGTTTATTGGTTTGGCATCTCTATATTTCATTTTCATCTTTTACTTCAGAAACCGTATATCTAAAAATTTAGAAAGAGTTAAACAAAGCAAAAGAGAGTTTTCGCCAATGATAAGTGAATTTCTCTTTCATGAAGAAGAAGCTTCCAAAGATGAAAAAAGCAATTACGTACATCTTAAAATTGAAATCCGTGAATTGTTAAAAGATGATTTTAACCGAAAGGTTATTTCAGAAGTATTATTAGACTTAAGAAAAGATGTCTCTGGCGATACTCAAAAACGACTTTTTAAATTATACCAAGACCTAGGCCTGCATACTGATGATTTTGGAAGGTTAAAGAGTTGGCGTTGGCAAATTGTGTCAAAAGCAATTCTGAACCTTACCCAAATGCAAGTTGCAGAAGCCTATAGCTTTACCACTAAATTTATTAACGATAAAAGAGATACCATACGTAAACAGGCAGAAATAGCTATTGTTACCCTTAAACCAGAGGGTGTTAACTATTTTCTAGATACAACCAAATTTAAAATATCTGAGTGGCAACAACTGAAGCTAATGGATGTTCTTCGGATGGATGATGATTATCAACCACCACGATTCAAAGCGTGGTTGACTTCAACAAATCGCCATGTTGTTCTATTTGCATTGCGCTTAATCAAATTTTACAATCAAAATGATGCAGATGCTTCACTTATAGAATTAGTAAAGCATAAGAACAACCAAATTAAAGAGGCGGCGATAAGTTGCATCAAAGAATTTTACATTGTGGAAGCAATCCCAACAATAAAATTAGTTTTCTGGAAGAGTTCTACAGATGTCAAGATTTCTATTCTAAATGCCATAGGAGCACTAGGAAGTGAATCCGATATTGAATTTCTTCGGCTTATTGAAAAGAAGGAGCGTAATTTTTCAGTACGCAGTAAGGCTCATAGCAGTATCAATGAGATAGCGCCAAATAGTATTATGCCATCAAAAGGGGTAGTCAATACAGCGAAATATACAATTCCTTCCGATATTAAAATAGAAGTAACAGAAGAAGAAATTGATACCGAAGGATTTGTTCAAATAGCAAATTCTAATAGTATAGAGGATATTGAAATTGATACGGAAACTGAATCAGAAGAGGAAATAACGATAGAACAGTATTTGCCAACTACTATATCAGAAGAATCTGTTGACAAACCAGAAGAAATAATTGATGATGAAGCTAAGATCAATATAACGAAGGAAAATCAAGAATCTAAAGAATCAGAAACATTAAGGTCTAATTCGGGTATTATACATTCTGAAGAAAACGATGACTTGAGTTTTGACTTTTTACCATTTGTGGTAGAAGAATTTATAGCGGTTAAACCTACTGATCTTGATCAAACCGATTACCGTATTGAATTAAACGAGTTGGTAATTAATTTTGAGGAAGTCTTTCCTAACCAAGAAGTGATCTCTCTAAAGAAAAAGACTTCATCCTTAGAAATTAGAGAAGAGGAACTTGCCTTTTTACCCCTTGTGACTGATGCTAAAGAAGAGTCAGACATAGAAAATTTAAATGAAGAGCAATCAAATACGATAGTCGCAATTGAAGAGATAGAAGCTCAATTTGAAGGAGTACAACTTGCCTCTTCAGCGAACGAGCCAAAACTTCCTTTGGATTATTCCGAATACAAAACACTTGAGATATTTGACACTCCTGTTGTATATGATGAAATTGATGTGCCAGTTATAGCTGTTTTTAAAAGCGAAAATAATAGCCAATCAGATCCGTATGCTCTGCCATTACAAAATGAGATTCCCCTAGAAGATACTATGGATTTAAAATCCAATGCAAACCAACAAACTTCGAAATCTTATGACCTGGAACCTGAAGGCGAACAAAAATTTAAGAAAATCCTTAAAACCTTAATTGACTTTAAGGAACAAAAGCAATCTAAAGAAACAAAAACAGAACTTGAAGACGCACCTTTATTGGACTTTGTAGATGAATTTAGTGATACCAATAAGATATCTGAAACGGATAAAGAAATTGAAAGTAAAATTGACAATGACTTAGCACAGGAGCTTGAAGAAAAAGTTCAAGATAAACCGGAAATTTTCAAAGTAACCATTCCTGAAGCAATACTTACAGATGACATTTACGATGAAATCATAATCCATAAAGAGAATACCGAAGAATCACGTATGCAATTACTTGACGATATCGCTGCGATGGGAGATCAACGTGAGGTTCCACTGTTAATCGAATTATTAGTAAATGAAAAATATCAGGCGGTAACAGATCGTGTAAAAGCGCTGATAGAAAAATTTTCTGAAACTGAAGAAAAACGAGAACCTGCTATCTTCCTTAAACCTTTCAATGTTTTTGAAGACTTATTTAGAACATGTGATACAGAAGCAAAACTAATTCTAATGGATGAGATAGTTGCCGTTGGAGATGAAGGTGAAATAGGCTTTTTAGAAGGTTTGTTAGAAGATGCAGATAATGAAATTAGCCATAAAGCTGCACATATAATCGAAGCACTAAAGGTGAAGATTTTGGCCAATGATAAGACTAAAAATCATTCAAAAAATATAGATACAAACCTTGTTAAAAAAATAGAGGTTGTACTAGAAGAAAAAACACTTATAAATTATGACTCCTTACTGGAGGAGTTGCAAATTGCGCCACCGAAAACCTCAGAAATTTTTGATCTGACTTTTGAGTTGACTGAGCCTTTAGATAAAATAGTTGACGAAGAAAGTATTGATGTTGATACCAAACGTCACGATTCTATATTTGGTCAAATATGTTGTTTTTCATCTAAAATCATCGATAAACTGAATGGGTAATGGCATTTCAAATATCGTCCTTGATTATATAAACATTGTTTTTTTCTTGTTTACACTGGTGCTATTTAGCATGTTCTCGTTGATGGCTTATTTTTCTACAAGAAATTCTATCCATTATAAAAATAAAAACAGTTTTAACGACCTTTCAAAAGTAATGGCATCTCCGCTTGCCCCAAGTATTACAATTATAGCTCCTGCCTACAATGAAGGAATGACAATTGTTGAGAATATTAGGTCATTAATGTCACTGCGTTATGTGAACTACGAGGTAATGGTAGTCAATGACGGTAGCAAAGATGACACCTTGCAAAAAATGATTGCTGCCTATGATTTAGTCAAAATAGAACAAAAAATCGACCCAAACTGGAAGAACAAACCCATTCGAGGCATTTATAAATCTCCTCACAAAGCTTTTTCAAAACTTACGGTAATTGATAAAGAAAATGGAGGAAAGTCAGATGCCTTGAATACAGGTATGGCACTATCATCAAATAAGTACGTTGGCTGTATTGATGTCGATTGCTTATTACTGCCTGACGCATTGTTGCATGTAGTAAAATCATTTTACCAAAGGTCTGAAAAGAAAGTAATAGCAGTAGGTGGAGTAATTCGCGTGGCGAATTCTTGTGTTATTAATGGAGGAAGATTAGAGGAAATACGTTTGCCAAAAAACTGGCTAGCAAAATTCCAACTATTAGAATATACGCGTTCATTTATTCTTGGTAGAATGGCTTGGGCGAGAATTGATAGTCTATTAATTATTTCTGGTGCTTTCGGGTTCTTCGATCGCGAAATTGCCCTTGAAGTTGGAGGTTATGATACAGGCACAGTAGGAGAGGATATGGAAATTGTCTTCAAGATGCGACGCCATATGCACGACCAAAAAATACCATACACCATAGAATACATTCCAGATCCATTATGTTGGACAGAAGTACCTGAAGACTTAAAAATATTGGTCAATCAAAGAGATCGATGGGCTAGGGGTAATCTTGAAACACTCTTTAAACATAAAGACATGTTCTTTAACTCCAAATATGGTAGGCTAGGCTTACTTAGTTACCCATATTGGTTTTTCTATGAATGGCTTGCTCCTCTGTTGGAATTTTTTGGATTGATTACCATTATTTTATTCTGGTACTTAGGCATATTGAATTGGGACTTTTTTTTAGCCATTACAGCTATGGTGTATATGTACTCTATAATGTTCTCGTTCTATGCAATTTTGTGGGATACGTATTCGTACAACGAATACAAGAAAACCAAAGACATTTTAACCCTCATGTTTTGCGCTATCATTGAACCCATAGTTTTTCATCCGGTTGTAGTGTGGGCTGCCGTGCGAGGTAATTATAAAAAATTGTTCCGGGTGAAATCAGGTTGGGGATCACAGGTGCGTAAAGGGTTTGCAAAAGCAACTTAACATATATAATGAATACTAGCAAAAGAGACAGGTATAGCTTAAAGCAATACACAAGAATGATCATCTCATTCTTTGTGGTTTTGTTGGTGCTCTCTATATACCAATACGCAACTTTGTATTTTAAAGGAGTTGTGGATACCATTTTTGGTACTAGTTTTTTCATTGCTGCTTTTCATCAACTTGGTTACGCTTCTTTAGTAGGTGTTCTGTTGGCCTTCCCTTTTAATTTTTGGGAAAACCTAAGACCTCGATATGGTTTTAACCTTGTTTTCGTTTTACTTATCTGTTTACTTATTATCGAAGCAATGCTGATTAGCTATTACTGTACAGCCCTTGTTCCATTAGGTTCTGATTTAATGGGCTATAGTTTTAAGGATATTAAAATGACGATTTCTAATTCAGGCGGCATGTCCATTTCGGTAGTGGTAGGGGTCTTGGTTATTGTAGGTATGTTCTTCGGATTGTATAAGTTCACCTCGAAGTACTACCACTACATCAGTAAGATGTATCCGTTTACGATTATTCTATTCAGCTTGTTTATCATGACGCTTTTCCTTGATGGGAAGCCAATTAACCAAAACAAGACGCAGTATTTAGCTTTAAATCTATATGATACTTCTACAGAAGATACATCGTATAAGGCTGAGGTTGAGTATCCTTTGATAAAATCGCAGCAAATCGAAAACGTACTGGGTGAATACTTTGAACTTAAGACAGAAAAACCCAATATTGTGTTTATCATGGTGGAAGGCCTTGGTAGAGATTTTGTAGGTGAAGGAGCAGAGTATGGCGGTTTCACTCCTTTTTTAGATGAACTAACTACAAAATCATTGTATTGGGAAAATTGCTTGAGTAATACTGGTAGAACATTCGGCGTATTACCCTCTTTAATGGGTTCCCTTCCTTTTGGAAAAAGCGGATTTATGGAACTCCAAAAATATCCTAATAAATTAACCCTGTATAGTATATTAAAGAACAACGGGTACCATACCTCTTTCTATCAAGGCACCAATAGTTCTTTTGATAATGTAGATAGATTTCTGCTTAGCGAGAATGTTGATTTTGTTTTGGATAAATCTGGTTTCGGAAATCAATATGAATTGCAAGAAGAAGATGCAGCGGGTTCTACCTGGGGGTATCCAGACAAAGAACTTTTCAAAAAAAGCATGTCCATTTCAAGAGATGAGAAACAACCTCGAATGGAAGTATATATGACTATTAGTACCCATGAACCTTTCATTCCACCAAAACAAGACTACTATGAGAGCGAAGTCGAAAAGATAGTAGAAAAGGGTGACTACCAAGGTAAAATCAAAAAAGTAATAGAGAAAAATGATAATGTTTTTGCAACCTTGCTTTATACTGATAATGCATTAAAATATCTTTTAGAGGAGTACAAGAAACAACCCAACTATGACAATACTATTTTTATTGTTACCGGCGACCACAGATTGATTCCAATTCCACAGCGAAACAACCTAAGCCGTTTTCATGTGCCCTTGATTGTGTTTAGTCCGATGTTAAAGAAAACTAGAAAGATGAGTGCGCTTAACTCGCACTTTGATGTTACACCAACACTATTGGCATTGCTTGAAGCTAAGTACGAATTAAAAACACCTAAAAAGGTAGCTTGGATGGGCGCTGCGCTTGATATGAACGAAGGCTTTAGATCAATTAAAGATATTCCACTAATGCGAAACAAAAACGAATTGAAGGAGTTCGTTGATGGAGAGAAGCTATTTTCTGATGGAGAGGTGTACGATATTGATGAGAATATGGATTTAAGTTCTTCTTTCGGAGGCTCAAAAGGCGAATCGAAGCTAAGATCATTCAAGGCGATGAATGCCTATGTAACTACAAATAATAAAATAATACCAGATAATATGGCCGTCTTTGCCATAAAGGAAGAGAAATTTACAGATAGTGAAGTTGTTTGGATCAATAGTGTGTATAACGGGCAAGATTCAGATAAGGGGTATTTCATTGCGAGAGCACTTGCTTTTGATAAGAAATTTTCTAAATCGTTATTATTATGCAAATCTATTTTAGCTGACGCTCCTAGTCATATAGATACCAAAATACTAACAGGAAGAATCAATGTTTGGCAGGGTAACTATAAAACATCGATAGCTATCTTGAAGGAATGTATTAAAATGAACCCGAACTATATCGATTCGTATGCTGCTCTTTTTGATGTGTATTTCTGGTCTGATAGATATAAAGAAGGATTAGAACTAGCAGCGCTTGCCAAACAAAATAGCTCGAGTGTAAATGAGATTGCTGATAAAATTGCAAGAGCAAAAAGAGAAGCTCGGAAAAGAGGGATTGTGTTGACAAAAAAAATGCCTCAAAAACAAGCAAAAGAAATTGCTATGATACGCTTTGAACAATAATGCTATCTAAAAATACACATACTGTTTTGTTCTTCGGATTCCTCTGTTTCTTTGGCAGAGGCCAAGATCTGGCCTACAATGAGGCAAGCGAAACAGCATATACTACAGCACATAATCTCGCGTATGAAGGAAATCATAGACCCGCAAAGGATATACTCCGTGAAATACTTTCTAAGAATCCAGAGAATTTAGAAGCACGAGTCTTGCTGGCCAGTACGTATAGCTGGAGTGGTCAATATGATAAAGCAAGAGATGAATTCAATGCCGTAACATCTCAAGAAAGAACCAACAGCGCTGTATGGATTTCAGCCATTAAAAATGAGCTTTACGCAAAACAAAACGCTACAGCATTAGGGCTAGCAAATAAGGCTTTGATGTACCTCAAAAATAATACAGAGGTTGAAAGACTACTTCAGATTAGTATGGTGAAAATTCAGAATAAAACACACACTGAATTGGCTTGGTACAATACAAAGTCTCCGCTAAATAGCCTCATTTCATCTAAAAAAAAATCAAAGGGCAAAGCTACTCCAAACGCGAAAAAAGAGGTGGCTTTAGAAGAATCAAATCAAGCGAAAACCCCAGTAGCTAAGGAAGAACAAAAGAACAGGTTAGCTATCAGAAACGCTTTTACCGTATTTGACCAGCGATATGATCCTGTTGTTTATTCTAGTATTTCTTTTAGAAGACAAACCCAAGCGGGAAGCATTATACCAAGAATCAATTATAGTAACCGCAACAATCAAAATGGCATTCAGTACGATATTGATTTCTATCCTAAATTCTCGAAGCGGTTTTATGCTTATTTAAACTATGGCTATTCAAAGGCTACTATTTACCCAAATCATAAGATGGGTGGAGATTTATATGTTAATCTGCCAGGAGCGTTTGAATTCTCAGCAGGTGGTCGTCATATTCGTTTTCCTACCAGAAATATTTCTGTAATCACAAATTCTTTAGGGCATTATCGCGGAAACTATTATTTTTCTCTTCGCTCATATATTACACCAAAACCAAGTAACTTAACAAGTATATCTGGAAACTTACTAATTCGAAAGTACTTAAAAGATGCTGAAAACTTTTTTGGCATCAATGTCGGTATGGGGTATTCTCCAGAATTGCGACAGTTAATATCAGGAGATGAGTTGTTAGCAGAAACACTTCTCTTCGTAGAATCGCAACGCTTGAGTCTAGAGTACCAGTTCACTGGTAAAAAAAATCCGAATGCATATCGCGCTAATATGAGTGTTGCACGTCAAGAGCTCGCATTCGATTCTGGAAGTTTCTTCTGGGGAATATCTGCAGGGTTGACCTATCAGGTGAATTTCTAAAACCTTGTACGAGTTGATGCTACTACTTTGTCATCTTCTCTTTAGGAAGATCAAAAGCCCATTTATCAGCATACATACCATATACAAGTCCGATTTCATTTTCCTGAACATACTTTTCATCCTTGCCTGGATCAAAGTTCACATTGTACACATAAACCTTTATGCCTTGCTCTTTTAGTTTTAAAAGTAATTTGGTTTCGTTGTTCAGTATTCTTCTTGACAAGGCTACATACTTTACATTATTGACCTTCAAATAATTGATTTTATCACCAATAATTCTCATTAAAGGCGTTTGGGAAATCATAGCCTGAATACCATGTCTAGAAGCTTCCTCAACAGCCATTTGGCTAAAGAGTTCCATAACAAGCCTATCTTTATCTACAAATTGATCAGCAAAAGCTATCGGATCGTTTACTTTATCGGTCACTAGAGTTGCATCAGTATGAGCAGCAAACCAAGCATTGATTCCTTTTAAATCAAGCGTGGTGTAGTCACCATATATTTTATGCTTCATGAATTCATCGTGACTGGGAGGCAGAGCTCCTGAGTAATCAGTAAAGCGTGACCACATCTTCCAATCATGGGCAGCCACCATTTTTTTATCTGATGTTTCTATAATATCCAATTCAAAAAGCCGAAACCCTTTTTTATAATTCTGATCTAGAGCTTCTTTTGAATTAGTTGATTTAATACCGTTAACGGCACCGCCAGCATGAGCTATATATCTATTGTTATTTGGTTCAAATGCATAGCTTATTTTTGGAAAATAAACTTCCGTATCAGAAATACTTTTAGGTATGTTTACTATAACCGTGGTAGAAGAATCATCTATACTTTCAAAGGTTTTTCCTTTAAAATTATGCATAATATAGGCCTGTCTGCTTTTTAATGTACTCAACTGAAGTAGTCCTAATTGGGCTAACTTCTCAGCTTGTTTCTTTAAACTCTGAGCTGCAGAATCATGAGCTAATATGGCGAACTTCGCCTTATTTTTTAGCATTTTTTCTAGAATCAGTACCATCTTTTCGGCTGCTTCCTCGTTAGAATGGGTGTCGAAAGTTCTAAATTCAATTATGTTCGAAGTATTAAAATGTATAATTGTCAAGCCACGCCCGGGTTGTTCGGTTTGGTTTGCTATGGTAAACCCACTTCGTTTCTTTGCATTAAAACTATTGCTATTAAGTTCAATTGTTGGTGATTCAATATTTGTAGTCGAACTTAGAATTGATTTCGTTTCGGCAATTACAGCCTGTGTAAAACACATCCCTAATAAAAAAGAGAAGAAAGTTTTTGTAAGAATAGATATAGAAGGTGTATTCACTATTTTAATTTTAGGAATTCAATTTGGTTGAAAAGCATAGTTTCTTACTTTTCTGCTACCTTGTAAGTAATCAACGTTTTTTGGTGATTCTTATTGCTAGTGAATTCATTGAAGTAGTGGTTTGATTTTCTAGATCAAGCGCGCATTTAGTGGCAAGCTCAGCAACTACAAACCAGTAGTTACCCTAAGGCACAAAGAAAAAATTTATCGTCGAGCTCCATACATTTTCAATCCTTTAGTCTTTGCTCCTATAAAAGCAGGAGATACGTAATAGAAACAATGAATGCTGCAAGTAGGCAAGGAGTTGATACGTCGGTATTGTAAAATGTATACAAAAAAGAGCACATGGGTTGAAATCATCTAAGACCTACAACAAATTAAATAGGTCAAAAATACCGGTGAACTGCAGGCCATAATTGCGCCTTTTAATATCTTCTCTATTTAATTCCTATGTTTCGCAACAAAAATCAAGACGTTCACCACAATTAATTGTTTTACCAGAACGTTATAAAGATATTTAGAGTGTATTATTGAATACCCAAGCAATAAACTTAACCAAAACTAAATTATTATGCTTTATGATACCTACGGCGAGGAATACCTAACCTTCCTTCAAGAATTAAATGAAATCTTAAGCGTAAACGAATTAGCGGAGTTAGACTATATGTAGGCTTTCTTTATTAAATTTAAAAACCCCAAATTATTATGGCACACAATTCAGACAATGCAGCGTATTTAAACTTTATTGAAAGTTTAAATGAAATCTTAACGGATTACGAAATCAATAAACTAAACTATTCTTAGAAACTATTTTAAAGGTTTGATACGTTTTTTAGTTAGTGTTTTTAAGGTCCTTTGAATAAAAAATTTCTAGCATCGCTATTGGCTATGCATGAAAATTTTTTAAAAAAGCACTAAAATTAAAATCTAGAAAAATTTAAAGCCTCAAAATAAGGCTTTAAAAATGAACATACTTTGGTATAAAAAAAAGGGACCCAACACTTGTGTTAGGTCCCTTTTTTTTAATTAGTATCCAATTAACCTAAGTAGGTCTTCAATAATTTACTTCTTGAGTTGTGCCGCAACTTACGAATTGCCTTTTCACGAATCTGACGAACACGCTCGCGTGTTAAATCAAATGTCTGTCCAATTTCAGCTAAAGTCATCGACTGTTGGTCACCAATTCCGTAGTATAATTTTACTACATCGGCTTCCCTCGGAGATAAAGTTTCCAGCGCACGAACTATCTCAATGTTTAATGATTGTTGCATTAATCCACTATCAGGTCGTGGTGACTCTCCTGAACGCAATACATCGTACAAGTTTGAATCTTCGCCTTCACGAAGTGGCGCATCCATTGATACGTGTCTTCCTGAATTCTTCATGGACTGTTTTACTTCGGTAACCGTCATTTCTAATTCCTTGGCGATTTCCTCGGCAGAAGGCGGGCGCTCATTTGCCTGCTCTAAGTATGAAAAAGTCTTCTTGATCTTATTGATAGAACCAATCTTGTTCAATGGTAATCGAACAACTCTTGACTGTTCTGCTAAAGCCTGAAGAATAGATTGACGAATCCACCAAACGGCGTAAGAGATAAATTTAAAGCCTCTTGTTTCATCAAAACGCTTGGCAGCTTTTACCAAACCTAAGTTTCCTTCGTTAATTAAATCAGGAAGCTTTAAACCCTGATTCTGATATTGTTTTGCTACCGAAACTACAAATCGTAGGTTGGCAGTGGTTAGTTTTTCAAGTGCCCATTGGTCACCTTTACGAATGCGCTGCGCCAATTCAACTTCTTCTGCAGCATTTATTAAATCGATTTTGCTGATATCTTGGAGGTACTTGTCTAATGATTTTGATTCTCTATTAGTTACCTGCTTGATAATCTTTAGTTGCCTCATATATTTTATGGTGTTTCGGTGTTCTACAAGAGAACATAATACATTTTTATCGCCTCTTTTCCAAAGAGATGCAGATAATCTTATACATAATTTATGAGAAGTAGCCGCTCGCACTAGCCTTTAGGCTATTCCATAAAGAAAGAATTTAAAGTGAGGCCTAAACGTTTTCCTGTATTGCTGATAATTGAAAAGCAAATCCTATTTTTGAAATACAAATCCATATTATGAGTAAGAGAGCGCTTCAAAAATACTTGACGGACTTAAAGAAAAAAGAAGTTGAAGAACAAATATTGGATTTATATCAGCGCTTTCCATTAGTAAAAGAATACTATGATTTTGTATTTAATCCGAAGGAAGATAAATTGATTCAAGAAGCGAAGACCAAAATTTCTAATGAGTATTTTCCCTTAAAACGAAAACGACCGAAAGCAAGACGTTCTGTGGCTCAGAAATTCATTAAGCATTTTAATAAATTAGGTGTAGCGCCTCATTTAGTTGCAGATGTAATGCTTTTTAATCTAGAAATCGCTCAATCCTTTTCCATCGATAGAAATGTGCCAGATTCTTTCTTTAAAAGCATGGCAAACAGTTTTACAGAAGCCGTACATTATGTGTCTGTGAATGGATTGCTTTCTGATTTTAAGGAGAGAATAGTGAAAGTCTACACCATAACCCAAGACCACGATTGGTTGTTTGAAGAGGAATTTTCTAGAGCCTTGGACATCATTGATTGAGTTAGCGAACTGACCTTGGGTTGTTACCGGTTAGCACAAAACTAAATTTAAATTTTCTATGAGTATAGTTATCATTAGACAAGACGATAAAATTGAACTTTGGAAAAAGAGCTTACAAGACGCTGCTCCAGATATCAAAGTGTATAGCTTCTTAGAAACGCATCCGGCTGATGAAATTGATATGGTTTTGGTTTGGAAGCATCCAAAGGGTGCCTTAGCCAAATACCCAAATTTGAAATATATCGCATCATGTGGGGCAGGGGTAGATTTTATTTTTGAAGATGATACAACCCCCTTGAATATACCTATCACTAGAGTTGTTGATACCTTACTGGCCAGCGACATGTCGGAGTATGTGATCGCTGCGATTTTTAGCCATATAAAAGGGTTTTATCAGTATAAAGCCAATCAGACCAAATCTCTTTGGAAACCCAAACAATACTATCGAATTGCTGATCTTAGGGTTGGCATACTTGGCTTGGGAGCTTTAGGAGCGGTCTTAGCAAAAGATTTGGTCCGTTTGGGTTTCAAAACGCAAGGTTGGTCTAATTCAAAAAAAGAAATTCAAGAAGTCAAAGCATTTTCTGGGCAAGAAGAGTTGTCCGAATTTTTAGCATCAACAGAAATTCTAGTTTGTTTACTTCCCCTAACAAACGAAACTACGGGTATTCTAAATAAGAGCCTTTTTAGTCAATTACCCAAAGGCGCATTTGTAATTAATGCAGCCAGAGGTGGACATTTGGTAGACTTAGAGCTCATTGAGATGTTGAATAATGAACATTTATCGGGTGCTACTCTTGATGTGTTTCACCAAGAACCCTTACCAGCTGAACATCCATTCTGGCAACATGAAAAAATACATATTACACCACACTATGCCAGTGTTTCCAATGCAGCTTCTGTAGTGCCCCAAGTTATAGAGAACTACCGTAGAATGCAGAAAGGATTGTCGTTATCAAATTTAGTCTCTTCTCACAAAGGGTATTAAATAAGGTCCATAACTATTTAATTATAGCGCTTAGCCAGCAGTCATTTTCGACA
Source organism: uncultured Flavobacteriaceae bacterium (assembly GCA_938029725.1). GTDB lineage: Bacteria > Bacteroidota > Bacteroidia > Flavobacteriales > Flavobacteriaceae > Maribacter_C. The sequence goes on from CALHGE010000022.1 coordinate 29,157, forward strand.
ATTCCTAAGATTAAATTTCGTCCGAGTGTAAAAATCTATTAGTTTTGCAAAGTTACCCCCGCATCAAAATCTTAACGAGTATTTAAACGAAACGAGAACTACTTGGAAGTGCAAAAAAATACAAAAGAAAAAACGCTATATGACTACCAAAGTGAAGATTTAAACAAAATTTTCAAAGAACTGGATGCGTCCGAAGCAGGTGCCAACATATTATATCAATTACCAACAGGTGGAGGAAAAACCGTTGTTTTTTCAGAAATCGCCCGTAGATATATAGAGCAGACCGGTAAGAAGGTTGTTGTACTAACGCATCGCATTGAACTTAGTGTTCAGACTTCAAAAATGCTTAGTGGCTTTGGTGTTAAAAACAAAATCATCAATAGCGAAGTTAAAGAGCTTCAAGACCAAGATGAATTCACCTGTTTTGTGGCTATGGTTGAAACGCTAAACAATCGTCTACAGGAGGAGAAAGTTGAGATTAACAACATCGGTTTGGTAATCATTGATGAAGCGCACTATAATTCTTTTCGAAAGCTTTTTAAATACTTTGAAAACTCCTTTATTCTTGGCGTAACAGCAACACCATTGAGCTCAAACATTAAGTTGCCGATGAAAGACAACTACTCTAAGTTGATAGTTGGTGAATCGATATCGGCTTTGATTAAAAGGAATTTTCTGTCAAAAGCGAATGTGTATAATTATGATGTGAGTCTTCAAAATCTAAAACTCGGTATCAATGGCGATTATACCGTAAAGTCATCAGACGAATTGTATGGTAATCAAAATATGCTAACCAAGCTGATGACTGCCTATAATGAGATTGCCAAAGGCAAGAAAACATTGATTTTTAATAACGGAATCAATACTTCTCGCTATGTATATGAAACTTTTAAAAAGGCAAATTTTAATATACGTCATTTAGATAATAAGAACAGTGCTTCAGAACGCCGTGAGATATTAGATTGGTTTTCAAATACGCCAGATGCGATTTTGACTTCAGTAAGTATTTTAACTACAGGATTTGATGAGCCAACTGTTGAAACGATCATCTTAAACCGAGCTACCCGTTCATTGACTTTGTATTTTCAAATGATTGGCCGTGGTTCACGTGTACTTCCAAATAAAAAGGACTTCACTGTAGTAGATATGGGGAACAACGTCGCCCGTTTCGGTATGTGGGATGCTCCAATTGATTGGCAGGAAATTTTTCATTTCCCAGATTTTTTCTTAGAAAACATCAAGAATGATGAGGATATTGAACGAGAGTTCATTTACGAAATGCCCCCTGCTTTGCGTGAGAAATTTGCCAAATCAAAGAATATTGATTTTGATGTCAAAAAAGAATACAAAAAGATATTCGCTTTGGGTCAAAAATCAAAAACCGTTTTGGAAAATAGTATTGAGCAGCACGCACAAATCTGTCTAGAAAACGCCGAAGATGTTTTCGATGCCCGTGTTTTGGCAAAACAACTTCAAGAAGAGATAAAATATCGGGTACGCCAATATTCTTATTGTATTATGAATAATACCAAGAACTATAAGGAGTGGCTCGAAGAAGATTATGAGCGTAAACTGCGTTCGAATATCTCAAAGAAGTATGCGGCTAAAATGTAGCTTACACTTTACTATAAACAGTTTTCGGTAAATAGTTGGCAATACGTATTAGAGCGTAAGTCTTACCAATAAGGATTAAACGCGAAGCAAAATGAAAAAGCTCCTCATAATAGCCTTCGTCTGGCCAGAACCGAATTCCACAGCTGCAGGAGGACGAATGCTACAGCTTATTCATTTTTTTCTAAAACAAGGGTATCAAATAACGGTGGCCAGCACAGCAGCCGAGTCTGAACTTTCACTAGATCTTGATGCGCTAAGAATCCAAAAAGTATCAATTCAATTAAACCACTCTAGCTTTGATGAGTTTGTTGTTAATTTAAACCCTGAAATTGTTCTGTTTGATAGGTTTTTGACCGAAGAACAATTCGGATGGCGAGTAGTTGAATGCACTCCGAATGCTTTACGGATTTTAGATACCGAAGATTTGCACTCGCTACGTCAGGCTAGGGAAAAGGCTTTTAAGTCCAATAGTCAGTTTTCTAACAAAAAATGGCTGCAAAATGATACCACCAAACGAGAAATCGCTAGTATATATCGCTCAGACCTTTCCTTGATCATATCTAGCTATGAAATGAAATTACTTCGGGAAGTTATTCACATGAATAACAATTTGTTGCTGCATTTACCTTTTATGCTAGCGAGCATACCTGAAAAACAAATGAAAGTTTGGCCAAGCTTTGAAACCCGAAACGACTTCCTTTGCATTGGAAATGGCAAGCATGCGCCTAACATAGACGCCCTAGTTTGGCTAAAAAAAGTAATATGGCCTTTGATACGTAAAGCATTGCCAGAAGCGCAGCTGAAGGTTTACGGGGCCTATCTACCGCAACATATCAAACAAATGCATAAGCCAAAACAGGGGTTTTTGGTGCAGGGGTGGGCAGTGGATAAAGATGAGGTATTTCAAGAAGCCCGAATCAATTTAGCACCACTACGTTTCGGAGCAGGAATAAAAGGAAAACTAATAGATGCAATTCAAAATGGCACTCCTAGTGTTACCACCCCAATAGGGGCAGAGGGCATGCATGATGGGTTAGATTGGAGCGGAGCTATCGCAGAAGATGCAGAACGTTTTGCCCAAGCTGCGATTAGTTTATACCAAGATGAGAAGCAATGGAAACAAGCCCAAAAAAATGGGATTGAAATTGTGAACCAATTGTATGGTAACGAGAAGTTGAGCAAAGAGTTTGCTAATAGAATTGATGTTTTGAAGGCAAACTTAGAAACACACCGGACTCAAAATTTTACAGGTCTTATCTTACAGCATCAGTCAATGGCTAGCACAAAATATATGTCTAAATGGATCGCAGAGAAAAGTAATTCAAAAAGTAGCTAGACGAATTATTTGTTCACATGACGTAGTGCCCATCTGTGAAGTATCTCGGTATAAGTTACTGCCTTACGGGGTGCTTTTCTCACCGTTAATCACGCGTTTGGTCTCATTATTTTCAAAAGAATAGGCAAGGGTCTAACTAGCGCTATTGCTATGTAAAAAAACTCTCTAAAGAAATCCTATCTTTAGGTTTCAATTTAAAACTGACTTAGAATATGGCTGTACAGAACCCCACTGGAATTGAAAAGATGATTTCTTATCCGAAGTTTGATACTGTAGAAGCAAAACGGCATTACTTAAAACAAATTCTGGCAGGAGCCTATCGTATTTTTGGTAAGTTTGGTTTTTCGGAGGGCGTTGCGGGTCATATAACCTGCAGAGATCCAGAACATACTGATTGCTTTTGGGTGAATCCGTTTGGGGTTTCTTTTAACCGATTGAAAATGTCTGATCTTATTTTGGTAAATGAAGATGGTGAGATTGTAGCCGGTAAACACCAAGTATTAAATAAAGCTGCTTTTGCAATTCACGCGGCCATTCATAAAGCCAGGCCCGATGTGATTGCAGCTGCACATTCTCATACAATTTATGGTAAAACGTGGTCTGCAATGGGTAAACTTTTGGACCCCCTAACGCAAGATTCTTGTATTTTTTATGAAGATCACGGCTTATTTGCTGACTATACTGGCGTGGTTGGAGCGCTAAGCGAAGGAGACCGAATTAGTGCGGCATTAGGAGACAATAAAGCCGCTATTCTCCAAAATCACGGTTTACTAACCGTAGGGCATAGTGTTGAAGAATGCATCTTTTGGTTTGTTACTATGGAGCGTACCTGTCAATCACAACTAGTAGCGGAAGCTACGGGTAAAGAAGCAATTAAGATTGGCCATGAAGTAGCCTTAGCAACTAGAAACAATGAAGTTGGTTTTCCTCTAGCTGGTTATTTTAGCTTTCAGCCAATGTGGCAAGATATTGTGCACGAGCAACCCGATTTTATGGATATTACTGCTCCTGAACCGGCCATTGTCTTATTGGCATAAGCAGTTAGCCTCAGCTTTTAAAAACGGAAAGTGAACAGTTAAATACAGATCACTATTTAAATGAGCAATATTATGACCCTGACAGATTGGAAGCATAAAGGAGCATATTTCGAATATAAGACACATCAAATATTTAATAGTGACGAAGGAAGTGGTGAAGTTGTGCTGCTCATTCACGGATTTCCGACCGCTTCATGGGATTGGTGGCAAATATCAGAAGGGCTCACAGCTAAATACCGCGTATTAAGCCTTGATATGATAGGGTTTGGGTTTTCTGATAAACCAAAAAAATACAAGTATAGTATCTTCGATCAAGCAGATCTGATTGCACAATTTCTACAGCTAAAACAAATTAAAAAAATTAAGATTTTGAGTCATGACTATGGAGATACGGTAGCACAAGAGTTATTGGCAAGATTTCATGATCGGTTGGCTAAAAAGGAGGAGGGTTTGGAAATAGAATCTATTTGTTTTTTAAACGGCGGGTTATTTTCTGAAACGCATCAACCTTTGTTCATTCAAAAGCTATTGATGAGTGCTGTTGGTAGCATATTTGCCAAATTTTTTAATCGAAAGACACTAGCGAAGAATTTCAAACGTATTTTTGGGCCAAACACCCAACCAACAGAAAAGGAACTCGACGAGTTTTGGAGTTTAATCAATGTGAATGATGGAAAGCATGTTTTTCATCTCTTGATACGCTATATGCAAGAACGAAAAGATAACCGAAACCGTTGGGTAGCGGCAATTCAAATGGCAAACATTCCTATTCGCTTAATTGATGGCACATACGACCCTATTTCGGGGCAACACATGGTAGATAGGTACAAGGAAATTGTTCCCAATCCTGATGTTATTGAACTACATAACATTGGCCACTTTCCACTAATTGAAGCGCCTAATTTGGTTTTAAAACATTACCTATCATTTATTAAGACAGCTAATTAGTCTGTAAAAACAGCCGGTCTCGCCAAAAAAAATCCAAAGATTAGGTATCTTTATCCCTGTAAAACAAAAAATATAAAATGAAGACTCCCGACTGGAAAATAGCCAAAGAATTCGAAGATATCACCTATATGAAAAGCGATGGTGTTGCTCGTATTGCATTTAATCGCCCAAATGTTCGAAATGCATTCCGCCCAAAAACAACTAGCGAATTGTATCAGGCTTTTTATGATGCTCAAGAAGATATCTCGATAGGCGTAGTTTTACTTTCTGCTGAAGGTCCGTCGACCAAAGACGGTATTTATTCTTTCTGCAGCGGTGGTGACCAAAAGGCTAGGGGAGACCAAGGCTATGTTGGTGAAGACGGTATGCATCGTTTGAATATTTTGGAGGTGCAGCGGCAAATTCGTTTTATGCCTAAAGCTGTTATTGCCGTAGTACCTGGCTGGGCTGTTGGTGGCGGACATAGTTTGCATGTGGTTTGCGATATGACATTGGCAAGCAAAGAACATGCGATTTTCAAACAAACCGATGCCGATGTTACCAGTTTTGATGGCGGATACGGTTCAGCCTATTTAGCCAAAATGGTTGGGCAGAAAAAAGCACGTGAAATATTTTTCTTAGGAAGAAACTATTCTGCACAAGAAGCATACGAGATGGGAATGGTAAATGCCGTAGTACCTCACGATGAATTGGAAGCAACTGCTTATCAATGGGCACAAGAAATATTAGAAAAATCTCCAACGTCTATAAAAATGCTAAAATTTGCCATGAACCTTACCGATGACGGAATGGTTGGGCAACAAGTTTTTGCTGGTGAAGCCACGCGGTTGGCATACGGTACTGAAGAAGCAAAAGAGGGTAGAAATGCGTTTCTAGAAAAACGAAAACCTGATTTTGGCAAGAATAAATGGTTGCCTTAAATTCGTTCTTGCTTGTTAAATGAACATTAGCAACTGCTAGCAGAGAAATAAAACTTCTACAAACTAAAAAGAGCTCAATCTTTTAGGACTGAGCTCTTTTACGAGAACACTATATGAAAATGAAAAATTTTATATCTTAATTACAAGATAAATTTACTTTCATTCTCTCAGATTTCTAAATTATTGTTGTGAAGTATACTTATGTTGTGGTGAAAAGCCCAAATAGTGATATTTATCTTATTTTATAGCCTTTACAAGCTCCTTGAGAAAAGTCGCGTCGTCAAAATAAGGAGCCTCTGCAAGTCCCGTTCGAACAATTACCAGGTCTTTGGAAGGTATGATATAAACGCGCTGCCCTTGAAATCCGTTAGCTGAATATAAATCTTTAGGTACATCAGGGTATTTTCCTTCTGCGTTGAGCCACCAATGGGCTCCGTAGACACCTTTTGAGCCAGGTGTTGGTTTCGTTATATAATCTATCCATTCAGGACTAAATAATTGCGCACCGTTCCAATTTCCTTTGTTTAGATGTAGTATTCCGAATTTCGCCCAATCACGCGTAGTAGCCCATCCATAGGAAGAACCTACGAAGTTTCCTGTCATGTCGGTTTCTAGTAACATGGAGTGCATGCCCATTTTGTCTATTAGTGCTGTATACGGAAAGTCTAAATATTCTTGGTGTGTTTTGAAGTGTTTTCGAAGTACTCCAGAAAGAAAATTGGAAGTTCCAGAGGAATAGTTCCATACTTTCGGATCACCGCTCGTATACGCCGTGTTTATTTGAGACTTGGTCATGTCTGCTTCCAAAAAAAGCATTTTGGTAACATCAGATATACCGGTGTAATCTTCATTCCATGCTAAGCCGCTAGACATCCTAAGAAAATCATCTAAAGAAATAGATGCTCTAGGATCTTTACCTACAAAGCCTGTTAAATCAAGCTCTTTGAAAGGACGATAGTCCATACCAATTTCACCTTGATGTTCAAGAATGCCAAATAAAGTAGCTATAATACTTTTTGTCATTGACCATCCGAGAATCGGCGTATCCTGGGTAAACCCTTTCCTGTATTCTTCCGAAACAATATGTCCTTTATAAGCAACCAATACAGTTCGTGTCTTTTGTACTTCATAATTAGCAAAAGCACCATTCACAGCAGAAGTCAACTTTTCATAGTCAATATTCTTAAAAATTGTATCGGTCTTTCCGTTGTTTCCATACGGGAAAGGCAAATGGTTTGCTAATGTGGTACGATTGGGCTTTAGTAATTTCTGGGTCTTATCATAATCTTCATTAATCAAGACACAACCTAGCCCATCGCGACAAATGCTTTCACGTTCCATCAATCCATATACAGAGGTGATTACACTATTTTCATTGGTGTGTTCAAGTTCAGCAAGTTTAATTAAAGGAATAGCATTATCATTTTGTATAATATCAGCATACGATCTATCTGATATAAAATTTGTGGAAGCTAGATTTTTAGAAGCGTAGCCAGAGATAATATTGAGTTTGGGGTAATTCCAAAAAGCTACAATTATGACAACTAGTAAAAGAACGAAAAGGATACGTTTGAATCGTTTCAAAATAGGAAGGAATTTATATGTTGTATATTTAAAAACGAATATAAGAAATCAATGAAGAATAGTTTTAAGTCACTTTTAATTGTTTTCAGTAGTTTACTTTTTTCCTGTGTAGAAAAGGAGGATCCGTATATTTGGAAGCCCCTTGATGTAAAAGTATCTGCGTACAACTCTGTTCCTGAACAAACTGATGATACCCCGTTTATTGGTGCTTGGGGCGATACCTTGTCCGATCGCCAAAAGAGTATTGCCGTTTCTCGTGATTTAATTCAACTTGGATTAAAACAGAATACAAAAGTCATGATTGAGGGGCTTCCGGGGGTATATTTAGTCAAAGATAAAATGGCCGCTCGCTGGAAAAATAAAATCGATATTTATATGGGCGACAAAGTGAAGAAGGCTAAAAAGTGGGGGCTTAAAGATTTGAGTATTGTCTATGCCCTTAAAAAAGACACGGTTCTCCATGAAACGAAATAAGATACTTTCGAAATTAACTAGCATATCAAGAGTGTTTGTTTTTATCTGGTTCATGGTCTCATGTTCTGCAGATAATAGAATTATTGATGCCCCAATACTATTTAACGAAGAACGCAAAGAACTCACCTTACAATATCTGTCGGAGAGATATGGTTTAGAGCAAACTGAGCCTACCATTAACCCGAAAATGATTGTTTTACATTGGACGGTCATTCCTACTTTTGAGGAATCTTTTGAAACCTTTAATTCTGCGTCATTACCCAATAGACCTGATATTAAGGCTGCAAGTGCTTTAAATGTAAGCGCACAATTTATGGTAGATAGAGATGGAACTATATATCGTTTGCTTCCGGAAACTACCATGGCCAGACATGTCATCGGATTAAATCATTGTGCCATAGGCATAGAAAACATAGGCGGTACAGAAGATTTTCCACTGACAGAAGCACAAGTTGGTTCTAATATATGGTTGGTAAATTATCTTTCGAAAAAATATAAAATAGCCTATTTAATTGGCCACTACGAATACACACTTTTTGAAGGTCATGAATTATGGCTAGAAAAGGATGATGGCTATCGCACTGCAAAAGATGACCCGGGAGCGGATTTTATGAAAAAAGTCAGAGACGGTACACTAAAAAATGATTTTAAACCTAGTACTAGAATACAGCAAGTAGAGATAGAATAAAGAGCCCGCAGCCACTGCTAAAGAAAAGAGAATAAAGAGTCAAGACGAACAGCAACTAGAGTGCGTCCAAGGCTTGGTTAAAAGGATATCGAGAGATAAGTACCAAAAAGAAAAGAGGCTAGCATTATGCGTCAAGATTAAAGAAGAGATAGAAATATAGTTTATCAAATTGGTATTGTTATAGAAAAGCAATCTTTGTTCTCTTATCTTTATTCTCTTTTCTGAAAAACTGCACGAATACGAACAACTATGAAGATAAAAATTTTCGCTTTTCTGCTTATAATAAGCGCAAACATCTTTTCACAAGAGAGTGATATCACAACACAGCTTTTTGAAACCTACGAGAAATATAGAGAAGGTAGTTTAGACAAGCGCCGAATAAAGCATCATCAGTTAGAACCCTTATTGGCTGATTACCGAGTTAATCCGCAGTTTACAGTAAAGGTGGTTGGCAGTTCGATTGAAGGGCGCGATTTGTCTTTGGTGAGTATAGGGCAGGGGAAGACCAATGTTTTTCTTTGGTCTCAAATGCATGGAAACGAACCCACGGCTACCCAAGCCATATTTGATATTTTAAATTTTCTGGCAAGCGAGGATTTCAAGGATGAAAAAGAAGAGATACTCAGCAATCTTACGGTACACTTTCTTCCAATGTTGAATCCTGATGGGGCCGAACGTTTTCAGCGAAGAAATGTACTGGGTGTTGATATCAATCGAGATGCCTTACGTTTACAATCTCCAGAAAGTCAAACCTTAAAAAGGGTCCGCGATAGCCTAAATGCCGATTTCGGATTTAATCTACATGATCAAAGTACGTACTACAATGCAGAGCGCACTGGAAAACCAGCAACAATATCCTATTTGGCTCCTGCTTATAACTATGAAAAAGATATCAATGAGAAACGTGGTAATGCCATGAAAGTTATTGTTTTCATGAACACCATTATTCAGAAATATGCTCCAGGCCAAGTAGGGCGCTACAATGATGATTTTGAACCACGCGCCTTTGGTGATAATATACAAAAATGGGGTACAAGTACTATTTTGATTGAATCTGGCGGATATGCTAATGATGTTGAAAAACAAGAAATTCGAAAATTGAATTATGTGTCGATTTTATCTGCAATATGTACTATTGCAAAAGGGAACTATGCTGATATTCCATTAGAGGATTACGAAAAAATACCAGAGAATGATCGTAAACTATTCGATTTAAAAATCACCAATGCGACCTACAAAATTAATGGAAAGCCCTATATCCTTGACATCGGAATGAACCGCTTAGAAGTGGCGATAGAAAATAGTACCGAATTTTGGTATAGCAGTCGTATTATCGACCAAGGCGATTTGTCTACTTATTATGGCTATGAAACTTTTGATGCGACAGGATATACCCTTGTAGCAGGAAAAACGCCTGTTTTACTGTCGGGGCTTAATCAACTCAATGAGAATAAAATCATTGAAATGCTAAGAAGCGGAAATACCTATGTTCGTGCTCAAAATATTCCTTCAGATTGGCTGGATTTTAAAATGCCAATTCACTTAATTTCAAAAGATTATCAGATGCCCGAATTTCATCTCGAAGTAGGCATAAATCCTACCTTTTTACTTAAAAAAGATGGCGTTTATAAATATGCGGTCATCAACGGGTTTTTAATTGACCTCGAAAAAGGGAATGGCTATTTTAAAAATGCTATGATTTATCGATAATTTCGAGACAAGTAGTCAGGCGTAAAATTTTACTTCTAGACCTTGTTGTTAGTAGAATCTAGCCCTTAAAAACGGCTTGGTGTTACCCTAGTATTCGTATCTGATATTCATATAATGGCCATAGATTAGTAAGACTACGAGTATAACAACTAGTGACAAAACAATGATTAGAAATAGCAAAAGTGTAGCTATGCTATACCATTTTGGCATTCAGTTTAAAGCGTTATTACGAATAATCAAATTGAGTACATACTTGTTTTCTAATGTAATCATTAAACCTATTTTAGCTAGTAAAGATATAGGGGCTTAAAAAACTGCGGTCTGTTCTTTATGAAACGAGTATGGCGCCAAATACCCAAATACTCAGGTCGAATGGGTATGCTATTTGGTTAAGCTACTTGTTAAAACCTAAAAAACGCCCAAAAGGGCGCTTTCTACTATATTTTAAGGTCTAGAAATTATTCGCATTCACCTGTAAATCCGGTAGCATCGAACTTTGTTTGTACCGCTCCTTGTTTACTGCCATCTTTGACTTGAATTGCAAGATTGTTTTCGCCACTTCCATCGCGTTTCGGGCTACAGTACTCGAAAAGATAAAAGCTATTCGCTCTTTCTGATACACGTTGAGAAATCTCCGTAAAAGTTGTTTCCAATTCTTCTTTATTTGCAGCAAAAACACTGAAGGTTTTACCAATATCCATTAGTACCTCTGTGTCAATTTCGCTTCCAAGTCCGATCGTGAAAAAGGAAATGTTCGGGTCGGCTTGATCAACCTTAGTCTGCGCGGCTTCTTTTGTAAAACGAGAGGCCTGGTCTGTACCATCGGTAAAGATTACAACAGAAGCCGCTCCAATTTTGTCGCCTTGTGTGCTCGCGACTAACAATTCAGAAGCTTTATCGGTTGACTTTATCACCGCCCCGTATAAATCTGTAGAAGGATCATTACTTATTTCAGTTGTAATGCCCTCAATAGAAGCTTTAAGCGCGCCTTTCGAAGCAGTTAACTCATTTAAAAGGTGTAACTCATTTTCTCCGTCGAACCAATAGATAGCCATTTTCACAGATTGTGTTTCAGTAGTAGGCATCACATTGTCAACAAAACTAGAACTCGCTATTTTTAATTCTTCTAAACTGCTACTTAATACACTGTTACTTAAATCGAGAACAAGTAAGGTGTTTGTAGCAAAAATTTGTGAATTCGAAGAGATTCTTGCGGCCGATTCGGAAGTAGAGATGGTATTAAAGCAATCATCATTTCTTCCTTGCTCATAAATGGTGAATTGGTCGGCGATAAGTCCTGAAACAGGATTTCCGTCTAGATCCGAAACTTTGAATAATACAGATACTTTTCCTGGCAGCGTGGTAAACTGTTCTTGAATGGACAGCACTAAATCATTCTCTCCTAAATCAAGGCATTCATCAACTTCTATTCCTTTGCCCAATTCCCCACCAGTATTTAATGTAAAGGTGACATCATCATCGGCATTTCCACAAGAAACAGTGGCAGCTACAATTAGAAATAAGATAATTAATTTGTTAAATGGTTTCATTTTCAAAATTTTGGGTTCACCTCTCAGAACGTACAAATTTCATTTAAATTATAGTCACCTTACCAAGAATAGTGTTAAACATTGTTAAAGAGATGCGCTAAACTTTCGATAATTGTCAGATTGAATTAAATTTCCAGAAATGGATAGAAAGCCACAACTCGCTATTTTGATTCTTGCGGCAGGAGAATCATCTCGAATGGGAGAGCGTATAAAACAAATACTCCCTTGGAAAAATTATAATTTATTAGGAAATGCCCTTACTCAAGCGAAAACAACTATGGCTGATGCAACCTATGTCGTGCTAGGGGCTTATGAAGAAATCATAAAGGCAGAAGTGAGTTTTGAACCGAACTCAATTATTCAGAATCCAAATTGGAAAAATGGTTTAGGAAGCTCAATAGCGGCCGGAATGGACTATTTTTCATCGAAAGAATTAGCTTATGATGCGGTATTGATTATGTTAGCTGACCAGCCATTAATGGATACCAATTATTTGAATAAGATGCTGGGGAATTGGAAGGCAAATTCCTCTAAAATAATAACGACTCAATACAATGGTCGTTCAGGAGTTCCTGCTATTTTTGGAAATGAATATTTTATAGAATTACAAAAACTAAATAAAGATTTTGGTGCTAAGGATATTATTGCAACCAATGAGAGTGCTATATTAGCTTTAAATCCAGAAGGCAAAGAAATCGATATTGACAGTTGGGATACCTACCAAGAATTATGTAATAAAGAATCGAAATAAAACGCATAAAAACATGAATATCAAAAAGCTAAGTCTACTTATTTCTTTATTTGTAACAGTAGCAATATCATTTGTTACAGTAGCAATATCAGCTCAAGAGATGGGGTTTGAAGAGTATAATCCGAAATCAACCTTGGTCGTTGAAGGAGAAAAATTATCGAAATCTAAATTCCCTTTTATAGACGTGCACAGTCATCAGCGAAATATGGATGGAGCTGCCCTAACTGGACTCATTACTGATATGGACAGGCTGAATGAGGGTATAATGGTTAATCTAAGTGGGGGTTCGGGCGAAAGTTTAAATGATAAGATTGAAAGCATTAAAAATAATTATCCAAATCGGTTTGTAGTTTTTGCCAATGTTGATTTTGATGGGGTAGGAGAGGAAGGCTGGGGCGAAAAGGCAACAGCGCAATTGGAAAAAGATATCAAAGCAGGCGCAAAAGGTTTAAAAATTTATAAAAGCTTAGGGCTACGCTATACTGATGCTAGTGGAAATCGATTGGCCATTGACGACCCGCGTTTGGATGCTATTTGGGCAAAGTGTGGCGAATTAGGCGTTCCTGTTTTGATTCATGCTGCGGATCCAAAATCTTTTTGGGACCCAATGGATCGTGACAATGAACGTTGGTTAGAACTCAAAACACATTCCAGAAGAAAACGCTCTGCAACAGACCCTGCACCGTGGGAGCAAATAATTAAGGAGCAACATCTCATGTTTAAAAAGCATCCGAAAACTAATTTTATTAATGCCCATATGGGTTGGTATGCTAATGATTTAGGGAAGTTAGGAGAATTACTTGATGAAATTCCAAATATGAATGTCGGAATAGCAGCCGTTATTGCTGAGTTAGGAAGACAGCCAAGAAACGCAAAAGCATTTTTTGAAAAGTACCAAGACCGTATTCTATTTGGAAAAGATAGCTGGAAGCCTGAAGAATTTCCAACCTATTTTCGAGTTTTAGAATCAAACGATGAATACTTTCCGTATTATAAAAAGTACCATGCTTTCTGGTCAATGTACGGACTTGATTTGTCTGATGAAGTTTTGAAAAAGGTGTATTATAAAAATGCTTTAAAACTAATTCCCGGCTTGGATAAGAGCCTGTTTCCTAAGGAATAACGTATTAAATTCAATGATCAGACGGCGGCTTAAAAATTGTTGTAGTGAGCTTACACCGCATAGAAACCAAGGTGATTTCACCCTTACTTTAGCAAAAAAATAAGTACTACAATTAGGTGCTTATTTTTTGTGTTGATCAAGTTTTGAATTGACGGGCTCTACGGTACCATAATCTTGAAAAATACCACAAGAATATTGCTTTTTAATCAATGATTTTTCTGATTTATTTTTTTTTGCTAAAGCTTCTATTTCTTTCGATAAATACTGCATTCTTTTGAATTTCAATTTTTAGTACAACGATCTGAAAAAGGGAATGTTGTTCCTCTTCCTCATAATGCTGTTGCTCGAGCTGAATTTAAGATCCAATATGGATCTCATAAATTATTTTTAAAATTTTTTGTGATAATTTCAGGATACGAGATACTAATACCATAAACCCAGAAACCACGAATGCAAAAAGAGACCGAATTTGTTCGCATTATAAAAGAGAACGAAGGCGTGATCTTCAAAATCACAACGCTGTATACAGATAATCGTGATGATCAGAAAGATTTGTATCAAGATGTAGTCTATCAATTATGGAAATCTTTTGATTCTTTTCGATCAGAGTCCAAAATTAGTACTTGGATGTATCGTATTGCATTAAATACTTCCCTTACAAGACTCAAAAAAACTAAGCGAATGGGAAACCCGGTCTCAATAGACAGGGTTGTAATGCAGCAGACTGAAAATTATGACCCTGAATTTGAGGAAAAGTTAAAGCTATTGTATTCTCATATCAAGCAATTAAGTGTATTAGAAAAAGCGTTGATGCTACTATTACTGGAAGGTAAAAAATATGAAGAAATAGCCGAAATCACAGGGCTCTCATCAAGTAATGTGGGAACCAAAATATCTCGAATCAAGCAAAAATTAAAGAATCAAATTGTAAACAAATAGACGATGGAAATTGAAGAAATGAAAGCCCTATGGTCTGATATGAGCGACCAATTAGACCAACAAAAAAAATTAACAAACGAAATCATACTAAAGATGACACAAGAACGATACACAAATAAGTTTAGAACAATTTCTAGATATGAAACTTTTGGCGCCTTATTTTGTCTAATAGCATTTCTGTTTATTTTAGTAAACATCCAAAAGCTAGATACCTGGTATTTGATGGCCTGCGGTGTAATGACGCTTGCTTTTATAGCTATACTGCCTCTGCTTACACTGAAATTATTAAGCCAGATTAGAAACTTCAATATTTTAGACAAGAGTTATAAAGAAGCACTTATCGGTTTTCAAAAAGCAAAAAAGAATTTGTTGAAACTACAGCAAACGGCCATCTATATTAGCTTTATAATACTATTTACATCTTCAGCCGTATTTGCCAAAATATTTGGTAATAAAGACTTCTTTTTAATCGATAGAGGAATTAAAGAATACTTGGTTTTTGCTTTTGCTTTTGCTTTTGTTTTCTTCTTTTCTCGCTGGGGCTTTAATGCGTATAAGAAGGTAACTACTTCAGCAGAAAATGTTTTGAATGAACTAGAATAAACTAGAGAAGCTATACTTAAGTGCTCTAGTAAAAGAAATCAGTACTAGTTGCACTACAGTTTATTCTGGCCTTTTTTTATCAAAAAAAAATAGAGAGCAAAGAAGGCTATTTTGTTTTCTAATGATACAAAGTAGTCCTATTTGTAGAAAGCTCTAGTAGAGCTAAGGCTTTATAAAATGGATTAAAATTAGAGTGGTTTAAAACTTTGGAGTTGCATTAAGCTTAAGAAATATACTCTTTTTAACAAGGATATCTTAAAATTCGTATTTTTAGATTCCAACTGTTTAACAATCCGGAATGTACATATCAAAACTTTGTAGGCTAGCGTTAATTTTTCTTTTAGTATCCTCTTGTAAACTGGCCAAAGAAAATAGGAATGAAATAAAAATAGGAGGTCTCACTGAACCTGTAGAAATTTTAAGAGATCAGTGGGGTGTAAACCATATCTATGCTAAAAACCAACATGACCTCTTCTTCGCACAAGGATATGCTGCAGCTAAAGACCGTCTTTTTCAGTTTGAAATTTGGCGTAGACAAGCAACCGGAACCGTAGCAGAAATCTTAGGCCCTGATGAGTTGCAAAGAGATATAGGAACGCGATTATTTCAATTTCGTGGAAATCTCGAGGAGGAGCTAGATCACTACCATGACGATGGTTCTGAAATTATAAATGGGTATACAGCTGGCGTTAACGCATACATCGATGAAATATTAAAGACGCCAGAAAATCTTCCTATAGAATTTAAAATTCTGGGTATTTCTCCTGAAAAATGGACTCCAGATGTGGTGATTTCAAGACATCAAGGGCTTAAAGGAAATGTAAACCGTGAATTACAATATGGAATGGCAGTTGCCAAAATAGGAGCAGAGAAGGTAAAAGAACTCATGTGGTTTCACCCGAACGAGCCTAATATTACATTAGATACTAAGATTGATGCGCTTTTGTTCTCTGAAGATATTCTGGCAGTCCATAAAGCCTATGCCAGTGGTGTTAGCTTTGAAGCGCAAGACATAGATAAAGATTATTTAGACGATGGTAGTAACAATTGGGCCGTAGCGGGTAGCAAATCAGAAAGTGGGTTTCCAATGTTAGCCAATGACCCCCACCGAAGAGTTGCTTTGCCCTCTTTACGATATATGGTTCATTTGGTTGCACCCGGCTGGAATGTGATTGGCGGAGGAGAACCTGAAATTCCAGGGATATCTATTGGCCATAATGAATATGGAGCATGGGGCCTCACCATTTTCAGAACTGATGGTGAAGATTTGTATGTTTATGATCTAAACCCTGAGAACCTATCAGAGTACAAATACAAAGATGAGTGGGTTGCCATGAAGGAGATACAAGATATCATAGTAGTGAAGGGGCAAGACCCTGTAAAAACTACCTTGCGCTATTCGTTGCACGGCCCTGTAACCTATATTGATTCTGTAAACTACAAAGCATATGCGGTCAAGGCAGCATGGTTGGAAAAAGGAGGTGCCCCGTATTTGGCCTCCCTTCGGATGGATCAATCACAAACTTGGGAAGAATTTAAAGAAGCTTGCACGTATAGCAACATTCCTGCAGAAAACATGGTTTGGGCCGATAAGAGCGGAAACATTGGCTGGCAAGCCGTCGGTATCACGCCTATCAGAAAAAATCATAGTGGTTTGGTTCCTGTACCCGGAGATGGTAGTTATGACTGGGACGGGTATTTGCCTATTCAAGAACGTCCGAATAGTTACAATCCTAAAAAAGGCTATTTAGCAACGGCGAATCAAAATGTAACTTCACCTGACTATAAGTATCAAGAAACCTTAAACTATGTTTGGTCTGATTCGTATCGTGGAGCGCGTATTGGTGAAGTACTATCCGAAGAAAAAACTTTTAGTGTAAAGGATATGGAAAAACTACAGTCTGATTACCTTTCTATTCCAGCTAGGTCGTTAGTTCCGATGCTTAAAGACCTCCCTATGAATTCAGCGAAAGCTGAGGAGGCGAAAGACAAACTTTTGAAATGGAATTCTGTTTTAGATGAAAATTCGATAGCAGCTGGAATCTATGCAATGTGGGAACGTATAATTCGACAAGAAGCAGAAAACGCATTTATTCCTGAGGAGGTAGACGGCTTGATATCCTTACAATTAGAAAAAATTATTTCATGGCTTGAGATAGATGAGAAAACCTTTGGACCGAGTTTTAAAAAACTAAATAAAAAAGAATTTTTGCAAAATACTTTAGCGATAAGCATTCAAAAGCTAGACGAAAAATTAGGGACAGATATGACAAAGTGGCAATACGGACAAGCCAATTTTAAACATTCTAGTATGAAAAATGCTTTGTCTCCATTTGTAAGTGATAGCTTGAGAAAGAAAATTGACTTAGGCACTTTACCAAGAGGTGGAAATAGTTTCACTCCAAATTCTACTGGAAACAATGATAATCAAGTAAGCGGCGCCAGCTTTAAGTTTATTAGCGATTTAAGTGATTGGGATAAAGCTTTAATGATCAACTCGCCAGGACAATCGGCGAATCCGGAAAGTAAATATTATAGCAATCTCTTTGAAATTTGGGCAAAGAACGAATATTTTCCAGCCTATTACTCCCGCCAAAAAATAGAAAGTGTTACCGATAAAACAACATTACTAGTGCCAGAAAGCAACTAAAAGTGCTTTCTAGAAACTAGAAATTCTCTTATTCAAGCCATTGCATGCACCTGCAAATCGCGCTTGTTCGTTGCTCATGTTATGCTAACGGTAGGCGTTAGAATGAAGGAGGGTGAAACAGTGAACTAGACCTATAGCCATAGAATACCAAAACTAAATGGTAAGTTTTGGTGCCTTTTGGAGTTTTAAACCTATAAATAAGGATTACAAAACTTCCCAGAGCTGCCGCTGTATATAATCAAGAATAAGCATCCAGTTCATTTTTAGAACCAATGAGGCTGTGGGCATATTATCATCTTCAATTGCCGAAATAATAGCATCATGTTGATTATCAGATTTAGAGTATAACAGGTCATCTGCCATAAACTCTCGCTCATAAAAAAATATTCGGATTTTTAAATCATCAAGAATATGCTGCGCAAGGCTATTTCCGTATTTCTGAGTGAGTAATTTATGAAAACCCAATTTAGCGTTGATACGTGCTACGGTATCCTGCGCGTTTTTGAAAACCAACTGTTGAATTTTAAGCTGTTCAATTGCTGCTGCATCAAATTCGGAGTTTTCTATGGCTAACACTTCTAAATCAGCTACTAATTCATACAGGTCTTTTGCTTCTTTTAAACTGAGTTCAGAAATGATGAATCCGCGATTTGGAATTGCAGTTATAATACGTGATTGCTGTAACTGTGTCAAAGCTTCACGAATAGGAGTCACGCTAACATTTAGTTTACGTGCAAGCGCCGCCAAATTTATGGTTTGTCCCTCTTGCAGATTACCTTGCTTCATCTCATTAATGAGGAATTCACGTACCTGATCTCGAAAACTTGTTTTAATAACCATAAGCTAAAAGTAATATATCGTATACGATTTTAAAGCAAATATATTGTCATTCTTCAGTTTATTGTGGTTTTTAGCCTAAAAACTAGCTATAGTTAAGAAGTATTTAGCAAAGTACTTGCTAAGCTCTCAAGACAGCGCTATCTTTGACAAATTCTAGAAAAGACTAGTTTCTTTTCTTCAGTTGCCACTATTGGCTATTGAAAACTTAATACTACAACAGCATATAAACTATGGCTAGAGCTCAAGAAACCTATGGTAAAAAAGAACGGGAAAAGAAACGTTTAAAAAAACGTGAGGAAAAAAAGAAAAAGAAAGCAGAACGACAAGCAAATTCTAATACAGGAGCTACGTTTGAAGAGCAGCTAGTCTACGTTGACGAGAACGGACATTTTACAGATACTCCTCCTGACCCTACCAAAAAGGTTAAAATTGATGCTGAAAGTATAGTTTTAGGCATTCCAAAGAAAGAAGACCAAGAACCCGAAGATCCGGTTAGAAAAGGTAAAGTTTCTTTCTTCGACACCTCAAAAGGTTTTGGTTTTATTATTGACTCTGAGAACAATGAAAAATATTTTGTTCACGTCAGTGGTCTAGTTGATGAAATAGCTGAGAATGATAAAGTTTCTTTTGAACTTGAGAGAGGTATGAAAGGTATGAATGCTGTTCGCGTAAAGACGGTATAGTCCTCTTTGTTGTTCTAAGCATTTTTTAAAAAAAAATCGCTGTTCCTTGTGCATACATGATATTAATTCCGTTTTAAAAGTACATAAATCTTAAAATAGTCTTTGATTTAGGGGTATGCATATGTGATACATCTGCAGGCCTTACATAATCGGCTAGAATTACAGCATAAATAGCTTTAAAAGACAAAGGGAAAAAAAAAGCAAACCTTTACCCATAGGGTAGTGGCATTGCTAAAAATTAAAAAGGCCTGTACTTGATTAAGTACAGGCCTTTTTATTGATAAGTTCAAATTCCGTGATGAGCGGAGTTAACATTTTAAATCTGTCCAACGAATTCTATTGAGGTGATTAGACTCTGAGAAAAAAATTGATGTTGTTGATATTATCGATGATTGATTGATGATTGTTTTCATAATTTCTAGTCTTTAAAAGGTTTGATCCTTGACTATCTGTAGCGTCGTTTGCTATTCCAGATGTCGCTTTTTGATATTTTTAATGAATTTGTTACCGAATGTATATTTGAATTTTTCATGATCTTGTTTTTTTGATGATGTTTGATGAATTTGTTTTTTGATACCGCTTAGCTGTATCTTCTTCTATTGTTCCAGATAGTGCTTTTAGAAACTTCTGAAATTTGTCTTTGGTGATGCTTGTTTAAATTTTCCATGATGTTGTTGTTTTTTTTTGATGATGAGTACTTCGTTTACTATTGAATCTTTTTACTTTTAAGCCTTTGATCGTATAACTTGTCAGTATTCCAGCCGAATCCTAATGTGAAATAGAGCCTAGGTTTTAATTGGTGCGGATATAAAGTTTTCATAATGCTGTTGTTTTTTATTGATGGTGTAAAATTGTTGTTTTTAAACTGCTTTTGATAATCTATGTTGCTGAACTGTTGATTTCAAAAGATGAATTGTTTTTGATTGTTTCCAATTGACTTACACTTAATAGACGAGCGATTATTATTATTGTTACAGTACTATGCATAAGATGGTACTGTTTTATGTATAAATTAGCACATAGAAGCCTTAAATTCGTATCAAATTAATTATATATGCCTGATATTAAGTTATTTACTAGTAATTATGATTAAATTAAAATTTATTGTTAAAATTTGCACTTCATTAAAATTCAGTAAGATAACAGCAAGAAGCGCTGCCGTGTTTCGTTTAAATAGGAGGTAAGAGTTGAGCGATTAACCTTTGTCGAGTTTACCCTCTCGTAGAAAATAAACCCCAAAAAATAGGGTTATATAGGTATCTTATTAAAAACGATGCGCTATGAGAATTTTTCAATTAAAGTATATTCCATTCAAACTATCCTATCTCTTTATGAGCGTATTGTATATCGTATTAGCTGCTTGCAGTAAGGATGCGAACCTACTTCCTGAGCAAGAAGATTCCGTAGCTGATGCGATTGAAGAAACAACAGAAGATAATACTGGGGGTGATAGTGCCAACGATGACACTACGAATGATGATTCATCAGATAATACAGATTCAACAACACCTGGGCTAATCGTATTTGAGGAAGGCTTTACCTTAGACGAGACAAGATCTGTTGTCAATTATGTTTTATCACCATCTGATTACAATCAATTTCTTGAGGGCGAAGGAAATATTTCTATGGTTACTGAAAAAGCATATCAATACCTAAAGGATGACTTTGATTATGTCATCATACTCTCAGTAGAAGCAATAAAGCCGCCTGATTTATTTTATGGTATATCAAGATTAGTCCAGAATCAAGTACGAGGCTTAGGGAGTAACACCTATGACAACTCTGCGGCATACGGTTCTGACGGGCAGCTCAAAAGCATCATTTATATGCCGAGAACCGAATACATTTCTAATGGGCCGTTTTTACATGAAATCGCACATTCATGGGCTAACAAGGGAATTATACCAAGTACGGTTGGCGGCCATTGGGGCTTTGCTAGTACCGCAGGACAATTAGGTGGTTTTGGAGAAATAGAAGCTTTGGGTAACAATACCTATCAAGGAAAACTAAATGGCTTAAATAGTTTTGGTACGTTCGCCAACGGTGGAAATTCAATAGTATTTGGAAATCTTGAACTCTATGCGATGGGATTCATCGGTGCAGACGCATTAGAAAGTGTTCAAGTAGCCGTAAACCCTGAATGGGGCCAAAACCAAGGTGAATTTACAGCAGATGCGATTGAAACTTATGATGCACAAGATATTATCGCCACGCATGGTGAACGTATTCCATCTGTAGAAAATTCTCAAAAATCGTTCAAAGCACTTACTGTAGTTATCTCCACAGTAGCTATATCTCAAGAAAAAATAGACGAAGTAAGCCTAAATCTGGAGAATTTTTCAAGGCAAGGAAATCCAGATGCTTCTTGGGGAGGTCTTAAAAATTTTTGGTTAGCGACCCAACAAAAGGCAACTTTTGATTTTACAGTTACCCAGGAGAGTATTAAATAAGTTAAGGCTATTGTTTATGAAGCTCCTCTAAAAGCGTATCATAAGTTTCTATTTGAGTAAACAATCGGCCACCTATATTGAGTATGGGTGTTTTAATCGAATCTATAGGAGCAGGCAGGTAGTTTTTTAATTGCTCCTGTATTTCAGGTTTTTCACTTAGCAGGTGTTTGATGTACTTGTAATTACTCGCATTTAAAGATTTTATAATACGATCACAAGTCAGGCATGCATCAGTAATATATACCGTAATCGATTTCTTTGGTTTTATCTTTATACGTTCGAACTCCTTTTTTAAAGCTCTTTTTGAAAGACTATCAGTTACCAACAAATCATATGTGTAATTTGGTTTTTTATCCCGGGTAAGAACAACTGTTTTTAAATGTACTTTTGACGCTGCAGGAACGCGCACCCATCTCGGGCGGCCTTGGCTTTGTCTAAAATTGGTCCCTGATATTTTTATTTGGACATCAAAATCTTGCTCGTTCTCGTTAATTGCATAAAAAGCCAAACGATTCGGAATAGCTTTAGTTTCAACACGAAGCGCTGTTTCTTGTGCATTTATTTTTGCTGCAATAAAAAGAAGCAGCAGAAGAGTGTTTAATTTCATAGTATGTTTTCTCGAAAGGTAAGATATGGATTCCCCTAGCGCTAAGACAAAAAAGTCTATTAATTAATAGCCTTTCACGATAAAGAGCTGTAATCAAAATCTTTACTAGTATATGTCCTTAATATTTCACTATTTTACAATTATGAAAAATATAGGACTCTTTGTATTCTTTATAACCCTAATATCTTGTTCATCTGAAGCTTCTAAAAGTCTTTTCAATGGAAAAGATTTGCAGGGTTGGCATATCGACGTGCCAGAAATGGATAGCATTCCTGATGCTCGAAACCCTTTTATCGTTAGAGATGGAATGCTCGTAAGTTTAGGCACTCCTCAAGGCCATATTATTACCGATAAGGTTTATCAAGATTTTAGATTAGAGGTAGAATATCGCTTTGCTGGCGAACCCGGTAATTGTGGCGTTTTGGTATTTGCATCGACACCAAGGTCTTTATATAAAATGTTTCCAAAATCTATCGAAGTACAAATGATGCATCAAAACGCTGGAGATTTCTGGTGTATTGTAGAAGATATTACCGTAGATAATATGACAGAACGTCGCGGACCAAAATCTGAATGGGGTATTGTCGAAGGTAAAAAACGTAGAATAATAAATTTAACTGATGATTCTGAAAAGCCTCTTGGTGAATGGAATAGCATGCATATTGAATGCTTAAAGAATCAAGTAAAAGTATGGGTGAATGGTATTTTAGTGAACCATGGCTACAATGCTACTGCCGATAAAGGTCAAATTGCACTTCAGGCTGAGGGCTCTGAGGTTGAATTCCGAAAAATAGTGCTAACGCCTATTTTGGAGCTGACTGAATAAATTTTATTTTTTTTTAAAAGTGTTGCATGTTTCGCATACCGATTACTTCGATAGTTTCGACGTAATAATTCAGTTAACCCTGATAAAATCGTATTTTTGCAATCTTCAAAAAAAAAGGGTTATATGGCTGATATTGCAATTGCAGTTCAAGAAAAAAAGACAGACAAAGAACTTTACGAATACCAACAAGGTGCCATTAACCAAATTTTCGATAAATTCGAAACTGCACCAGAAGATCATCATTTACTATACCAGCTACCTACAGGAGGGGGAAAAACAGTTATTTTCTCAGAAATGGTGCGACAGTATTTGAAAAAGCATAACAAGAAAGTACTTGTTATGACACACCGTGTTGAACTTTGCCGTCAAACATCTTCAATGCTCACCGGTTTTGGTGTAAAAAACAAAGTCGTTGATAGTAAGGCTGAGCTAGATGACCAAGCGGAATATAGTTGTTACGTAGCAATGGTAGAGACGCTAAATAATCGTCTGAACGATGATAAATTAGATATTTCTGATGTCGGTCTGGTTATTATTGATGAAGCGCACTACAACTCTTTCACCAAACTTTTTAAATTTTTTGAAAAATCCTTTATTCTAGGGGTAACGGCTACGCCTTTAAGTTCGAATAAAGAGCTACCCATGAAAGGGAACTACGATGAGCTTATCGTTGGTGAAACGATAGAGTCGCTTATTGAAAATGAATTTCTTGCACGTGCTGAAGTCTTTCAGTACGATATGGGTTTGACCTCATTGGAAATCGGATCTAATGGTGACTATACCGTAAAATCTTCGGAGGACCTATATTCTAGCCCTGCAATGCTCGAAAAACTACTGAAGGCCTACGAGAAGCATTCTAAAGGAAAGAAAGCCCTGATATTTAACAATGGAATTAATACCTCCATAAACGTGTATCATACTTTTAATGCAGCCGGACTTCCGGTTATGCATTTAGATAATACGGCGACAAAGAAACAACGTGCTCAGATTCTTAAATGGTTTAAAGAAACTCCAAATGCAATTTTAACATCAGTAAGTATTCTTACCACAGGTTTTGATGAGCCGACTATTGATACTATAATTTTGAACCGTGCAACAAAATCATTGACCTTATACTATCAAATGATTGGTCGTGGTTCTCGTATTTTGAACAATAAATCAAAATTTACGGTGGTTGATTTAGGAAATAATATGTATCGTTTTGGTCCATGGGGTGCTGATCTCGATTGGCAAACTATTTTCAAATCACCTAATTTCTATGCAGATCGCATTCAGGATGATGAAGCTATTGAAGGCAAATTCAAACATGAAATGAATGATCAGCTTCGTGAGGAGTTTTCAAAATCAGAAGATGTTTCTTACGATATTAAGCAAGTATATATAGATGCTACAAGTAAAGGAGAGTCCTCAAAAGTAGTTCTAGAGCGTTCTATCACGCATCATGCAAAGATTTGTATAGAGAACAGTGAAGATGTTTACGATGCGCTTGCCTTGGCAAAATTACTGAAAGAAGATATTGACCAACGGATACAAACCTATGCTAAATGCATCAGTAGAAGCACCTTTAACTTTGTACACTGGTTGAAAGATGACTACAAGAAGAAGCTAAATGCCTATCTCCGTCAGAACTTTGACGAGGTGTTTGAGGAAATTCATGGTCATCCTCCGGTAGACTAGCCCTATTTAACTCATAAAGCGTCGTACCTTTGTTTTGAAATACTTTTTATTTTCAAAAATTTACGCTATGTCTTCCTTCGACGATTTTAAAATAACCACACCTTTACGCAATGCTATTGCCGATTTAGGCTTTGATAGTCCACGACCTATTCAAGCGAAAGCCTTTCCTGTTGTCCTCTCAGGGAGTGACATGGTCGGAATAGCACAAACAGGCACAGGAAAGACCTTTGCTTACATGCTTCCAATTCTGCAA
Source organism: uncultured Flavobacteriaceae bacterium (assembly GCA_938029725.1). Taxonomy (GTDB): domain Bacteria; phylum Bacteroidota; class Bacteroidia; order Flavobacteriales; family Flavobacteriaceae; genus Maribacter_C. Next base: position 54,420 of record CALHGE010000022.1, read on the forward strand.
ATGCTTCCTTTTTCTAAGGAAAAATACCCTAGAGCTCTAGTTTTAGTCCCTACGAGGGAATTGGTAGTGCAGGTAGTTGATGAAATCGAAAAATTTGCAAAATATACTACACTAACAGCTGTAGGTGTATATGGCGGAACCAATATGAACCGCCAAAAGGAAGCCTTAGCAGAAGGAGCCGATATTGTAGTTGCAACTCCTGGAAGACTTTACGATTTAATGTTAAGTGGCGCAATGCGAACTAAGTCTATTAAAAAGCTGGTAATTGATGAAGTTGACGTAATGCTAGATTTGGGGTTTCGGTTTCAATTAACCAATATTATGGATCTTTTGCCAGAACGACGTCAAAATATTATGTTCTCAGCTACAATGACCCAAGAGGTAGACAAGCTTATCAACGACTATTTCAAGGCGCCAAAAAAGGTTACAATAGCCATCAGTGGAACGCCTTTAGATAATATTTCGCAGCACTGTTATGCTATTCCAAACTTCTATACTAAAGTTAATTTTTTACTTGAGTTGTTTAAAGATAAAGAACTGTTTAGTAAAGTTTTAGTATTCACGTTAAACAAAAAAACTGCTGATCGTTTGTTTCAAGAAATTGATGAATTCTTTGGCAGTGAAGCTTGTTTGATACACTCCAACAAAACACAGAATTATCGCCTGCGCTCCATCAAGCAATTCGAAGAAGGGGTCAATAGAATTTTAGTCACGACAGACGTAATGGCTAGAGGTTTAGATTTAGATAGTATATCCCATGTAATCAACTTTGACACCCCGATATATCCCGAAAACTATATGCACCGCATTGGACGTACAGGGCGATCAGAGGAGGAGGGAGCTTCCTTATTATTCTACACCGAAAAAGAAGAGTCCGCCAAAGAGGCTATTGAAGCCTTGATGAAGGTTAGGATTGAGAAGCTTGAACTTCCTAAATCTATTGAGATAGCTACCAGGCTCACGCCTGAAGAAACCCCTAGAATTAAAGAACGAGACAATCCAGACAAATCCGCAAACGATAAGGATAAAGGCGAAGGTTTTCATGAGAAAAAGGAAAAGAATACCCAAATCAATCAAGGGGGGTCTTACAAACGCATCATAGAAAAGAAATATAAGAAGGCTAAGACAAAAGGCGACAAGAATTACAATAAAAGAAATAAACGAAAATAGCTTACATACAATTGTTTATGAGTAAAATTGAAACAGATGGTTTAAGTAAAATCAGCGAAGCTGAAATTGACAAATGCATCACTATCTTAGAACAATTAGTAGCGAATACGGATGTGATTTTTGATATTCCAAAAGAGAAGCGTACTGCTTTGATTAAAGCTTCAGGTCAATTATCAAGACCAAGTCGTGAAGAGTTTTCAAGAAGAAAGAAGGATGCAAAAAAGGCTCAGAAAAGAAAAAAGGCGGCAAAAGATAAAAACGCAAGAAAGGAAACCGGAATTCGGAGCGCTCGTGAGGCGATTGTGTTTGTAGCTCCTAAGTTGCTACCAGAGGCAGAAGCGAGAGACAGAGAGCTCGGAGATCTAGAGTCGCCACGGAACTGCTATGTCTGTAAAACTTTGTTTACAAAACTTCATCATTTCTACGATACGATGTGCACTGATTGTGGAGATTTCAACTATGCTAAACGTTTTCAAACTACAGATCTAAAAGATCAAGTTGCCATAATAACGGGGTCTCGATTAAAAATCGGGTATCACATCACTTTAATGCTACTGCGATCAGGAGCTACGGTTGTTGCCACTACGCGCTTTCCTGCTGATTCTGCGCTACGTTTCGCTAAAGAAGAAGATTTCACTCAATGGGGGCATCGTCTAAAAATTCACGGTCTAGATTTGCGTCATATTCCGAGTGTAGAAATTTTCTGCAATTATATCGAACAGAAGTATGATCGCCTAGATATCCTAATCAATAATGCAGCCCAAACAGTAAGGCGTCCAGCGGGATTCTATCAACACCTAATGCCAAATGAAGAACGGGCAATTAGCACACTTCCGAAATATGCTGCGGACTTGCTAAAAGACCATGTATCTTGTCTTGATGAGCTAAAATTACTGACTACTGCAGCCTCGCCTAATCAGAATATGCCGGTTACTTGGCATGGCCCTGAACCGGGAATTGGGCTTCGCGCCTCCGCCAAACTGTCTCAAATACCGTACAGCTTTGATAATTCACTGCAAACCAAAGAAGTATTTCCTGAAGGGGAATTAGATGCTGATCTGCAGCAGGTTGACCTGCGCAAGACGAATAGTTGGCGTTTAAAATTAGGTGAAATTGAAACTACAGAAATGATCGAAGTTCAATTGGTGAATTCCGTAGCACCTTTCGTGCTGTGTAACCGCCTTTCTGAATTGATGAAAAAAGAAAATACGGGTATGAAACACATTATTAATGTTTCTGCTATGGAAGGTAAATTCCATCGTTTTTTTAAAGAAGATCGTCACCCGCACACGAACATGGCCAAAGCAGCTCTTAATATGCTCACCCATACAGCTGCAGGAAGCCTAGCGAAAGACGGAATTTACATAAATGCAGTAGATACAGGCTGGGTAACTGATGAGGACCCTGCAGAGCTGGCAAAGAAAAAGCAAGAGCTACATGATTTTCAGCCCCCTCTAGATATTGTAGATGGCGCCGCAAGAGTTATGGACCCTTTAATTGACGGCATCAACACGGGCAAGCACTGGAGTGGTAAATTCCTAAAAGATTATCGACCAATAGATTGGTAATTTTATTTTTCAACTGATATTATATCAGTAGTTTAGATATAGATATATACTGTTAAGGTTTAATTAAATACATTAAAATTTCCAAGATATAATACGTGTTTTCTTGTTGCCATGAACCATTGATACCGTATGGTATTCTCCTCCAAGCTTCTTTATCTGTTTCTTGATTTTAGGTAAATGCTCTGACTTAGAAACCAAGCTAGTAAATACACCAACCTGCTTCTTATAGTCCAAACTTTGTTTAATCATGCGTTTCAAGAATAATGGTTCGCCACCATTACACCAGAGTTCATTGGCTTGACCACCAAAATTGCGCTTAGCATCAGGAGTATAGCTCAGGTTCTTCTGCTTTTGTCGGGTTTCTCTTTCTGCATTTTCTTTCGAGGCATAAAAAGGAGGATTGCAGATCGTGAAATGAAAATATTCACCTGCCTTTATGATTCCCTGAAAAATATTTGCCTTGTCTTTTTGAAGTCGTATGTCAATAGAATTAGATAAGTGTGGGTTGCTTTTTACATTTGCCATAGCAGCGATGGTAGCATTCTCTTCAATATCGCTACCCACCATTTTCCAATCATAAATATGAGCCCCTAAAATCGGATAAATACAATTGGCTCCAACACCAATATCTAATCCTTTTATAGCTCCAGCTAGGCCTTCCGTTTCTAAAATAGTAGCAATATGGTGTATATAGTCAGCTCTGCCAGGTACAGGAGGACAGAGATAGCCTTCAGGAATGCTCCAGTCTACGACGCCGTAAAAATGCTTTAAAAGCGCCTTGTTTAGGGCTAATACAGCCTCGGGCTTAGCGAAATCAATTGTTTGCGTATCATGTTCGTTATTAAAAACAAAAGGTAGTAGCTCAGGGTGGGTTAAGGTGAGTGCCTCAAAATCGTAAGGGCTAGTATGAATATTGTTCGAATGCATATAAAAAAGCTTGGTGGCAAAGGTAGTTTTAACTTAATAAATTTAGCTACTTTAGTTTCCCTTAAAAATCGCTCATGAAAAAAATAGTACTGCTGCTGTTTGCACTATGCCTTAGCTGCAAGAGCACATCTCCTTTAACGGCCAGCAAACATGAATATGCTAAACCTGTGGACACTACGAAAAGGCCAATTTCAAATCAAAAGAAGAAAGTGTATCAGTTTGAATACTTAGGTGTTAGAAATGATTTTCCTGCCGCAAGATTGAATGGCTTTATTAAAAATAATGATTCTACCTATACGGCTAGCATCTGGCCAGAGAACTTCCCTATAAACCCAAGTCCTTGGTACGCTTTTAAACTATGGTCGAAAACCGAACGTATCATCTATGTCAATTTGGATTATTCCAACGGCGCCAAGCATCGGTATGCGCCAAAACTCAGTGCAGATGGTGAAAATTGGACACTATTGGATTCTACATCTGTACAAAGAAGTGCTGATAGCACAAGTGCCCAAGTGAAGCTACAGGTTGGAAAAGACACCTTGTGGTTGGCTGCGCAAGAGATACAAGACCATAGGAGAGTAGGGGAATGGGTACAGAGCATGGCTCAACATAATTTTGTCAGTCAAAATTCTGCTGGTAAAAGTATGCTTGGTAGAGATTTATATAATTTAAACTTAAGTAAAGGTTTAAATATTAATAAGCCCGTGGTACTCATCATAAGCAGACAACATCCACCAGAAGTAACTGGTTTTTTATGCATGAAAGCCTTTGTGGAGACTATTATTGAAGAAGGTTCGACCAATGGTTTTTTAGAAAAATACCGGATACTAGTATACCCATTAATGAATCCTGATGGTGTTGATTTAGGGCACTACCGTCACAATACCGGCGGCGTAGATTTAAATCGAGATTGGAGTCAATACCACCAGCCTGAAATTGAACAAGTCACTAGCCATATGGTTCATGAAACAGCAACACACAAAAACGATGTGGTGCTTGGTCTTGACTTTCATTCTACCTATCGCGATGTATACTATACACCTCATGAAAGTATTGAAAGAAAGATTCCAAATTTTACGAAAGCTTGGCTTGAAAAAATCAGAGTTGCTGTTGGTCTAAAGGATATCAATGAAAGCCCAGGCAAAAACTTACAACCAACCTCAAGTGCATGGTTTAATCGACAGTTTGGCGCTACAGGTATTACCTATGAGATTGGTGATGACACCCCGAGAGGCTTTATCAAGACTAAGGGAGTTGAATCAGCTAGAGCTATGATGCAATTACTCCTTGCCGAATGAAAGCACCTAAAAACACCTTATTTATTGTTTTGGCATTTTTCTCCATCTATGTGATTTGGGGATCCACCTATCTGCTTAACAAAATTGCCGTGATGGAATTACCTCCATTTATGCTTGCCGCTATCCGTTTTATAACCGCCAGCATTTTGATTTTTGTGATATGTAAGTTCATGGGTATTTCAATCGCAATAACAAAAAAGCAGTTCTTTAATACTGTTATTGCTGGATTCTTGTTTCTCACTTTTGGAAATGGAGTGGTGGTATGGGCACTGAAATATGTAGATACAGGCTTGGCAGCACTTGAAATATCTGCGCAGCCATTGGTAGTATTGATATTGATGTTGATCTTTCAAGGAAAAAAAATACAACCCATGTCAATGGTTGGTGTGTTTTTAGGTATTGCCGGTATCTATCTATTAGTAAGTCAACAACAGATTCTAACTGCAGAAAACTCTGTTTTAGGAATGGTTATGATTTTTTTCTGTATGATCAGCTGGGGCTATGGCAGTCTTTTTGTTGGTAAGGCAGATTTGCCAAAGAACTATTTTGTGAATACCGGATATCAAATGCTTACCGGCGGAATTATGCTTATTGGCTTTAGTCTTGTTTTTAATGAACCTTGGTCATCGCCAACTGAATGGAGCACAAAAGTGGGCTATACAATGATTCTATTGATTGTGTTCGGAAGCATTGTTGCTTTCACTTCCTTTAATTATTTACTGCAAATGGTTTCTCCTGAAAAGGTAGCCACATCAACCTATGTGAACCCGATAATTGCTTTGCTACTAGGCTGGTATTTTTTGAATGAGCAAATTACATCACAATCGATTATCGCCGCGGCCGTACTTTTGACAGGGGTATATTTTATAAATACAAAAAAGAAGTTGACGCTGTTCTCAAGGTTCGGTAAAGTGCCCTCGGAACCTAGCGGCAAATAGTTAGTTTACTATTGTAGCAAAATCTGTTACGGTGATTTCTTTTACAAAATCAGCAATTTCTTTTAATCCTAAGAAATGGTCAGCCATTGCTGGATCTGGATTTACATGGTTAAAATTACGATGTCTCCAAAAAGTCATAGCAGCTGCCGCATAGACTGTAAAAGCTTGCAAGGAAAGCTTTTCTAATGCATCTAATTCTATTTCTTGTTGATAGCCATTTAAAAGAGCACTCGCTTTATTTAGGTTTAAGGCTTGTCCGTCACAGCAGAGGCCAACCAAGGTCATGCCGATATCAAAAACACGGTAATAATTAGTTGCTTCTTCAAAATCCATAATAAAGGCAGCAGTACCAAAGTCACTTACTATGATGTTGCTGAAAAAAATATCACTATGAATTAAAGATTTTGGCAATTCTTCAGTCATGAAAGGTTGAATAAAATTCTTAATTCCATTTAGCCATAGTTCAAAATCAGAATTTGCAGCATAGTGGCCCACTTCATCAAAATATTCTATTCCATAGTTCAAAATTTTCGGCAAGTAGGCTGGGATTTCTATTTGATGTAATCTGCCCATTTCTTTTCCAATCACGTTCAAAATATCACTTGAAAGATTGGCTATAATTTCACCCTCAAGAAAGACTTTAAGCATTACAGGCTTTTCCTTCCAGTTTGAAATAAGAGCATTGTTACTGGTCCGTACCAATTTTGAGCTTTCGAAACCGTTTTTCGCTAGATGCTCGAGTAAATACGCTAGTTCTTCCGCCCTTTGTGCGGTTTTTTGCTCGCAAATTGTTAGCACAAATTTGCCCTTCTCAGTTGTAATCAGATAATTTGTATTTTCTGAGCCACCACTTAAAACGGAAAATGATTTTACAATTCGGATACTATACTGACGGCAGACTTCGCTAATATCTGCAAGATCTAAAATAGAATATTGTGACATTTTAAGCTTTGTTATTGTGTTTTAAATCCCAATCCGTTGTCATAACATTCAAAAGCGCCTCTTCTAAATATGAATGATCACACAAATACACCTTTTCACATTTCGTTTTGGCTTCTTCTATGGAATCGTGTTTGCCTTCTTCTGGAATATGGCGTGTTTGTAAGGCTTCTTTTATAACCTGTGGAAATTTGGCAGGGTGAGCGGTAGCCAGGCAAATAAGTTTTTTATCACCGAGTTTATCTTTTAGAACATCTGCTGCTGCAACGGCAACAGCCCCATGTGGGTCTAGTAAATAATTCTCTTTGGTATACATCTCATGTATCATTTCTAAGGTTCTTTTATCAGAAATGCTCACAGATAAAAACCCTTGAGAATATGAACTGTAGGTTTCGTTATCAAACTGAACCTTTCCTTTATGCATGAACTCTGTAGACCAATCATTAATTTTTTTCGCATCTTGGTCGACGCAGAAATACAAAAACCTCCAAAAGTTATAGGGAATTAAAATATCTATTGCAGAGGATGGTGTTTCGAAAATTGCTTGCTTAGAGAACAGTCCTTCAGAAAAAATGCGATGTAAACAGGCATTTGTATTGTTTGCAACAACAAACTTAGTGATGGGTAAACCCATTTTTCGAGCTAAGCCACCGGCACATAAGTTACCAAAAGCTCCTGAAGGTACTGACATATTAATTTCTTCACCAACGAAGTCAACCACCTGAAGGTATCCATAAAAATAATGAACAGTCTGCATCATAATACGCCCCCAATTGATGGAATTTACGCTACTCAAATGAACTTTGTCTTTAAATGGAATATTGGCATACAATTTAGCAATAACCAAATCAAGGTCATCACCACCATCAGGACAGTTTGATACGCCTACCGGGTGAACGTTGGCATGAGGCAAAGTAGTCATTTGTCGTTCTTGCTCCTCAGTAATAAGCCCCTTTGGGTATAATACCCAGGCCGACAAGTTTGATTTTCCTGCCGTAAAAAATGCGGTTGCCGGCCCTGTGTCACCTGTTGTTGCTACAATCAATGATTTATACTCGTTTTTTCTTTTTAGGAAAAAATCAACTAAGTTCACTAAAAAGGCCAGACCAACATCTTTAAAAGAAATCGTTGGCCCGTAAAACAACTCCATGATATAAGTCTCCTTTTTTGACTTTAATTGATGTAAGGGTATAATAGATGACTTTTCAAAAGGAGCGTAGGCTGTTCGAAGTAAGGCCTTTAATTCAACTTCAGAAATAACGGAACGATCAATGAATAGAGATAAAATTTCAAATGCCAAATCAATGTAGCCTAGCTGCTTCCATTTTTTTAACTGCTCTAAGGATATTTTCGGAAGACTAGTAGGCACATATAAGCCTCCATCAACTGCAAAACCGTCAAGTATGGCTGTTTCAAAATCTACGGCTGCGCCTCCTCCTTTATTACTTACATACTGTATCATTTACTGCTAATTATCTTGTTCATGATTTAGGTAAACTGCAGTAGTTATCATAATGTCTTGAACAGCCACACCTGTAAGGTCAACTACGCTTATTTGATTGTCATTAATTCTTTGAAAATCAGAGCTTTGAATAGCGCTACCTAGTTCTATTATTTTATTATTAGAAATAGCTCCTTTCGTAACCGCTTGGTATATTTCACCTCTTGTTTGGCTTTGTGAAATACTGTCTGCGATAACTAAATCAGCCTTTTTAAGAATAGTACTATCTAGCTCTTGCTTGGCTGATGTATCTGAACCAACTGCAGTAATATGTGTACCTGGTCTAATATCCTTGGCATTAAGAAGCCTTAGCTCAGATGGGGTAGTGGTCACAATCAAATTACAGTTTTGAGCGACCTCTGAAGCTGATTCAGCAATATGAATATCGAAATCGTCGCTGAGTTCTTTTTGAAACTTCGTGGCATTTGCTGCTGTTCGGCCCCAAACCCACACTGTTTTACAAGGCTTGATTTTCTGTAGATATTGCAATTGCATTTTAGCCTGAGTACCAGTTCCAATAATACCAATAGCTTCCACATTTTTTGGAGCAAAATACTTCGCAGCAACAGCACCTGCAGCTGCAGTTCGTACATCTGTCAAATAACCTTCATCTAATAAGACAGCTACGGTTTCTCCAGTTTTTTGATTGAATAACAGCATCATACCTTGACTAGATGCTAGGCCTAAATTTTTATTTTCATAAAAACCTGATGCGATTTTGATGACGTAAAAATCATCATTTTTAATATATCCATATTTGATATGAACATCTCCTGGCGGATTTTCAAATAAGAGTTCGCCAACCGGAGGCACTACTGTATTTCCATTGCTGTATTGCCGAAAACCCTCTTCCATGGCCGCGACAACATCCACTTTTTCTAAAAGGGATTTTATTTTTTCTAACGCAATAACTTTTACCATAAAAAATTGTATTTGAGCTTTTAAAAAAAGTACAAAGAAAAAACCTCCGTACACCAAACTAACTGTTGTTAGCTAAGGTGTACGGAGGTCGCTCCAGAAATAATCAACTTATATTCCCAATTTCTTCCTTATGCTAGAATAGAAGCAGGTAGCGACTAGCTACATCGTAAATATATCATTATTTTTTTCTATTTTGAAGCGAATCTCATAATTCCATATGCCCAGGCAATAAAAAGGAATTGAAATGGCAAACGAATTAACGCGGCCTGATGACTTCCGATAGCCGGAGTATCTGAAAAAACATCCCAAACATGAATAGGTAAGAAAATTAGCATAAGCAGGAGCACTCCTGTTGCTGCTATTTTGGTATATTTTGGAATAAACAATAAGGCACCTAATACAATTTCTGCCACACCTGACACATAAATAATCATGGTTTTTGCAGGAAGAAAAGCCGGTACAAAAGGTTCATAAAAAACGGGCTTTAAAAAATGTTGTATTCCTCCATAAATCAAAAAAAGAGAAAAAATAATTTGTAATACTTTCCAGACGATCTTCATGGTATACTTTTTATGTGTTAGGCGTATAGGTAAAATCTAAAAAAAGGAAAAGTAGCTGTTTTTTTTATATCTAATTGCCTTAAATGGTATAATTATGTTAGACGCGATATAGCCTAGGGGCATATTTGTTGAAGATGGTTCTCTTAAATCTTGAGTATCGAAAGAGAAACCACATCTCTAGGACTTAAATCATCTAAAAAAACATCACCAATACGTACCCTTACCAAGCGTAAAGTAGGAAAGCCAACGGCAGCTGTCATTTTACGTACTTGACGAAATTTTCCTTCCGTAAGTATCATACACACCCATGAGTTTGGTCGATGTCTTCCCAATCGAATTTTTGAGTTCGCTATTGGCAGGGTAGGAGCTTCTATTTTTTTTACTACACATGGCTTGGTATCATATTTTTTACCTTCAAAACCAATCTCAACACCAACTTGCAATTGCCGCAAGGCTAGCGCAGTAATCTCACCATCTAACTGAGCATAATATTCCTTTTCGATTCCTGATCTATTGATGGTATCGCTTAGTTTTCCGTCTGTTGTTAGCAATAATAAACCTTCTGATTTTTCATCCAATCTTCCGATAGGCATGGTTCCTTTTGGAAAATCATGTAGTTCTGATAAAAACTGCTTTTTATTTACTTCCTTCTTATTGTTTGAAGAAAGCTGACTAAGCATAGCATACGGTTTATAAATTTTAAAATGTTGGTGGTTACTATTGAACATTGTATATGCTAAAAGAAGCTATAAAGGTAAGAAAGACTTATTGAATTATTCTTTCCTTATTTTAGAACTGTCTTTTTTAGGCGATAGCTATAGCAGAGAATAAACTTTGTCTATTTTTATAGTGTGCACCAACAGCTTTTCGCTATTACTAGAAGTACCATGAAGAAGAAAAAGAACACAAGCCGCAGAAGTTTTATAAAAAAATCAAGCCTCTTAATGTCTGCAGCTATAGTACCAATTTCATGTTTCGAAATGAAAAAACAAGCAAAACCTGCTGTTCAGAAAGCTAAATTTAAAATGGGATTACAACTTTTTACTATTCGTGATGCTATGGCAAAAGCCCCTTTAGAAAGCTTAAAAAAAGTAGCTTCCTTAGGGTATCAAGATCTAGAAACCTACGGTTATGATGGTGAAAATGACTTATACTACGGCTATAAATCTGCAGAGTTTAAACATATATTAAATGATTTGGGGCTAACGGCTACGAGTGGCCATTATGGTTTTTCTGACTATTTTGAAAAATCTAAAGACGCTATGAAGCGCTTTACAGACCAATGCATAAAAGGCGCGAAGGCATTAGATAAGCACTACGTGACTTGGCCTTGGCTCGCTCCTGAATACCGAACATTAGATAACTTCAAACTTTTAGCAGAAAAACTAAACCAAATAGGCGAACAGGTCAACGCAGCAGGTTTAGGTTTTGCGTACCACAATCATGATTTTGAGTTTACTGATCATGATGGTCAAATTGGCTATGACATTATTTTGAAGGAAACCGATGCTGCTTTGGTAAAACTACAAATGGATATGTACTGGATCAAGCATGCCTCAAAATTAAGTCCCGCAGAATGGATTGCAAAACAACCTGGAAGATATGTGATGTGGCATATAAAGGATATGGACAAAGTTACTAGAGACTATACTGAATTAGGTAATGGGTCGATTAATTATATTGATATGTTATCAAAAATAGATACAGATGTATTGCAATATTACTACCTAGAACAGGGCAGTAATTTCGCCCAAAATTCGATACAAAGCATAAGCGACAGTGCTAGCTATTTTAAAAAATATTTACAGAAATATTTGTAAAACCTACTTCTTAAAACCGATTTTTTTGATGCCATCATGACTTATTTTTATAGCGTCAAGAGGTTTCATATCGTCAAAAGTTTGGTCTTGTTCTACCATATAGTACTTCATTCCTGACAATTTCTTTTGGTTAAGAATTTTCGAAAAATCGATATTTCCTGTTCCGACAGGGGCAAAACGACCTTGGTCATCCATGTCTTTTACATGCCAGATTTTAAAGCGTTTTGGGTATTTTTTAAAATAAGCAATTGGATCAGCACCTGCTTTGGTTACCCAGAACAAATCCATTTGAAAGTTTACATATTTAGGATTGCAATTTTCTAAAAGATAATCGATAGGTACAATACCCGCTTCATTTTTTAAGAATTCAAAATCATGATTATGGTAGAGCAGTTTGAGTCCCGCTTTGTGAGCGCTTTCACCCATCTTATTAATAATCTCAGCAAGGTTTTCAACAGTACCTGTCATTCCCATGGTTTGCGTAGCTTGATCGTAATAAAAAGAACCCATTGGAGGTATTGGCACCACAAAATATTTAAATCCGGCCGCTTTCGCATCTGCAAACATCGTATTCATGTTTTCTAGCGTAACGTCTGATTGATGTGTGCTAATTGGTTTTAAGCCGATCTGTTTTAAATAGGCACTAAAATCTTTTGGAGACATTTCGTAATATGCACCATCCTTGTATCCTGCCGCTTCTATATTTTTATACCCTGCGTCAGCAACTGCTTTTAAGGTTGCTTTGGCATTAGTACCCATATCATCACGAACGGTATAGAGAGCCAATCCGCCCATTTTATCTTGTGCAGAAAGATTAGGCATTCCTAAAATGGTAAAAACCATGACAAATTGAAATATACTAAAAGCTATTTTTTTCATAATCCTATGTATTGTTCTTAGGCTAAAATAGGAATAACGAAGTAAGTATGATACATCTTTACAAGATTTCCCCTAAATCGATTTCACATCAATAGCAATTGCTAATTGAACAGAAGATGCTATTTTTGATTAAATGCATGTTTTAAAGTAAAATTATATGAAAACCGTACTCATTTCTTTTCAAAATTTAGCTATTGTCACCCTTTTTATCGCTTTTTCTGCTTGTAAAGAAAAACAAGAAAAGCTGCTCGAATCTGATCCTATAGTGCAATATGAAGAGTCAGTTTCTATGCTGCCAATTGATAAACTAAAATTACCTGAGGGTTTTAAAATCGAAGTCTATGCAGATAGCATAGATGGTGCCCGTTCAATGGCAATGGGTGAGAACGGTACACTTTTCGTGGGAACTCGTAATGAAAATAAAGTATATGCCATTCAGGATCGGGACAAAGATTTTCGAGCAGACAAGGTCATTGTACTAGACTCTCTAGAAATGCCAAATGGGATTGCCTATAGAAAAGGTTCTTTATATGTAGCAGAAGTTGGCAGGCTACTGCGTTACGACAATATTGAATCGCAGTTAGATAATCCACCAACACCTGTTGTAGTTTATGATGATTACCCTACAAAATTTCATCATGGTTGGAAATATATAGCCTTTGGGCCTGATGATAAATTATACGTACCCGTAGGCGCCCCGTGCAATATTTGTGACTCTACAGTAGTCGACGAAAGATATTCTACAATTACGCGAATGGATCCCGACGGAAGCAACCGTGAAATTTACGCACAAGGAGTGCGAAATACGGTTGGTTTCACATGGCATCCAGAAACTAAAGAGATGTATTTCACAGATAACGGAAGAGATATGCTAGGTGATGATACTCCGCCTTGTGAATTGAATCGAGTTACACAAAAAGGACAGCATTTTGGATATCCCTTTTGTCATGGCGGCATAGTCAAAGATCCTGAGTTTGGTGACCAACACCCTTGTTCTGATTTCATTGCTCCAGTTCAGGCGCTAGGGGCTCATGTTGCGCCATTAGGCCTTAAGTTTTCTTCAGGAAATATGTTTCCAGAAAAATATAAACAATATGCTTTTATCGCCGAACATGGTTCATGGAATCGTTCTAAAAAAGTAGGTTATAAAATTGCTTTGGTACAATTGCAAGATGGCAAAGCTATTTCTTATGAGACTTTTTTAGACGGATGGCTAGATGAGGAATCACAAGAACGCTTTGGTCGGCCGGTCGATCTTTTGTTTTTAGAAGATGGCTCCTTATTGATTTCTGATGATTTTGGAGATGCGATCTACCGTGTAACCTACGAAGATAGTGAGTTGGCAAGTAATTAAAAAAGATCTTCTAAACGCTGCAAGATGCAAAAAATCATCCAATTCGTATTACTGCTCCTCATTAGCTTAGTTTTTAATAAGTGTCAAGGGCAAGAACCAGTTTTAAAAGAGAAATACACCTTTAGAGCCGGTGACTCTAGTGGCATAGGGAAATGGCATATGGGGCGTGAAATTGCTCATGTAATGGGTTTTCAGGGGATGCGTTGGCTAGAGCGACCAGAAAGAGAAAAAGAGGAGAATACCACGCGATTGTTTAAAAATATGGATATTCAAGCTAGCGATATAATTGCAGATATCGGCGCTGGATCAGGGTATCATGTGTTCAAAATGGCTGCAATTGCTTCCAAAGGTCAGGTGTACGCCGTAGATATTCAAGATGAAATGTTGACAGCCATCCAAACTAAAAAAGAAACCAGTGGTACTAGAAATATTTCAACAGTAAAAGGAGGTGAAAAAAGCGTAAATCTAGACCCAAATTCTGTTGATAAAGTACTACTAGTTGATGTGTATCATGAATTTAACTTCCCTATCGAAATGATAGCATCCATTTATAAAGCCTTAAGGGCTGATGGCAAACTCTACCTTATCGAATACCGGGGTGAAGATGATCGTGTGCCCATCAAAAAACTCCATAAAATGACAGAGAAACAAGCCATAAAAGAAATGAAAATAGGAGGCTTGAAACTAGAAGAAAATATAGCCAATCTTCCATGGCAACATTGTATGGTGTTTGTAAAGTCTTAATTTATAGTGCTTCACCGAACAAGAAAGCATTAAACCAGCGCTGCGCTGCAGCAGTACAATATCTAAGAAAAGATATATTACTCTTTTCCTATTTCAATATGCTTCGCCCTTTCCATAAAGTGGTCTTCAAAGCGTTTAAGCCTTGGGTCTAGCTTTTCAGCATACAAAACGTACTGACATCTTATGATGCTTTGCGCCAGCATAATTAGCGTTGTAAACTCGCTTTTCTGAATTAAGAATTCAGCATCTTCAATACTGAATATCTTTAATGCTGAGACACTTACACCATTGGTTAGAAAGAGTTTTCGAAGCGTTTTGGGGGTGGTAATAAGAACATCAATCCCCATATAAATTTCTGACTTCTGAACATCAATATGTAGTTGTTCGTAGCTTGCATAAACTCGCGTAGAACTATGCTTTGTATACTTTAAAAATTCATCGTACAACGCTAAGGCTTTTGCTTTGTTTTCAACTATTACAACAGCTCGTGGTGCATCGTCCACAGCCTCACATTTTAGCTTGTGTAAAGTAGTAAGTATTAGGGTAGTCGTTTTTCCGCTATCTTTTGGCGCAATGCAGAAAGCATTAGCCCCGCTTTTTATAATAGGAATCGTACTTTTTTGAAAAGTATTAGGACTTTCTATTGAACAACGTTCTAAGCCTTCAAGTAAATGGGGGTGCAGCTTTTTAAATGACATATGGTTTTACTCTAAAATTGCACTTTGGCATCAAAGTGCTTTGATGCCACAAATATACAGCCAATCAATGGGATGAGAAAAGAAGGAATTTATAATTTCGTTTTGTGCAATTAAAACAGCTTCAAGCTCATAAGAAGGTGAAAGCTTAGTCTCTTTTATGAACCACAGCTATAGGCTTTAGTTGAATTAGGCCTATCCTGTTTAAAAAGCGAATAATAAGATAAGTCACATCTATTTCATACCAATGTACACCACCAAAATTCGCCCTTGTGCTATGCTTATGGTGGTTGTTGTGATAGCCTTCTCCCATCATTAAAAAATCAAAACGGAATAAATTTTTTGAAGTATCTGTAGTTTTAAAATTCACATAGCCATAAATATGCCCAAACCAGTTGATAATTACACCGTGTATTGGTGCCATTAGAAACAACACCGGTAATAATAACCATTGCCACCATGCATTAGCAAAAAACACAAATAGCAGCGTATACAGAGTTATCCAAAACAGTCTCGAAATACGTGAACCAGCAAAGCGGTCAAATTTTTTCCATTGGGGCACATTCTTTTTGAATTTTGAATCTACTTCAACGCGATCATTATTAATATCTTGATAGATATTTTTCGTCTTCCACATCATAGCGAAAAGGTTGCTATCATATTTGGGCGAGTGTGGATCTTTTTCGGTATCAGTGTAGGCATGATGCATGCGATGCATGACACCATAGCCATAGGCACTTAAATAACTAGGACCCTGAAAAACCCAGGTTAAAATAAAAGTAATTTTTTCTAAGGTCTTTGACATCGTAAAGGTTTGATGCGCAGCATATCTATGCAGAAAGAAAGATTGGAAGAATAAACCAGAATACCACAAGGCAATTACTAGAATTATTAAAAACATAACTTTTTTTTACAAAGTTACTGAGCCTTACGTAAGACCACAATGAACCTAAGTTAAGTAATACGCTTACGAATACGACTTAAAGCCTGTGGTGTAACCCCTATATAAGAGCTGATATACTTTAAAGGAATCTCTTTTATCACCGCTGGCCGATCTTTAAAAAGATTCAGGTAGCGCTCTTCTGCCGTATAATGAAGTAAGGTTTGTTCTCTTTTTGACTTAATTAAAAAAAGACGTTCTGCGGTCAATCTTCCTATTAAATTACCAATTTTAGTAGTTTTGTAAACCTCTTGTAAATCCGCGTAGCTGATACTTAAAATGGTTGTTTTCGTCAGTGCCTGTAACTCGTAGAGCGAAGGTTTACGCGTTAGAAATGAATCATATGCGCTAACAAATTGACTTCCGAAACTGAATCCAAAAGTAACCTCTTTACTCGGATCACTTTTGGGTATATACAAGCGTACAATACCAGAGACGATAAAGGAGATATGGTTCTCTATAGCACCCAACTTTAAAAAGGTGGTTTTTTTAGGAATATCACGCCTCGTAAGTCGTGATGAAAAGAAAATCCAATCTGCATCAGAGATTTCAGAGATTTGATTAAGGTAGCTGCGAACTATTTCTAAAGTAGTGATCGTGTTCATAATCATAGTTCTGCAAGGTAATCATCTGTCTAAAACTGAAACTATGATTTTGTAAATGTATTTTTAAATCAGGTTATGCTAAAAAAACATAGTTAATCTTTCTTTTCGTTTTGTATTTGTTCATTTTTGTGAAGAATATAAATTAATAACAAAATGGTGAGGATACCTATTGAATTGTCATAGCCAATAAAAGCCTATGCTCTTCAGCTTAAAACGATATGTTGCCTCAGCTAGTAATACTTAAAAATATGAACTATTTTACTGTAATTTTGCAGTGTATTGTTGCCTTTAGTATTTTAAATGTTTGGCTACTGCAAAACAAAAAACCTACCCAATGGCGTGGTGGTGATGCTACTACCATTATTGAAGAGTTTAAAGTGTATGGGCTTCCTGCCTGGTTGTGCTATGTGGTGGGCGCCTTAAAGGTCTCTTTGGCCTTAGGCCTTCTGACTGCTATTTGGTATCCGAGTATTCAACAAATATCTGCCTTAGGTCTTGCTGCACTTCTCACCGGTTCTATACTCATGCACCTTAAAATTAAAGACCCTATAAAAAAATCTTTTCCCGCATTTTTGTTTCTAATGATGTGTATTTACATTGCTTTTCCTATGTTTTAGCAATGCGCTACAACACTAAAAAAGATTCATAAAAGATGTAGCCATTTAATATGGCATAGAAAAAGGAAGGAAAAGCCTGTACAAAAGAATCTCTTATTTTTAATCGCACGAGAAAGCCCAAAAGCATTAATACACTTAAACCTAATGCTGCTATTGGCTGCAAAATGGGCTGATAAAAAAGGCCTATAAGTAAGCCGACACCTCCTAAGAGCTGCAATACCCCTACAAATTTTCTAAATTTAGCAAGTCCGTACCGCTTGAACTCAGACTTCATTTGTGACATAACAAAACAGGTGCCACCAAAAAGCAGAAATGATACTGCAGAAAAAAGGGTTAAGTAGCTTATAATACGCATGTTGGCTTAAAGTTTCGTTAGCTGTTGTTTTAGCAATTGATAAAGATAAAAAATCAATTCAACTTTTGCTTCTTCCATAGTAACCCAAATTAAGAGAACTAGTGCTGAATCTCAAACAGAAGTAAAAACTGCTTAATTAAAGTAACAACACTAAACATAGTCCGAGTGGCTGCCCGCAATGATGTCTATTCAAAGCTAGCAGCACCGATTTTCGCGCGAGCCTGGTTGAAACTTAGGGTATAGCTAGACCTTATTGCCGTATTTACAGCTACCACTAACACCTTTGCAAAATTATTACTAGCAAGGGTCGATAAGCTTCTATCATGAGAGATGAAAGCTGCATCAACAAAAATTCAACTTATCACCTAGCTGCTATAAATTTTGAAGCAGCAGCCCGTATGGAAGCCATCGATTCGAATGATCATAAATGTGCGGTAACAAACAATTACTACGATTGTTACTGCCGATGCAGAAGCTTCTAACGAAGTAATTCCTGCTATAGAAACCGATGCGATGCAAGAGTAAAAAAATGTATTCAAGATTTAAAAAGACGATGGCTGCCCTCTAATCGTCTTTTTAAATTTCTAAGCGCTTGGTATAAACTCAAATTGAAGTCTCCACAATTTTATAATTAATGATATCTTTAGCCAACATTTAAAAGTTTTCTATGTACACTAAGTTCACTAGTCTCCTACTAACATTTCTTATTTCATTTAGCGCTTTGGCGCAAAATAATAGTCCCGCAAAACAGTTCTGGACTAGCTTGCAATCGCATTGTGGTAAAGCATATGAAGGTAGTTTAGCATTACCAGAAGAAGATGCAGACTTTGGTGGAAAGAAGCTTACTATGCATGTGCGCACTTGTAGTGATACAGAGATTAAAATTCCTTTTTTTGTTGGCGATGATAAGTCACGGACTTGGGTTTTAAGCTATGTAAATGATCGTATTGCTTTAAAACATGATCATAGACATGAAGATGGTACGGAAGACGCTGTGAATTTTTATGGCGGCGTTAGCACCAATCCTGGTAAAGCTGGTATTCAAATCTTTTCTGCAGATGCACATACGCAAGCGATAATACCGGGTGCTGCCACCAATGTTTGGTGGATTACTATTGACGATACTACATTCACATACAATCTAAGACGTCTCGATACAGAACGTGTTTTTAAAGTGGTTATGGATCTTACAAAGCCTATTGAAACACCAGAAGCACCTTGGGGCTGGATTGAGAAATAGCTTTTTGCAGCAAGCTAAAATAACATACATTGTTTTTACATATTGATAAGGTCAAAGAATGGCCAATTGCCTATCTTTAAAAAAATGCCCTTACAAATTTGAAAAACCACTTTGTACTTCATTATACCCTTTCGCTACTTTTTTTATTCGCTTTAATTCAGCCCTGTTTTTCTAGCACCTCATTTTTTGATCAAAGCGGACAGCAAAAACAAACTGCAGCTGCCCCAGCATATTATGATGCCGGTATTCTTTTATTAAAAAATAATAAAAAGGATAGCGCGTATACTGCGTTTAAAAAAGGACATGTGCTTGCAACGAAAGTAGATGACCCTTACTTAATTGCCTTGGGCAACTACCATTTAGGGGGTTACTACTATCAAACAAAGGATATTCCGCAGGCCATTAGCTTTATAAATACTGCTTTAGTGAGTTTTGAGAATCAAAATAGAAAGACAAATGCTGCAAAATGTTATTATAAATTAGGCCATATTTATAAAAGTATTTCAGATTTTGAGAAGGCCTTATCGTATTCCTTTAAGGCATTACAGATGAGTGAAGAAATAGCTAGTGAAGTACAAATCATTCGAAGCTCAACTCAAATTGGATCTATATATTTAATTACAGGCGATTATAAAGCAGCGGATCTTAATTTTAAAAGGTCACTTCAGTTACAAGAAAAGATACAAGACGATACTGGCTTAGTACTCACCTATTTAAATTTAGGAGCTTTAAGTCAAAAACAAAAACTATTTGAAGAAGCACTTTCCTATTTTTATGGAGGTTTAAAAAAGGTGAATAACCTTTCTGAAAAGGGCGAAATAAAGCAAGGTTTAAAAGATGATCAAGCTATTTTACTAGGTAATATTGGTTCTACTTTAAGGGCGAAAGATGATTACAAGGGGTCTTTAGAATATCTTTTTAAAGCCTTAGAAATAAAAAAGGAACTCAAAAGAAATGTAAGTACGGCACATACCTATAATGATATCGCGGAGACGTATATAAAAATGCAGGATTACGGCAAGGCAAAACAGTTTGCATTAGAAGGCGCCCGATTGGCAAAGAATGAGAGTGTTAGCAAAGAACGATGGGCCTATTTTTTACTTTCTAAATGTGAATATGCGCTAGAGAACTACAAGAGTTCCTATGACAACTTTCAAACGTATAACATATTAAAGGATAGCATTTTTACAGCCGAAAAGGCCTCTCGATTTAATGAAATGCAAATACAATACGATACTGAAAAACGGGACTACCAAATAAAGGCGCAAGAAAAGGATATTGCCTTATTAGATACCCAAAATCGTTTAAAATCTCAATTATTATGGTTTGGAGGATTTGGTCTATTAGCCGTATTTGGATTGATTTCAGCACTTACTTCTCGGGCAAAAATAAGGGAGAATGTTAAACAAAAAGAACAGTTTACCCAGGGCTTAATTGAGGCACAAGAAAATGAACGTACCAGAGTTTCTAAAGATTTACATGACAGTGTAGGGCAGCAACTTACCTTCTTAAAAAAGAAAGCTCAAAACTTAGAGCAGCAAGAATTATCCGATTTGGCAAATGTTGCTTTAGAAGAGGTACGGAGTATATCAAGAGACCTCTACCCAGCAACATTAAAGCAGCTGGGTTTAACGGCTAGTATTGAGCAACTTTTATTTGACTTGGACGGAGAGTCAGACTTGTTTTTCTCTGTAGAATTAGAAGATATCAATACTAATTTTAATGAGGCAGAAACCTTAAACTTGTATCGATTCATACAAGAGTCTGTAACGAATGTGCTCAAGCATGCTGATGCGAAAACCTTGATTGTGAACATTTTTAAACATAAAAATGTTGTTGAAGTGTTGATAAAGGATAATGGTTGCGGGTTTCAAACCAACAAAGGGGTATTGCAAAATAGTCTCGGATTAAAAACCATGGCAGAACGTATACGTATTTTAAAAGGCAAACTATCCATTCAAAGTACAAGTGAACTAGGCACCACAATATTGGTAAAAATTCCCGTATAAATGAGTAACAATATTAGCATCTTCGTAGCAGACGATCACCCTATGTTATTAAAGGGTTTGGTGGTTGAATTAAAAGAGTATAATTATGAGGTAGTTGGTACCGCAACAAATGGCGCAAGCGCTTTAGAGCAAGTTATAGCGCTACAACCTACTATTGCGCTTTTAGATATGGAAATGCCCATGTTAACTGGCCTTGAAGTCATCCAAAAATGTAAAGAAGAGCATGTCGAGACTAAATTTATTATTCTCACTTCTCACAAAGAGAAAGGCTTTATTCATCAGGCCAAGCTATTAAATATCATGGGCTATATCTTAAAAGATGAGCCTTTTCAAGAAGTGCATAATTGCATTCAAAGTGTGAGTAGGGGTGAGCCTTATTTCAGTAAAGTATTTAATGATGTTTTAGACAATGAGATTACTCCAGAATTACAAAAAATAAAACTATTGTCTCCTTCTGAGCGAACGATACTGCGTTTAGTAGCACAAGAAAAATCATCTAAACAAATAGGAGAGTTGCTTAGTATTTCTAGCCGAACGGTAGAAAAACATCGGGCTAATATAAAAGCCAAGTTGGCATTAGCACCTCAGCCAGATGCACTTCTTATGTGGGCCAAAGAGTTCAAAGATTTTCTTTCAAACCTATAATTACATATTAGTACGTAGCCTTACGTAGTATAGTAACCCTTTACGTATTTCATAAGGGTTCAACATTGGATAGCTTGCACTTGATACTTGGCATAGGTCATATATCAACCAAAATTTAAAAGCTATTTATGAAGACAATTACAACTACATTATCTAAAATCACCCCAAATTGGCAAGTAAAGCCCGTCTTACTTTTTATGCTCTTGTTGAGTTTTCTTTTTATGGCTTCGTGCGGTAAAGATGATACGGGTACGGACGAACCTACATCAGAAGATCCTACTTCACAAGATCCTGATAGCGAACTTACAATAGCACAAGTTGTAGCTAATAGTGCTGATTTTGATTTTTTTGCAGAGAGTACCACAAAAACCGAATCCAGTGAAACAACGGTTACTAAAGAGGATTATAGCAAAGTAATCGGTGGCTCTGAAGTTGAACAACGTTGGGTATGTACCGAAACAGAGGTTGATGTGTTGGGTGGTTCCGCAGATTTTCCACTTTATAACCCTACTTCGTCAGTAATCTGGCCTGGCAACCTTTTAGAGGGGAAAACCTTAAACAATACCTTGCCAAAAGCAATAACTGTTAATCGGGGATTAGGGCAAATAACTTATAATGTAGTAGATGGAAATAATAAAGTAACTTCTGATCCTGTAGTCATTACAGAGGGCTCTGTAAATCAAGCAATGAATACTATTATTGAAGGAAACACAGAGTTTGCTTCAAATTTTGTTTTAGATGTTAAAAGGATTAACTCTAAATCACAACTTGCTTTTGAGTTAGGGTTGAGTGTCGAGACCTTAACCACCAAAGTAGATGGTAAATTTAGTTACAATTCTAGTACAGAAGTAAATAGCGTGCTTGTAGAATTAAAAGAAGAATACTACACGATGAGCTTTGTAACCCCAACATCTGTTGAAGCTTTTTTTGACCCTAGTTTAACAGCAGAAGAGCTTCAAACCAAAATTGGTCCAGATAATCCAGTAGCTTTTATTAAGTCTGTAACTTTTGGTCGCATTTTTTATTTATTATATGAATCTACATCATCAGCAGAAGAAATGGAAGCTGCATTAAAGGGTGAATATGACGGATTGGTTGCCAATGGCGAGGCAGAAACAAAACTAGATGTTTATAATGAATTTAATGATGTTACTGTTAAGGTTATTGCATTTGGCGGTAATTCTGAAGCAACTTTAGGAGCATCAGCCGGTATTATTAACGGTTTGGAAGATCTTTCAAAAATTGTTGAAAGCTTATCTAAAGCGGGAACGAAAGGTTCAGGCAAGGCTTTATCGTATGAAGTATATAGTTTAAAGGATCCAGATCAAAGATTATCTTCAAATCTTGCAACAAAGTATACAGTGAAAAAATGTGAACTAAACGGTACTTTAGCTCCAGATGCGTATAGACCCTTGGTTGATCTTTTTGAAGATGGCATTGGTGCTGCTTTTCAATTGTCAGGGACTATTATAGTGTTATATAATAAGGCAGGGAATAAATACGCTTACTGCGATATTGGTAGTGGAAGTGAGCCAACTATTTGGAGTATTGATAACCCAGAGGGTCCAATAACATCAAACTGGATTAGTACAGGACGAGTAGGAGCAGCAGTTCGTTGGAGAGATGGAAGAATACATTTATTTAATATGGATGGGACTCAATTTTTAAAGTTTAGGTATAACCCATCAAGTTCTGCACTTTCATCTCCAAACGGTCCAATAGGTACAATAGAAGAAAACCCTGATGGTACAGCAAAAAGTTTTAGAACAAGTACGTTTTACGCAGAAACTATTGATAATGACGATCCTTTTCCATTTGCAAATGATGGTTTAGATGCAGCAATTCAATATGATCATACTTCAGATGAGTTATCAAAGCAATATCTTTTTGCTAATGACGGTAAATCCTATGTTAAGCTTTTAGACTTAGTTCCAGCGGGAGCGAACAGCAATGCAGAATGGACGTATTTTATAGAAGAAAAAACTACTGATTTTTCCAATGATGTTTTTGATAGTGTTGGAGCCGCTACACTTGTTGATTTTGGAGGTATAACTAAGGAAGAAATATATTTTAATGATGAAGGAAATCAAATGCTAATTAGAAAATATGCTGCAGGGGATATGTACACACCAATTATTTCTGGTCCGTTTTTTATAAATTAGATATAGTTTCTTTAGATCAGAACTAGTATGTAAATTTTCGGGGGAACTATTTACATATGATGTAAAGAGCCCTAGTGTTATAACTAGGGCTCTTTTATAAGATTTCATTTAAGCTTTTACTAAAAATATAAAGTATGAATAAAATACAAATTAGCAGTCTCGTCTTTTTCTTAAGCGCCCTTAGTCTGCATATTGCACAGGCACAAAGCAAGGGAGAAAGCCAAATTAGTATTGGCTATGGTACCGTTAGTATCTATGAATTTGCAAATTCTATTTTTGAAGATACAGAGAGTACTGGAGTCTTAAATTTAGGATACAAATATGCTGTTAAAAACCGTTTTATGGTAGGGGTAAACCTTAGTTATGAGCAAATAAAAGGGACCAACAGCTTTTTTAATATTTTTGGAGGAGACAATACTGCAACGAGTGAATTCTCTGCACTTACCATAGCCATTGAAACAGATTACAGATACATTTCAAAACCAAGCTTTCAAATGTATTCTGGTATTGGCTTGGCTTATGTTTCTACTGATGAATTTAATAATAATTTTAGTTTTCAAGCCACGGCACTCGGTTTTAGAGTGGGTAAAAAACTGGCTGCTTTCGCAGAGTTGGGTTTTGGCTATAAGGGTATTGCACAAATAGGAGCTTCCTATCAATTTTAAAATATCGGATTACATTTTAACTGAAAGAATTTAGAAAGCGTCTTAAGTTGTTTTCAACCTAAGATTAAACAGCATAATCAAAACTAGTATGTAAATTTTCGGGGGAACTATTTGCATATTATTTACTTGAGCCTTAGCGTAACCGCTAGGGCTCATTTTTTATACTCCTAATTCAAACTTGGATTACTACTACATCGCTTGCTAATCAGAAGCAGCAGACTCAAAAAATACAACAATAAAAAATCGTCTAACAGCAATACACTTGTAGTAAAGAATTAGAAAAACGATGCTACCTTACACGCTTTATTAAAAGGCTTAAAAGTACAACAGAACTTGATGCCAAATTTATAAATTCAGCGTATAGCTCTAGTAAAAAACAAATAGGCTACCCAGAAATTCTAAAATAAAAGTTTTTATAATACCAATCAGAAATAAGCAAATAATATCCTTTATAGTTTATTGTTATAAATTGAATTTCACACTTTTCTGTTTTTTTTTACTTTTTTTTTAGGGTCTATGGAATCTGAGCTGTTGTACTTATATAATCTAATAAACTTAAAATATGAAACGAGTAATGTTTATGCTATTTGTAGCATGTACCCTAATCAATTGTACAAAAGAAGAAGAGCAAAATCTAAGCGTCCAAGAGGCGACAATAATTGGTCGATGGAACCCCGTTGGTTTCGAAGGTTCAGTGATGTACGAGTTTACAGAAAATAAACGATACACATTTTATAGCTTAGACGGCAAATTTGAAACCATTGAAGAACTAGAAAGTGAAGGGCGCAGAGGTAATGATTGGAAATATGAGGGAGATGTAGTAGTTATTGATTTAAATTTTGGAAATTTCTCCAGATTGAGGACTCAATTTACCTGTGATAATAATGTCATTAATTGGATAGATGAAGAAGGAGAACCAAACGGTAGTTTTTTTAGAGAAAACTTTGATAAGAACTCTTGCAAAGAATAAGCCTCTTCCGTAAAATTAATTCTAGCATAGCATTGACGTTGGACTTTTTTCAATACGTTTTTAAAACGGAATACCTCATGGTTTTCTAAATAGCCCAACAAACATAAATTTAAAAAGGCATATTAAAGTCCATCTGTACAGATGGACTTTTTATATTTCACAACATATCGCATACAATTCTTGTAATTCGTAGTTATTTTAACCTATTTTTAAGGCACTGAATAAGCATTTGGCTTATTTTATTGAGTTATTCACAATTCTAGTCAACCTTTTACTTTGTTTCTTTTTAATTGACCTAATTGTTCACAGCGTCTTAAGTCTAATAAAATTTCAGCATACTCGTATTTAGTTACAAACTAGTCCCTCTTATTTTTGAGTTTATATTAGGTTTTAAAAAGAATAAAAATCCCCTAAAAAATAGCAATATCGCACATCCTAAATTTTCAAGAAACATAAACCCCGACTTTTCAAAAACATTAAGAAATAGGGTAAACACGTATTTTAAAACTAACAATAAGAGTAGAAATGCCAATGCAAACATGGTTGTAAAAACTGTTATTATGTTGGCTTTGTTTTTTGTGCCCTTAGTACTACTTTCCTCTGGAATGGTAACGACCAAACCGGTTCTTTTCCTTCTATATATTTTAAGTGGATTAGGAATGGCAGGAATAGGAATGGGTGTAATGCATGATGCCATACATGGGTCCTACTCAAAAAACAAGAAAATTAATACACTATTAGGCTATTCATTCAATCTTATTGGGGCTAATGCAACCGTTTGGAAAATACAGCATAATGTTTTGCATCATACCTATACAAATATTGATCATGCCGACGATGATCTTAATGCACCCTTTTTCTTGAGATTCTCACCTCATGCCAAACACTATTGGGTGCACCAATTTCAACATATTTACATTTGGTTTTTTTATGGTATATCTACGCTATCATGGATTACAACCAAAGACTTCGTACGCTTAAAGCGCTATAGAGACATGGGGTTTCTAGATAAAAAAAATGAATATGAGAAAACACTTGTAAGCATGATCGCTTGGAAGCTTTTATACTATTCTTATGCGCTAATTCTTCCTATGATCATGTTGCCATTTTCGTGGGGAATTATATTATTGGCATTTCTAGCTATGCATTTTGTTACCGGAATGCTGGTGAGTATTGTTTTTCAGATAGCCCATATTATGCCCATTAACGAATTTCCATTACCCAATGAAGATGGTGTAATAAACGACAATTGGTATGCGCATCAATTTTCAACCACAAGTAATTTCTCTCCTGACAGCAAACTTTTATTTTGGCTAATAGGTGGCTTAAATTACCAAGTAGAACATCATGTTTTGCCAGATGTTTGCCATGTGCATTATAAGAGCCTAACCAAAATTGTATCTGATACCGCAAAAGAATATGGCATGCCATATCACGTAAAAAAATCAATGGGCCATGCCATTTGGGACCACACAAAAATGCTTCGTACATTAGGAGAAAAGTAAGTTTTGATGGAAAATAATGTAAAAACACTTGTGAGATCTCTCTAATATTTTCCTAAAATTCAACTAGCACTTATTAATACTCACCGTCATTTCACCTGCTTTGTTTGTAATAACAAAAGGAATTTTTTCTAAACTACACCGGGGCTCTATGGTAAACTGAATAAACCCGGAAACCTTAAAATCGGTTGTAACTTTTCGTTGTAGTTTTAGTTTGTAATTTGTATTTACTCTCACCCAATTTACCGTGCCATTTACAAAAGGGTGCTTATCGATTTCTTCAATAGAAAGCGGGGTTTCAATAAGATCAGATACAGTTTCAATAGCTGTTGTCTCTTCCATAACAATTGTAAATTTCCCTTTGAAATCTCTTTTAGAATTTGGTGAAACATAATATGAATCGTCTTGCAGATTCATAAGAACCCTGAAATCATATGCATCATTTTCAAGCTTACTCATTTGTACTTTTAGTTCGTATGGTTCAGCATTACGAGGTCCATTTTCTATGGTGTTCACCACCATAGCCATTTCTTTATGGGGTACTTCTTCGCTTCTAGTGGTAGCTACAGAAGAAGATTTATCTGATTTACAGCTTAAGGCTGTTACGAGTAAGATTGACGCAAAGATTCTTTTCATGATTATTTGTTTAATGATGTATAGTATACCTTAAATTGAGGTGCTTGTTGCTATTCCATTTTAAGACGAGATAAAACTAGCCTTGGTAAGTGATAAAAGTGTCAAAAGAATGTAAAAGAAGTGTCAACAGTTGTAAAATATCAACAAATTGTATGTTATTTACATGCTTTATGAAGAGAAGATATTATTTATACGCAGTTTTAGTACTACTATTTGTTGTTGCTTTGTTCTATTCACGGGCAGACAGTAAACAAGAACAATTCTCTGAAAAGGTCAAGATATCGCTTCGTGAAGTTGGAAATCAATTGTTATTAGCGCAACAAGATTCAACCTCACTAGTCTTACCCATTATTGAATTAGAAGCATCAAACTATCAACTGTCCTTTGAAAAGGCATTTTCATTTAATCCGGCCAGTTTAGTAACTTTTATAGCGGATAGTTTTCAACAAAGTGGATTGCCAGAAAGTTACAGAACAGTAGTTATTAGATGTGATGATAAGGAAGTGGCTTACAGCTACGAAATGAATGTAGGGAAAGAAAAAACGCTAATTCCTTGTGGCGGGCGTTTATTACCGGCAAAATGCTATACCATTACCGTACGTTTTGTTGACATAAAACAGCAGCAAACCCATTCGAATGCCTATTGGTATCTTATTATATTCCTATTGATATTGGGAGGTATTGAAGTATTTCTCTATTGGAAAAAAAGAGCTCAAGTACCCTTAGAGGGCAATGATGCGTTTGCTGCCTTAGGTAGTTTTCGTTTTTACCCTGATCAGAACAAATTAATTAAAGAAGCTTTAGAAATAGCCCTCTCAAAAAAGGAAGGTGAGTTATTAGCCATTTTTATTGCTACTCCGAATAAAGTAATCAAAAGAGATGAGTTGACTAAAAAGGTTTGGGAAGATCATGGTGTGATAGTCGGTAGAAGTTTAGATACGTATATCTCTAAACTTAGAAGAAAACTAGAAAGTGATGACTCCATTAAAATCACTAATATTCATGGTATTGGCTATAAGCTAGAAATTAATACTTGAAGCAATCTGAAGGTCTTTCATTTCCAAGGGATTGAAACCTTAGCGCCTTTTGTAGTTGTGTGATTATATACATCGTAAAAGAACCGTAAACACCCTCTTTTCTAATTAAATAAAAAACACTCATTTACGCTAAGTGGTTGAGAATAAAGATGTAATTTCGCGCCTTCTAAAAAAAAGGTCTATGAAACGCATAAGTCAATACAAGAAATTATTTAGTATCGAAAAAGAGATTGATCTTAAACTACTAAAAAAGGAGTACCGAAACTTGGTAAAAGAATGGCATCCTGATAAGTTTCAAAATGGCGATGCTAAACAAGAAGAGGCCGAAGTGCAAAGTCGCGCTATCATTGATGGCTATCATTTTTTGGTAAGTATAGCTCCTGAAACTATTGCTGCAAATTTAGAAGCCTACACAGAAACCATAACAAATTCAGGTATATCAGATTATGTTCATAAAGGTTTACTCTTAGAAATTACTTTTTTAGATGGTACTACCTATGAATATTTCGGAGTAACAAAGTCGATCTACCAAAAAATGGTCAATTCTAATAAATTGAACCGTTTTGCGAAACGCAGCATCTATCCGAACCACACATACAGAAAATCAAAACGTACACTTCAAGAAGCTTAGAAGCTTATTTACAAGCTGATTGCTAAAGAAATAGTTCTATATATTTCCACTTTAAAAGGAAATCACACCGCCTTTTACACGATTCTCGAAATTCGTGTACCTATCTTTGTGGTATAAAATCATTTTATGTCAAAACAGTTTTCTGATTTAGGAATTAACGAACAGCTAAGGCAGAGTTTAGCTGATTTAAGTATTTCCGTTCCTACGGATATTCAAAAAAAAGCGATTCCAATTTTATTAAACCAAAAGGAGGACCTTGTAGCTTTGGCAAAAACAGGAACCGGTAAAACCGTAGCTTTCGGCTTGCCTTTACTCCAATTGATTGCTACCGAAAATTCAGAAGTACAGGGTCTAATATTGGCTCCCACCAGAGAATTAGGGCAACAAATTTATACGAACTTAGTTTCCTTTGCTGCGCATTGTCCATCGATTTCTATAGCTTCTGTTTGTGGAGGTATTCCCATAAAACCACAAATTGAGCGCTTAAAAGAAGCGACACATATTATTGTAGCTACACCGGGTCGATTGATTGACTTAGTACAGCGGAAGGCCGTCAGCATTAAAAATATAAAATATTTGGTCTTAGATGAAGCCGATGAGATGGTCAGCGCATTAAAGAAAGACTTAGATGTTATTGCTGAAGAAATTCCGAAATCTAGAAGAACACTTTTATTTACAGCAACGATGCCCGGCGCTGTAAAACAATTGATACAAAATTACATGTCTAAACATGTGGTGAACGTAGCGGTAGATATGGCTACGCTTGGGCATCAAGGTATCGATCATCTATATGTGACCGTTGCGCCGATTGAAAAGTTAGAAGTATTACTTCACTTTTTAAATTCTAAAGAAGGAGAACGCGGTATTATTTTTTGTAAAACAAAGGCAGCCGTAAATAAATTAGCGAAGAAGCTCGCTATTAATAAATTCTCATCAGGGTCTATTCACGGTAGTTTATCCCAAGGTATACGTGATCGAATCATGGGGCAATTCAGAGAAGGTCATATTGATATTCTAGTAGCTACTGATCTCGCCGCTCGTGGTATTGATGTAAAGGAAATTTCATATGTTATTAATTACCATCTTCCAGATACCTATGAAGCGTATGTTCACCGCAGTGGTAGAACAGCTAGGGCAGGAGCAAAAGGGCTCTCGCTAAGCATCATACAAAAAGAAGAGCTTGAAGATATTCCTGAATTTGAAAAAGAGTTAAAGATCTCTTTTAGTGAATTCAAAAAGCAAAATGCGGCAACACGAGAAGAAACTAATTTGCTTTTATGGGCTAAAAAAGTTTTTAAAACCAAGCCTGATCGAAATGTTTCGCCAGAGACAAAAGAGAAAATAAAAACGATATTTCATCATTTGACCAAAGAAGAATTGATGGAAAAAGTGCTTGCCGATCATTTGAAACAAAACACAGCTACAACGAATTAAACCCTATGGCAAATAGCATTCGTACCCAACAAGAAATTTTAGAAAAGTTACAAATTGCCGCGTTGAACCCGATGCAAAAAGAGGCTATTGCTGTTATTGAAACAACAACCAATACCGTGCTTCTATCTCCAACGGGTACCGGTAAAACTTTAGCTTTTCTATTGCCTATCATAAAAAACTTAGATGCAGAATCTAAGGAAATACAAGCCTTAATTCTAGTGCCTTCTCGAGAGCTAGCCATTCAAATTGAACAGGTAGTTCGCAATATGGGATCAGGTTTTAAGGTAAATGCAGTCTATGGCGGTAGACCCATGTCGAAAGATAAAATCGAACTAAAACATGTTCCTGCTATTTTAATAGGAACCCCTGGTAGAGTTTCAGATCATTTTAATAATGAGCGTTTTTCAAAGACAAGCATCAAAACACTCATATTAGACGAGTTTGATAAGTCATTAGAAACCGGCTTTGAATATGAAATGAGAGCAATCATAAAGCAATTGCCTGATTTGAACAAACGTATTTTAACTTCTGCTACTCAGGGCGTTGAAATTCCTGATTTTGTAGGTTTAGATGATGCGATGACCATCAATTACCTAGACCTTAAGAAAACATCAAAACTAGCCATTAAAACGGTGGTTTCTGTAGACAAGAATAAATTGCAAACTTTAGTGGATTTACTGCTTCATATTGGTAATAAACCCGGAATCATTTTTTGTAATTTCAAGCACAGTATTGAACAGGTAGGTGCCTTTTTAGATGAAAAAGGAATGAATTATGCCTGTTTTTCTGGTGGTATGGAGCAAAGAGACCGAGAACGATCCTTAATTAAGTTTCGTAACGGCACCTGTCAAGTACTTATTGCTACCGATTTAGCAGCACGAGGAATCGATATTCCAGAAATGAAATATATCATTCACTACGAGCTCCCTAGAGCCGTAGAAGAGTTTACCCACCGAAATGGGCGTACAGCACGTGTTGATGCAAAAGGTACCGCTTATGTTCTAAAATGGGAAAAGGAGCGTCTGCCTGAGTTTATTAAAAAAGACACCCCTTTAGATATTTCAAAAAAAGCAGTGCATAAACCTCAATTTTGGGAAACCTTATTTATTTCAGGCGGAAGAAAAGATAAAATCTCTAAAGGAGATATCGCTGGCTTGTTTTTTAAACAAGGGGGCATTACTAAAGACCAATTGGGTATCATAGAGCTAAAGCAAGACTGCGCATTTGTCTCGGTGCCACTAGCAATCGCCAATGAATTGGTTGTGAAATTGAATAATACGCGATTGAAGAAGAAAAAGGTAAGAGTGACCCTCTTATAAGTGTTTAGATTACACGAGACTTAGGAATACAGAATCAAAAACACGCCACACATAATTCCTGCTAAGGGAATTAATTTTTGCCGCTTGTTATGCTCTTTGAAAAGCAAGCCGCCTAATACTACCGAAATAATTAATTGACTACGTTTAATAGCGGACAGTAACATTATGAGAGCATCAGGGTCTTGCAAAGCTTTGAGATAAAAATAATCTGCTAGCACCAATAAAATACCAACCATAGGGATAGACCAACGCCAGGTAAATGCTTTTCTTTTCTCAGCAAATGGAAACCATGTTATCGTTAAAATAACGAGTAGCATACCCATCGTATAAAAACAGAACCAAAACTGTAAGGTTTGCGGATTCAAACTTAGATTCTGAATCAAAAACTTATCATACAGGCCACTAGATGCGCCTAAAAAGGTAGCTGCAATAATAGCGAATATCCATTTATTTCTCTTGAAATTAATGCCTTCTTTTTTCCCAATCCTGGAATAGCCCAAAACAGAGAAAATGATTAGAAAAAAACCAATCCACTGCCAAAAGTTCGGCTTTTCTTGATAAATAAAAATCGCTCCAATAAAGGTAAAAAAGGGGCCGGCAGAACGAATAGGAGTGACGATAGTAATTGGCAAATGTTTTAAAGCTTGGTAGGCTAGCACCCAAGAAGCAGCCATTATAGCTGATTTTATAGCAATAAACCCATGTGTTTGCCAAGGTATATCAGTGATGTATAATTCTATTTCAATCATATACTCTGCATCATATACAGAACCAATATAAAAGGGTAGTAGTAGTAAAAAACCAAATGAAATTGTGCCTAGAAGTACAGGGAAAACTTCATTGCCTTGTACGGCGTGTTTCTTACATAAGTTATGTAAGCCTAAAAATAAGGCTGCTAAAAGACCAAGATACATCCACATATAGCGCGCGAAGATATTGGTTTTAAGAAGTTCAACTACTAGTTTATTGGTAAAGCTGTAACAACTTTTACCCAAGCTCGTCTTCCTTTTATAACCAAGCTCAATATACTAGTGCAAAGTGCAGCTATTCTTCTCATAATTATCTGTGGAGCAGGACTTATTCACGGATTGATTCTCTCTATTTATTTTAGGTTTTTAAAAACGAAAAGAAGCAAATCAGAAGTTTTTTTGGCTATTTTGTTGTTATTAATGGCAGTTAGGGTTGGTAAGTCTATTGTACTTCAATTTAATAATAATCTCGAATTTTTGTTTATTTTCTTAGGCTTATCAACATTACTGTTCATAGGACCATTGCTTAATTGGTATGTGAAATCGTTCATCAATCCAAATTTTAAGTTGCCAATTCATCAATACCTTCATATTCTTCCTTTCCTTCTTGTGTTGCTACTAAGTCCGTTTATTTCAGAACAATGGTTTATAGAAAACGGAAAACATTGGGCCTATATCCTTCTTTTTGGCATATACCTTCATTTGGCTATTTATATCTTCAGCACGGCAGTTCATTTGTATATATTTCATCGCAGCCTATTGGATACAAAAAAAACAAAACCACAAGAAATTATACTAAAGTGGCTACAATATGTACTTATAGGCATAAGCTTTATATGGGTTTCTTATGTACTAAACATATTTGAAGACCAAATACCATACATACTCGGGCCGCTTATCTATACGCTAGTTATTTACACACTCACCTTCGTAGCATATAAATTAAAGGCCTATAAACTGAGTTCTCAATCATTTGAAGACAATACCGCTACTGCTCTTGTATATCAAGAGATTATAGCTGCAGTAACTAAAGACGATATGTATATGTCTTCAGAGATCTCTTTAGACAGACTTGTAGCATTGACAGGGTATAACAAGCATATGATTTCAGCAAGTATCAATAGCTATGCTAAAATGAATTTCAATACTCTTATAAATTATTACCGCGTACAAAAGGCGAAAGAAATTCTTAGGAACACAACTTCTTCTAAATATACAATTTCTTCAATTGCATATGATACAGGTTTCAATAGCCTTTCTTCGTTCAATGCTGCTTTTAAGAAATTTGCAAAAACCACCCCATCACAGTATAGAAATACGAATTAGTAATTGCGCGCTAAGCGGCTTTACTAGACTCAGAATTATACCCTTCTCTGACGGATTTATCATTTCAACATCATTTACCAAGTATTGTATCGTATTTAGCGTCTTATAATCTAAATGAAAAGTTATGTTTAAAAAATATCGCGCTCTTAAATGGAGCGTTCTCGTGTTTGTTAGTTTTGTAACGATACTCTTTGCTTTCGGAGTTTGGTTTATGAGTCTTATTCCACCTAAAGATCTTGCTTTAGAAGGCACTTTGGTAGCTGAACTGCCGTACCTATCTGAAAATAAAGTACCTCGCAGAGGTAAAATTTTAGCCGTAGTTACAAGTACTGATATTATGGGAAATAGCACTAAAATTACGGGATATGAATTAACAGAACTGGCACGTGCTTATTATGTATTTCAAGCTAATGGCTTTGAGGTAGATATTGCGAGTCCGCTAGGAGGGAAGTCTCCTGTGATAATTGATGATGATGACATGGGCCCCTTTGATTATGCTTTTTTGAATGACACAGATGCACAACATAAAACAGCGAACACCATTCCGATAGATAAGGTTATTGCCGAAGCCTATGATGCCATATTTTTTGCAGGAGGAAAGGGTGCAATGTTTGATTTTCCAGAAAATAGGGCCATACAAGAGATCGTACGTACCTACTATGAAGCTAACAAAGTAGTGGGTGCTGTATGCCATGGCCCAGCGGCCTTGGTGAACGTTCGATTAAACAATGGTCGGCCACTTTTAGAAAACAAATCGGTAAGCGGGTTCACAAATAAGGAGGAGCTGCTTTTGATAGCTGATGCAGAAACAATATTCCCGTTTATGTTGCAAGACAAGATGCTTGCACAAGGGGCCCGTTTTAATGAAGGCGCCATGTACTTAGAAAATATTAGTCACGACAAAAATTTAGTAACAGGGCAGAACCCATGGTCTACATGGGTACTGGCAGAAACCATGATTACCCAATTAGGCTATGCTCCGAAATATAGAGAAATTACCGATGAAGAAAATGCAGTGACCATTTTATCAATTTATGAAACTGAAGGTATGCAACAAGCAAAGCAGATGATTAAAATCATGTCTGTAAAAGAAAAGAAACCTATCAAAAGAATACTAATCGCATCTCATAGTATTATTGGTATTATGAAAGGTGAAATGGGGCGTTTTATGGATATGATTAGCTTGACTTCATTTGCTAAAAAATGTGAATCCAAATAAAATTTGGTTTTGTCAGCAGTCCTAGGCGATCAATCGCCTCACTTTAAGCATAGAAAATAGTCTGGTCACCGAATTCTATAAAAAAAAGCCTTGTTTTTTATTCCTTAAATATCTTATAGAATCAGTTGTTAAGGTAAAGAGTGAAATAGGGTATAAATTAGTATATTTAATAGCTAAAATA
Source organism: uncultured Flavobacteriaceae bacterium (assembly GCA_938029725.1). Lineage (GTDB taxonomy): Bacteria > Bacteroidota > Bacteroidia > Flavobacteriales > Flavobacteriaceae > Maribacter_C. Next base: position 89,976 of record CALHGE010000022.1, read on the forward strand.
CCCAACCGAATGAAAAATACCGTCTATTCTTTTGTAATGATTCTAGGGCTATCTAATTTTTGTTTTGGACAAAAGAAAGGAGCCACACCAGCAATCCAGCCGCATTTATATGAATCTATGCAATATCGAAATGTAGGTCCGTTTCGTGGAGGTCGTTCTACTACGGTGACTGGCATAGCTAACGACATCTTTACGTATTACATGGGTGCAACCGGGGGCGGAGTATGGAAAACAACAGATGGCGGAAATACGTGGAACAATATTTCAGATGGCTATTTTAACACTACCGGAATTGGTGATATCACCCCGGCGCCATCCAATCCGAACATTATCTATGTAGGCACGGGTGAATCACCGGTTCGGGGCGTTAAGACTTCTCATGGCGACGGACTCTATAAATCTACCGATGCAGGAAAAACATGGAAGCACCTGGGCCTTGAAAAAACAAGGCATATCAGTGCTATTTATGTGCATCCAGAAAACCCTGATAAAGTATATGTTGCCGCCCAAGGAAACCCTTGGGGGCCGAATCAAGAACGGGGTATTTACCTTTCTGAAGATGGTGGACTTACTTTTGATAAAATCTTATATGTCAATGAAAATTCAGGAATTGTAGACCTTACGGTAGACCCGAATAATCCTGATTTTATGATGGCAGCCTCTTGGGAATTTTGGCGCAAACCCTGGGTTGTTCACAATGGAGGCCCTGGCTGTCGTATCTACAAAACTACCGACGGTGGTAAAAACTGGAAGGAAATCAACAAAGGCCTACCCAAATTAAAGGGTAAAATGGGTATTGCTATTTCGCCGGCGAACCCTAAGATCGTTTACATCGCCATTGATGCAAAAGGAAAAAAAGCTGGAGTATATCGTTCGGAAGATGCGGGTGAGAGTTTTAAACAAATGACGAATGATGCTACTACCTATGCACGTTCGTGGTACTATATGCATATCATAGCCGACCCAAATGATGAAGATGAATTGTGGGTGATGAACAGTTTTGCCATGAAATCGATTGATGGAGGAAAAACTTTTAAGGGAATAAAAGGCAGTCATGTAGACCATCATGATATGTGGATTAACCCTAACAATAGTGATGTCATAGTCAATGCCAATGATGGTGGTGGTAGTGTAACTTTTAATGGCGGAAAAACGTGGTCAAGCATGTACAACCAACCAACCGGACAATTTTACCGTTTGATTACAGATAACGGGTATCCCTATCGCATATACTCTGGGCAACAAGATAATAGTACTATTGCCATAGATAACAGAGTGGTTGATACTGGTATTGGAGAAATGCATTGGGATGTCATGAGAGCAGGAGAATCTTCTTCAGTTGCTCTAGACCCTAACAATCCACGTTATGTGTATTCCACCTATTTTGCTAGTAATTTTGTAGAATGGGATCGTGATATTGATAATACCCGAATGGTGATGCCATATCCAACTAGGGTTACTGGTGAACAACCAAAAAACCTAAAGTACAGGGCGAATTGGAACGGACCGGTAATCGTTTCTCCTCATAACCCTAATGTAATTTACTACGGTTCGCAGTATGTAATGAAATCCTCAGATAGAGGCGTTACTTGGAAAGAGCTTAGCGCAGACCTAACTCGAAACGATAAAGCACATCAAGGCAAAGGTGGTGAACCTATCAGTAATGAACAAATTACAGCAGAGAGTTATAACAATCTATTTAACATTGAAGAATCACCTTTGAAGGAAGGTGTGATTTGGGTAGGTTCTGATGATGGTTTGGTGCATCTAACGCGAGATGGTGGTATTACCTGGACAAATGTAACACCCAAAGGCCTCAAAGAAAGTATTATTAATGTTGTAGAACCTTCGCCACATGATGCTGCGAGCGCATATATTGCAGTTACCGGTTATAAGTTGAACGATTTTACGCCGTATATCTTCAAAACCAATGATTATGGTAAAACCTGGACAAAAATTGTAAACGGAATTCCGAAGAATACTTTTGCCAGAAGTGTCCGCGAAGATCCAGATCGTAAAGGTTTATTATATGCTGGTACTGAAACTGGTATGTTTGTTTCCTTCGATGATGGTAATTTGTGGTTGCCCTTACAGAACAATTTACCTGAAGTTCCAATAACTGATTTAAGGGTAAAACGCAAAGATTTGGTCGTAGCAACCCAAGGAAGAGCTTTGTGGGTTTTGGATGATTTAACACCATTGCATCAAATTTCAGAGGAGGTCGTCAGAGCAGAACAATACCTCTATAAACCTAACGATTTTTATTCTGAATTATCTGTTGCATATAGCATTGATGGAGGGCAAGGAAAGAACCCACCTCAAGGCGCACAGATTCATTATGTGCTCAACACCAAAGTTTCTGAAAATACCCCCATGTCTTTAGAGATAATAGACGCGTCAGGCGAAGTCATTCATTCTGAATTTACCGAGCTAGCGAAAGTAGGCTGTGATACTTTAGTAAAATCGCAATTAAAGCGAAAGATAGGCGCGCATCGCTACACCTGGAATATGAAAGTTGGTCGTTTCGATTGTTTGAAAGAATTGTATACCACCAACCGCGATTTATCAGCGTATAATGCAGCTCCTGGCAAATACAAAGTGCGTTTGAGGGTGGGGGAGTTCTCCCAATCTCAGGACTTCGAAATAAAAATCGACCCACGTATTGCAAATAGCATCGCAAATGCTGCTGCTGCGTATACAGAAAGAGACCAGTTATCAAAAGCTATTTATCGAGGTGCTACTGAGATGGCCAAGGGAGTGCGTGACCTTTACAAAATTAAACGACAGTTGAATTTTGTCCTTGAAGAAGCTAAATCTGAACAAATAAAAACTGACGGAGCCAATTTAAACCTTATTATTGATGCTTGGATCGCTACTATTCTTCAAAAAGAAATGCGTACATACCAAAGTAATTATATGTTTGAATCTCGGCTTTTAATAAAGTTTAAAGCCTTTTTGAACCGAACTGGTAAAGGTAATTTACCCGTTACACAAGGAACACGAGATGTTAGCCAAGAGTATTTAAAACAATGGAGCACCTTAAAATCTAGCTTACAAGCTATCAAAACGAAAGAGGTTTCTGCATACAACCAACTATTAAAAGCTGCAGGTTTGCCAGAAATTTATTGGCCATAGCTCTAGCTGAGAAAAGCCTTGTTGGCGAAGTATACTTTGTAAGTAAACAGAACTATAAATTAAATATAAAAAGCCAACTCTTTTAGAATTGGCTTTTTAAGTACTGTGGTATTTAAGTTGCCTATAAATAGGCTTTTAAAACTTCCTTTTGTGATTTTTTTCGTAAAATTCGAATCGCTTTTTCTCTAATTTGACGCACACGTTCTCTTGTGATATCAAATAATTCACCTATTTCGCCTAGGCTCTTCGGTGTTCGTTCTCCGATACCATAATAGAGACGAATAATTTCACTCTCTCTATTGGGTAATGTTTTTAACACCTGCTTGATGTCCGTTTTTAAGGATTCGTTCATCATATTGGCATCAGGACTGGTAGCATCTTTCGATTGTATCAGATTGTACAAATTAGAAGATTCTCCTTCTTGAAAAGGTGCGTCCATTGATAAATGCTTTCCTGAATGTTTCATCGCAAGTTTAACCTGAGTCGCACTCATGTCAAGCTCTCTAGCAATTTCGACTGCGCTAGGGCTGCGTTGCTGAGCCTGTTCCAAATACGAGTAGACTTTATTTATTTTACTGATTTCACCAATTTTATTCAGTGGTAACCGCACCATACGCGATTGTTCAGAAATCGCTTGTAATATGGATTGCCGAATCCACCATACGGCATAGGAGATAAATTTAAAACCTCTAGTTTCATCAAAACGCTTGGCTGCTTTAACCAAGCCCACATTTCCTTCATTGATTAAATCGGAAAGCCGTAAACCGCTTCCTTGATATTGCTTCGCAACCGAAACAACAAAACGTAAATTGGCATTTACTAATTTATTAAGGGCAATCTGATCTCCTTCACGTATTCTTCTGGTCAGTTCTACCTCCTCCTCTGCAGTAATTAAATCTAATTTTGATATTTCTTGAAAGTACTTTTCTAAGGATTTGGTATCTCTGTTTGTAATTTGTTTCGTGATCTTTAGTTGCCTCATATATTTTTTTTAGTTTTAGTATTAATACCTATATAATATATGTTTTTTTGGAGAAATCCTAATAATAACAACGGTTTCTTTGGTTTAGCTTCTGAAACACAATAAAAAGATACTAGCGCTACTGGACTAAATATAGCCCTATGAGGATCGTCAAATTGTCGCAGACGATTCACAAATACCGCAGTAAACAATAGTACCGCCAATTGGTCATTAATTTGATAAGATATTTTTATAGCCTAAGACGTTCTCTTCCTGATTCGTTTTTTTACCGCAAACTTATCTCGCAAAAACTGGCATTACATTATCTCGTATTTTTTTAACACTAAATAAGTTATCCTAACGTTAAGATTAAGCTTACAGCGAAGGCCTTCAAATTACTTTTTTCAAATAGGGCGTAACAAGGCTGTTCACTTGGTGCAGGAATGAGATTAAATGAAGCTTAACTGCTCGTAAGAAAATCAAATTAAAAAATATGAGAAGTATACTATTTTGTGCTGTATTATCGCTTGTCTTTGGGTACCAAAGCATACATGCACAGTGTGATTTTATTATTCCACCCGCTGTTAAAAAAATTGAGTATGCCAATCGTGAGCTTACTTTTTCAGACGTAACTATGAACGGTCAAAAAACAACGTATTTGGCGGTAGAAAAAGGTGCAACGGTTAAAATCAAAACTAGAATAGCTTCTAAAAGGAATGGAGATTATTGCCCTGCTTGTATTGTACAAATCTATTGGGGTATTAGAGGCTACACTTCGGTTTGTGCCAAAAGTTTCTACGGTTATAATTTCAAAAAAAAATCCAAACATACCTTTAAGGCTCCTATGGAAGATGGTATTTACTACATTACAATGGGAGGCTCATTAGAATATTCCTGTAAAAATAATATCCTTAGACCAGTGTGTTCTCCAGACAGTGCTTTTGCTGTTATTAAAGTTGGCAACCCTGATCCGGAACAAAAAATCACCTTTGTGAAAGAAAATAGAGGAGCAACTGTATTCTTAAAAGCAAGCTTGGCTAAATCAGGTTGTTTTGGCGAATTAAACAAATTGGAGTGGTTTTTAGACGATAAGAAACTCGCGTTTAATGATCAAAAAGAAATACCCTTAAGAGCGTTTGGCACGTATAAGGCTTTATGGTCTAACTGCTTAACAAGTGTTGCTGATTCAATTAATTATACAGCGAATGGTATTGAAGAATTACCTTCTGAAGTAGTAGCTGAAGTAATTTCTAAGCCTGAGCTTATAGAAGAAGAAGTTATCGATAGTACAGACATCGCTGTACAGATTGAGAATAGTGATGCCTTTATTTTAGAACATCTAAATTTCGATTTAAATAAATATGATGTAAAACCTGAAGGCCAAGAGGAACTGAATAAATTGGCTGAAATCATGAAAGACAATCCTAATATGGTCATTTTATTGGAAAGTCATACCGCTATCGGAAATGCTAGAAGGAACAGGGTTTTATCAGAGAAAAGAGTGAAATCGACTAAAGCGTATCTAGTTAAGCAAGGGGTTGATAGCAGTCATATCCAAACTATAGGCTGGGGACAGCAAAAACCATTATTATACACTAGAAACAAAGAAAAGGGTAAAATAAACAGAAGAGTAGAAATCCAAATCTTATCTAGATAATGAGCTGAGATGATTTATTTAAATACCATCTCACACCAATAAAAGAAGGCCTTCGTAAAACATAATTTGGAAGTAATATGGTGTTGGTCTTAAAATTTAACCTTAGTATTTTAAATTTATAAGTTAGCCCTAGTTGAAGTAGGCTACTTCAACTACTGAAATGCATCGCCTCTTTATTTCATTTTTTCAGCTTCATAGCCTTGCACTTTTAAACCGATAACAACATTTTCATCTAACGAAAAGTGTAGATAAGTACCATCATTTTTATCAAAAAAAAGCGTGTCACTTTCGGCGAGAATAAATACAGGTTCTTCTAAGAATTCTGCTGTGACTTCCAAACCATTTTCTTTGAGAACTATTGCGGCATCTCCAAGATCTGGAAAGGTATATTTACCGATATATTTTGCGCGTTCCTCTTCTGATTGTTCTATCACCGTTCGGGTGCTTGGGTCGACGCCAGGTAATTCATATGCTTTAGCAAAACTCAATAGAATCTCTGGAATGATACTACCATTGTCTGAGTTCACCATTACAACGATTGCAACAGGAGCGTCTTTCCAAACTGTCAATCTGGTTCTAAAACCCTCATCTGCACCGCCATGTCCAAAAGTGTACTCGCTCACGCCTGGGCCAAGCCCATGATCGTTCATACCGGGTGTGAGCATTTCCTTGACGGTTTGATTCTTAAGTAATCCATCTGCTCCAGATTGCAGCGTGTGCTGAATCTCTTTAGCCCATAAGATTAATTGTGATGGTGTGGTCCAAAGACCTGCCGCCGCCATCTCAGGGTAAATGGGCCACTTACCTTCAACTTCTTCACCATTAGCTCTATACCCCGTGGCTGCAAGTGAATGGTATTTAGCTGGAAGTGGGTTTTCAAATGTACTAGAAGTCATTCCCAACGGATCTAATACATTAAACTTCATAATTTCAGGAAAGCTCTTATGCTCCAAATCAGTTATCATAAGTTGCATGACGGTATAACCACCTCCTGAATACATCCAACTTTGCCCGGGTTCTTTATACACACGAACAGATGCAGTATTTCCATCTCCATCTAAGACCTTAACTACGCTAGGAATCGTGTCGCCCATATCATAACCAGGAAAACCCCAAACCGTTAAACCTGCCGTATGATTTAATATTCTTCTTGTAGTTACTTTTTCATTTTCTGTAAATTCATTTTCTGGTACCTGCCAGCTTTTTAGGTACTTGTTAACATCCATATCGAGTGAGATCACGCCATTTTCTGCCAGTTGATGGGCTCGAATGGCAGCGATAGGCTTACTAACGGAACCTGCTAGAAACATCGTCTTTGTGCTAACTTTTCGATGCTCAGAACTATCAGCCATACCATATCCTTTGGCCCATTCAATTTCACCCTTATTAATGACCGCAATACTCACCCCTGGAATACCTAATTCTCGCATCCGTTCTTCGATATTATAATTAGGAATGCTATCTCCTATAATTTGAAGGTTTGGCTGAAGTCCGTTTTCAATGCTGCTAATTTTCTTTTGCAGTAGCTGCTGAGCAGTTTCTGTTTTAGGAGAACAACTAAATATAAATAAAAGAAGAGTTACTAAGAAAAAAGAAGTGCGCATAGTTTTAGTGAAAAAAGTTCAACCTTGGTATGGATACCATCATTGTAAATACCATAGGTTTACATGTAATTTACATCATATCATTTAGAACAACGCGTTTTCCTTTATCTAAATAACACAAAGAGCCGTCGCACAAGTCTAAACTTATAGATTCATATTGGTTTCAGTTTACACTGCTACTAATTTTATAAAATAGTAGTGGTGCTAGGGGAGTAGTAGTAATGCAATTTGTATGAAATGGAATTAAAAGCTTCAAGCCTATGTATAAACCAAAGAATACCGAATTACTTTATACACAGAAAACTTACTAGTTTTTTCGAACCCTGTGCGTAATTCTTCTGTTTGTTATTAAAGTGTGCACATTTACCGTTAAAATAGCGGTAGAAGAGATTTGTTGCGCACAAATATTGGCTAAACTACTAACCACAACCCGATAAGAAGAAGTATTCATCGCTAGTGAGGGGTTTATAATGCTTAGGGTAGGGGTATTTGTCCCGCTATAAAACGCGGTATCATTTAAATCAGACCAAGTGGCACCCGCAAAGATTTGCCACTGATAGGTATCTGTTTCCGTAGCGATTACTGAAATTGATCCCGTACAAGACGTACAGATGGTAACATTTGTAGGTTGATTTGTAATTGCAGGATTCGCAGCTTCTTGAAAATCATAGATGCCATTAGAGTTTAAATCGTTTGGCGTAGTATAGCCATCAACATTTCCAGTAACCGTGCCATTACTAGTGTTATAGCCTGTACCCAAAAGTTCACCTGTGATACTCGTGCTAGGAGTAAAGCCAGCCTCTAGAACATCTAAACACCCGTCGCCATCGCTATCTAAATCTTCAAGATCAAAATCGCCATCACCATCCGTGTCTGTAGTTTCAAACATGCTTGCAATAATACCGCTATCTGGAAATGTTTCTAAAACATCATAAATACCGTTTGTTCCGACAGCGCCGGTGCTAGCATCAATTATGCCGTCATTATCTGCATCAAGACTTCCGTTGCCAGACTCTACAATATCGTAGATACCATCATTATCAGCATCTATATCTAGATTATCATTCACCCCATCATTATCTGAATCTTTGCAAGAAGGAGTAGAAGTGACATTAATTTGAACGCCGTCAATAAAATTCCCAACACTTAAATTATTACCCGCAGTAGAGACCGCTTCAAATATAAAGATTGTATTGGCTTGACCCACAGGTACCACATAGGTACCCGTATAACTGCCCCAAGCAGACCTACCATCGGTCATGGTCACTTGAGTAGTTGCAGTAGCCAGATCAGCACCTATTCTAACGCGGGCAACATCTACACCCCTTCGCCCTCTGTGAGCAACTGACCAAGCTATAGTTGTTCCTGGGGTTAAGCAAAGGTTTTGATAAAGAGCCGAATTTTGGGTGGCATTGAGTTCTACAAATTGGTTTCCTTCAAATGACGGAACCCCTAAAAAACCTGTAGACCAATATTCTATTCTATTATCTGTGGCAGTAGTAAGCCACCCGGGTACAGAATTTTCATTCAAAAGACGATACGTAGTATTGGGAATTACTGGTGATTCAAATCCTTCATTTACAATCGGTTGTATACATACGACACCTGAACATTCGAGATCGTCTAGAATACCATCATTATCATCATCACTATCACAAACATCACCCACACCATCACCATCAGTATCCAATTGGTTAGCGTTGGCATAAAAAGGGCAATTATCAGCAGTATCAGCAATACCATCACCATCACTATCTTGAGCATAGCTATAGTTGAAGAAAAAACAAATTAAAGTGAATAGGGTTAAACGATGTGACAAAGCTTTATTTTTTTCAAACATAATCAAGCTTTAATACAGAGAAAAAAAATGTTGTGAACCTTTCAATACTTGTTGTTAGCCCTGCTAAAATATAGAGATGCAAGATATTTCGTTCGAAGTAATCTCTAATTTGTTAGAAGGTTGAACTATAGCATATTCACCCTCTTTATTTGATTTATTTTAAAGAAAATATTAATTTCTGTTTTTGCTTGAGGTTTTCATCCTTTTTGCATCGCTCATTAAAAGCTTCGCTATTATAAGGATGCAGAATAACCTAGTTTTCAAATCACTTTAGACAATTCGTATAGCTGCAGAATAGTCTATATCGTTAGTCTTTTCGTAATATACTCAAGATAACTGCGTTATCTGTAGACGTATATCTAAAGCTATGAAACAATTTAAATTACTAGTTGCAATTGCAATCTTATGTCCTCTAATGAACTTTGCACAAGTAGAGGTCAAATGGAACACACAACTACCTACCGACATTCTATGGCAAGAGGTTACCGCTCTTGGTAACCTTGTTGTAAGCTCAAGAGAAGGCTTGATGGGTATAGATACAGAAACCGGAGAGGTTGCTTGGAGCAAACGCGCTTATGGTAACTTGGGTAGAGAAGCATTTGAAGAACTACCAAATAGCCCATTCTTTACAGTTACAACGAACAAAACACTACACCTTATAGATCAGTTCAGTGGAAATGAAGTTTTCAATTCTGAAAAGGCCGGACTAAAAAAAATTAAAAGCTACTACCTTCTATACAACTCCGATGCAATTCTTGTAGCAGGTACCGATTGGAATGGAGCACCTCTTCTTGTTTCAGTTCAGATGTCAGATGGCAGCCTTTCTTGGTCAATGAACGAAAAATTTGGAAGTATTATTAAGGTCAATGAACTTGACAACCAAGAACTACTTTTGGTTACCCTATTCAATAACTACAAATTAAATGCAGATTCTGGCGCTATTATATGGAAGAATACGAATTCCAAGGAAAATGCCCAACTAGATAACCTGAGTGGCTTAGGCGCCTTGATGAAAGAGGCCGTGGAGAATTCAGTACAAGCAACAGATTTTCAACTTGACTACTACCAACCTCAAGAAGGAGACGTGTTTTATTTAGGAACACAACAGGAAGGGCAAACAGGTATGACGACTACTTCTGGCACACCAAAAATAAAATATACAAGCAAGTACAACGCCTATAATATCAATGATGGAACTTTAGTTTGGAACAAAGAATTGGCAGTTAAAGGCGCCTTAAGCCAAGTCAGTTTTTTAGATAACGGACTACTGGTGCTACCTGATGATGGTAACCGTACCAAAATAAATCTATTTGATTACCAAACAAAACAAGGCCAATGGGGAAAGAAAGGTCGCGGAATCAACATTAAAGGCGGGGTTTATGACTATTTGGATTCGGGCGATGGTATTCTATTGGTAACCCGAACTGATACTAAAAATTTCCTCAATTTCCTGAACCCTATCGAAGGAATCATAAGCTTTGAAAAACCAGTTAAGGTAGCGGGCACAGTTGTGGGTATCGTGCCACTTGAAAAATCAATTTTATTCATCACTACAGCATCTATGAATATTTTAGATCAATCAACAGGCACACTAAAGTGGAAAAAAAGCATCCAAACCAGTCCGAATCTAACCGCAGAGCACCAGGGTAAAATTTATGCTTTTGATTATAGTTCTGGCACTGTTAAGATAGTCGATATGGCTACTGAACACGTAAGCGAGCTATCGAAGACCGGCTTAGCGTTTCAGGGTAAAGAAACTCCAACACAGCTAGAAATTATGGAAGATGGTATTTTTATACATGCTGATCAAAATGTAGCTAAATATAACTTTGATGGCACATTGCTATTCCAAAACTATTATGCTGCACCCAAAGAAGCGGGATGGAAAAGAGCTTTATTATACGCTTCCTCTGTCAGGGCAGCCTATATCGGCGCTACTTCCTATTATATATCTGGTGCCATGGCCCGTGCAGAAAACGATATCAGACAAAAAGATGCCGCAGCAGGAGCGCTAGTAAATCAAGTTGGTGCGGCGTACGGTGAATTGGGTAATGCAGCATCAGGCTATGCCGTACATGCATTTCAACAAGCCAATGCTAGGTTAAAAGCAACGAAAGCCGGTAGAGACTTTATGTTCATAATGTCTAAAAATGAAAAAGATATTGTCTTGCTAAAGGTGAGTAAAGTAACCGGAACTATTGAAGGTGAGATAAACCTTGGTAAAGACCGTGAACCTATGTATGCCTTAGATGATATTACAGGACAAGTATATTACCGTACAGGTAATAAAGAACTTACTTCATACCTAACGAATTAAAAAAATATAAAGACACAAAAAAAGCCATGAGTAACAATCATGGCTTTTTTTGTGTCTTTTAAATACGAAATAAACAGCATGTAATTGGCGCTATCTAAGGGGTTTAGCTTTTGCTTTACCGAAGCAGGTAACTTATGATATTACACTGTGTAAAAGCTGCTTTGTTCAAAGTAAATTATAAAAAATTTTTCTAAAAAACCCACTATAAATTACAGCGTACTACATGGACTACTCCTCCTCAGATGAAATGACATCTGCCATTTCTAATTCTTCATCCATGGTAGTATCCACGGGTACAGAATCTTTTAATGCCGTAAACTTTTCTAAACGTTCCAGTTCATCCTCATCACCAGAAAAATAAGGAAAAACATCCATAATTGGAGATTCTGAAACTGCAGGTATGGTGTATTCTCCCATGGTATCTTTCATAACTCCAGTAGTGTTTTCAAAAGCTTCCTTTACATCATTGGCTTGCACCAATAGATACATATTTGTTTTGCGTTCTTTACCACTTTCCTCATCGAAGGCGATTAAAGCCACACGTGATTTAAACCACCTGTCAGAATTCTCAAAGGGATGTATTTCAGCATAATTAGCCACTTTAATATTCGTGATCTTTATCTCATCACTATCACTCAAATAGGCTGACATTTCTTGTGTAATCCTACTTTCGGCCTCAGTATACGAAATGGCATCTACTAAAAAGGGTTCGGTTTTTACCTTTTGCATGCCTGAAGTTTCATCAAATTTTCTATACTTTACCTTACACTCATACCACGTTGCGCTCATATCTTTTTCTTTTAAGGTTGCCAAATATAGGGCTTAGCTATAGGTGAAAAAGCCAAAAACGAGAATAGATATACACAATTTCACAGTCTTTTTTATAGTGCTTTCAGCATAAGGAAGTTAGGCTTTCTAAAAAGCTTAATTTGTGCCGGAGGTATCAAGGGGGCTCGAAATTTTAGCCATACTAAACCTACAAAATACTTCAGGTGTTAGTGCCTCTAATTCTTTTTAACTCTAACCGTAATTCTGCGGTTGCTTATTATCTTTCTTGGGCCAACGGCTAAGGTGATTTCATCTGATACTGTTTGCTCACAGACAAAAGAAGTCTTTGAACTAATTACGCGGTACATAAAACCATTTTTATGAAGCGGTACAGCAAGTACGGTAAGCGCATTCGTGGTGGTACCAGAGTATTCAATACCCTCACTAATATCAGTAAAGTTAAGGCCACCATCAGTACTTTCTTGCCATTGGTATTGGTCTGCACCAGTTGCTGTGACACTAAAGATAACATTGGCACCAATAAAAACTTTTTGACCACTAGGTTGTAGGGTTATGATCGGTGACGCGCCAAACTCCTTAAAGTCATAAACACTATTTGTATCTAAATCTGCTGGTATTGTATAGCCTCCTTGACCTGTTACTAGGCCATTTTGATCAACTGTAACGGGTGAAGTTCCTAGAATTTGATCAGCATCAGAATCTGTAAAACCCGCTTCAAGACTATCTGGGCAGCCGTCGCCATCACTATCTAAATCTAAGCAATTTGGCACGCCATCCAAGTCGGTATCTAACACGTGAACGGCCCCACTAACCCTTAACACTTCAGACATTCCATAAATGTAACCTAAACCTGTGTTTGCACTTAATTGTGTGTTTCCAGCACGCCTTATCCAATACCCGTTTCTAGCGATAGCAAGACCAATCATTGGTGCGACTGTACCAAGTTCTCTAGAGGCTACCGCTGTACCATCGAAAGTGCTACCTGTCCATGTTCCAGACCAGGTACCCCAAGGACCATTATGAGGTATTGTAGCGCTACCAGTCTCAGTAATATTTATGCCTAGTATATGAGAACCATCCCAAAAATCTGCTTTATCATTAGACACTACAGTGGCTCCATCCATTAAGAAAAAGGCCCCATCGGCATCGGTTGCAGCAGAATTTGTATTATCAATCGCAGTAACAGCTGTTGTGGAAGCTATTGCTTTCCAGGTAACGCTACCATATCCTGCTGCATTCGCGGCAGTTTGTACGTGTGCATTGTAATCATTGATATCACTCGAGGCTGCATTACGCCTTGTACTCGAAACAAATACTAGACGATAGGTGTCACCTGTCACCCAAGTAGCCCCTGTTGCAGGATTGATACCGCCATTGGCCTTTAAATCTAGAAAACCTTCATCTGTATCCAAAATACCATCGTTGTCATCATCTAAATCAAATGTGTTTAAAACGCCATCGCCATCGGTATCAATGTCTATAAAAAGAAGCACCTCTGCCGTATCACAAGGGATTAATGCTGGTGCACAAATTTGATAGCTAATAGTATACAAACCACCAATAGCCCCTGCGGGAATATTTAAGGTTCCATCGAGGTTTATACTAAGCCCGGTTAAACCACCATCTGCTACTATAGAAGCATTGACATCATCTGTTACAAAAGGAGTATCGTTTAGCGTGTCATTCGTAAATACACTAGTGGTTGTTTCACCAGAAAATAATGGGATGCTTGAAAAATCATCACTAACCGCATTTATCTTTTGTGTCATTGCGATAGCAAAAAACATGTTCTTACTGTTGGTAAAATCAACTTCAGTAAAGCTTAAAACACCATTCGTGAGGGTAGCACCTGTTGTGTACTCTAAAGCTCCTGTTGTAAAATCAGCATCTGTATCTATCAATACTGCAAAGTCAGCTACTGTTCCATTAGGTAAGTCAAAACCAAGGTCCGTTATATCAATCGACAAGGTCACATTTCCTGGTGTTCCGCTTACTTCTGTTTTCCACACTTTATTGCTGTATTTGGTATAAATGCTACTATTGATATAGGATCTTATGCCAGTAGCTGCATTATTACCCCATACGATAAAATCTTGATCACTAGTAAAAGCGCCTCCTTTGTCTATCGTTACAATAGTTGCGTTGTTGCTACTTTTTGATTTTGGCTGGTCTAAGGCCGTAGCATCATCTCTACCAATACCGGTAACATCATTGTGGTAGGGTGTGTTTTGAGAGTAATCCCAAAGTACGGTAGTTCCATCTGATGCAAAGTAATCGGCTTCATCTTCAGCGGTGCTGCCATTGTCAGCACTATTTTTAGTGATGCCGTATTTAATAGCGAGGTAAGTTTGAATGCGTTCTTGTTCTAAGGGCGTTGGAACGCTG